>CAVROX010000006.1:0-135391 GCA_963722965.1 uncultured Solirubrobacterales bacterium | reverse complement strand
TGATGTGAGGGGCTATTTTTGGTGAGCTAGGCACAAAACGGCTTTGTAGAGCGGCGTTCTAAGTCAGGCGTGGCGGATTTCAGTTGGTACTCGATTGGTACTCAGTGGCCAATCCGCCTGCTACGGTCTTTCGATGCTGCCGCTCCCAGACGATATGCGGACCGGTTCTTTAGTGGTTGTCGCGGGTGGCGACTCCGTCTACTTCGAGGGCAAGTGGCGGAGTAGCCAGCGGACCCAGGTCAAGCGACGGCTCGGGAGGGCGTGGTTGGAAAAGAACTCCGCTGGGGAATGGATCCCACGCGCCGGTCGCATCCGCCCTGGCTACCTTGACGCCGGTCGCGCCCAGGTCAAGCTCGCCAAGCTGATCGAGGAGCACGAGGTTGAGCTGGGCGGTAGGCCTCGGGACCCCGCCGCCAGCTTCGACGCTGCTGCAGCCGCATGGCTCGATCACCTTCAGCACGAGAAGCGGGCTAAGCCGAACACTCTAAAAGAGGCCAGAATCATCTTGGCAAAGCCGAGCTCACCAAAACAGAAAGGCGGCCGGATCATGCGGACTTTCAGCGGCCGCAAGCTCGCCGACATCTCCTCACCCGACATTCAGATATTTCTCGCCATGCTTGACCGTCAAGGGCTCTCGGCGAGGAACACGAATCGTCACCGCCAGACTTTGCACTCGATTTTCAACTACGCAATGCGCCCGGACACCTTTGGGTTGAAAGCAAACCCGGTCGCGGCGACCAGCAAGCGCCGGAAGCCGGCGCCAAGCAGCTGGATGTTTTCGAGCCGGCTGAGATTGAGAAGATCGCGGTGGCGGCTCGTGCTGGGCTCCATCGGAGCAAGTCGCGAGGGACGCTGTCAGACGCAACGGAGGCGGAGTGGGGGAGGGCCAACGATCAGGATGCCGACCTCTACGTCGTCGCGTTTGCGACCGGGTCTGCGTCAGGCTGAGCTGGCAGCGCTTCGTTGGAAATATGTCGAAACCGATCAGGTCAACGTCTCCAGGGCAATGAGCGCCGGGGTCGAGACGACGACCAAGAGCCGGCAAGTCCGCGTTGTTGCACTCAGCGATCCGGCGAAGGCAGCCTTCGAGCGCATCAGGGAGCGAGAGAACTTCACCAGCCGTGAGGATCACGTCTTCTGCACTGCGGCGGGCGCTCCATTAGATCGCGCCAATGTCCGAAAGCGCTTCGTCAAAGCTCAAGAAGCAGCCGGCGTCCACGTTCGAACCTTTCACGACCTGCGCCATTCATTTGGATCGATGGCTGTGAGGGTGTTTGACCCGATTACTGTCCAAAGACTGATGGGTCACGCCGACCTACAGACGACGGCTCGCTATCTACATTCTCGCGCTCGGGAGGGCGAGGGCGCGAAGCTCACAGCTGCATTCCAGTAATAGGTGGGTAATGCCGTGCCTGACCAATCTAGTGGTAACTCTCGCTTAATTCGCTTATTGTTGCAGGGCTCTTTGATTGTTCGCCGAACCCGTCGCTGGTCCTGTCCAGCGATGATGGAGGTTCGGTATGGCTGCGCCAGCGAAGTGCATCGAGGTTCCAGCAGGAGGAGCGGGCCGAGCTCGAGCGGATCGTGCGCTCGGAGAGCGAGCAGGTGCGGATGGTCGAGCGCGCCCAGATCGTGCTCTATGCCGCCGAGGGTCACTCGGCCGCGGTGATCGGCCGGATGGTGGGGTGCGCGACGGTCACCGCGCAGAAGTGGCGCTCGCGCTATGAGCGCGAGGGGATCGCGGGGCTGCTTGATCTGCCGCGGCCCGGCAAACCGCTCACTCTACTCCTGTGAGGTAGCGCGCGGCTGATCGCCAAGGCGTGCACGCGCCCGCCGGACACGCCGGCGGGTCAGCGCCGCGAGCGCTGGAGCTATGACGAGCTCGCGGCAGAGGTCGGGATGTCCTCCTCGCATGCCCACACGATCCTCGCCCGCGCCGACGTCAAGCCGCACCTGACCGACTACTGGGTGATGAGCGACTTCACAGACCCGAGTTCGAGCAGCGCCTGAAAGAGGTCTGCGGCCTGTACGTCGACCCGCCGGAGAACGTCCTGGTCGTCTCGATCGACGAGAAGACGGGCATCCAGGCCAAGGCGCCGACCAAGCCCGACACCCCCGCCGCACCGGGCAAGCCACCCAGGCGCGAGCACGAATATGTCCGCAGCGGCACCCAGTGCCTGTTCGCCTGTCTGAAAGTCAAAGAAGGCGACGTGCTCGGGATGCCCTCAAAGACCCGCAACCGCCACGACCTGATCCGCTTCCTGAACCGGTGCGACCAAGAGATCCCCGTCGTGGAGGGCCAGCAGATCGTCGCCGTCTCAGACAACCTCTCGACCCGTCGCACCGAAGAGGTGCAGGAATGGCTCCAAGAGCACCCGCGCTGGCGCTTCCAGTTCACTCCCACGCACGCCTCGTGGCTGAACCAGGTCGAGATCTACGTGCGCCACGAGGCGCCATGCGAAAGGAGAGTGAAGACGAAGAACATCTCTCAACCCGGTGTCGGCCGCAAGGCCCGGGCCGATGCAGCAGCCCGGCGCACCTGCTCGCGGGTGCGCGCCAGGTGGCGGATCGCTTCCAGCCACTGCGGCGGGACTGTTACCGGCTTCAGCTGCCCGGCGAGCAAGAGCCGAGCCAGCAGCTCGGCGTCCTTGCGATCGGTCTTGTTGCTGTCAGGGTCTTGCGGTCTGGACGGTGACGTCCGACTAGTGCGGTTGGTTCTCGGATCGGCGACGGGCTGACTCAGTCGGTCTTTGTCGATTGGTTTGACCTACGGGTGTTTCGTCGCCCGCCGCCGTCCGAGGATCACCGGCTTGACCTGATAGGAGCGTGGCATTCGCCCCCAGCAAGAAACGTCAGCCGGAGGTCCGCCCGAGTGACAACGACAATCGAAGGGACGACAACATGATCGTGATCGGAGCGGATACCCATAAGCGCACCCACACCGTCGCCGCGGTCTTCGCTGGCAACGGACAACTCGCAGGTGAGTTGACCGCGCCCGCGCGAGAGCCGGGCTTTCGAGAGCTGCTCGTCTGGGGACGCTCGATCAATGAGGAGCGGATCTGGGCGCTCGAGGACTGTCGCCAGGTCTCCGGTGGCTTCGAGCGCTTCCTGGTCTCCTCTGGCGAGCGGGTGGTGCGTGTCCCGCCGAAGCTGATGGGCGCCACCCGCAAGGGCGAGCGGACTCGCGGCAAGTCCGATCCGATCGACGCAAGGGCGATCGCCCGGGCAGCGCTGCAGGAGGGCCCTGAAGCCCTACCCGCTGCCCATCTTGATGCAGAGGCGCTGCGGATCAAACTGCTGCTCGACCACCGCGACGACCTCGTTAGAGCCCGCACGGAGGACCAGCAGCGCCTGCGCTGGCACCTGCACGACCTCTGGCCCGAGCTGGAGATTCCGGCTGGCGCCCTGGACCGAGACCTCTGGCATGACCGCCTCGCCCGCAAGCTCGCCCGTGCTGAGCAGAGCACCCGGGTGCAGATCGCCCGCGAGCTGGTGGGCGAGATTCGGCGACGCACCCGCAGGATCAACGAGCTCCAGCGCCAGCTCAGCGGGCTGCTGAGCGATTACGCGCCCGGGCTGCTAACGCTGGAGGGCTGCGGAGCCCTGAGCGCGGCCAAGATCGTCGCCGAGACCGCCGGGGTCAAGCGCCTGGGCACTGACGCAAAGTTCGCCCGACTGGCCGGGGTGGCGCCGATCCCTGCCTCATCGGGCAAGCGGATCCGTTACCGCCTCGATCGCGGCGGTAACCGCCAGCTCAACCGCGCTCTTCACTGCATCGCCGTGAGCCAGGGTCGCTGTTACCCGCCGGCGCGTCAGTTCCTCGAGCGCAAGCAGGCCGAGGGGAAGTCCAGGAGGGAAGCGCTTCGCTGTCTGAAACGTCACCTCGCGCGGCGGATCTGGAAGCTCTTGGTTGATTCTGAGGGGGAGAGATCCCTGAACTCCGTTCAACCGCATAGAGGCCAACCGGCACCCCAAATTGCGATGAACCCTTGACATAGGAGAAACTTGCTCCTCCTAGTCTTTGTTCTGGTGAGCAGCGTCATCTTGCTGAGACGTGAAAACTCGATCTCCGGTACCCCGCAGTGAGGCCAGAACTCCAAGAATGGTCAAATTCGGGATGCGGCCTTGCGATCTTCGAAGGGATTGGATTCCGTCGCACCAGCGCTGCCCCTTCGCTTACTCCGCGTCAAGGGCGTCGGATGATCGGCGCCTTCAGCAGCTCCCGAGCCAAGCGCTCCGCATAGGGGCCGACCGTATCGCGCGGACCCTTGAGTGCTGCCCCAACTCCCGCGCCAGTCCGGTCCCCAGCCTGCAAACACCCTGGCGAGTCTCGATAACGTCGCCGGCTGTGGTCCTGGCCACCGTCTCCTCAGGTAGCCGTTCCAGGGATGCCTAGCCGGGAGACCAAGCTTCGACCATATTCCGACTGTTTGAAGGCCATATCGTCTCTCCATCCGAAATGCACCCTCCAGGCCGATCCACTGAAACCATGATCACCGAGACGTCCCGGCATAACCGAGCTTCGAAGCGACTCTTGTTCGCTGTACTAATCGCCCTGGGCCTGCTGGCTTTGTCCGCGTCAACCGGGAACGCAGGTGGGCCGCGGCCCTCCCCCACCGCCAGGGCCTCGATTATCGGTGGCGAGGCCGCGGCACCCGGCACCTTCCCCTGGATGGCCTTTTTGATCGACGTCAGAGATCAAGAAGTCGGCTCTTGCAGCGGAACGGTTGTCGCCCCCAACCTGATCCTCACCGCTGGGCACTGCGCCGTGGATCTGGCAACCGGCGTCACAAGAGAAGCCACGGGTTACCGCGTGATCACTGGCGCTGTGACCCTCCTCGCTCCCGAACGACAGTTGACGAGGGTCTCGCGGGTGCTTGTCTACCCCCACTTCACGCTAACCGGTGCATTCGCTGGTTGGGGCGATGCCGCGCTACTCGAGCTCTCAACTCCGACGACTGCACCGCTGATTGCCCTTGCAAGTTCCGCGAACGCCAAGCGATTGCGTGTCGGAACACATGCCTTGATCGCGGGGTGGGGTGAGACCGAATATGGCCAGAAACCAGGTCCGCAACTGATGTGGGCAAAAACAATTGTGCAGGGCAGGAAGTGCGACGGGGAAATATATATCTATGTCATGGGCCAGATATGCACGCTGGATCCGCCCACATTTGCATCTGGAACGTGTAACGGCGACAGTGGCGGCCCGCTCCTAGCAGCAGGGCCAGGCGGATCCGGCTTGCTCGAGATCGGCATCACAAATAGCGGCTTCGAACGTTGCACGACCAAGCTTCCGAGTATTTACACCCGTGCCGATCTAATCTCTCCATGGGTAGATAGATGGATCGCTGCCCTAGATCCGACACAGTCAGCGCGACCGCGAAGGGCACCTTCGGTCCCGGCGCTGGATAATCCGATGGCAGAAATAGACACGCGCCAGGCGCTTCTCGAAGCCTTGGGTGAGCCCTTTAAGCGCCGCTTCGGATACGATATTTCCTGCCGCCCGGTCGACTCGATAAAGCGGCACTGCGTTGCCTTTTGGTACTTTCGCGCTAAGCTCTACAGGGGTTCCGTGATGATTAGTCTGCTGGGCGGGAGCGAAACGTCATGGGACGCCATGTATACGACCGAATGGGTCACCGACCATTGCTGGTTCCACACGGATAGAGAACACTGCACTGTTCACAAGCTCGGCGGGTCGAGGAGTGCAGCGCCTTACTCGACACCATAGATCCGAACCGTGGGCGGTGAAGATTCAGGGTCGACTCTTGATCAGCGGTCAGATCCTCGCTCGGTGCCTTCTCCTGGTCAACGGCGTCGGATGATCCGGCGCCTTCAGCAGCTCCCGAGCAAGCCGCTCCGCATGCGGCCCGACCGCCTCCCGCAAGGCTCCCGAGTGCTGCCCCAGCTCCCGCGCCAGTCCGGCCCCCAGCCTGCAGACGCCCTGGCGAGTCTCGACAACCTCGCCCCGGCTGAACTCGCGGTCTCTAAGCAACTCGAAGACGATCCGATCCGCGACCGGTCGCACCGGCTCCATCAGGTCTGAGGCGAGCGATGGCCGGTAGCGCTTGTCGGTGTGCATCAAGCCGAGCGTCGGGTCAAAGCCCATCCGCTGAGCGGCGATCGTCGCCTCAGTCTGAGCGATTGCGTACAGATAAATTAAGGACCGCGTGCGCGGGGGTCCCGGCTTTCCTCGGTCGTTTGGGTTCGACCGGTGATGTTCGCAGTCCGGCGCGGTGCCATTGCTCTGGAACCTCGCGGCGCCAGCGAGAGTCAAAGCGGATCGGGACGTGGGCGAAGTTCTGCCAGTACTGGCGCCCGGCGATCGCCTCAGCAGAGACCGCTGGAAGTGGGGCGCGACGCATCGACCTCACTTCCAGGGTGTTCATTATCCAGACGGTTCATGTCTCTATCAGCGCGAATGGATGAGATTCTCCCCACAAGCTGGATGCGGTTTGGTTTCTGCTGCACCCTCCCCCTCCTCGCGACCCTCGCCGCGCCCGCCAGCTCGGCGGCGGGCGCTAAGTGGACGCTGCGACAGCTGCCGCCGATGACGCCGTATGAAGTTGAAAAGGAATCGGGGCCACCAATGTCCGGGGTTTCCTGCCCGAGCGAATCCCTCTGCGTCGCCGTCGGCAGTGCCGGCATCGACACTTCCACTGGTGCCGCCGACCCGCTGGCCTTCTCGCAGGCGCCGACCGGCGGCCTCGCCGAATGGCACGTCGTCACGCCGCCGCCGCCGAGCGGTGTGGCCGAAAGATTCAATCTGTCCGCGATCTCCTGTGCCTCAAAGAAGCTTTGCGTCGCGGTCAGCAACAAAGGCTTCATCTACGTATCGACCGAACCGACGGGCGCTGCCACGGCGTGGTCGCCAACGGTGATCAAGGAAGGCCGCGGCATCTCCGACGTTTCCTGCCCCACGGCGTCCTTCTGCGCGGCTGTCGGCGGCAAGGGCGGCAAGGTGTTCACCTCGACCGACCCGATCTCGGGCAGCTGGCAGATGAGTCAACTCGCCGGCTCGCCTGAACTGCGCGGCGTCTCCTGTGGCACCCCTTCGCTCTGCGTCGCAATCGGGAAGGTAGGCGCGAGTGATACGCAGGTGGGGGAAGGTCGGATCTTCGTCTCGACCAACCCGACCGGCGGCCCCTCGACCTGGCAGGAAGCGGGGTCTCCGAGCGGGCCCGCTGGCCTGCAGGGAGTCGATTGCGTATCGACCCTGCTCTGTGCCGCCGGCAATGCCAACGGTGACGTCCTCACCTCGACCGATCCCAGCGGCGCCGCCAGCTGGAGCGAGACCAACGCCGGCACCTCGATGAGGATCACCAGCGTCTTTTGCCCTACTGCGAGTCGCTGTGTGGCGGTCGATGACAACGGCGACGTCCTCACCTCGACCGATCCGAGCGGCGGGATCGGCGCCTGGCAGGTCGAAAGCCTGGTTCCGGCTCTTAGGGAACCGCCGGACAACGCGCTCTTCGCGGCCTCTTGCGCCTCGACCTCGCTCTGCGCCCTGGTCGGCGCCGACGGTCGCATCTTCGCCTCCGCCGAACCGTTCTCAGCGCCTGCCGAGCCGCCCAAAACTCGGCCCCGCACCGCTCTCCTCTTAGAGTCCTACCCCCTCCAAACCCGCCAGCGTCGATTCCGCGTCCGCTTTCGTTTCTACTCGCATACCAAGGTCAGGGGGTTCGAATGCAAGCGCGACCGCGGTCCTTACCGCCGCTGTCACTCGCCGCTTCGCTACTGGGTAGCGTCTGGGCGGCGGCACGTGCTGCGCGTCCGCGCCATCGGCCCGACTGGGCTGCGCGGGCCAGCGACGATCGACCGCTTCCGCATCGGCTACTTCCGCGGAGTCCATCCGTCCGGAAACGACGGGCCAGCCACTCACACCTCGCGTTGAGCTAGCCCCCGCTGCACGCCTCGGCGCGCCACCTGACGCGCCGCCTGGCGCTGCCTGCGGACTCGTGTGGCTATCGATCGCCTCCTACGTGCAAGAACCAGGCACTGGCGCCTGCCGTTCAATGGTTGAGGTTCCGCTCTTTTGCCATCGATTTGCTTATCGGCAGGCGCGGCGTTCGACCTCCAGCCCGGACCCGACCTTGGGAGTGTCAGGAGCATGAACCCATCCCAGGTACTGTTGGGCGGATCACACCGCCTCCGCTGGTTCCCCGAATTTCAATCGCGCCAGCTCCCGCGATCGCGCACCAGCAGCGCTGCCCGGTATCAGCAGCGGGGCGAGGAGAGCAGCAAGTGCAAGAAGGAGTGATGAGAGGGGAGAGCCAGGCCAGCCTGAGACCTTCTGCATTGGCCCTACCGCTTCTCCTTGGCCGGGACCAGCTGCCGCAGCAGCTGCATTCTTGCCTTCGAACCGCTTTGCCATCAACTGGGATCCCCTCCGTCAATGAGGCGGAAAAGCTTCAACTGGTGTCGGTCGAGTGCGTCTGATCGTTGGGAACACGATGGCCATCGCAAAGTTTTGGCGGACAACTCAGAGCCCCTGAGGCACTTTCTCGGCTTTCCTGGCGTCGGGTCAACGGGGTCGGCTGATCCGGCGCCCCTGACGTGGGAGCGGCGCTTTTGAGGTCAGATTGGCAAGAACGTTGGCAGGGGGCAGCGACCTAACAGGATGAGGACTTAGAGACGCCTGACGCCAGAGCTGGCGTAAGGCTACCCTCCCCTCAGGTCGATGAGCGCCACCAACATGCAGCGCACAGCAGAAGGCAGGGGGTCAACGCCTTTTCCGTTCCGGCGCTTGGCGATATTCGCCGGGGCGCTGCTCGCCCTATCCGGATTGGGATCTCCTGAGGTTCAGGCGGATTCAAGGCCCCAAGGGCCTACGAAAACGGCTGTCTTCAACATCACCGGCGATCATCCCTTCACGGTCCCCGCGGGAGTCTCCAGCGTCCACGTCGTCGCAGTTGGCGGGCGTGGCGGAGCAGGCGGTTCGGTAGGGGCGTTATCCGGAGGCGCTGGAGGACATGGAGCTGTCGTTGCAGCTGACCTCTTTGTCTACCCCGGCGCCATACTCAACATCGAAGTTGGCGGCGACGGGGAAAATGCCTCCGGTCCCGCGGGAGGGGCTGGAGGGTTCAACGGCGGCGGTGCCGGGGCCGGCGCGTCCGGGGGCGGTGGCGGGGGCGGTGGTGGTGATTCAGGGATCGCGGTGGAAGCGTGCGCCTCCTGTCTCGAAAAGTATTCCGTAATCGCGGCCGCAGGCGGCGGGGGAGGTGGGGGTGCGGGGGGACTGCCCGGAAATGAAGGCGGCAACGTGGGCCTTTCTGGAGCTCCATCTGGCGGCTCAGAATGTGGTGCCTCCCAGCTTGGCTGTGGCGGCGGCGCCGGAAGCGGCGCATGGTCACCAAAAAACGGTGGCCAAGCCATCGAAGGGTGTGAAAATGGCAAGCCCGACGGGAACACCTATCCGCTCCCCGAAGGAGGAGCCGGGGGCGGTGGTACCGGCTGTAGCGGTGGCGGTGGTGGAGGGGGCGGAGCATTCGGCGGGGGCGGCGGTGGCGGTGGAAGCGCGTCATCGGGAGCTGGGGGCGGCGGGGGCGGCGGCTCGACGGAACCCAGGCCGTTACCCCCGTCGGGGGTTGGATGTCATCCATGCCAGCCACGCAACGGCGAAGTCACCAACAGATCCGTCAGTGTAGATACCGAAGATCGCGCTCCCTCGGTCACCCTGACTTACACCGAACCCGGAGAATTCGCTCCCGGAGCACCGGGAGCAAGGGCCGAGGCGTGGGGCGATGACGGGAGTTATGAGCTTGGCAATGGCAGTCCTCCGGGGACCTTCTGCAACTGCTTCGACCGCCCGGTCGGGGTGATGGGACTCTCCGGCCTGACCCAGATCTCCGGGAGCCTGGGGCTACTTTCAAATGGCACTGTGACGGCCTGGGGCTACACGGGCGAGGGCCCCGAAATCGGCACCAGTAAAGGCCCAACACCAGCGACGGTGGGCGGGCTCTCACATGTCGCCGCGATTGCACCCAGCTTGGCGCTTCTCTCCAACGAGACCGTGCTCACTTGGGGAGACAACTACTACGGCCAGCTCGGCGACGGAAGCACCAGCGGACCGGAAACTTGCGAATACCTTCCATGCAGCAGGGACCCCGTTCCTGTCCCAGGCCTCTCAGGGGTCATCGCGATCGCCTCAGACGGATCTAGCAAGATGGCGCTGCTCTCCGACGGTACGGTGATGGCCTGGGGATATGAGGAAGGGATGCTTGGCACCCAGAGTGGCTGTAAATGCGTGGACAGACCCACCCCCGTGCCCGGGATCTCAAGTGCGATGGCGATATCCGCGGGCGTTTCGGGCGATGGCTTGGCGCTGCTCTCCAACGGCACCGTGATGGCCTGGGGTCCTAATAACCAGGGCCAGCTCGGGGACGGCACGACGATGTCCAGCAATACGGCGGTCCCGGTGGGCCGGATCTCTGGCGCGACCGCGATCGCCTCAGACGAATCGGACAGCCTCGCCCTGCTCTCCAACGGCACTCTGATGGCCTGGGGGGCTAACGAATACGGCCAACTAGGCAACGGCACAATTTCCGCGGACGGCTGTAAATGCAGTGAATCTCCGGAAGCTGTAAGCGGACTCTCAAAAACCCAGGCGATCAGCGCGGGCGGCTCAGACAGCTCTGTCCTTCTTTCCAACGGCACGGTCATGGCTTGGGGTGCAAACGAATATGGCCAGCTCGGCGACGGTACGACCGAATCAAGCGCTCGGCCAGTCTCGGTCAGCGGTCTATCTGGTGCCAGCGATGTCACCGCTAATCGCTTCGACGCGTTCGCACTGATCGGCCCTCAGCAGAAACTGACCATCTCGCTCGCAGGGGCCGGCGCAGGAACAGTTGGAGGAGCGCCAGGGCTCCTATGCCCCTCGAGCTGCGGGGCCACCTTCCCCCAAGCCCAGATCGAGAACCTCCGCGCCGAACCCTCCCAGGGCACTGGCTTTGCCGGGTTCTCAGGGCCGTGCACAGGTACCGGTCCATGTCAAATCACAATGAGCCAAGATCAGAGCGTCACGGCTACCTTCGGCCCCCCGAAGGGTACCGCGATCACCATGGAGACAATTAAACGCCGCAAACACTCCGCGAGCTTTTCCTTTGCGGCACCCGGCGCGATCACCGGATTTCAGTGCGAGCTGATAAGTCCGACACCGAAGCACTACAAGAAACCAAAGACGCATTTCTACGCTTGCCCACCCGAGAGGAGCTACAAGCATCTGCGACCCGGCCGCTACACCTTCAAGGTGAGAGCCCTTGACATTCTCGGACCCGACGCGACTCCAGCGGTCAAGCGGTTCAGGCTAAGCCGCTTGCGATCTCGATCGGAGCACATTTGATCGGGCACATGTTAGCTGGGCAAACGGCTCGTGTGCTATTTGGCGGCACCGATCCATTGGATCTAATCCGATGGCCTTGTGGGGACCAGCCTCAAGTTGCGTGACGAGGCGGTTCGCGAGCTGGGATTCAAGCGCCGGGGGCCGAAAATTGTCGCCGCTGTCGAGGGCGCAATCGAAACTGCAAGAGGTCACTAATCTGTGTCGCGAGGCCCAACACTCCCCAAACTGCTGCGGCCTTAGTCGCAGATTCGGCTAAGCTATCTGTCGGGACTTGGTAATCGTGAGAGGCGCGACATCATCTGGAATCCTTCAGGAATCAAAGCTGGTCTCGCGCGGCGTGGTTTCGGTCATCGCTGTGATGGGTTCACTGCTCCTATTCAGCTCCCCTGCACAGGCCATGAAAGAAACGCAATCGGCGCCAATACCGGTGAACACCGAAGCGCCCAAGCTAACCGGCATGCCGGTGGAGGGACAGACGCTCTCCTGTTCGCCGGGGCGCTGGGAAAACAACCCGAGCGGCTACGCCTACACGTGGTTACGCGATGGCATTCCAATAACAGGCCAGACCGCAAGCACCTACGTGGTGCAGAGCGCTGACTGGGGGGCCTCTATCTCCTGCCAGGTCACGGCCACCAATGGCGGCGAATACACGATCGAGGGCCTACAGAGTGGCTCCTATGACGTGTATGTGCAAGTCCCTGAAGGCCTCAACTACGAGCACGGCACCACCTACAGCGCCGACCCGGTGGAAGTGACGGCGGGACCCTCGCCATCGGGGATCAACTTCGAAATGCAGTCCGGCGGGGAGATAACCGGCCGGGTGACCGAAGCTTCCGGTGGAGCTGGCATCGCTAACGTGGCGGTCTGCGCCGACAATGCGACCGCCGGCGGATGCGGGTTCACGAATGGCAGCGGCGAATACACGATCGCTGGCTTGCCGAATGGCTCATATAAGGTGGAATTCGACGCATACGAACGGCGCAACTATCTCCGGCAGTCCGATGGTGGCGTGTCGGTGACCGTGGGCAGCACAACTTCGGGAATCAACGCCGCGTTGCCCACGGGCGGCCAGATCGACGGGAGGGTGACGAAGGCCGGCGGGGCCGGTGTGGAGAACATCAAAGCATGTGCAACGAGCGGGGAAGGATGGTGCGGGACAACTAACGCCAACGGCGAATACACGATCTCAGCGTTACCGAGTGGCTCCTATACAATTGAATTCTTCCGCGACGCCGAAGGTGGCGACTACCTTCCTCAGTACTACAAGGGCAAGTCCTCGCCGCACGAAGCCGAAGCGGTGTCGGTCGTCGCGGGTGGCTCGCCTACCTCGGGCATCAATGTCGAAATTCAGCCCGGAGGTCAGATAACCGGGAAAGTGACCGCAGCCTCCGGTGGAGCAGCGCTTGCGAACATCGAAGCGTGCGTCGAACTATCGCCACCATTTGCACCTGTTGGGGAGTCTCGCTGCGCGACGACAAACAATCGCGGTGAATACACCATCATGGCACTTTGGGCGAGCTCCTATGTCGTCGAATTCCATGCTGATCATGGAGTTGGCAACTTCGAGTCCGAGCCCTACACCGCCAACCCAGTGGAAGTAACTGTGCCGAACACGACCTCGGGCATCAATGTCGAAATGCAGCACGGCGGGCAGATAACCGGGAAAGTGACCGCAGCCTCCGGTGGAGCTCCGCTTGCGAACATCGACGTCTGCATCGGTGAACCGCCTCCCTTCAATGTGTCTGGCTGTTCGATCTCGAACGGCGACGGCGAATACACGATTTCAGGCTTATCAAGCGGTACCTATGAAGTTGGTTTCTATCCCTACGATGATGGGTACGTGCCCCAGACCGATAAGAGCGTAACGGTGATAGCTGGAAGCGTGACCTCGGAAATCAACGCGGCAATCCCATCCGGCGGGCAAATCAGCGGAGTTGTGACGGCCTCCCCCGGGGGTGCTCCGCTCGCCAATATTGAAGTCTGCGCCGAGGATACGACCTACACTCCATATGGTCCGTATGGACGGAACAGCTGCGCAACCACCAGTAGAGGAGGCTCTGCGGGCGCGACGAGCAAAGTGCTGCCGGTGCCGGTTCCCAACAGCAATTTTTCGATGGCCAAAAAGCCAGTGCTCGATGCGAAGACCGGCGATCTCAACTTCTATCTCAAGTTGGCCGACCCTGGCACGTTGCGCTGGAGCCTGTCCTTCAATAAGCCGGACGCCGCGGCATCCGCCGATTCAACGGGCCAGTCTCTCGACTCCAGGTCCTCCGCTGAAGAGACCAGGATGCCAATCAACGGGTGCAAGATGGGCATCGTTAAGCACCTGGGCCGATGCGTCCATCTGACAACGCCATTCGCGAGCGGCTCGAAGACAGTCTCGGCGGGGACGGTCGAGATAGAGGCTCATGCTGGTACCAAAGGGCTGAAAGCCCTGAAGGCAGCTCACAAGCTGAAGGTGAGCGGACCCTTTACATTCCAATCGGCGCTGGCAGGGGCGCCGGTCACCCACACCGAGTCAGTTGTAGTGCGCTGGCCAAATAGTCGGAACTACGGCGAGGTCCACTCGAAGCGTTAGTTACCAATCTATGGCGCAGTGTCGTAGGAGTGCGCGCAGGATGAGGGAGTAGCGGGAATCGTTTTGTCCGGGTTCCGTCATCCCCTACCCCCGCCGTGGCCTGCCTCGCCAATCCTGGGCCACGGCCCTGAGCAGCGATCCCGCTCCCCGCCCTCGGGCTCGCCAAGCTTCCGGGGCTGCCCGGGCCGAGCTCAGTGCGGGCCTGCCTAGGCAGCCAGCGCCCTGGCAAGCCCCGCGGGTTCCACCCAACCCCCATGGGCCTTGCCAAATCGAGGGTCGCTGGGCCGAGCGAAGATCGGGGATTCGTCGACGCGTGTGCTCTCGCCGCTTAGGTGGGGGTTACCTCCGGGTCGGGACGGACAATAACCGTGTCGGCTACCGGAATGATCTCGTCAACGGGGAGGTCGGCTCGCGAGGCATGGTCGCGAATCGCCTCAGGACTGCTCGCCTGATAAACGCAAACCGTCCCGACGGTGCCTCCGTCCTCTTGCAAGACGTAACTCCGGATCCAGCGGATGTCGTCCGACATCTCCTCATCGCCAACCTTGGTCGAGCGTTCGGCAGCGGCCTGTAGGTCCTCAGGCGAGCGCCAGCCGCCACGCCGCAGGATCACGTAGGTATCCATCGATGCTTTCCTCCTTTGGTCGGGTTTTTCGATCCTAACGGGGCCGCTGCAGATTCAAACGGCCGGCCCCCTACCCGTCCGAGTGGACCTCGCCCAGCCAATCCCCGCCAGCTCCACCCGAGCTTGGGTGTGGGGGCGCTAACCCGTCGAAAGCGCGGGGCCTGCGCCAGCGGTGGGGGCATGCCGGGGAAGGCGAGGAGTGTGGAATCCCTACCCCGTGCGCTTGGCGGCGTGGCGGCGCGCATAGAGCTTCTCTCGGATAGTCATGGCCCCGGGATGGCCGTCGCCGGGCCAGGGAGTCAACAGCAGCAGTAGGCGCACCTTGGACGCGGCGGTAATTTCGTGGCGCTCCGCGGGAGCAAACTCAACGAAGAGCCCTGCGCCGCCAGTCACGCTACCCCCGGCGGCGGTTGTCACCTCGACCTCGCCGTCGAGCACCAGTAGCCAGGCGCGCTCGTGCACCTCGTGGTCGCCGAGGCTCTCACCGTCTGCCAAGTCAAGCACTACCGCCCGCGCGGCATCACTTGACGAGAGGATCTCTGGTAGCCGAGGCTTGAGATGAAGTGCTCTGAGGTCCCAGCTGTTCACGTGCTCCTTCCGATTCGCTGTCGCAGTCTCGTCTCGATAAGGCTATCCGCAATTTCGCGAGGTCTCCGGACCGACCTGGCCGAGCACCGCCTCGGCTTGCCAAGCTCGCACGCTACCCAACCCATGAGCCGGGCGGGGGGTAACCACGCAAACCGGCGGCGTGCACCGGGGTGGATTGGAAAGCAGTCCACGACGGCAACATGAAACGCGATAGTGTCGTTCTGTGGGCGACCCCGATGGAATCGAGGCTCTCACGGCGGCGATTGACCGCTATAACGACGCCTGGAACTCCCAGGATCTTGACGCGATCATGGCGATGCACGCTCCGGACATGGCGTTTGCCAATCACACCGCCGGAGAGTCCGCTAGTGGCAAGGCGGTGCGGGATCACATCGCGAAGATCTTCGAGACCTGGCCTGACATGAAGTTTGCGACACGGCGGCTGTACGTTCGTGAGGGGCTGGTTGTCCAGGAGTGGACGGCAACCGCCACCCACTCCAACTCGATGCAGCGTGGAGACCTCGTCGTGCCACCCACGGGCAGAACGGTCAGCTGGGACGGAATTGACTCGATCCCCTTCGAAGGGGGCTTGATCAAACGCAAGGACGTGTACTCGGACTCGGTCTCCATCCTGCGCCAGGTCGGCCTGATCGATTAGGTCATGCCCATCCTTCGCCTCAGACCCGCCCCCTGCCCCACCAGGCCTCCGGCCTGAATGCGCCGAGCGCGACCCCGCCTACCAGCGCCCAGCCAACCCCAACAGCTCACCCATCGCGCGGGCATGGGGAGAGCCCCAAAGTGCGGCAGGTGCGGGGTGCGCGAGGGGACCGTGGCAGCGCACCCGGCTCATGGGAGCAGCCTGCCACCGCTATGCGACCTCTGACTTTCGCTGTCCGAATCTCTTAGCTCAAGAAGTTTGCTTCCGCCGGAGCCCACACAGCTGGGATCGACCCATGCAGCCCAAGGATCCACCTTGTCCCTTGTGGGCGGCGGGCCCAGGCCGTAGCCTGAGCAGCCTGATGAGGACCACGCTCGCAGCCGCCATCGCCGCTGTCGCTGTCGCCGCGTTCTCGGCCGGAACGCCGGCCGCCGCTCTGGGCGTTCCCTCGAAGGTCTCCGCCTCCGCCGTGCCCTGCACCGCCGCCGGGCTCGTGATCTGGGTTCCCGACGGGCTCGGCAACGGCGCCGCCGGCAGCATCTATTACAAGCTCCAGTTCACCAACCTCTCGGGGCGGGCCTGCACGCTGTCGGGCTTCCCCGCGGTCACCGCCATCAGCCTTAGCGGCCAGCGGATCGGCAAGCCGGCCAAGCCTGAACCAGGACAAATGCCCCGCCTCGTCAAGCTGTCGAAAGGCGGCTCCGCGACCGCGCAGCTGCGGATCGTCGATGCGGGGGCGATCACGCCCACGGTCTGCCAGCCGACGATGGCCGCCGGCCTGAGCGTCAGCCCGCCCGGGCAGAGCGCCTCGCGTCCTGTCCCACTTCCCTTCGAAGCCTGCGCGAAGGGTGCCAGCGTCCTCTCGGTCCGCGCTCTCAAGCCCGTTAAGTGAGGCAACGGGCCGCCGTCCCGGGCCGGCGAGTCGAGTCTGATCCGGGCCGACTTGAAGCGATCGCTGTAGCTGGCGCGTTGAAGTGATCGAGGCCCACCGGGAAGCACTCGGATGAGCGTCAAATGCATGTTCTGCGGTGCTCCCGCGAACTGGCGCCATCACCCGACTGGTCGTGATCGCTCCAACGACTACTACCTGGATCCCACCTTCACGGTGCCAACCTGCCGCGATCACCACGCGCTCTTTCACGATGACTGAGGACGCTCGGGGTTCAGGAATTGGCAGAGTCGGCCCCACGGGGCCGGCGCTGGCATCCGCGGTCAGGGTCGAGCTGTGCTTGCGTCGTTCTGCGGCGCTGGCGGGCGGCTTGCCAGAACCAATATCCCCAGCACCAGTGGATTGCGCGGCTAGCCGACGTCCTGAAGCGGTGCGCCGATCAGCTTCGACGGGACATAGAGGGCCGCACAAAGGCGATCTCCAGTGGAGGTCCGATTCGGAGTTCTATGGCTAAACGGATCGACTAACAGACTGTGAACGGCGCACTCAGTGTCTTGGTCAGCATCTCGGTGGTCCTGCGGCCGTGCTTGCGCCTGATCTCCATGTAGGAGATCTTGACGGTCAGCTTATGGGCTCCCACCGTCAAGCCAGCTGTTGAAAGTTCGAGCGTAATCGGGACGTGCCCAGCAGTGGCATTCGGCTTGTAGGTGAGGACCTTCACAGTCTTCTTGTGTCCGGTGCGTGTGCGCGTCGTCTTTTTACGGAATTGCCCGATCCCCTTGTCGAGGTAGAACGCTGCACTTGAGAATCTGAGCTTCGAGGCTTTTGACCCCCCGATCGTCGTCGAGTCGAGCGTAGCTGCGAGCTTCCCAGCTCCTGCAATGCACGCTTGGGGCGAAGGCGTCGTCAGGGCGATCTGCTGGTTGTCGTACATCGCATCGGTTGTTTGGGGGCTCGGCAGTGGCGGTGCTGGCGGCGGTGGTGGCGACATGGCGCCCGGCGACCCAGCTACGCGCGAAAAGTCATTGACGGCGGCGCCGGACTCAACGTAGACGCTTTTCCCGTCGGAGCTAACCACCACCGAGTTTGCGTCGTTGAGGGCGTCGGTTGGGCTCGTCGTCCCGCAACCCGGATCGTTGCCTGTGCAGCTCGCATAGCCAAGCGCTCCAGTCGAAGTATTGCGAGCGAACACCGCGACGGCGTTGGGGCCCTCCGAGGCGGCATAGACGCTAGCCCCGTCAGGGCTTACTGCAACTGAATACGCCTGTTCGAGAGCGTTGCTCGGGGTTGTCGCCGTGCAGCCCGTTTCGACGCCAAAGCAGTCCTTGTATGTAAGCGCCCCTGTCGTGGTGTCGCGCGAGAATGCGGCGATCCCGCCCGGGCCCGGGAAGCCAATCGTCGCTGCGTAGACGCTGCTGCCGTCTGGGCTCACCGCAACAGACTCGGCACGGCTTAGAGCGCCCGCCGGACTGGTTGGAGTACAGCCAGCGTCTTCGCCGATGCAGTTCTCAAAGGTCAGCGCACCGGTCGAAGTGTTGCGCGAGAACACATCGACCGCATTGAAGGCGGAGTTGGCGGCGTAGACGCTGCGGCCGTCGGCGCTGATCGCCACCGACCGTACCCCGAGGACGGCGTTGGCCGGCGTGGTCGTCGTGCAGCCTGTGTCTTCGCCAATGCAGCCACTAAAAGTCAGCGCGCCGGTTGAGGTGTTGCGTTGGAATATGTCGATCGCTTCCGAAGAGCCGACGTAGACGCTGCTCCCGTCGGCGCTAACCGCTACCGACGCCGCGCCGCTGAGGGCATTGGTCGGTTTGGTCGTCGTGCAGCCTGATTCAACGCCAATGCAGCTGAGGTAGGTCAGGGCGCCGGTTGAGGTATTGCGCGAGAACACGTCGACCACGCCCGCGTAGGGCGAGGCGACGTAAACGCTGTCGCCGTCGGCGCTCACGGCTACCGACGCTGGCTCACCAAGCGCATCGGTAGGGGTTGTCGGCGTACATGGCGAGCCTGCGCCGTCACCAATGCAGTCCTGAAGCGTCAGCGCACCCGTCGTGGTGTTTCGTGAGAATCCATCGATCAAGCCGGTTCCGCTGCCGGTGTTCGCGGTGACATACACGCTGCTGCCGTCAGCGCTGATCGCAACCGAGTCTCCGCCGTTGAGGAGGTAGCTCGGTGTCGTTTGGGTGCAGCCCAATTCGAGGTCCCCGCCGATGCAGCCGTTGAAGCTCAGGTCGCCAACGGCACCGAGCGCACCCGCCGGAGCCAGACAAGCCCATCCGAGGATCGCCGTGACACCCAACAGCACCCACCAAGCGCCGACGATCCTTCGAGCCAGCCCGCTCGTCTCGACGCATCCCGGTCGTGCTCGGGCCGCGGTCAAGGTGGCGACAACCCTAACACCGGATCAGGCCCCGGGAAGCGAGCACCCGCATTGAAGGGCCCAGCCCCCTGCTCTCGTCCGAACCGGAAGTTTATGGAGCAAAGCTGATTGGCTCGCTCACATGTGGCCTAAGTCGGCGGCATCGATCGCGATTCGCGAGTCCTTGCGCGCGATCTCGCGTACCCAGCCGCTGGCCCGGTGGCGAACGATCAGCGCCTCGAGCTTGGCGGAGTAACTCGCCGCCTCGGCCGTGACGGTGAGCCGGGATCCGGGCTCCGCACTCGCCTGCGCGCGCACCCGGCCGCCGAGGCGCGACCAGCCCTGGTTGCCCGGCTTCGGCACGCGGCCGGTGCCCCGAAAGCGCGCGGTGATTCCCGAGTCGGGCTCCAGCGCCACGTCGGTTCCTACCGCGACGCCCGTCGGGTCGAAGAGGATCGAGAAGCGGCGGCTGCTCGCCGGGGTGGAGTCGCAGCGGAGTTTGCTTGAAGCGCATCGCGGCATCGAGGCCGATCCCCGTCCCGGTCTCCGGCGGACCGCCGTTTGCGCTCGGCGGCACGCGGTCGCCATCCGCGCCGTGCAGCGGCGCCCGCCCGCTGGCTTCCCCGTCAGAGCCCCGGTTACCGCAGATGCTCGCGATCGGACGGGCGCTTCGCCGGCAAGCTTCTCGATAAAGCCACAGAGCGCGAAGGTCGTCCCCTGGCGCCTCGCTCATTGACTCGACAAAGCGAATCACGGTGTTGCGCTCCGCCTGGGAGAGCGTCGCGGCTGCCAGGGCAGGCCTGGGATCGGGCATGAATGAGCGCGAGCTTAAAGCCACGAGCAACGCTCGCCTGGCCGGCACGCCCTGACAGGGAGGAACAGGGCATACCGGGCCGACGAGCGATTATTTCTCACTGAGATGCCGGACTCGTGGGCGGCGAGTCCTGCGTTTCATCAGAGTATACCTAAAAATAACGAGGTCAAACTCGAAGGGGCGGGGAACAGCGACGATGAGGCGGTTTCAGCCCGCCTGCTGATCTGTGCCGCCAACGTCGTGCAGATCGGGCGCCCTCAGGGTAGTTCGGCTCGACGGGCCCCCAGCAGAAGAATCCCGCCAAGCACAATTCCCCCGATCGCAAGTACCCCCACGGCGACTGGGATCGAGCCACTCAACAATGCGATGAGGACCGCGGCAAGCCCCAGCGCGACGAAGGCCCCTCGTCCAGCTCCGGTCAGAGGGACCGCGGAGAGCTTGCGGTTTGGCGCGCGATCCCCGGCTGCCACGAATGGCCTATCGGCGGCGGGCTGGGAAACCTTGAGAGCGACTCCCGCTGAACTTGTAATTGACGGTCAGCGGGGCTGTCCATTTGGTTCCCGTGACAGTAAGCGGGGAACGGCTGAGCGTCGAAATATCGATAGACGGCCATTGCTGCGGGGCGGTTCCGCAGATGGCAAGTGAAACGCGGGTGGCTGGAAAGCCAACGCTGAGACTGGCACGATTCGGCGGATGGATGACCTCGCCACCCGCCTTGAGGGCTCAATTGTCGCGCTGGAGCCGCTGGGCGAGGAGCATGCCGAGGGGTTGTGGGAGGCGGCCCAGGCACCTGAGATCTGGGAGTGGCTGGCCAATATCGGGAGCAGCCGCGCTTACTTCGATGCATGGCTCAGCACGTCGCTTGAGAATGCACGGGCCGGTCGGGAGGGGCCGTTCGCCGTCCGCGTTCTGCGCGGCGGGGAGCTGGTCGGCAGCACCCGCTACCTGAACGTGCGCCCGGCCGACTGTGTCGTTGAGATCGGCTGGACCTGGCTGAATCCGAGCGCCTGGGGGTCCGGTGCCAATATCGAGTCAAAACTGCTCCTCATCAGCCATGCATTCGAGCAGCTTGGCTGTCTGCGGGTCGAGCTCAAGACCGATGCCCGCAACCACCGGTCCCGCGCGGCGATCGCTGCGATACCGGCTCAGTTCGAGGGGATCTTGCGCAAGCACATGACCGTTCCCGACGTCGGCGTGCGCGACTCCGCCTACTACAGCGTCATCGACGACGAGTGGCCGGCCGTGCGCGCCAACCTCGAGCGCCGGCTGCTCCGACACCTTCGGGTCTGAGCCGACTCGCTAGGGGGCGATCAGGCCCTCGATCCATTCGTCGCCGACCCGCTCGAAGAGGCGGCGCTGGTGAAGGCGATCGGGCGCTTGCTCCCAGAGCTCGACCATCTGCGGCCGGACTCGGATCGCGCCCCAGTCCTCGGGGCAGGCAGGTGCGGTCTCCTGCACCGACGCTAGGTGGGCGAGCCTTGCCCGCAGCGCGTTGAGCTCGCCGATCGGCTCCCCCTGTCGGGAGACGACGGTTTGCAGTTGGTGGGCGAGGTCGCGCTCGGCGAACAGCTCTTCGGCGAGCGGGCGATCACCTTGCGTCGCCCGACCGCTGATCTGGGCCTGGCGACCCAACGTCGGCCAGTGAAAGAGCAGCGCGACCTGAGGATTTGACTTGATCTGCTGCGCCTTGCGGGTCCAGAGGGCCGTGGTGAATATCAGCCCGTCGTCCTCCAGGCGCTTGAGCGAGACTGTACGGGCGGAAGGGCGACCGTCTTTGGTTGCGGTCACAAGAGCCATCGCCCTAGGTTGGGGCGCCTTTGCCTCTTCGGCCTCTTTGAGCCAGCGGCCGAGGATCTCAAGCGGTGGACTCATTGGCCGGCGTCAGATGCCCAAACGCAAAGCCTCTGCCTGGTTGACAATGTTGCCCCATTTCTCACCAGTTGCCGCGCGAGCCTAGCGGCTGATTAGGTTTGGTCGAATGTCGATCTCAAGTCAGCACCAAAAGGCAGCGGTATTCCGAGCCCTTCACGAAGGCGAGGCTTTTGTGATTGCCAACCCCTGGGATGCCGGCTCGGCCAAGGTATTGGCCGCGATCGGGTTCAGGGCCCTGGCGACCACCAGCTCCGGTTTCGCTTTTACCCGCGCTCGGCCGGACGGCGGTGTCACCCTCGAGGAGCTGATCGATCACGTTCGGCTGCTGGACCGGGCAACTGACCTGCCGCTTTCGGTTGACCTTGAGAACGGCTTCGGCTCAGACCCAGAGGATGTCGGGAGGGCGATCGGCCGGATCGCCGCAGCGGGTGCGGTCGGCTGCTCGATTGAGGATTATGGCCATCGGGAGGGGATCTATTCGATTGAGCGGGCCGTCGAGCGAGTGGCCGCGGCGGTCGAGTCCGCACAGCGCCTGGACTTCCCTTTCACCCTGACTGCGAGGGCCGAGAATCAGGTCCGGGGAAACCCCGACCTCGACGACACGATTTCCCGCCTGCAGGCATTTGAGCGGGCCGGTGCCGATGTCCTCTTCGCTCCCGGTCTTCGCAGCGCGGAGGAGATCGAGGCCGTGGCGGCTGCGATCCAGCGACCACTTAACGTGCTTGCCATCCCGAGCCTCTCGCTGGCGGAGATCGTCGACGCCGGAGCTGGGAGGATCAGCGTCGGCGGGCGGCTCGCCTGGACTGCCGTCAGCGCGATGATCGATGCGGCAGAGCGGATTCGAGATCGCGGCGACTTTTCCGCCCTGGCTGAACCGAACCAGGTGGGGGAGTGGCTCTCGGGCCGGGCGGGGAGCGATCCCGATGGATGATGCGGCCGCCGAATTCCACCCCCTCCCTGAGGAGCTGCCCGTCCCCGAGGATGACGGCGCCGCAGCGCATCTGCTCGATGCTCGGCTACCCCCGGTTGTGCTGCAAGGGACCCGGGGCGAGCCGCTCGAGCTGGCTGCGGCCAGGCACGAGGCCCTGGTCGTCTACGTCTACCCCCAGACTGGCGTGCCCGGCAGGTCTCTTCCCGCGGGCTGGGACCGCATCCCCGGTGCCCGCGGCTGCACCCCGCAGAGCTGCGCCTTCCGGGACAGCGCGGCGGCGCTGGCTGGCCTCGGGGCGGCTGTCTTTGGCCTCAGCGCCCAGAGCCTTGATGAGCAGCGTGAGTTCGCCAAGCGCGAGCAGATTCCCTACCCGCTGCTAAACGACAGCGAGTTTCGACTTGCTGGGGAGCTTGGCCTACCCACCTTCACGGCAGGCGAGGGCCGTTATTACCGGCGACTTACATTCATCGCGCAGCGGGCCCAGATCGTCAAGGTCTTCTACCCGGTCTTCCCACCCCAGGACAATGCTGGCGAGGTGATCGCATGGCTGGCGGCGCGGCCGGGCCGCGGCTGAGTCGATGTCCTGGCCCGGGGTAGGCTGCCGTCGACTCTTGTCAGCGATCGAGCGAGGGAGTGTATGAGCGATATCCCCCATGGGTCCGAGCCGACCTATCACCTCATCCTCGGGGAGGTGGAGGTTGGGGTCGCCAGGACGGCCCTCAACCTACTCATCTCCAACGAGGCGCACGAGCCACAGATTCGCCACTTGGCGCGCGAAGTGCTTGCGGATCTAGAGGATGGGCCGGGTCAGGGCCGGACGGTGACAATTGCCCTCGCGCCGCGGCAGATGAGGATCATGCACACCGCGGTGAAGCTGCTGTTCGATGACCTTCAGCGCGAGCAGAGTGAGGAGCGCGAGGTTCTGAGGGGCATCTTGGACAAGCTCCCCGACCAACACTCGATCCGCGCGATCGGACTCGATTAGCCGACGATCCGGTAGCGCAGGTGGGTGACGCCGTCGGATTCGACCACCCGGGTGCATTCCAGGTCAAGGCTGTGGCCCTCGAGGTTGGCAAACAACGGGACACCATCGCCCAGCAGGACCGGAACGAGGTCGATGTTGATCTCCTCGAGCAACTCGGCCCGCAGGAACTGTTGGATGACGTCGGCGGCGCCGACGGCGATCGCGCTCGCTCCGGCCGCTGCGCGGGCCTGCGCAAGCGCACTGCGGATGCCGTCGGTGACTACCGTTCCGCCGGTGCCGGGGCCAACGTGCTCGGCGGGCGGGTGGTGGGTGAGCAGGAAAAAGGGAGCGCCGAGCGGGTGGTGGCCGCCCCAGCCGCCCGCGATGTCGAAGGTCCGCCTGCCGGTGATGATCGCTCCGCACTCAAACATCTCTTCCACCACCGCGCGGCTGCGCAGCGGCGGTTTGAAGCGGTTGTCGGGGCCAATCGGTGCGGGCCCGGCTGACCACCACCGAAAGAGTTTCTCGCCGCCATCGCCGAGGGGGTTGCCGGGGCCGTCGTTGGGGCCGGCGACGAAGCCGTCCAGCGACATCGACAGCCCGGCAACCACCCTGCCCACGGGTCAGCCCTGCTCGACGATCAGGAACCTGTTCCCGTCCTGGTCGCGGAAGAAGAACATCGGCGGCACCGGTTCTCCCATCCGCATCACCTCCTCATCCACCTCGACTCCCCGATCGCGCAGGGTCGCGTGGTCGGCGTCGATGTCTGCGCTGGTGAACGCCACGTGGGTGTCGATTCCGGTGGGTTCTCCCTCGCGCGGTGGGATCAGTGCGATCGTTGTTGTCCCTCCAGGGGGCGCCACTTCGAGCCAGCGTTCACCGCCTTTGCCGAAGGGGATGTCCGCGCGCTGCTCAAACCCAAGCTTGTCGAGGTAGAACTCACCCGCCCGGTCCTGGTCGCTGACGGGGACGATCACGGTTCCCACATGGGTGATGCTGGTCTTGGTTGCGGTGTCTGTCATTGCATCCTCCTTGTTGTTTGAGGGGCTCCTCAGCTGAGACCTCGGGTTCCCCTGAAACTCATCGGTCGCGCTCAAGGCAAGCAAACTCATTGCCGGCTCAATCGAGTCGATCGGGGAGGCCGAAGCGGCGGAAGAGGTCGCCGAGTCTTGAGGGGTCGACCGGCTCGTCGGGGTAGCGATTGAAGACCTCGCGGTCGCGCGGCTCTGCGGAGCGGGCGATGAAGGCCGTTACATCGCCGATCTGCCCCCCCTGGAAGGTCAGAACGTTGAGCGCGAAAGGGCGGTAGCTGGCGTCCTCCTCGCTCCAGGCGTAAAAGCCGAGTGCCGGTTGGCCGTTGGCCCGGGCCGGTAGCGTGCGCCAGCGCCAGGCGCCCGAGAGCGGCGATTTGCTCGCCCAGAGAGCAATCTCCCGCCGCCCTCGATACCAGCTGGCGAGCGGCGGCATCGCAAAGGATGCGTCCTCGGAGAGCATCGCGGCGAAGGCGTCGACGTCGCACCGCTCCCAGGCATCGACGTAGCGGGCGACCAGCTCGCGCACCCCGGCGTCGCCGAGCGAGCGCAGGGTGGCCTGCTGAGTCTGCTCGGGAATGCGGTCCTCGACCGCGGCACGGGCCCGCTGCAGGGCACTGTTGACCGACGCGGCGCTCGTCTTGAGCGTTTCCCCCGCCTCCTTTGCGGTGAAGCCCAACACCTCGCGCAGGATCAGCACCGCGCGCTGGGTGGCGGGGAGATGCTGGAGCGCGGCAACGAACGCCAGCTCGACGCTCTCACGTTGGTCATAGCTCGCCTCTGGCGCCGCGAGGCTGCCCTCCAGGCCAAGCACCTCCTCTGGGTAGGGCTCAAGCCAAACCGACTCGGCGATCGGCTCGCCCGGCGCTAGGTTGGGGTCGGTGGCTGGCCCGTAGTCGATCGGCAGCACTCGTTTGGGCCTGCGCTCAATCGCGCTCAAGCAGGTGTTCGTCGCGATTGTGTAAAGCCAGGAGCGCAGTGAGCTGCGCCCCTCAAACCGCGGGAGGCCACGCCAGGCGCGCAGCAACGTCTCTTGGAGGGCATCCTCGCCGTCGTGGACTGAGCCGAGCATTCGGTAGCAATGCGCGTGCAGCGCCGCGCGGTGGGGCTCGACCAGCTGCTCGAAGGCCGGCTCGCTCCCAGCGCGGGCGCGGTCAAGCAACTGCTGCTCCTGACCCTTGGCAGGTGTGGAGGGGCTCTGCATCCGTGGCTCAGATTAGACCGCTTGGACGGCCTCGATTTGGCTGCTTTTGAACCTAGCCTGAAGCCGAGGCCGGGGACGGCGTCTTACCCTCAACAGGCCGGTCTGCGAGCCTCGCTGCGGCGCGGGGCGTGGCGTCGTCGACCTTGACGGGCAGCGCCGGCCCGGGCGTTGGAAAAAGAAACCGAAGCCCGACTGACCCAGTTCCTACACTAAGGCGATGCACCCAGACCCACAGGATGACTCCACTTTCACCCTCTACCGGCGCGGGATCGAGCTGCTTGAGGACGGGGACTTCGAGCAGGCGACGGCGCCGCTGGAGGCGGCGGCGCGCCGCGCCCCGGACAAGGCATCGGTGCGTGAGGCGCTGGGCCGCGCCTACTTTCGCTGCGGGCGATTCGCTAAGGCCGCGGCTGAGTTCGAGGCGGTGGTCGACGCACACGGAGTAAACGATTACGCGCACTTCTGCCTGGGCCGGGCGCTGGCTAAGACCGGGCGCAAGGATCGCGCTCGCCACCACCTCGCGCTCGCCTCCAACCTGCGCCCCGAGCGCAGCGACTACCGCTACTACCGCGACCTCTGCGCGCCTTGAGCGTGTGCCGCCCGCCCGCTCTTCGCTCCCGCGCTGTCCGCCGAGGGGTCCTGAGGTCCCGCGCCGCGGCGCCGGGGTTGGCGGGTAGACTCGATCACTAGATACGGTCGGTGGTCAAGGGAAGTTCGGTGAGAAGCCGGCGCGGTCCCGCCACTGTGATCGGGAAAGGAAGCCACGGGCGCCTCGGCGCCAGCCACTGGGGGTGACACCGAACCTCCGGGAAGGCGTGGCAGTCCACCCCGTAAGCCAGGAGACCTGTCCCCGGCCAGCCACGACAACCCTCGAGGAAAGGGTGGCTTTGATGCCCAAACCCATCTCATCCAGGCTGGCCGCAGCGTGCGCGTTGGCCCTAATCGTCACCGCGGCAACCTCGACCCTCGCCGGCGCCAGCGCCGGCAAGGTCCCGGCCAGGCTGCGGGTGATCAACAGCCGCGGCAAGGTGTTGGCCGAAGAGGGGCTGCGCACCGGCACAACATCGGTTCCGACCAGCCCCAGGGCGACCTGCTTCGGGCAGGGGACCGGCGGCAGTGGCAGGTCGGTTGCCGTCAAGGGGGCGACGGCGCTCGGCCTGCTCGCTGAGGCGGCGAGATCCGATGCGGCCCTGCGCCCCCTGCTGCATCACCGATCACTTCAGCTTCGGCCTCGGGTTGTGCGGGGTTGGCGGAAACTTGCAAAAGCAAGAGGGCCCCTTCTGGTATCTGACGGTGAACCATGTGAACCCTGAAGTCGGCGGGGAAGCCGCGAAGCTACACGCAGGCGATGAAGTGGTTTGGTACCTGGCTGCCTCCTATCCCTATCCCGAAGAGTTGGCGCTGAGTGCGCCGGCGACGGCGCGGGTCGGCAGGCCCTTCGCGGTGCGCGTCTTCTCCTATAACGAAAAAGGCAGGCGCAGCCCAGCTGCCGGCGTCAGGGTGACCGGGGCCAGCGGGACCACCGATGCTGGGGGTCGCGCGAGCGTGAAGCTAAGCAAGCCGGCGCTGCTTGTCGCCCGCGGCCTCGGGGACATCCCCTCCAACCGGGTGGCGGTCTGCGTGGGGGGTAGGTGCCCTGAGCGCCAGGGTCGGTGAGGCGGCGGCCCAGAGCGGCGGCCGCGATCGGGCTGGTCCTCGGCGCGATCGCCGCTGCCGGTTGTGGCCTTGGACCCGGCAAGGAGCTTGCCGACGTGAGGCTGACCGTGACCCGTGACTACGGCTCGGAGCCTGTACTCGAACGCGCGGTGGGCGGCGTGACCGAATCCGATACAGCGATGCGGGTGCTCGAAGGTAGCGCCCACGTCTTGACCCGTTATGGCGGTGGATTCGTGCAGTCGATCGACGGAACCGAAGGGGAAGTGCGCGACGGTGCCTCCGATGACTGGTTTTTCTACGTCAACGGGGTCGAGTCGCCGGTCGGCGCGGCCTCCTACCAGCTGCACGGGGGCGAGACGATCTGGTGGGACTACCGCGACTGGACGGCAGCTCAGAGCGTGCCCGCGGTGGTCGGCTCCTGGCCCCAGCCCTTCGCCGGGGGCTATGAAGGAAGGCGGCGACCGGTGAGGGTCGTTTGCATGGGCGGGGGTGGGTCCTGCGCTCGGGTGCGAAGCAGGCTGGAGAGGGCGGGCGCCCGGGTCAGTGGCGGCGCAGCGAGCGCCGCGATCCGTGTCCTGGTCGGTCCCTGGGCGCAGGTCCGCGGGATCCGGCGGCCGCCGAGATTGAAGCCGGACCCCAGGAAAGCGGGGTCTTCGCCAGCTTTTCCCGCCGCCGGGGAGGTTTTACGCTGACCGGGCTTGGGGAAAACGGTGATCCGGTGCGCTCATTTGGTTCGGGAGCCGGCCTGGTCGCCGCGACCCGGCGCGATGAAGCGCCGCCGACGTGGGTGATCACCGGCGTCTCGGCGGCGGGGGTCCAGGCCGCGGCCGGCCTGCTCGATGCGGTTGACCTGCGCGACCATTACGCGGTCGCAATCGAAGCTGGGAAGGAGACGCCGTTGCCGGCGAGGTGATGAGATCGCCGTTTGCCTACACGCCGCGGCCGGGCCCGCTGCAGGCGGCCTCCCCCGGCGCCGCGGTGTCCTACCTGGGATCGCTCGTCGCCGTCGCGTTCCTCTTCTCCAGCCCGGTCGTGTTGGCCGCGGTCCTGCTCGCCGGCCTGCTTGCCGGTCTACTCGCGGGCGCCCGCGGCGCCCTCGGCGCGGGGCTGCGGATGGGGGTGGCGCTGGGGCTGCTGATGATCGTCGTCAACGCGCTCGTGGTGAGGAGCGGTGAGACGGTCATCGCCCGGCTCGGCGAGTGGCCGCTGCTGGGTCAGGTTGACGTCACCGCCGAGGCGATTGCCGCCGGTCTGTCGTTGGGCCTGCGGGCCGTCGCCGTGATCATCGCCTTCGCCGTCTACTCGGCCTGCGTTGACCCCGACCGGGTGCTGCGCGCGCTGCGCCCGATCGCCGGCCGCTCGGCGCTGACTGCGGTTCTCATCTCCCGCCTGGTTCCCGTCGCCGAGGCAGATGCGGCACGGCTGCGCGATGCAGCGCAGTTGCGAGGGCCTGGGGCCGCCCCGGTCGGCCGCGGGCCCCTCTTGCGCCGGCTCCTGGCCGGCTCACTTGACCGCGCCGTCGACGTCGCGGCGACGCTGGAGCTGCGCGGCTACTCCCTGGACGCCCCGAGGGCCCGCCGCCGCCGCGAGCGCTCTCGTCACGACGCCCGCTTCTACCTGACCGCCGCCGCCGTGCTCGCCGCGGCAAGCACGGCGAAGCTGCTCGGCGCCGATGGTTTTGATCCAACCCCGACTGTTGTTTGGGGCGTCGGCTCCCTGACACTGGCGCTCTCGGGCGCGATCGTCCTCGCCGGCCTCGCTCCCCTGCGAGGGCGGCGGCGCCGACCTTCGCCGACGGTGGAGGTCGCGCGTGCCTGAGCTGGCTCCGAGGACCCGGGCTGCACCCGCCTTCTCGGTCGAGGGACTGACCTACGTCTATCCGCAGGCAGGCCGCGCGGCGCTCCGCGGGGTTTCGCTGCGGATCGGTGCAGGCGAGTTCGCCGTCCTCGCCGGACGCTCGGCATCGGGTAAGTCGACCCTCCTGCGCGCCGCCTGCGGCCTGGTCCCGCACTTCCACGGCGGGGAGATCGACGGCGAGGTCTACGTTGCCGGCCTCGACGCGATCGCCGCTGGTCCCGGTGAGCTGGCTGCCGTGGCCGGCTACCTCGCTCAAGACCCTGAGACCCAGGTCGTTTCGAGCACGGTGGCGGCCGAGATCGAGCTGCCGCTGGAGATGCGGGGCGATTCCCCTGCCGCCCGCGCCCGCGCCGTCGAGGAGGTTTCCCTGGCACTCGCCATACCGCACCTGCTGGAGCGCACGGTCGACACACTTTCTGGCGGTGAGCTGCAGCGGGTAGCCCTCGCCGCGGCCCTTGTCACTCGGCCCTGCCTGCTCCTCCTCGACGAGCCCACCTCCCAGCTTGACCCCGTCGCCGGCGATGAGCTGATCTGGCTCCTACGCCGCCTCAACGAGGAGTGGGGGGTGAGTGTCCTTTTGGCCGAGCACCGCCTCGAGCGTTGCCTTGCCGCTGCAGACCGGGTCATCGCCCTGGATACCGGCGCCGTCTGCTTTGACGGGCCACCGCGCGGGTTTCTCTCCTGGTCCCATCGCCATAACCAGGCGCTGAGCACCCCCGCCGCACGGCTCTTCTCCCTCGCCGGCATCGAACCCCTGCCGGTTGGAGTCCGCGACGCCCGCCAGAGGCTCGGTGAGCGCCAACCGGGCCGCGAGCTCGGGTTGGTGGCGGGTGTGATCAACGGGTCACAAAGGACCTCAGCGCCGGCGCGCCCCCGCCGACTCGGAGATGAGCGGCTCGGCGTCCTCGCCCGCCGCCTCTGGGTGGAGCTGCTTTGCGGCGATCAACCCCGAGAGGTACTCCGTGGCATCGACCTCAGGGTTGAGCGCGGCGAGCGGGTCGCGCTGATGGGCCGAAACGGTGCGGGCAAGAGCACGCTGCTGCGCGCGGCAGCCGGTTTGAGCGATCCGGTCGCTGGCAGCGTCAAGGCTCCGAGCGGGATCGCGTTGCTGACCCAGAACCCGAGCGATTACCTGGTTCGCGAGCGGGTCGGCGATGAGCTGCCTGGCGATGGGGCGGGGCGGGCTGCACTGCGCGTTGTCGGGCTGGAGCACGCGGTCGAGTCTGACCCGCGTGACCTCTCCGGTGGTGAGAGGCAGCGGCTGGCGCTGGCGATTACCCTCGCTGGAAGGATGGAGGGAGAGGAGCTGCCGGGGCTGGTTGCGCTGGATGAGCCGACGCGGGGGATGGACCGCGCCCACCGCGACGACCTCGTCGGCTTGATCGCTGACCTCGCCGGTCGCGGCGCTGGCCTGCTCGTCGCCACCCATGACCTCGAGTTCGCGGCGGCCTTCGCCGAGCGGGTTGTCCTGCTCGGCGAAGGGCGGGTGATCGCCGATGGCCCAGTGGGGGAGGTCCTCTCCGGCGGCTGGTACTTCGCCACCGAGGTGGCCCGGGTTCTGGACCTGCCCGGGGTGATCACGCCCGAGCAGGGCGCCGCGAGGCTCGGCGACGGAGGCCGAGAATGAGCTGGCAGCTCACCAGCTTCCTCATCCTTGGCGTCGTCCTCGTGGCCGGCTTTGCCTGGTATGAGCGCTCGCGGCCGCCCTCCCAGGTCGTCGCCCTGGTCGCCGCGCTAGCCGCGCTGGCGATCGCCGGGCGCGTCGCCTTCGCCGCGCTGCCCAACGTCAAGCCGACCACCGACATCGTGATCTTCGCCGGTTACGCGCTCGGCCCGGCGCCGGGGTTTGCGGTCGGCGCCCTCTCGGGATTGGTCTCCAACTTCTGGTTTGGCCAGGGCCCCTGGACCCCGTGGCAGATGGCGGCTTGGGGCCTTTGTGGAGTGCTCGGCGCGGTGCTCGCCCTGGGGACGCGCAATGCCGGACGCTTCACCCTGGCGGCGCTCTGCGGTTTCGCTGGGATCGCCTACGGGGTGCTGCTCAACTTCTACACAATCAGCTACGGAGGTGAATTCTCGTTGCGGCATTTCCTGTTGCTGGAAGCTCGCGCGATCCCGTTCAACCTCGCCCACGCGACCGGCAACGTCGTCTTCGCCCTGCTCGCCGGTCCGGCAATGGTACGGATGCTGGCGCGCTTCCGGGCGCGGTTTGAGTGGGGCAGGGGTGCTCGAGGCGAGGAGCCAGCCGGTAAGCCGGTGAGGATGAGACCCGGCTTGCGCGGCGGCGGAGTGGCGGCGCTTTTGATCCTCGCCTTGGTCGGGGCGGCGGCGTTTGCGCCTCGCGCCCAAGCGTCAGAGGTCTCCCGTGCCGTGAGCTGGCTGGAATCTGTGCAGAATCCCGACGGTGGCTTTGGCGCCTCCCCGGGGGGCGCTCCAGCCCCGAAATCACTGGCTGGGTGATGTTGGGGCTGGAGGCAGCTGGCCGCAACCCGTTGGACGTCTTTAGCCACGGCAACACCCCGGTCGGTTATCTCCGTGGAGCCCAGGGACAGATCACCAGCAGCGGCGACCTCGCCCGCACGATCCTCGCCCTGGAGGGCGCCGGGGTTGACCCGCGCTCCTTTGCGGGGCGCAACCTGGTCGCCGAACTGAGCAAGCGCCCGCGCCACGACGGCTCGATCGAAGGCAAGCCCCCGTTGACGGCCTTCAGCGTCATTGCCCTGCGTGCCGCGGGCGCGACCGGTGGACTTGACAATTCGTTGGAATGGCTGCGGGGTGCCCAAAACAGCGACGGCGGCTGGGGTGACACGCTCGGCTCACCCAGCACCCCCGACGATACCGGCGCCGCCTTGCAGGCCCTCTCCGCAACCTCCAAGGCGGCGAACCTCGGCCTCAGCTACCTGCGTGGGGTCCAGCGACCCGGCGGGGGTTTCTCACTGCTTGGGTCGAGCATGGTCAACACCCAGTCGACGGCCTGGGCGATCCAGGGGATCCGCGCTGGGGGCGGCGATCCAGGTTCCTTTCGCCGTGGCGGGGCCAGCGCCCCGGAATACCTCTCAGCACAGCAGGCAAGCGATGGCCATTACCGCTACTCGGCCTCCAGCAACCAATCATCGGTCTGGGTCACCGGCGAGGTTCTGGTGGCCGCCGCCGGCAAGTCGTTCCCGGTCCCGGTGGCGCCCAGGGAACCCCACTCCCCACCAAAGCAGAGCTCCAACGCCGGCAGCGGGGCGGCGAACGGTGGCTCCGCGGGAACCAGATCGACTCCGACCACGCCCCGCTCTTCCTCAGGCTCGCCGGGTGGCGGCCTTGCCCCGGGGTGAGCGGCGCCCTCAGGCGGGGCCAACCCGGCCCGAAAGGGGTCCCGGCTGATCCCTCCGGGACAGAACGTCGTGCCCGGCTCGCCCCAGGCGACGCCGTCGACAACGACGCCCAGCTCGGCGAGTCCCCTGGAAGCGGGGACCGCCACACCCTGGCCGCCAATCTTGATCGGGGTCGCGACCGGCGGGCTGGCGCTAGCCGGGACCTGGTGGCTGGCGCGCCGCCGTGGCTGGTAGCGATGCTCTCCCGCGCGGAAGCGATCGAGGCGATCGCCGGCCAGCGCTTTGAGGTGGTGGTGATCGGCGGCGGCATCACCGGCGCCGGGGTCGCCCTCGACGCCGCCTCGCGCGGTTACTCGGTCGCCCTGCTGGAGCGTGAGGACTACGCGGCTGGCACCTCCAGCCGCTCCTCGAAGATGGTCCACGGTGGCCTGCGCTACCTCCAGAACTTCGACCTCGGGCTCGTCCGCGAGGCACTGCTGGAGCGCCAACTGATGGTTCGCTTGGCGCCTCACCTGGTCTATCCGACCCCGTTCCTCGTCCCGGCGCTGGGCGAGGAGCGCCGCGACCGCAGGGTCGGCATCGGGCTCAACATGTATGACGTGATGGCGACGACCAGGGCCGGCCGTGCACGCCGGGCGAGTAGTCCCGCCGCAGAGGAGGAGCAGGAAACCTCCTGGTCTCCGGATCGCCATCGCACGATCGATCGCGAGGAGGTCCTGCAGATGACCCCGGCGCTGGCCGCGCGCGAACCCAGCGGCGCCTACCTCTTCTATGACTGTCAGACCGATGACGCCCGCCTCGTGCTGACCGTGCTGGGTGAGGCGGAGCGCTTCGGAGCCGTGATGTTGAACGGTGCCGGGGTGATCGAGGTGCTCCCCCGCGGAGGCCGCGCCAGCGGCGTTTGCTTCATCGAGTCCGAGTCCGGTGAGCGGGTCGAGGTCGAGGCCGCCAACGTCGTCAATGCGACCGGGGTCTGGGCTGATCGCATTCTTCCCGCCGAGTTGGTCGACGAGGAGGACGTTCCGCGGATCGACTCCCAGCCGCGGCACCCACCTGATCGTCAGTGAGGAAGACCTGCCGATGGGGCGCGCCGCCTGCATCGTCCCCGCCGGCGAGGGTCGGGCAATCTTTGCCCTGCCCTGGTACGGGCGCACCCTGATCGGCACTACCGACAACGACTACGCGGGCGACATCGCCCACCCCCGGCCCGCCGAGGAGGACATCGAGTACCTGCTCGACGCGGTCAACTCTTTCTTCGGCGCTTCGCTCGGGCGAAGTGAGTTGGCGGGTGCCTTCGCCGGCGTGCGGCCATTGATCGCGAGCGGAGATCCGCGAAAGTCGGTCGACATCTCCCGCAAGGCGGAGCTCTATGAGACCTCCTCGGGGATGCTGACGATCACCGGCGGCAAGCTCACCACCTGGCGGCGGATGGCAAAGCAGACGGTCGACCGCCTGGTCGAGCGCGAGGGCCGGGAGGCGCCCTGCCATACCGCGGAGATCCCGCTGGGGATGCCGGCCCGCCCCGAGGACCTGGAGGCGCCGGTGGGGGTAGGGGAGGCGTCGGTCGCTCAGCTCGCCTTTCGCTACGGCCACGCCGCCCGCGCTGTTCTCGACCTCGCCTGGAGGGAGCCACGCCTGGCTGTACCGATCGTCGAGGGCCGCCCCGATCTGCTCGCCGAGGCGGCGATTGCCGCCCGCCTTGAGCAGGCGCGGAGCGTCGCCGACGTTCTCTTGCGTCGAACCCGCCTGGGGGTCCTGGCCGCGGCGAAGCTGCGCGACGCCGCCTCGGTCCGCGCCGTGGCCGAGGCGATCGGCCACGAGCTTGGCTGGTCGCGCCGTCGGGTCAGACGGGAGGCCGAGGATTGGCCGGCCGTCGCCGCCGAGGAAGGCGTTGACCCCGCCCGCGCCGAGCACGTCCGTTGAATAACCTGCCGCCTCGATGACGACGAAGGCCGAGCTGGATTCAAAGCACCTCGCCGAGCTGCACGCGCTGGCGGCCGCCGCGGGGATCCCCCGCTATCGACTGCTCTCCCGCGCGGAGCTGATCGAGGCGCTGGCCGGCGATCGGTCCGCCGAGCAGCCACCCCGCCCCCCAGCGCCCGTCCAAAAGGGCGCAGATGAGCTGGCTCGGGAGGACAAGAGTGAGGAGCAGCGGGCGCCCGCTGCTCCTCGGCGCCGTCGCCGCCGCCGGTTCGGGCGCAGGCGGGGCCGGGCAGCCGGACCCCGCGAGCACGCCGACCGCTGGCTTGAGGCCTGGAATGAGCGCGACCTCGACGCGATCATTGCCTGCTATGCCGAGGACGTCGAGTTCGTGATCGCGCCGGTCCTCGGTGACGCCGACCCGGCGGGGGAGCGGTTGAGCGGCCGCCAGGCGCTGCGTGAACACTTCCGCCACGGGCTTGAGCTTGCGCCCAACCTCACCATCACCGAGGAGTCACTGCTCGAGGGTCCGGGCGGATTCGCCGTCCTCTATCGCCGTGAGGACGGCCACCGCGCGATCGAGGCGGTGGAACTTGATGACTCTGGATTGGTGATCCGGGCCCGCGTCTATTACGAGCGCGAGCGCTCCTAGCCCGGGTTCGGCTACCTAGCGCCGGTAGGCGATGCGTCGCCAGGACGGCTCCTTGGAGAGCTCGATCAGCTCAGAGCTGCGGTCGGGCTGGACGTAGCCAAAAGTCTGGGTGCGCTCGTCGAAAACGACGTCCAACTCGCCCTCCTTGACGCGTTGGTCCAGCCAGGCACCGCGAAAGACGAGGCGGCGGATCCAGTGGACGAGGCTGCGGTTGGCCGGCCCGACCAGCTCCTCCCAGTTCTCGTTGATGTGCTCGCCGAGCCGGGAGCTCGGCTCGGCGATCTCGCCGCTCACGGCGAGGTCGAGCAGGTCATCGAGCTCCTCTCGGCTTAGGCCCTGGTCAACGAATCCGAGCTTGACCGCGGCCTGCTCGACCCGCTGACCGAAGTCGGCCTCGTTGAAGGCGAAGCGCAGCTCGCCGTACTCCAGCACGTAATCGGAGCCGGACTCGTAGTTCCCTCTGCGGGTCGTCTTCTTATCCATGTGAGTTGAAGCCACCTGGTCCCGCTAGCCCGGCGGGAGCAGGTGCCCGATCATGCCGATCATCGTAGTCGGGTGCCCGCAGATGGCGACCCCTGAACGGCGGTTTGCATGCTCTGCGCGCTCGGTGCGAGCTCACGAGAGACAGGCCTTGCTTCCCGCCTGTCGCTGGACTATGGTGGCTAAGGCCCGGGTGGGCCGCTCAAGCCGTAGGAAGGACGAGATGAGTTCGTTGGCTGCAAGGCTCGCGGCCGTAACGGTCGCAGTCATCATCGTCGCGGCGCTGATCGGCTTCTACGTCGTCAACTTGATGAGCGCTCCGCCGACGGTCGAAGCGCGCCAGACCGCCGCCCACAGCGCCCAGCTGGTCCTGAAAACCGAGCCCGCGGTCGGCCCCCAGGGGGGCAATCCACCTTGGGTTTCCTACCTGATCCGCAACCCGCAGGGCAAGTGGATCCACAGCACGATCTTCAAGATCCCGGGGCACTCGCTGGTCCACGTCACGGTGTTCCAGTACGACAGCGACAGCGGCTTGCGCAACCCGCTTTTCGCCCGGGTCCACGGCACGGTCGGCAACACGATGCGGGTCAACGGCAAGTTGATGAAGTCGATACCGCCCGAAGAAGCCTCCCACACCTTCGCCGTGCCCCAGCTCGACCTGATCGTGCCGTTGCGGGGAGTGCCTGAATCTGAAGAAGAAAGCGCCTGCGAAGAAGGGCCATGCCTACCGAGCCAGCCCCACCAGACCATCACCTTCGCGATTCGCACCGGCGGCCCCGGGCGCTACCGCTGGCAGTGCTTCGTTCCCTGCGCCGCCGGCTTCCTCAACGGCTTCGGCGGGCCGATGCAGACGATCGGCTACATGGACGGTTTCCTGGAAGTGACGTGAGCGCGCCCTAAGTGAACGAGCCAAACCACATGCGACGGATCGTGATCGCCTGGGTCGTGCTGAGCGCGATCGCGACGCCGATCGTGGTCGCGGTGATCGCTCCGACGCTGCCGCCGGGGACCGGCGCCACCGCGGCCTCGGGTCAGGTTTTCGATAACACCGTCCTGCTCGGCGTGGTTACCCCGATCGCCGCCGCAATCCTGGTCTTCTTCGCCTACTCCCTGGTCGTCTTCAGGCGTCGGGATTCCGAGCCACAAGAGGAAGGCGTTGCGATTCGCGATGACAGCCGCATTCACACCGGCTGGCTCGTGGTGACGACCGTGATCGTCGCCTCCCTCGCCACCTTCGGGACGATCCAGCTTGCCGACGCCGGCGCCGGCGGCGGCCAGGGGCCCAGCCCCGAGTTCAAGCCGTCGGGCAAGACCCTGCCGGTCCAGGTGATCGCCCAGCAATGGCAGTTCACCTACCGCTTCCCAACCTTCGGCGGGGTAGAGACCGCACAGCTGGAGCTGCCGATCCACCGCCAGATCGAATTTCATGTCACCTCCCTGGACGTGATCCACTCCTTCTGGGCACCGAAGCTCGGCGTCAAAGCCGACGCCAATCCCGGCGTTGACAACATCGCCTACACCGAACCGACCAAGGAACAAGAATTCGAAGTCCACTGCTCTGAGCTCTGTGGGCTGTGGCACGGCTACATGTTCAACTCCGGCAAGGTCGTCAGCGCCGCCGCCTTCCTCGCCTGGATTCACCACCAGCAGCGGGTTTACGCGCCAATCACCAAGGAGCTCCCCAAGTACTCGACGCACTACTTCCCCGAACCTGAACGGAGGGCCGGATGAACGTAGCTACGGCGCCCAGGCCGCTCTGGCGGCGTCTGATCGGCTTCAACCTCCTGGGCGGGATCGTGCTCGGAATCGTCGGTTTTTATTTCGGCTGGTGGCTGGGGCACCAGATCCACGCCGACAGCCTCAGCTACTTCAGCGACACCAACCAAAACGACGTAGCGCTGATGTTCGGCTACCTCTTCGCGGTGATCGGGTTCCTTATCGGTCTGGGCTTTGCCAGGTACCCGCTGGCGCGGATGCTCGGTCGCGAACGCTCCCACACCGAAAACGAGGAGGGAGGGATCGGCCGTTACTTCGGCCTGTGCACCGACCACAAGGTGGTCGGCATCCAGTACTTGATCGGGATCGGCATCTTCTTCTTCATCGGCGGCCTCAACGCGATGCTGATCCGCGCTGAGCTGCTGCGCCCCTCACCCCAGCTCTTCAGCGCCGAAAACTATCTGACGCTTGTCGGCCTGCACGGCACGTTGATGATGGGGATCATGACCTCGGGCGTGCTCGGCCCGTTCGCAAATTACTTCGTGCCGCTGATGATCGGCGCGCGGCGGATGGCCTTTCCCCGGATCGAGGCGATCACCTTTTGGCTGCTGATGGCCGCCGGGACGATCCTGCTGACGACGCTCTTCTTCGGCGGCTTCCCGACCGGGTGGACGGGCTATGCCCCGCTCAACGTCCAGGCCAACTACGGCTTTGACTCCTACATTTTCTTCTTTGCCCTCGTCGGGCTCTCGATGACGCTGCTGGGGCTGAACATGATCGCCACCATCGTCACCATGCGCGCCCCGGGGCTGACCTGGCGGCGCTTGCCGATTTTCTGCTGGGGTGCGCTCAGCACCTCGATCCTGATGGTGCTGGCTGCGCCGGTGCTGATCGCCGCCCTGCTGATGGTTGCCTTTGACCGCGCGGTGCAGACCTCATTTTTCCTCTCCACCGCGGGAGGCAGCCCGTACCTGTTCGAGAACCTGTTTTGGTTCTTTGGCCACCCGGAGGTCTACGTCCTTGCCCTTCCCGGGTTCGGCATCGTCCTCGAGTTGCTGCCGGTGTTCGCCCGCAAGCCCCTCTGGGGGTACCGGATTGCGGTGGCGGGGATCCTCGGCGTGATGCTGCTCAGCTTCTTCGTCTGGCAGCACCACCTCTTCGTCAGCGGGCTCAACTCCTCGCTGCGTCCGTTCTACATGTTCTCTACCGAGGCGATCTCGGTGCCGACCGGGTTGGTGTTTCTCGTCGGGATGGCGACCCTGTGGAGGGGGCGGATCCGCTACACGGTGCCGATGTTGTTTTGCCTTGCCTGGTTTTTCAATTTCTTTATCGGCGGCGCCTCCGGCGTCTTCTTATCCGACGTGCCAAGCGACGTCGCCACCCACGGCAGCTTCTTCGTCATGGCTCACTTTCACTACACGATCATGGGCGGACTGGTCTTCTCATTCTTTGCCGCGATCTACTACTGGGTGCCGAAGATGTTCGGCATGAAACTGAATGAAACGTTGGGCAAGGTCCACTTCTGGATGATGTTCATCGCCTTCAACTCGACCTTCGCGCCGCTATTTGCGCTCGGGCTGATGGGCCAGCCGCGCCGAGTCGTGACCTACCCCTCCCACCTTCAGGGTCTTAACGACTGGGTCTCGATCTCGGCCTTCGTGCTCGGATCCTCGATGCTCGTTTTCCTCTTCAACGTCGTCTACTCGCTGGTCTTCGTGCGAGAGCGAGCTCCAGCAAATCCCTGGGAATCGAAGTCGCTGGAGTGGCAGACGCCGACCCCGGTTCCGCTCGAGAACTTCGAGCGCCCGCCGGTAATCGATTCCGACCCCTACGACTACGGCGTGCCTCCCTCGCCGCCACCTCCGCGTCCGGCCGAAGCGCCGGCCTCGGGGTAGGGAGCAGATATGGAGAGCTCAATCGACAGCCAACCGCAGAACGCGACCTACGCAGAGACCCCCGAGCTGCACGAGCGCATCGACCGGATCGGGTTCGGGTTGATCGCCGGCTCGACGATCATGTTCTTCCTCGGCTTCATCTTCGCCTACTTCTACCTGCGCTCGCTCAACAACAACGGCCTCTGGCGACCGGCCGGGGTCGAACCCCCGAGCGGCTACGGGATCGCGATAGTCGCTGCCCTGGTGCTGAGTGCCGGCGCCTTCGGCTACGCGGCATGGGCGGCGCGCAACGGTCGCGGCTGGGTGGGGATCTCAGGCCTGGCGCTGATCCTCGGTCTGTTTGCCTGCGCCGCGCAGTGCGTCGAGTACGCGCACCTATCCTTCGGTCCCCAGAGTGGGGGATATGCGAGCGTCTTCTTCGGCTGGACCGTCTTTTACGTCGTGGTCGCCCTGCTTGCGATGTACAGGCTGGAGACGGTCTTTGCCGCCGGTTTGCGCAACCGGGGTCGCACAGACGCGGCCATCCCCGAGGGCTTTGTCCCGGCTGCGATGTATTGGGCCCTGCTGGTCGGGATCGGCGTCCTTGCCTGGGCGATTCTCTACCTGATCTGAGCGGTGGCGGCGGCGCTCTCCACGCCCCTCGCCCGGATCGCGGGCCCTGCTTTGCTCTGGGTCCTGACCGCCGTCCTCCTCCTTCGGCTGGGTGGCCGACAACTTCGCCGCGCGCCACCCACCCCAGAGCGCTGGCGCACCGCGGTCTTCGCCGCCGGCTACTCGCCTGCATGGCGCTCGCCGCTGAGGGAGACCGAGGCGATCGCGACAATCGCGATCGCCTACCGCTGGCCGGGGCCCCGCGACAAGAGCCGGCGCCCCGGGGCACTGGCCAAAGCCCTACCGACAGGAGTTGGATGAGATGGATGCTATTCCGCAGCTGCTGGCGACCGCCGGCTGGACAAGTTTCTCGGGGGTGTTCTCGACCGTCTTTCCCCTGGTCGTGACGATCGCCGTGCTTGTCTGGTACGCGGTGGCGAGCAAGAAGCACCCGTGAGCGCAGCGCTGGCAGCGCTTTAGGCTGGCCACGGGGTGATCGACCTGCACTGCCACATCCTGCCCGCCCTCGACGACGGGGCGCTTGACCTGCGAGACAGCGCCGGCATGGCCCGCCAGGGGGCCGCCGACGGGATCGAAGCGATCTGCGCCACACCACATATCCGACCCGACCACGATGTCCGCATCCGCGAGCTGAGCGAGCGGGTTGAGGTCCTCAACCAGCGGCTGGTCGAGGAGGGCATCCCCGTTTCCGTCCTGCCGGGGGGCGAGGTCGCTGAGAGCGCAGTCGAGGCCCTTAGCGCGGAGGAGCTTTCGGCGGTAGCGCTGGGGAGCGGGGTCTGGATCCTGCTGGAGCCGGCGCCGGGGGCACTCAGCGACAGCCTCACCCACCGGGTGGAGCAACTCGCCGAACGCGGCCACCGGGCGCTGATCGCCCATCCCGAGCGCCACCTCTCCGCCGATATGTTCGAACGCATCGCGCGTTTGATCGAGGCCGGCGCACTGGTTCAGGCGACGGCGGACTTCTTCTTGCGTGAGCAGATGTCCGCGGGGATGGTCGCGCTTGCGGCGGCGGGGCTGGTGCACGTCCTCAGCAGCGATGCCCACTCCTCCCACGGTGGCCGGCCTGTCCACCTCTCCGCCGCCCTGAGCAGGCTGGCCGGGGTCGAGGCCTTGGCGCCGCACCTTGATTGGATCACCGAGACGGCGCCGCGCGCCATCATCGACGGCGGGCCGCTCAGCGCTCCCTTCGCGCCGCGGGTCTAATCGAGGCGGCGGAGCTCGACGCGGTGCGCCAGATCCTCGACCACGGCGCGAGCTCCGGTGCCCAGCCCGCGGCGCAGGAAGTTGGTCGCGCCGGCGGCCGCACCGATCCGCAGTGTCTCTTCCCACTCCATGCCCGTCGCCATCGCAGCCGCGAGTCCGCCCATCATCGAGTCGCCGCAGCCCTCGCGCGAGCCGCGCTCAAAACGCGGCGGCGTCAGTTCCCACGCTTCCTCGCCGCGCAGCACCATCGCCGGCTCTCCGGCCCGGGTGATGATCGCCGCAGCGGCGCCCCGCTCGAGCAGGCGATCCATCGCCGCCCGCATCCTCGCCGCGGTGTCGACCGGGCCGGAGACGAACGCCGCCAGCTCCCAGTCATTGATCTTGACTAGGTCCGGCTTGCCCTCGAGGGCACTGTCGAGAAGGGGCGGGGAGAGATCGACGATGACCGGCGTGCCGTTCGCCCGCACATCGGCGACCAGGCTGCCGTAGATCTCCAGCGGCAGGGCCTCGCTGGGGTAGGGGCCGCAGAGGGCAAGGACCTCAGAATCAAGGGCAGCGGCGCAGGCGAGCGAGAAGAGGTCGTCAACCTCGTGGCGGGTCGGTGGCATGCTGGCACTCTGTGCGACCGGATGGCGCTCACCGTCGCGGCGGTCGTGGACGTAGCCGCCGCTGGCCGCCCCGGTCTGCACTAGGCGCAGCTCGATCGGCAGAGCCGCCAGCAAGGGCCGCAAAACAGCGCCGGTCTCACCGCCGAGGAAGCCGCAAAGAATCGGCATCGCCCCCAGCTCCGCCGCCATCCGGGCGACCCAGACGCCCTGTCCGGCGGGGTGGACGTGAATGTCGTCGCCCCCCTCGGCGGTGAGCGCCTCGATTGTGATCGAGAGCAGCGGGTGGGGGCCAAAGACGGCGACCTTTGCGGCCGGGTTCATCACAGCAGGTTAGAGCGCGGCTGAACGCTCATCCCGGTCAGCCTGGGAGGCGCTGTGCTCAAGGATGACCGCGCAGCAGGCGGGCCGCGACGCCTTCGATCGTCTCGATCCCGTATCCCATCGAGGGGTCGCCGTCGGTCATCACCGCGATTGCGATTCGCTTTCCCGATTGCTGCAGCCGTGCGATCTGGTGCACCAGCTGGCCGCGACCGGTTTCACGCCAGCCGCCCTTGAAGAAGACCGCCCAGCCGCGCGGCCGACCGACGGCGGGGATTCCCCAACTCTCATATCCGGCGATGTGTGAGAGCAACTTGTGGACGAAGCTGCGGAACTGTCGCGGGATCAGGCTGTCCATCTCAAAGAAGTAGCGGGCCTGGTCGGCGGCGCTGATCTGCGCGTTGGCCCAGATCCCTGAAATCGAAAAGTCGCTCATCCCGGCTCGATGCGCCAGTCTGCGCAGGCGTGGGTCGCCGACCCTTTCCCAGACCGCGGTCGCCGCTTCGTTGTCGGAGACGTGGATCATCGGTTCCAGCAGCGCGCGGCTTTCGCTGTCAAGCCCCAGGTGCTCGGCGTCCAGCTTGCGCAGGTAGGCGACCAGGAGCATCGCCTTGACGACGCTGGCGCTGACGAAGGTCCGCTGGATGTGCTCGCCGTGCAGTCGCCCTTCGGTGTCGATGACCGCAAACGCGGTGTAGCCGATGCGACGGTTGAGGTAGCGGGTTGCGGCGGCGATCGAGGCGGGGCCGGGGTAGGGCGCCCGGTGGGCCCTGCCGCCGTGCTTGCCCTGCGATCCACCCCTCGCTGGATGCGCGGCCGGCAACCCGGCGCTTGCCACCGGCGCCGACAGGGTGAGGGCGGCGCTGAGGAGCGCCACGAAAAGGGTGGCGAGGGATGAGTTTCTCGGTGATTGGCGAGCCGCGACTCCACGATCCTAATCGCGATCCAGACGACCGCTGCGCGGAAGACGGGCAGCGGGAGATTGCCGAGGCCGGTGCGCCAGAGCGCGCCGCGTCGTTTTCCAAACTGGGCCGAGCCTCTGGGCGCCCGTTGCAAATGACCGTGCACTCAACGACTGTGTTGCAAAGTGGGGGAAAGTGGGGTAGGGTGGCGCGCGAGTTGAAGCCCAGGACCGGGGTGGTGAGGCTCCTCCCACCTCATCACCTCGGTCCTATCTCTTTCCGGCCCTCCCGAAAGGAATCGACCGCGGTGGCATTTCGGGGTATCTACGAGCACAGCCTCGATTCCAAGGATCGCCTCACGATTCCGTCGCGCTTCCGCGCGGCACTTTCTGACGGGGTCGTTCTGTCCAAGGGCTTTGACCCCTGCATCTGGTTGCACACGACCGCGGAGTTCGAGCAGCTCTCTGACCGATTCCTCGCCCCGCACAGCCCTTTTGGTCGCGACGCCCGGCGCCTTCGCCGGCGCTTCCACGGCGGCTCGTTCGACGAGACCCTTGATTCGGCTGGCCGCATCCGCCTGCCGAAGCCGCTGATCGAGCACGCCGGCCTCGACGGACCGTGTGTGGTGGCCGGCGCGGGGGAGTACCTGGAGATCTGGAAAGCGGAGGCCTGGGCTGAGCAAGAGGCCGAGCTCGACATGCAAGCGCCGGAGATCGCCGAGAGCCTCTCTGGGGCTGGGGGGCCCGAGTGACATGCGAACCGAGGCTCAGCAAGCGTCAATATCCGCTCTCCCAGCGCGGAGCATTGGCGAAGCCCACGTGAATCTCGCCACCACCCTCCCCTTCATGCCCTCTGACGACCACCTGCCCGTCCTTGTATCCGAGCTGACCGCGCAGCTTGCCCCCGAGTTGGGACAGCTTGCCGTCGATTGCACCTTTGGCGGCGGTGGCCACGCCCGGCGGATCGCGCAGCTGCTTGGCTCGGAAGGAACGCTGATCTGCATAGACCGCGATCGGGCGGTCGAGAGTCGTTTCGCCACCTTTGCCGCCAGCGCCCCCTGCCGGGTCCGTTTCATCGGCGCTGACTACGCGGAAGGGCTTCGCACCCTGCGCGGCGAAGGCATCCACCCAGACATGATTTTCATGGACCTCGGAATGTCCTCGATGCAGGTCGATGCCTGGGAGCGGGGATTCTCCTACGCCTATGACGCCCCGCTGGACATGCGGATGGACACCCGCCAGGAGCTGACCGCCGCCGACATCGTCAACGAGTGGCCGGAGTCGCGGATCGCCAAGGCGCTGCGCCGTTTCGGTGAGGAGCGTTATGCCGGGGGGATTGCGCGCGAGATCATCCGGCGACGGCCGCTGCAGAGCACGTCCGATCTCGTTGAGGCGGTCAAGGCCGGAATGCCAGCTTCGGCTCGCTTTGGCGGTAGCCATCCCGCCAAGCGAACCTTCCAAGCGATCCGGATCGCGGTCAACGGGGAGCTCGACTCTCTCGCGGATGCGCTTCCCCTAGCCTGGGGGATGCTGGCGGTGGGCGGGCGGTTCGCCGCGATCTCCTTTCACTCCCTCGAGGACCGTCGCGTCAAGCGCTTCCTCGCTGATCGCGCCCGCGGTTGCATCTGCCCGCCGGAGTTGCCGGTCTGCGTTTGCGGTCACGAACCCGAGGCGGAGCTGCTCACCCGTCGCGCCATCGCCCCGAGTGCCGGCGAGGTCGCCGCCAATCCACGCTCCCGCTCGGCCCACCTGCGCGCGGCCGTGAAGATCGCCGCCGCAGCGCAAGGGGGGGCGAAGCGCTGATGGCTGTTGCGGCTCCAGCCCGCAAGGCGCCACCCGCCCGGGCGCCGCAGCGCAAGCGGGCACCAACCCCCAAGGCCGCTCCCCGCTCGGTACGGCTGGCGAGCGCGCCTGCCCGTGCCCGCCCGGCGCCCGCGCGCGCTCCGCGCCGGGCGCGGCCCAAGTCCAAGCGGGCCACCGGGGGGCAGCTGATTCCGCTCGCGGTCGGCCGCACCGCGATAGCGGTCGGCCACCTGCCGGACACCGGCCTCGTGATCCGGATGACTCGCGGTCGGGCCTGGATCGGAGTGCTCGGGGTTTTGCTGGCCGGGATAGTCACCCTCAACGTGATCACCCTCAGCTTCGCCGCCTCCACCGGCAGGATCTTCGAGGGCATCGAGGCGCTTGAAAACGACAACTCGGTCGTCAAGAGCCGCGACGCCCATCGCTACGGAGTCGCCCGGATCCGGCGCGAGGCTGCCGCCCAGGGACTGGCAATGCCGACGGCCAACCAGGTCCGCTACCTGAGCGCCGCGCCGAATGACGTCGAGATTGCCGCCCGGCGCCTCGCGGCGGCGGGCGGCTGAGGCCAAAAGCCCGATGCGCCTGACCGAGCGCCGGATAGGGCTCCTCTTTGCGGGCTTCATCCTCTGCTTCTTGGTGATCATCGGGCGCGCCTTCTGGCTGCAGGGGGTGGAAGGCTCGACCCTCGCCTCGGAGGCGATCTCCCAGCAGACTGGGGTAGTCACCGTGCCCGGCCTGCGGGGAAGCGTGCTTGACCGCTACGGAAACGAGCTAGCGGCCTCCGAAGACGCGGCGACGATCTACGCGACCCCATACCAGGTCAAGAACCCACCGCGTGAGGCAGCCGAGCTGGCACGGGCGATCGGCATCGGCCGCGAGGGGGTGCTGCGCAGCCTTACCGCTCACTCGGGCTTCTCCTACGTCGCCCAGAACATCGGGGTGCCGGCGGCGGCGCGGATCACCCGCCTGAGGCTGCCGGGGATCGGCCAGCTGCCAGGTAGCCGGCGGACTTACCCTCAGGGTCAGCTGGCGGGCCAGGTGATCGGCGCGCTCGGGTCAGAAGGCAAGGGCCTGAGCGGCCTGGAAGAGGCGGAGAACTCGGTGTTGGTGGGTCTCAACGGCGAACGCCGCGTCGTCAAAGACGCGCTGGGGCAGCCGATCCGCCTGGAAACCGTAAAGCAAGCCAGTAACGGGAAGGACATCCAGCTCACGCTCGATCCCGCGATCCAGGCAAAGACCGAAGAAGTCCTCGCCGGAGTCGGCTCGACCTTTGTCCCAAAGAGCGCCACCGCGATCGTGATGGACCCGCGCGACTCGCAGGTGCTGGCGATGGCCAACTGGCCGCCCGTCAACCTCGCGGACCTCTCCCATGCCAGTCCCGAAGCACTCGAGAACCAGGCGACCGGCTTCAACTATGAGCCGGGGTCGACCTTCAAGGCGTTTACGGTCTCCGCGGCGCTGGACGAAAAGGTGGTAACGCCGGAAACATCCTTTGTTCTGCCACCCAGCATCCGGGTCGCCAACCGAACGATCTCCGATGCCGAGCCGCGCGGGACCGAAACGCTGAGCGTCGCCCAGATTCTCGCCCGCTCCTCCAACGTTGGCGCCGTGACGATCGGGTTGAGGCTCGGTGCCGCCCGCTTTAGCCGCTGGATCAACCGCTTTGGCTTCGGTCGGCCGACCGGGATCCAGTTCCCCGGTGAGGAAAAGGGGATCGTGCCGCCGCTGAGGGATTACTCGGGCTCGACGATGGGCAACCTGCCGATGGGGCAGGGCATCTCGGTGACGCCGATGCAGATGGTCGCCGGCTATGACGCGATTGTCGACGGGGGCATCCTGCGCCGCCCGCAGCTGATCGAGAAGATCGGGGGAAAGCCCGTGAGCGAGCCGCGCGGGCAGCGCGTGATCCCCGCGCAGGTCGCCTCGCAGGTCCGCACGATGCTGGAGGGGGTACTGGCGCCAGGGGGAACCGCCTCGGAGGTCAGCGTGCCGGGTTACACCCTGGCGGGCAAGACGGGGACCGCGCAGATTGCCGAAAACGGGACCTACTCAAACACCAAATTCGTTGCCTCCTTCATTGGCTTCGCTCCCGCCCAAGACCCGCGGCTGTTGGTCGCGGTAATCGTCAATCAACCTTCGGGGGGCGATTACTACGGCGGATCGGTGGCGGCGCCGGCGTTCGGGAAAATCGCGGCCTTCGCGCTGCCCTATCTGGGCGTTGCTCCGCAGTAGGCAGGTTGCGGGCCGACCGGGGGGATAGGGGATAACGGGCACGAAACTTCCGCAGCGACTTGGGCCCCCGCAGCTCAAGTTTGGCGATCGGGGCGGGGACCTTCGCAAGCTCTCGGTCGACCTCGCTCAGTGATAGCGCGCCACGACTAAAGCAGTTGAATCCCTTTCTCCCACGGCGACACGCTCTACCTGCATTTGGTTCGCGCCGGTGGACTGACGCTATGTGGTAACCCTCGAGAAGAAAACGCGTGCTGGGTTCCGCCAATTCCCGACGATTGGTTTCGCGGTCCGCGCGATACCAGATACGGCTTTGCTCAAAGGGTGAGTCTTTCGGCCCTGACTGCCTGCCGATCTCCCTTGTCACGGTGTCGGATGAGGAGTAAAGTCAGGCTCGTGGTGAATAAGGCGTGAGAAGCGTGAAACGAAACTGGATGACCGATTAGCTTGCTCTCCCGCCAAGTTCGCATCTCAGGACATGACGTAAGGAACGAAACTTGAACGAACGATCAGCGGCCCGGCCACATTTCGCTCCGGTGCTGGTCGCGACTCGACGCGGCCGTTTTGGCTTCTTGTTTGGCTTAACCCTGCTTGCCCTTCTAAGCCAAGCCTCCGGTGTGCTTGCATCCCCTGCGCCACCTTGCTCGGACTCACCCGAATGCCACAAGCAGCCTCCGCCAACGGTCTTGATAGGGCCTGAAATATCGGTCGGGCGGGCGATCGTAGGCCAAACCGTTACTGCCTCTCAGGGGATCTGGTCAAATGAACCGATCGCCTATTCATTCCAATGGGTGCGCTGCGAGCCTGGCTATGCGCGCTATTGCAACCCTATTGCTGGAGCGGTTGGGATCACGTATGTACTTTCTGAAGCCGACCTTGGCGACAAGATTGGTGTTGATGTGAGCGCATCCAATGCAGCTGGGACCGGCGGACCGGCGGAATCGGATTTCACAGCACCTGTCTCTCCCGGGCCGTACGAGACTAGTCTGCGCGCACTGGCGAACATTTCCGTGCATGTCCGCGATTTCTTGCTGGGCCCCACGTCAGCACCGGCTTCTCTAGGAATCGCCTTCCGATCAAAGGCAGTTGGCCGTCAGTTTGTTCCAAATCTGGAACGCATCGACATCGAAGTCTCAAGGGACCTCGTCTTTAGGACGGCGGACTTGCCCAGCTGTCCGGAAAGCACGCTCTTCCTGCAGCCGTCTCGATCGCGTGTTACATGTGCTGGATCCCTCGTTGGTCAAGGCAGGGTCATCTCAGAAGTTACGCTACCGGGCAAACAACCTGCCACGCTCCATGGTCATCTCCTCGCCTTCTTCAGCTCAGAACGCGGTCACCGCGCAATCCTGGCCCAGGTCACAGGGAACAGCGCCCTGCCGTTAACTTACGTGATCCCATTTCGCTTCGGCAAAGCTCATGGCGCATATGGGGCAAGTCTTTACGCCAACAAATCCCGTATGACCGGTATAAAAGGGGAGTGCAAGAGTGGTTACCCAAACTGCTTTGACACATACGGCTTTGAAGGCATTTATGGCCACATTGCTGTGTTCGAATTATTCCTGACCCGCTCCCCAGCCACTCCGGACGAAGCACCCCAATCGTGGCAGCGGACTGTCGTAGGCGTCGTGACCATGCCGACCTAAACCATATCCCTGTCCGAGTCTCTTGAATACAGCGAAGGGCCACCACAAAGCTCCATCGCGAAGCCGACCTGTATAGCTCGATGACTATTTGCTTGTCCTGCGAATTTGGAACCGAGATTCAGGCCGGAGCGTGAGGGGGAAGAAAATGCATTTTGTTTATCTCGTCCAGGACGCCCGCGGCGTTTAATCAAATGTCATGCGCGCGCTTGTGAGAATGTTCATGCCACTAGCACTGTCAGCATTTCTCGCTGCCCTCGGGTTGCCCAGTGCCGCATCGGCTAGCCCGGGTCAGTATCACCAATTACGCTGCACACGACATACTCGCTGGGCCGATCACTGACTTCGGGCTCCCCGCAGATTCCAACCCCCAGGGAATCACCCTCGGCCAAGAAGGCGATCTCTGGTTCACGGAGTCCCGGGCGGAAAAGATTGGGCGGATCAGTCCAACGGGCCAGATCACGGAATTCCCACTAACGCCCGTGGAACCCGGCCGGGAGACCGCCGGTCCCTTGGACATCACCACGGGACCTGAAGGGAACCTCTGGTTCACGATGCCGCACCGCGAGACGATCGGCCGCATCACGCCGAGCGGACAGATCACCCAGTTCCAGAACAAGCCGGGTGAAGAAAATGAACCGATGCAGATCGTCGCTGGACCTGATGGCAACCTCTGGTTCACAGAGCCCCGGCACGAACGCGAGTTTCTCGAACCCGAAGAACCAAGCTCCGAAGAACGTCGCGGCAAGATTGGCCGCATCACCCCTGCCGGGGAAATCACCGAATTCCCGCTGCGACTTCCGATCGAACGTGAACGAAACCAGCCCCAGGGCATTACCGCTGGTCCTGAAGGAGACCTCTGGTTCACGGAGTTCCACAGACTTGGCCGCATTACGCCCACCGGGCAGATCTCCGAAATGCCATCCTGCCCTGTGGCGGGTGAAATCACCTTCGGGTCATCGGGCGAGCTCTGGATCGCCGATGAATCAAGTCTCTGCAAGAGGGATCCTCAGGGCGAACTCTCCAACTTCCAGCTGCCCGGAAATCTCCGGATCTCCGCAGGGGCGATAACGGCTGGGCCCGAAGGCAACCTCTGGTTCTCCGGGGCGGAGTTTGGCGGAGGGCCGGTGGTTGGTCGGGTCACGCCAATGGGCAGCGTCAATTTCGCCGAAGATCAGAACTCGTCGACCTCGTCTGCGTCCTTCGGCGAAGGACCGACCAGCGGCGGAATCACCAAGGGCGCCGAAGGCAATATCTGGTTGACCGAGCCCCGGCGGAACACAATCGCCCGTATCGCGCCATCTGCCCTGGTCCCCGAATATTCGGTCAGGATTATCGGACCCTCGATACCGGTGGTCCGCCATCGCCGGACCCGCTTCAAGTTGAGCTGTGCCGGGGGCTGGAATGGCAATCCCTGCCGTGGGGTAATCCGGATATCCCTTGGGCGGAAAACGGGGAGAAACCAAGCCATCGTCCTCGCCCAGCGCAAGTACAGCGTCCCCTGGGAATCCTCCGCGTCGGTCCCGCTGCGCTTCACGCATCGGGGGTTGAGGACGCTTGACCGCCGGAGATTCCTTCGCGCCTGGGTGTCGGTGAGCGTCGATGAAGGGCAGGGGGAGGCCAGCACGGTCTATATCCAGCGAAGCTCGTGAATCGTCCGTGCGATTGAGCCGGTCTTGCGTAGCGGAAGTTTCGTGCCCGTTATCCCCTATCCCGCCGACCCGGGTGGGGACGCCTATCTGCCTACTTAGAATCGTCGGGGTGAGGCTGGAAGACCTGGTCGCGGTGGCGGACGTGGAGCGGATCATCGGTGATGCTCGGGTCGAGATAGTGGATCTTGCCTACGACAGCCGCGAGGTCGTCTCAGGCACGCTTTTCTTCTGTGTCCCGGGGGGAAGGGTCGACGGACATCAGTTTGCGGCGGCGGCGGTTGAGGCCGGAGCGGCTGGTCTTGTTGTCGAGAGGGAGCTCGAGCTGGCTGTGGCCCAGGTGGTGGTCAAGGATGCCCGGGCCGCGATGGCGCCTCTGGCGGCTCGATTTTGGCGGGATCCGAGTGCGGAGTTGAGCGTCGTCGGGGTCACCGGAACCAACGGGAAGACGACGACGGCGTTCCTGATTCGAGAGATCCTAGAGTCAGCAGGAATTGCGTGTGGATTGCTGGGAACGGTGAAGCAGGTAATCGGCGGGGTCGCCGCGGAGGTCGAGCGAACCACCCCCGAGGCGATCGACCTGCAGGGGACCCTGCGGCGGATGGTGGCCGAGGGTGACCGGGCGTGTGCGATGGAGGTCTCTTCCCACGCGCTCTCGCTTCATCGCTGCGACGCGATCAGCTTTGACGCGGCGCTGTTTACGAACCTCACCCGCGACCACCTCGATTTCCACGCTGACATGGAGGACTACTTTCGCTCAAAGCGCAAGCTTTTTGAGATGGGGCCGCGGGTTGCGATCGTCAACGTCGACGATCGCTACGGTCGCCGCCTCGCCGCCGAGTTTGAGTGCGTGACCTTCTCCGCTGAGGGCACCGAGGCCGACTACACCGCCCAGGACGTTTGCCTTGACGCCCGGGGAGCAACCTTCACCGTCGCTGGGGGGTGCAGGTGCGAACCAGGCTGCCTGGGCATTTCAACGTTGCCAACGCGCTCGGGGCGCTCGCCGCCGCGGTGGAGCTCGGGGTCGACCCTGCGCTCGCGGCCGCCGCCCTGGCGGGCGCAGCCGGCGTCCCCGGCCGCTTTGAGCCGGTCGATGAGGGGCAGGGGTTCGCGGTGCTGGTCGACTACGCCCACACTCCCGACTCGCTGGAGAACGTGCTGCGGGCGGCGCGCCGGCTCACCGGCGGGCGGGTGATCTCGGTTTTTGGCGCCGGCGGGGACCGCGACCGCGGCAAGCGGCCGCAAATGGGGCGCGCCGCAGCCGGCCTCTCCGATCTGGCGATCGTCACCTCCGATAACCCCCGCTCAGAGGATCCCCGGGCAATCGTCGCCGAAGTCCTCTCCGGGATCGGGGACCAATCGACGGTTGAGGTCGAGGTCGATCGCCGCGCCGCGATCGCCAGCGCCCTCTCCCGGGCGCGGGCGGGCGACGCGGTCGTGATCGCCGGCAAGGGGCATGAGCAGGGGCAGGAGTTCGAGGCTGGGCGCAAGGTCCCATTCGATGACCGCGAGGTCGCCGCCGAGGAGCTGCGGAAATTGGCCGGTGTGCGGTGAACCTCAGCGCTGAGCAGATCGCCGCGGCGATGGGGGCCAGGATCACCGCGGCGGGGGGCGAGGGATCCCCAGCGCGGGCTGCGATCGACTCGCGCGACGCCGGACCTGGCTCGCTGTTCTTTGGCCTGCGCGGCAAGAGCGCCGACGGCGGTCGGTTTGCTTTTGCCGCGATCTCTGCCGGCGCCTGGGGGGCTGTGGTCGAGGCTCGCCACGCCGAGGGCCTCGCCGGCGGCTGGGTGTTCAGCGCAGATGACCCGCTCGCCGCGATGCAGGCGTTGGCGCGCGCCTGGCGTCGGACCCTGGGCGCCAGGGTCCTCGGCGTCACCGGCTCGGTCGGCAAGACCTCGGTCAAGGACATCGCCCGGGCGCTTTTGGGGGAACAGGTGCACGCCAACCGCGAGAACCGCAACACCGAGATCGGGCTGCCGCTGAGCGTGCTCGAGGCGCCGGCCGGGGTCGAGGTGCTGGTCTTGGAGATGGCGATGCGGGGGCCGGGGCAGATCGCTGAGCTGGCGGCGATCGCCGAGCCCGATGTCGCGTTGATCACCAACGTTAGCCCGGTCCACCTCCAGGCGCTGGGATCGATCGAGGCGATCGCGGCAGCCAAGGCGGAGGTCCTCGATGCCCTCCCCGCGGATGGCGTGGCGGTGGCTCCGGTGGACGCCGGGCCGCTGGAGCCCCACCTCAGCTCAGCACCCCATCTGCTGCGCTTCGGCCCGGGCGGCGACGTCGAGGCGGTTGAAGTGAAGGTCAGCGCCGCCACCACCGAGGCGCTGATCGCCACCCCGGCCGGGAGTGCCCGCTTTCAGTTCCCATTCGTCGAGGCTCACAACCTAACCAACGCGCTTGCCGCAATCGCGGCGGGCGTGGCGCTGGGCACCTCGCCTGAGGCGATGGCCGACCGCGCTGGGAACATAGGATTCTCGCGGTTCCGGGGCGAGCGCCTCGATCTGGGAGAGGGAATCGTCCTGGTCAACGACTGCTACAACGCGAACCCGGTGTCGATGCGAGCGGCGCTTGATCACCTTGGCACGCTGGCGGCCAGGCGCAGGGTCGCGGTGCTCGGCGAGATGGCAGAGCTGGGTCCCGATGCGCGCTCCTACCATCGCGAGGTGGGTGAACACGCGCGGGCAGCGGGCATCGACCTCCTGGTCGGAGTCGGCCAGAGGGCCCGCGACTATGACCCCGACGAGCTCGTCGCTGACCCCGGGGAGGCTGCCGAGCTGCTCGCCGAGCAGCTCGGCCCCGGCGACGCGGTCCTCGTCAAGGGCTCCCGCTCAGCGGGGTTGGAGGCCGTCGCCGATCGACTTGATTTGCTGCTGGGCAGGGGAGGGACTCCCGGCAGGCAGTCGGGGGGCAAATTCAGCCCCGATTCTGCCCGCCTTTGGAGCGGTGGAGGATCTGCCTGATGGCGGGGGGCATTGGTTAATCATGGGCGTGGTCCTGATCGCCGGCATGGCGTCGATGCTGATCTGCATCTTCCTTGGGCCGAAGTTCATCGAGTACTTGCGGGTCAAGGAGTTCGGCCAGCACATCCGGGAGGACGGCCCCCAGGAGCACCACGCGAAGGCGGGGACTCCGACGATGGGTGGGCTGATCGTCTTCGCCGCGATCTGCGTGCCCTACCTCGTCCTGTCCAACCGCGACGCCCAAAGCCTCGCCGTGTTCGGCGTCGCGCTTGGTTGCGCGGCGATCGGTTTTGCCGACGATTTCATCAAGATCGTCAAACGCCGCTCGCTGGGGCTCTCCGCGCGCTGGAAGCTGCTCTTCCAGTTGATTCTCGCCTTCGGCCTGTGGTGGGTGGCGCGGCACGAGGTCGGCCTGGAACCGATTCTCTATATCCGGATCGGCGGCGGCGCGATCGACCTCGGGCCGGTCCTCTACTTCGTCCTGGTCTTCCTCGTCATCGCCGGCACCTCCAACGGCGTCAACCTCACCGACGGTCTTGACGGCCTGGCCGCCGGGTCATGCGCGATCGTCCTGCTCACCTACACCGCGATCGCCTTCGTCTCCGGCCAGCGGCAGGACCTGGCGCTGCTCTCAGCCTGTCTGGTCGGCGCCTGCATCGGCTTTCTTTGGTTCAACTCATTTCCGGCATCGATCTTCATGGGCGACACTGGCTCGCTTGGCCTGGGCGGGGCGATCGGCGCTCTCGCCGTGATGACCCAGACCGAGGTGCTGCTGATCATCATCGGCGGAATTTTCGTGATCGAGGCGCTCTCGGTCGCAGTCCAGGTCTTCTCCTTCAAGGCCTTCCGCCGTCGGGTCCTGCTGATGGCACCGCTGCACCATCACTTCGAGATGATGGCGTGGTCAGAGACCAAGATCATGCTCCGCTTCTGGATCATCGCCGCGGTTTGCTCGGGGATCGGTTTCACCCTCTACCAGCAGAGCATCGGGCGCTGAGCTTGTCTTCGCGGGCGCTGGAGCGCCGGCCGCCCGACAGGTTCGGCTGGGCCTAGCGCGAAGCTATGCCCTGATGGGTGCACCGCCTCATAGAAAGCCCCGCCCCGAGCTTCCAGCCGGCCCGCACCTGGTCGTCGGCCTGGCCCGATCGGGCCAGGCCGTGGCGCGACTTCTTGCCCGGCGGGGCGGGGAGGTGATCGGCGTCGATGCGGCGCATCCGCTGGGCGTTGCAGGGCTGAGGGGGGTCGGCGTCGAAGTCGTCTTGGATTCGGATGGATTGGCGCTGCTCGACGGAGTGCGGACGGTCGTGAAGAGCCCCGGGGTTCCGCGGGAGGCGCCGGTGATCGCCGCCGCGCTGGAGCGCGGAATCGAGGTGGTGGGGGAGCTGGAGGTCGCCTGGCGGGCGATCGTCAACCGCTTCATCGCGGTGACCGGGACCAACGGAAAGACGACGGCGGTCGAGCTGCTCGGGCACCTGTACCGGACCGCCGCTGAGCCGGTCGCAGTCGCGGGTAACGTCGGCACGCCGCTCTCGGCGCTGGCCGGCAACGTCGATCCGGCGGCAACCGTTGTCTGTGAGTGCTCGAGCTTTCAGCTCGAGGACAGCGTCGCCTTCGCTCCCGAGTGCGCGGTCTTCCTCAATCTCGCGCCCGATCACCTCGACCGCCACGCTGACCTCGGCGCCTATCTGGACGCGAAGCTGCGCGTTTTCGCCAACCAGGGCAACGATGACATCGCCGTGTACAACGCAGACGACCCGGCGTTGGCCGGGGTCGACCTGGGCGGCTGCGCCCGCCGCATCGCCTTTTGCCACGGGGCAGCGCCCGAGTGTGAGGTCTCCCTCGCCGGGGACACGATCTTTTATGGCAGCGAGCCGCTGATCGGCGTCGGGGAGCTCCGCCTCCTCGGCGAGCACAACGTCGCCAACGCGATGGCCGCCGCGGCAGCTGCATTGGCGATGGGAATCGAGCGCGATCCCGTGCGCGAGGGACTGCGCAGCTTCGCAGGCGTCCCGCATCGCCTCGAGCAGGTGGCCGAGATCGGGGGGGTGCGCTTCGTCAACGATTCCAAGGCAACCAACGTCGCTTCTGCCGTGGTTGGGTTGAACGCGTTTGCGGGCGGGATTCACGCGATCCTCGGCGGCAGTGACAAGGGGGACACCTTCGCTCCGCTGCTTGAGCCGATCCGCGAGCGCTGCGTTGCCTGCTATCTGATCGGCGCCGTCTGCGACCGTCTCGCCGCAGAACTGGCGCCGGCGCTCAGCTGGGGGATCAAGCTGCATCGCTGTCGTGACCTTGCGGACGCCGTCAAGCAGGCCGCCGCCGCCGCGCGCCCTGGCGAGGTCGTCCTGCTCTCGCCCGCCTGCGCCAGCTTCGATGCATTCCGCGACTTCGAACAGCGCGGCGAGTGCTTCCGAGAGATCGTCGAGGCGTTGCGGTGAGCGCCCGCGCCCTCAGCCTCGGCCGACCCGCCAGGCCGAGGAGCAAGCAGCGCGAGAGCTCGCGCGCCGCGACGCCCTCGGCTGAGTACAACCTGCTTTTGACCGCGACCCTGTGCCTGCTGGCCTTCGGCGCGGTGATGGTCTTCTCGGCTAGCTCGACCACCCAGGTCCTCAGCAACGGCGGTCTGTCCAACAGCGCCTACTACCTAAAGCGAACGCTGATGTTCGGCGCGGTCGGCCTGGTGATCATGCACCTGACCGCGCGCCACGGGCTCGCTTTGGTCCGCCGCCTCACGCCGGCGATCCTGGCGCTCTCGATCTTCCTCCTGCTTGCCGCGCTCGCGGTTGGCTCGAGCGTCAACGGCGCCAGTCGCTGGATCGGCCCCGGTTCGCTGCAGCTGCAGCCCTCCGAGCTGGCCAAGGTGGCGCTGATCCTCTATGGCGCCGACATCCTCGCCCGCAGGCCAAAGCGGGCGCGGTCGATCGCCGGCTTCATGCCCTATCTGCTGATCGCCGGCTCTGCCTGCCTGCTGATCCTCCTCGAGCCCGACCTCGGCACCGCGATGGTCGTCGCCTTCGCCGTCAGCGCGACCCTGATCGCCGCCGGCGCCCGGCCCCGCGACCTCGCCCTGATCGCGCTCGGGCTCGGTTTCTTGGCGCTGCTCCTCACCCTGGTCGAGCCCTACCGGATGGCTCGCCTCACCGGCTTCCTCAATCCCGGGGCCGACGCATCTGGCACCGGATTTCAGGCGGCGCAGGCGAAGATCGCGATCGGTTCGGGCGGCATCTTCGGGGTCGGGATCGGCAACGGGGTGATGAAGGCCTACTACCTGCCCGAGGCCCACACCGACATGATCGCCGCGGTGATCGGCGAGGAGCTGGGCCTGGTCGGGATCCTCGGCCTCGTCGGGCTCTTTTCGCTGTTTGGCTACGCCGGCCTGCGGGTGGCCCAGCGGGCCAAGGACCACTACAGCAAGCTGCTCGTCGCGGGCCTCACTTCGCTGATCCTGATCCAGGCGACGATCAACCTCTTCGCGGTGATGGGGCTGGCGCCGCTGACCGGGGTCCCGCTTCCCTTCGTCTCCTACGGGAACAGCAGCCTGTTGGCAACCCTGTTCGCGGTCGGCCTGATCCTCAACGTCGCCCGCGGCGGGACCGCCGGCGCTGGCAAACTGCGCGTCGTCGAGGGCGGGCGTGCGCCCGCGCGTGGAAGGAGTCGATCGAGCGGTGGCAAGAGCGCCAATAGTCGTGGTGGCGGCGGGGGGAACCGCCGGCCACGTCGTGCCGGCGATCGCGGTCGCCGCCGAGCTTCGGGCTAGCGGCGCCGAGGTCAGCTTCCTCGGCGCCCGCGACCGGATCGAGGCCGAGCTGGTGCCCGCGGCCGGATATGAGATCGACCTGCTGCGGGTGCGCGGGATCGACCGCCGCAACCCGCTGCGCGCGGCGCTCGCGACCGGTGAGGCGCTGGCCGCGGTCGCCGGCGCCAGGCGCGCGCTCGGGCGCCGCGGAGCCGACGCCGTGCTCGGCGGCGGTGGCTTCGTCGCCGGTCCCGCGGGGCTGGCCGCGATCCTCTCGAAGATTCCGCTCGTTTTGACCGAGGCCGATAGCCATCTCGGCCTCGCCAACCGCCTCTTGGCTGGCCGCGCACGTCAGGTCTGCCTCGCGTTCCCGATAGCGGGCCGAGAGGGAGGGCGCTACCTGGTGACCGGAAGGCCGGTTCCCGCCGCGGTGTTGGGGGCAAGTCGCGAGGCTGCGCGTGATCGATTCGAGATCCCGTTGGACGCGCGATGCCTGCTGGTGATGGGTGGAAGCCAGGGCGCCCGCTCGATCAACCTGGCGGCGATCGAGGCCTTCGCAGAGCGCCCGGGTCGCGACTTTCACGTCATCCACCTCGCCGGGCGCCGCGACTTCGAGGCGCTCGATCGGCGCCTGCGGGCGGCGCCCCACGGCGAGCGCTACACGCTGCTGGCATATGAGCCCGACCTCGGCGAGGTCCTCGCCGCCTCTGACCTTGTCCTCGCGCGCTCCGGCGGCTCGATCTTCGAGCTGACCGCGGCCGGCAGGCCGGCGATCCTGATTCCCTACCCGCACGCGACCGCCGCTCACCAGAGCACCAACGCCGCCTGGATGGCGCGGCAGGGAGCAGCGCTAACGATCTGTGACCGGGAGCTGAGCGCCGAGCGGTTGCGCGGGGAGGTCGGGAACCTCCTCGGTGACCGAATGCGGCTGGCGGCGATGTCGAGGGCCTCGGCTGGGCTTGCCCGCCCCGAGGCCGCGCGGCGGATCGCCGCCGAGGTCCTGGCGGCGGCGCGATGACCCCCGGCGCTTCCCCTCCGCTGATGTGGGATAAGGGACTGATGAAGGCTCGATGAGCGAGGATTGGGCCTCGCGCCGGCTTCACTTCATCGGCATCGGCGGCGCCGGGATGAGCGGTTTGGCGCTGATCTGCGCCCGGCTCGGCGCGACGGTCAGCGGCAGCGACCGGGCCGACTCCACCTACATGGAGCGCCTGCGGCGGGCGGGTCTTGAACCGCGCGTCGGTCACCGCGCGGCCAATCTGCCCGCGGGAGCCGAGGTTGTGGTCTCCACCGCGATCGGCGAGGACAACCCCGAGCTGGCGCTGGCACGAAAGCGCGGCGCGGCCCCGATCCACCGTGGGGCGCTGCTCGCCGAGCTCTGTTCGCAGAAGCGGCTGATCGCGGTTGCCGGCAGCCACGGCAAGACGACCACGGCGGCGATGGTCACCTGGGCGCTGCGGGAGATCGGCGCCGACCCGGCCTTCTTCATCGGCGGCGAGGTCCTCGGCCTGGGCAGCGACGGCGAGCCGGCCAACGCCGGCTGGGGCGCGGGCGAATGGGTTATCGCCGAGGCCGACGAGAGCGACGCCAGCTTCCTGGCGCTGCGCCCGGAGATCGCCGTCGTCACCAACCTGGAGATGGACCACCACAGCCGCTGGGGCTCGCTTGCCGAGCTGCACCGGGCGTTCCGCGAGTTCCTCGACAGCGCGAGGGGCGTGGTGTTGCCGGCCGACGGCGCTCTCGATGACCTCATCCGGGGGGCATCAGCGCCGCCTCGCCAAGACCGCGATCACGGTTCCCCGGCTCAGGCCGTCCGCGGCTTTTGCCACGAAGGGCCCGGACCGGACCGGTTGCAGCTGGGCGTCCCCGGTCGCCACAACCTGCTCAACGCGCGCGCCGCCCTGGCTGCGATCGAGCTCGCCGGATTTGACCCGGCGCGGGCGGCCGCCTCCCTCGCCCGCTTCCCCGGCGTGCGGCGGCGGTTGGAGCTCAAGGGCGAGCGCAATGGCGCCCGCGTCTATGACGACTATGCCCACCACCCGACCGAGGTGCGCGCGGCGCTCGCTGCGCTGCGCGAGATGAACCCGTCGCGCCTGATCGCGGTCTTTCAGCCACACCTTTACTCGCGCACCAAGGCGCTGGCGGAGGATTTCGGCGCGGCGCTGGCGCTTGCCGACGAGGTCGCGGTGCTCGACGTCTACCCCGCGCGTGAGGAGCCGGTGGGCGAGCTGGCCGGGGTCAGCGGTCTGCGCGTCGCCCAGGCGGCGGCCGAGCGGATGGGAGGCAGGCCGGTCTGGTGGCTGCCCCGCGCCGAGCAGGCGAAGAGCGCACTTGGCCCGCGACTGGCCGCCGCAGAGATCCTGGTCACGATCGGTGCCGGTGACGTCTTTAAGCTCGGGGAGGCGCTTGTCGGCAAGGAGGGTGAGCGGTGAGCTCGGCCCAACCCCCACCCGGTGTGCAGTCCGATTACCCACTCGCCCGCCTCACCACGGTGCGGACCGGCGGCGCCGCGGACTTCTTTGCCCGCCCGGCCAGCGAGGCGCAGCTGCGGGAGCTGCTCGAGTGGTCTGAGAAGGCGGGCCTGGCGGTAGGAACGATCGGATCGGGATCGAACCTGCTGGTAGCTGATGATGGTTTCCGGGGACTTGCGATCAAGCTGGACGGCGAGCTCGCGACGATCGTGCGCGAGGGCGAGCGCATCCTCTGCGGCGGCGGCGCCCGCCTCCCCCGCCGCCGCGGCGAGGGCGGCGGCGTGGGGACTCTCGGGCCTTGAGTTCGGGATCAATATCCCCGGCACCGTGGGGGGTGCGGTGAGGATGAACGCCAACGCCTACGGCGGGCAGCTCGCCGAGGTCTTGGAGTGGGTGGACCTCGCCACCCCCTCGGGCCTTCACCGTCGCCGGCCCGAGCAGCTCGGCTTTGCCTACCGGCGCTCGGAGCTCGGCCCCGCCGAGGTCGTCTGCCGCGCCTCATTTCAGCTGCACCGCGGCGACTCGGCGGCGATCAGGGCATCGCTTGCCCGGATGCGGGAGCGCCGACGCGAGGCACAGCCCTCCGGAATCAAGACCTTCGGCTCGACCTTCAAGAACCCCGAGGACCTGCGGGCGGGGGGGCGCTCGGCCGGCCAACTGCTGGAGGCCGCGGGCTGCGCCGGCATGCGCCGCGGTGGCGCCCGCTTCTCGGAGGTGCACGCCAACTTCGTCGAGAACCAAGGCACTGCCAGCACCGCCGACGTCTTGGAGCTGATGGCGGCGGGTCGCCGGCGGGTGCATGAGCGCTTCGGCGTCGAGTTGGAGCCGGAGGTCCAGGTGCTGGGCGAGGTGCGCTGGCCCGGCGGCTGGGAGCTGTGAGGCGGCGCCTTCTTGTTGGGCTCGCCGCCGTCGCGCTGGTGGCGATCGTTTACCAGCTGGCGGTCCGCCACAGCCAGGTCGAGCCCCGCCTGGTTGCGATTACCCCGACCGCGGCGATCCGCACCGGGTCGGGCATCCTCGGCGTCTCGGCCGAAGGCGCCGTGATCTCCTGGCAGCTGCCGCCGCAGGAATCCTCGGTTCCCCTGTTGGCGCTCTCCAAGCCCCCCGCGAGCGGCCACCTCAGCGGCACTGCACTCCAGCAGGCCCTCGTCCTCGGCGCCGCGCCCGCCGCCCTGCGGCCGCACCTGAAGAGCAGCAGCTACGGCGAAGCCGGGGTGCAGGTGGAACTGCGGACGGGGGTCCAACTGCGCTTTGGCAGCGCCTCCGAAGCGGCACGGAAGTGGCGCGCGGCTGCCGCAGTGCTGGCCGACCCTTCGGTGACCGCTCTTGATTACCTGAACCTGAGCTCTCCCGGGCGACCGGGGATCGGCGGCGCCGGGCACTCCCTACCGCCCATCCCCTGAGCCCTCAACCGTGGGGTGAGAGTGCAGTAACCCTAAAGCTGGACTCGAGGGTCGGGCGCTGCAGGATGCCTGCCGGGCGTTTGACACATCCGCTGGGATGCCCTACGTTGACCGCAATTTCCAAGGTTCTATCGATCCTCAGAACCCTTGAGCGTCGCAGAAGCCTCGGACGGACTAAAGGCTCAACTCAAAATCCAGTCCTCGCGGATTGGGCGGATACCGGCCCCGATGGGCCGGGCTTGGAGAAATCGGGAGATGGAATCCACATACCTCGCGGTGATCAAGGTCGTCGGCGCCGGCGGTGGCGGGACCAACGCCGTCAGCCGCATGGTCGACGCCGGAATCCGCGGAGTCGAGTTCGTCGCGGTCAACACCGACGCTCAGGCGCTTCAGGCCTGCGACGCCGACATCAAGCTCTCGATCGGCCAGGAGCTCACCCGCGGCCTCGGCGCCGGTGGCAACCCCGAGGTTGGGGCCGGCGCCGCGGCGGAGAGCCGCGACGAGATCAAGGAGGCGCTGAAGGGCGCCGACATGGTGTTCGTCACCGCCGGCGAGGGTGGTGGCACCGGCACCGGTTCGGCGCCGATCATCGCCGAGATCGCCAAGGAGGAGATCGGCGCGCTCACCGTCGGCGCGGTGACCAAGCCGTTTGAGTTCGAGGGCAAACGGCGGATGCAGCAGGCGCTCGAGGGGATCGAGAAGCTGCGCAACAACGTCGATACCCTGATCATCGTCCCCAACGAGAAGTTGCTGCAGGCTGTCGAGCGGCGCACCAGCGTGCTGGAGGCCTTCCGCCAAGCCGACGACATCCTGCGCCAGGGCGTGCAGGGGATCACCGACCTGATCACGATTCCGGGCCTAATCAACCTTGACTTCGCCGACGTGCGGACGATCATGCGCGACGCGGGTTCGGCGCTGATGGGGGTCGGCGCGGGTTCGGGGGAGGCGCGCGCGATCGACGCCGCCAAGGCAGCGATCACCTCGCCTTTGATCGAGGAGTCGATCAAGGGCGCCACCGGGATGCTGCTCAACATCACCGGCCCCGAGGACCTCGGTCTGTTCGAGGTCAACGAGGCCGCCCAGTTGGTTCAGGCCGAGGCCGACGACAACGCCAACATCATCTTCGGCTCGGTCGTCGACCAATCGATGCGCGACGAGGTCCGGGTCACGGTGATCGCCACCGGCTTCGAGGGCTTTGAGCTTTTGGCCCGCTCGCCGCAGCGGGTGCGCCGGCGCTATGAGAGCCGCCCGCGGATCTCGGCGGAGGACACCGATATCCGCAAACTGCGCGTCCGTGACGAGGACATCGACGTCCCGGGCTTCCTCAAGGACTGATTACGCTGCGTCGGTGAGGCGCACACCGCTGGATCGCCAGCACCGAGAGCTGGGGGCAAAGCTCGTCGACTTCGCCGGCTGGGAGATGCCGGTTTCCTATGAGGGGATTCGCGCCGAGCATTCCGCGGTGCGCACCCACGCCGGAGTGTTCGACGTCTCCCACATGGGCGAGGTCGAGGTCGAAGGGCCGGCGGCGCTCGCCTTCTTGCAGCGGGTCCTCTCCAACGACCTGGCGCGGGTCGGGGTCGGCGCTGCTCAGTACTCCTGCCTGTGCGAGGAGGGGGGTGGGGTCCGCGATGATCTGATCGCCTACCGGCTCGGCGGCGATCGCTACCTGCTCGTCACCAACTCCGCCAACCACGAGGCGGACCTCGCTTGGCTCGGTCGCTGGAGCCGCGGATTTGACGTCATCGTGCGCGACGTCGCCGACCGCTACGCGATGCTCGCGGTGCAGGGCCCGCATGCACGCGCCGTCACTACCCGCGCGCTGGGCGGCGAGCTGCCGCCGCGGATGCGGGTGGCTCGTGCCCGCGTCGGCGCTCGCCCCGCGATTGCGGCGGGCACGGGCTACACCGGCGAGGACGGAGTCGAGCTTCTGATCGACCCGGAGGTAGCACCGGCGATCTGGGTCGAGTTGCTGGAGGCGGGCGCCGTCCCCTGCGGCCTCGGTGCGCGCGACACGCTGCGGCTTGAGGCCTGCTTACCGCTGTACGGAAACGAGCTCAGCCCCGAGCGCAATCCGATCGAAGCCGGGCTCGGCTGGTGCTGCGCTGAGGCGACGGGGTTCCTCGGCTCAGAGGTGCTTGCCCGCGCCCGGACCGCGGGGCCCGCCGAGCTGCTCGGCGCCTTTCGGATCCAAGGAGACGGGATCCCGCGGAAGGGAAATCCGGTGCTCGCCGAGGGCGAGCGGGTCGGCACCGTCACCTCGGGAACCTTCTCCCCATCGCTTCGAGGTCGGGATCGGGATGGCCTACCTGAGTGCCGAGCTGCTCGTGCCCGGGACCGAGATCGAAGTCGACGTTCGCGGCAAGCTTCGCCCGGCCCGGGTAGCTTCCAAGCCCCTCTACCGAAAGGAGAAGTGAAGTGACCGATGCCACCTACCCGGATGAGCTGCTGTATCACGACCAGCACGACTGGGCTCGGTTGGAGGGCGAGGATCGGGCCGCCTTCGGGATCACCTGGTATGCACAGGACAGCCTCGGCGAGGTCGTCTTCTTCGACCCGCCGGAGGTCGGCGCGACGATCACCAAAGACTCCCCCTACGTCGGAGGTCGAGTCGGTCAAGGCCGTCTCCGAGGTGATCGCTCCCCTCTCGGGGGAGATCATCGAGGTCAACGAGGCTCTCGCCGATGCACCGGAGCAGATCAACGAAGACCCCTACGGCGAGGGCTGGCTGGTCAAAGTGAAGCTGAGCCACCCAACCGAGGCCGAGATGCTGCTTGACGGCGCCGAGTACCGCAAGCTGCTGGAAAACGGCTGAGAGGGCCCCGCCACAGGCTTGCGTAGCCTTAGCTGGGTGACGCGCTACACCTCAGCCACCCCGGCCGACCGCGCCGAGATGCTCGCCGCGGTCGGCGTCGATGCGGTCGAGGAGCTGTTTGAGCAGATCCCAGAGCCGCTGCGGCTGGCTCGGCCGCTCGAGCCTGCCGCCTGGGATGGGCGAGGCGGAGGTCTTCGAGCGCCTGGCGGCGCTGGCGGAGCGCAACGCCGATGCCGAGCAAGAGGTCTGCTTTCTCGGGGCGGGAATGTATGACCACTACGTGCCGGCGATCGTCGACGCGATCACCCAGCGCTCGGAGTTCCTCACCCCCTACACGCCCTACCAGCCGGAGATCTCCCAAGGCGGGCTTCAGGTCATGTTCGAGTTCCAGACGGCGATCGCAGAGCTGACCGGGCTGGCTGTCTCCAATGCCGGCCTCTACGAGGGTCCCTCCGCAATGACCGCCGCCGCCTACCTGGCGATCGGGGCGACGGGCCGCCGCCGTTTCGTCGTCTCACGCGGGGTCCATCCGCACAGCCGCGAGGCGCTTGCCACCTACTCGGCTGGCTTTGGCGCCGACCTCGTCGAGGTGGGGCTGGGGGACGGCCTGACCGAAGCGGCCGGACTCGCGGCGGCCGTCGACGGCGAGACCGCCGCGGTGTTCCTGCAGAGTCCCAACTTCCTCGGCGCGGTCGAGGACGTCGAGGCGCTCGCTGCGATCGCCTCAGAGCACGGCGCGCTGCTCGTCGTCGCGGTCGACCCGATGACGCTCGGAGTCCTCAAACCGCCCGGTGAGCAGGGCGCTGACATCGCCCTCGGCGAGGGGCAACCACTCGGCAACCGGCTCGACTTCGGCGGCCCCTCGATCGGCTTCTTTTGTGCCAGCGAGGAGCAGCTCCGGCGCATGCCCGGCCGGATCGCCGGTGAAACTGAGGACGTCGATGGGCGGCGGGGATTCGTCTTGGCGTTGCAGACGCGTGAGCAACACATCCGTCGCGAGCGGGCGACCAACAACATCTGCACCGCGCAGGCGCTGAACGCGCTGGCGGCGATGGTCTACCTCGCCTGGCTGGGTCGAGAGGGCTTGCGCGAGCTTGGCGAGCTGTTGGTCCGGCGCACCGCCTACGCGCGCGAGCGCCTTGCCGGCGTTGAGGGAGTCGAGCTGCTGCACGAGGCGCCGGTGGCGCGCGAGTTCGCGGTCCGCCTGCACGCCCCGGTTCCGGCCGTGCTCGAGCGCTGCGCCGAGCGCGGCATCGCGGCCGGTTACCCGCTCGGCCGCGATTATCCCGAGTACGCGGACGGCCTCCTGGTGGCGATCACCGAGCGCCGCACACCGAGCCAGATCGACGCCCTCGCCGAGGCGCTTGGCGCGGCGATCGCCGCCGAGCGAAGCGGGAATCAGGTCGGGACACGATGAGCGGGCCAGTTGCGGGTGCCCCGCTACAGCGCGAACGGGCCAAAACGATCTTTGAGAAGTCAAAGCCCGGGCGTCGCGCCGCGACGCTGCCCGCGGCAGGCGTGCCCGAGCCCCCGCTCGAGGAGCTGATCCCGGCCAAACTGCTGCGCTCTGAAGCGCCGCGCATGCCGGAGGTATCAGAGCCCGAGATCGTCCGCCACTACAACCGCCTCTCGCGGCGCAACTTCGACCTCGACACCGGCCTGTACCCGCTCGGTTCCTGCACGATGAAGCACAACCCGCGGCTCAACGAGCGGGTGGCGGCGCTGCCCGGTCACGCCCGCCTACACCCAGCGCAGGACCCGCGCCGCGCCCAGGGCGCGCTGGAGTTGATGTGGCTACTGCAGGAGTCGCTGGCTGAGATCTGCGGTCTACCCCACGTCAGCCTGCAGCCCTCCGCCGGCTCCCACGGTGAGCTGGCCGGCCTGCTCTTGACCCGCGCTTTTCACGCCGACCGCGGTGAGCGGCGGACCAAGGTGCTTGCCCCCGACACCTCACACGGGACAAATCCGGCGTCGGTGACGATGGCAGGCTATGAGGCGGTCAAGGTCGCGACCGACGAGCGTGGCGGCGTGGATATGGACGATCTGCGGGCAAGGATCGACGATGAGGTCGCCTGCCTGATGCTGACCAACCCCAACACCCTGGGTCTGTTTGACGAGAACATTGCCGAGATCGCCGCCCTGATCCACGGGGCGGGGGGGACCCTCTATTACGACGGCGCCAACCTAAACGCGGTGATGGGCCACTCGCGCCCCGGGGAAATGGGCTTTGACATCGTCCACGTCAACCTGCACAAGTCCTTCAGCCAGCCGCACGGCGGCGGCGGGCCGGGTGCGGGGCCGATCGCGGTCTCCGAGCGGATCGAGCCCTTCCTGCCGCGACCCCAGGTTGTGCGCCGCGCGGACACCAACGGCGGCGGTCCGACCTTCGATCTCGACTTCGACCGGCCGAAATCGATCGGTCGTCTGCGCGGCTTTCAGGGCAACTTCGGCGTCTTTGTCCGCGCTTATGCCTACATCCTCAGCCTCGGTGCTGACGGGCTCGCCGAGGCATCGGAGACCGCGGTGCTGAATGCCAACTACCTGAAGGCGCGGCTCGCCGAGGGCCGCGCCGGGGAACGGCTGCCGGTTGCATTTGACCGCCACTGCATGCACGAGTTTGTCCTCAGCGGGGCGCCGATCAAGCGCGAGCTGGGCGTGAGCACGCTTGACCTGGCCAAGCGCCTGCTTGACTTCGGCTTCCATCCGCCGACGGTCTACTTCCCTCTGCTGGTCGAGGAGGCGCTGATGATCGAGCCGACCGAGACCGAGACCAAGGAGAGCCTCGACGCCTTCGCCGAGGCGATCGAGCAGATCCTTGCCGAGGCAGAGCAGGACCCAGAGATCGCAAGGAAGGCCCCCTACCTGACCCCGGTCCGTCGACTGGATGAGGTGAGGGCGACGCGCAGGCCGGTTGTGCGCCAGCGGCTGTAGATAGGGGCCTCAGAGCCGCGGAAGCCGCTGGCTTAGCTCGAGCACCGGGGCGAAGAGGTCGCCGTGGGCCCCGATCCGCTCCAGCACCTCGCCCGCCTCATAGACGAGCAGATCCGGATCGCCGTTGCTGAGGGCCTGCTCGACCTCCTCCCAGGTGATCGGGGTGGACGCGGTGGGACGCTCGCGGGCTCGCAGCGAGTAGACCGCGATCGTGGTTTTGCGGCGATGGTTTTGGGACCAGTCGACGAAGACCTTGCCCTCTCGTTCGACCTTCTTCATCTTCGAGACGACCTGATCGGGCGTCTGTTTCTCGAGTAGCTGGGCGATCGCTTTGGCGAACGGTTTGGTCTTCTCGTAGCTCGCATCCTCGTTGTTGAGCGGCACGTAGACCTGCAGGCCCTTTGAACCCGAGGTCTTCGGGAAACACCCAAGCTCGAAGTGCTCGAAGATCTCGCGCACTCGCAGCGCCACCCGGCAGCAGTCGAGGACATTAGCCGGGGCGCCCGGGTCGAGGTCAAAGGCAAGCACGGTGGGCCGATCGGGCGCTTGGGCGAGGGAGAGCGAGGGGTGCAGCTCGATCGCCGCCAGCTGCGCCATCCAGACCAGGGTCGGCAGGTCTTCGCAGACGCAGAAGTCGATCCTGCCGGCGCGTGGTCCGGCCAGCACACTCGCCGTCTTTACCCACGGCGGCCGGTGCTTGGGGCAGCGCTTCTCAAAGAAGGCGGCCCCGGCCTCGGCGACCCCTTCGGGAAAGCGGCGCAGAGTCACCGCCCGCCCCGCGAGGTGGGGGATCATCGCCCCCGCCACCTTGGCGTAGTAGTCCACCATCTCGCCCTTGGTGAAGCCGGTCTTCGGGTAAAGGACCTTGTCGAGGTTTGTGAGCCGCAGCTCACGGCCGTCGACCTCGACCTGGCGCTCTTCGCCCACCGGCTATTTTGAGGACTTCGATTTGGCGCGGGTGCCGGCGCGTTTTTTGCCGCTCGCCGGTGCGCGTCGCTTGCTCGCTGCTTTGGCTGGCTCCCCGAGTTTGCCTTGCACCGCGGCGATGCTCTCCTCCAGCGCCGCCATCAGGTCGGGGGCCCTGGTCGCCTGCCTGGCTTCGCCGCTCGGCGCCCCCACCAGCTCCCTGCCTTCGGCCTTGCGTTCGATCAGCGCCATCAGTTCCTCGCGGTACTCGTCGCGGTAGGCGGTCGGATCGAAGCGGCGGGTCAGCGACTCGATCAGCTTCTCCGCCATCTCGACCTCGCGCTTGGAGACCTTCGGCATTCGGTCGGGAAGCACGTCCTCCAGCTCCGAGGGCTGCACCACCTCGTCGGCGAAGCGCATCGTGGTCAGGGTCAGCACGCCGTCGGCCGGGCGAATCGCGGCGAGGTGCTCCTTGTTGCGGAAGACGAAGCGGGCGATCGCCACCTTGCCCGAGCCCTCCATCGCCCGCGCCAGCAGTGAGTAGGCCTTCTCGGCCCCCTCGGCCGGTCCCAGGTAGTAGGGGCTGTCGAAGTAGATCGGGTCGATCTCGCCGAGATCGACGAAGTCCTGGACCTCGATCGCGCGGCTCTTCTGCGGGCTGAGCGACTCCAACTCCATCCTTGGTGAGCGGCACGTAGCGGTCGGGCGCGATCTCGAAGGCCTTGACGATCGCCTCGTAGGGGACCTCCTCATCGGTCCCTTCGGCGACCCGGCGGTGGCGGATGCGGGCGCCGTCGGACTCGCGGATCTCGCGCAGCGAGATGCCGCGGCGGGCCACCGCGCTGTAGAGCCGAACGGGCACGTTGAGGAGCCCGAAGCTGATCGACCCGGTCCAGATCGCTCTTGCCATCAGCAGATCACCTGCCTGGATTGTTCCAGCCGCCCGCCGCGCGAAGCGCCGCGAGGGCTCGCCCGGGAGCCATCTTGCGGGCTGACCCCGCCCCCTCATTACCCGATTGGGTTACGCGGTTGCGCTTGCGGTCAGTCGCCCCCGAGAGTGACTGAGGGCGGTTGGTAAGATCGCTGGGATGCGGGTGGGACCGCGCGCTGTTCGAGAGGCCCAGATGCCGACGCTAAGGCACAGCCAATCGGCCGGCCCCAGGCTCAAGGGCGGACCGGCAATCCTCGCGGCGCTGATTGCGCTGACGATGGGCGCGGCACCGCCCACCTCCGTCGCTGCGACGAGCGCCGGACAGCTCTACGCCTTTGGCGACAACTTCGCCGGCCAGCTGGGCAACACCACCAACGAGGGCACCAGCACACCCAACCCGACCCCGACCCTGGTCAGCCTGCCGGGGGCCAGCGGCCCGGTGAGCGAGATCGCCGCCGGCGGGGGTCACAGCCTGGTGCTGACCTCGAGCGGACAGCTCTACGCCTTTGGCTCCAACATATCCGGCCAGCTGGGCAACACCACCAACGAGGGCACAAGCACACCCAATCCGACCCCGACCCTGGTCACCCTGCCGGGCGCCAGCGGCCCGGTGAGCGAGATCGCCGCCGGCGAACTTGAGAGCCTGGCGCTGACCTCGAGCGGACAACTCTACGCCTTCGGTTCCAACCATTTTGGTCAGCTCGGTAACACCACCAACGAGGGCACCGAAGAACCCAACCCGACCCCGACCCTGGTCAGCCTGCCGGGCGCCAGCGGCCCGGTGGGCGAGATCGCCTCCGGCGGTGACCACTGCCTGGTGCTGACCTCGAGCGGACAGCTCTACGCCTTTGGCGACAACTTCGCCGGCCAGCTGGGCAACACCACCAACGAGGGCACCAGCACACCCAACCCGACCCCGACCCTGGTCAACCTGCCGGGGGCCAGCGGCCCGGTGAGCGAGGTCGCCGCCGGTTACAACCACAGCCTGGTGCTGACCTCGAGCGGACAGCTCTACGCATTCGGCGACAACTTCGCCGGCCAGCTGGGCAACACCACCAACGAGGGCACCAGCACACCCAACCCGACCCCGACCCTGGTCACCCTGCCGGGCGCCAGCGGCCCGGTGAGCGAGATCGCCGCCGGCGGAAATCACAGCCTGGCGCTGACCTCGAGCGGACAGCTCTACGCCTTCGGAAACAATGAGTCCGGCCAGCTGGGCAACACCACCAACGAGGGCACCAGCACACCCAACCCGACCCCGACCCTGGTCACCCTGCCGGGGGCCAGCGGCCCGGTGAGCGAGATCGCCGCCGGCGCTACTCACAGCCTGGTGCTGACCTCAAGCGGGCAGCTCTACGCTTTCGGCGACAACTCTGACGGCCAACTGGGCAGCGCTACCAATAGTGGCGTTTTCCAACCCAACCCGACGCCAACCCTAGTCGACCTGCCCGCGGGCACCACGATCGACACCGTAGCGCCCGGGGCAACGAACTATTTCACTCTGGCAGTAATCGCCGACCTTGCCGTCACGAGCGGCCCGCTCCCCGGTGGGCGGGTTGGTGCCCCATACAACGCCACCGCCACGGCGGAAGGCGGCACCGCGCCCTACTCCTGGTATGCGAGTGGGCTGCCGGGCGGACTGACCATCAACCCTGTCAGCGGCCGGATCAGTGGTGCCCCGACGGCGGCGGGCGCGGGCCTGGTCATCTTGAGCGTCAGCGACCGCTTCGGGATTACCGCGCAGAGCCGACCGATCTCGCTGAAGATTTCAGCCGCACCGGCGATCAGCAAGCTGCGTCAGTCCCACAGCCGCTGGCGGGAGGGGGACGAGCTCGCCAAGGTGAGTTCGTTATCAGTGCGAGGGGGGGGAAGGCAGGCCCCACTCGGCACGACCTTGAGCTTCAAGCTAAATACGAAGGCAGCGGTGAGCTTAGCCTTCACCAGGCGCGGGAGCGGTCCTAAAAGCAAGCGCTCGGGTGCGGTCGCCACGCTCAGCTTCACCGGCCACCCCGGCACCGACCGGGTCGTCTTCCAGGGCCGAATCTCGCGCCACAAAAAGCTGAGGCCGGGCCAATACAAACTGACCGCCACGGCGAGTGTGGGCGGCTCGCGATCGAAGCCGCGGTCGCTCAGTTTCACGATTGTTCGCTAGGGTCGACCCGCCCGTCGCATCGAGGTGAGCATTCTGTCTGGCTGAAGCCCAGCTTCGTCGCCTGGAATGGCGACGAAGGGTAAGACGTGGAGCAAAGCTCGAGTCCGTGCCTACGGACCCAAGAACCGCGAGCGCGCCAACCGGCTGCTCATGCTCATGCAGCTGCACGCCAACCGCGAGGACGACGTGACCGCCTACGTCCGGCACATCCCGCGAAACGGCTCGAAGCCAACCAGGGCAGCCCAGCCATCGGCCGCCGCGCGGTCGTCGATGCCGGCGGCATCGCGTCGCTGCACTGAGGCCCACACTCCCGCGGAGATGAGGCATCCTCGGGATCATTCTCAGTCTCAGAATGGACCCGGCGATGCGTGAGGCGGACCCCGCCTAGACTCGCAACCGGTGTCCCGCCAACAGCGACTGACGCTGATCGCGACGATCCTCGGCTCGACCGTGGTCTTCCTCGACTCGACCGTCGTCAACGTGGCGCTGCCCTCGATCAGCCACGGGCTCGGCATCGGCTTGGCGGGGCAGCAATGGGTAGTCGAGGCCTACATGCTCACCCTGGTCTCTCTGCTGTTGGTCGGCGGTAGCCTCGGCGATCAGTTCGGCCGGCGGCGGATGTTCACGCTCGGCCTGCTCGGCTTCGGCCTCACCTCGATGCTCTGCGCGCTCGCCCCCAGCGCCGGTTTCCTGATCGGTCTCCGCGCCCTGCAGGGGATCGCCGGGGCGCTGCTCGTACCCGGCTCCCTGGCGATCGTCGCTGCCACCTTCGCCGGCGAGTCGCGGGGAAAGGCGGTCGGCACCTGGACCGCCTGGACCGGGATCGCGACGGTGATCGGGCCGGCGGGCGGCGGTGCACTTGTCGGGCTGTTCTCTTGGCGGGCGATTTTTTGGGTCAACATTCCGCTGATCGCTGCCACCGTGGCGCTCACCCTGCACTCGGTGCGCGAGAGCCGCGACCCCGACGCTCTGCGCGGGATCGACTGGCTTGGGATCGCGCTCTCGGCGGCGGGGCTCGGCGGGCCGGTATTCGCCCTGATCGAGGAGCCGACCCACGGCTGGGGTGAGCCCTTGGTCTGGGCTCCCCTGATCGTGGGCATCGTCTGCTTTGCGGGTTTTGTGCTGCACGAGGCGCGCGCCCGCCAGCCGATGCTCGACCTCGCCCTGTTTAAGGTCCGCAACTTCGCGGTGGCCAACCTGACCACCTTCGCCGCCTACGCCGGGCTGATCGGGGGCCTCTTTTTCATCGGTCTCTTTCTCCAGCAGATCGTTGGCTACTCGCCCCTGCAGGCGGGCCTGGCGACGACCCCGGTCTCTTTGATCCTCTTTTTCCTCTCACCCCGCTGGGGCAAGCTGGCCTCGGGAACCGGCCCCCGCCTGCCGATGACGGCAGGACCGATCGTCGCCGGATTTGGCCTGCTGCTGATGCTGCGGATCGGCGCCCACGCCGACTACACCACCGACGTTTTACCTGCCGTCCTCGTCTTCGGCCTCGGTCTCTCGGCGACCGTCGCGCCGCTGACCGCGACCGTGCTCGACTCAGTCGATGAGCGCCGCGTCGGGGTCGCCTCGGGGGCAAACAACGGGATCTCACGGGTGGCCGGTCTGCTGGCAATCGCAGTTTTCGGGCGCGGTCATCTCCGCCCACTTCGGTGCCTCCCTTGATTCCCAGCTTGGCTCGCGCCCACTCAGCCCGCCAGCAAGACACGCTGTCGCGGCGGCAAAGGAACAGCCGCTGGGTGAGCCGCAGACGGGGAACCTCGCAGCGTTTGAAGCGGCGCGGGTGCAAAGCGCCGCCGAGCAGGCATCGACCACGGCCTTTCACCTCGGCATCGCGATCGCCGGCCTGCTGATGATCCTCGGCGGAATCGTCGCCGGCGTCGGGATCGAGAACCCGCGCAGGCGGGCCGAGGCAGTGCCGGCAGGCGGAGCCGCGGCGGCTGGCGAGTGCGGCCACGGCGCCGATGCCGACTGCGCTGAACCCGCGGCAGACCCCGCCACCGCCTGACCCCGCGCAGGCGGCAGTTCGGCGTGCATTTTCGGGCGTTTCAGCCGCTCGCTGGATGACTTAGGCTGCGAGCCGATGTCCCAGCCGATTGTCTTCTCGGGGATACAGCCGACCGGCCGCAAGCACCTCGGTAACTACATCGGAGCGATCCGCCAGTACGTCGAGGGCCAGGAGCGGGGCGAGCCAGCGATCTTTTGCATCGTCGACCTGCATGCGATCTCGGTCAGCCTATGACCCGAGCGAGCTGCGCGAGCGCCTCTACGACACGACCGCGATCCTGATCGCCGCCGGCCTTGATCCCGATCGCTGCATCCTCTTCCGCCAGTCCGACGTGCGCGAGCACACCGAGCTGACCTGGCTGCTTTCAGCCCTCACCGCCCACGGCGACCTCAACCGCATGCACCAGTTCAAGGACAAGTCGGCGCGCCAGCGCGAGCTGGCCTCCGCGGCGCTCTTCTTTTACCCGGTGCTGCAGGCGGCCGACGTGCTCGCCTACCGGGCGACCGAGGTCCCAGTCGGCGAGGACCAGCGCCAGCACATCGAGCTGACGCGGGAGATCGCCCGCCGCTTCAACGAGCGCTTCGGCGAGACGCTGGTCGAGCCAGAGCTGCGCGTGCCCGAGGTTGGCGCCCGGATCATGGACCTCCAGGAGCCCGAGCGAAAGATGTCGACCAGCGGGTCCAGCCAGGCGGGCACGGTCTACGTGCTCGATGAGCCAGATGCGATCCGCAAAAAGCTCGGCGCCGCCGTCACCGACTCCGGCCGGGAGATCCTCTGCGCGGGACGATAAGCCGGGGGTGAGCAACCTGATCGAGGTGGCGGCGGTGGCGCGGGGGGTGGCTCCTGTGCAGATCGAGCGCGAGTTTGAGGGCGCCGGCTACGGGGAGTTCAAGCAGGCGGTCGCCGCGGCGGTTGTCGAGCTCCTTGCTCCGGTCCGCGAGCGCTACGCGGAGTTGCGCCGCGAGGAGGCCAGCCTGGAGTCAGCGCTCGGCGAGGGTGCCGACAAGGCCCGGGCCCTCGCCACCCAAACGCTCGCCGAGGTGCGTGAGCGGATGGGCGTCGGGCCGAATCGGTAGGCGGGGTCAGCCTCCTGCCGCAAATACGCCCAGCGGCTACCCGCTCAAGCGTCTGGGCCTTGACCCTGGCAAGCTGGCGGGCCCGACGTCTCTCCCGCCCGTTACGGTTGGCCGGTGAGCGTCGCCGATCTGGACCTCGACCTCGACGTCTTTGCCGGGCCCTTTGACCTCTTGATGGCGGTCCTCCTGCGCGAGGAGGTGAGTTTGCTTGAGGTCGAGCTGGGCGAGATCGTCGTCGCCTACGTCGAGCACCTCGAGCGCGCGGGAGAGCTGGAGCTTGAGGTGGCGACCGAGTTCCTCGTCTTGATCGCGTCGTTGCTTGAGCTGAAGTCGCGGCTGATGTTGCCGGGCGCCGAGGAGGAGGCCGAGGCGCTGGGCCCCGAGGAGGCGGTCGAGGAGCTCTTGGCGCGGATGCTCGAGTACCGCCGCTACCGCGAGGCCTCCGCGGATCTGATCGAGCGCTTTGAGACGGCGCGCGGGTACCAATACCGCTCGGCGCCGCTGCCAGCGCAGTTTCGCCGCCTCGCCCTTGAGGCGGCGAGCGCGGTCTATGACCCGGAGCGGCTGGCCTCGGCGCTCGGCGACCTGCTGGCGATGCCGCCCGAGCCCGACACCAGTCACATCCGCGCAACCGTCTCCTTGGAGCGCAGGCTCGGAGCCCTGCGCGAAGCGCTCGCCTCCCGCCCCAGCTTTGACTTCGACGAGCAGTTCGGCGCTGAGGACCGCCTGACCCAGGCGGTCACCCTGTTTGCCTTGTTGGAGCTTTACCGAAAGGGCGAGGTGACCTGGGAGCAGCGCGAGCCGTTCGGGCCGATCGAGGTCAAGGCGGTGACGGGCGGTGGGTGACCTGGCGCGGACGATCGAGGCGCTGCTCTTCCTCTCCTCCCAGCCGCTCAGCACGCGCGAGCTCTCGCAGGCGACCGAGGCGACCGAGGGCCAGGTCGCCGAGGCGCTGGGCCTGCTGGGGGAGGATCTCGCGCCGGGCAGGCGCGGCGTCGTGCTGCGCGAGGTCGCCGGCGGCTTCGCCCTGGCCAGTGACCCGACGAGCGAGGCGGCGGCGCGGCGGCTGCTCGCCAACCCGCGCACGCCGCCGCTTACCCAGGCGCAGGCTGAGACGCTGGCGATCGTCGCCTACCTTCAGCCGGTCTCCCGCCCGGAGGTGGCCCGGATCCGCGGCGTCTCCTCGGAGTCTGCGGTGCAGACGCTGGCCGAGCGGGGTCTGATCGAGGAGTCGGGACGCTCGCGGTTCGGCGCCGCAATCTTTCAAGACGACCGAGCTGTTTGAGCGGCTCTTCGGGCTGGCCGGGCTCGATCAGCTGCCCGACCCCTCGCGGTTTGATCCGACCCCCGAGGATGAGCGGGAGCTGCGCGAGCGGTTGCTCAAGGCAGGCGAGCAGCGGGCCGAGTGAGGCTGGCGAAGTTCCTTGCCCATGGGGGCGTTGCTTCGCGGCGGAAGGCCGAGCGGCTGATCGCCGCCGGGCGGGTCAGCGTTGGTGGGGAGGTTGTCACCGACCCGGCCAAGAGGTTGAAGCTGGGGATGAGGTGCGCGTCGATGGCAGCCCGGTCGCGGCGGAGGCGCGGGAGGTCTGGATCGTGAACAAGCCGGCCGGCGTGATCTCGACCGCGAGGGAGCCGGGCGAGAGGCCGGCGGTGGTGGAGCTGGTCCGATCGCAGGCCCGGCTCTATCCCGGTCGGCCGCCTCGACGCCGACTCGACCGGGCTGTCTGCTGCTCACCAACGACGGGGAGTTGGCGAATCGGCTCACCCACCCGCGCTATGAAGTGGAGAAGGCCTACCGGGTCGGGCTGCGCCGGCCCCCTCCGAGGCGGACCTGCGGCGGCTGGCGCGGGGGGTGGAGCTGGAGGACGGGCCGACCGCGCCGGCGCGGGTGCGCCGCCTCGGCGAGCGCGAGGTCGAAATCGTCCTGCGCGAGGGCGCAACCGCCAGGTGCGGCGGATGGTGGAGGCGGTCGGCAACGCGGTGATCGCCCTGCGCCGCGTCCGCTTCGGCCCGATCGAGCTGGGATCGCTGCCGACCGGGGAGGCCCGCCGCCTCAGCGAGGAGGAGGTCGCCCGCCTTTGGCAGGATGTAGCGCGATGAACGGTCGGCGCCGACGAAGGACCGCGCGAGCGACTCTTTGCCGTGCGCGGTGCCGCGCAGGCTGGGGCCAACGAGCCCGACGCGATCCTCTCGGTGACCGAAGAGCTGATCGGGGAGCTGATCGACCGCAACGCCCTTGCAGCGGCGGCGATGGTGAGCTGCCTGTTCACGATGACCGATGACCTCGACGCCGAGTTCCCGGCCGTCGCCGCGCGCAATCTCGGTCTCGACTCGGTGCCGTTGCTCTGCGCGCGGGAGATCGGCGTGCCCGGCGCGATGCCGCGGGTGATCCGGGTGATGGTCCACTTCTACGCCCCGGCGGGGCATGAGCCGGCGCACGTCTACCTGGGCGAGGCAAAGAAGCTCCGCGCCGACCTCGAGTCCGCCCAGTAAGCGGTCGCTCCGTCACAATTGAGGCCATGCCCGTCACCTTTGCCGAGAAGCTCGCCCGCATCCCTGGCTACCAGGCCGGCGTGCCCCGCGGGCGCGCGCCGGAGGCGATCGCGGCGAGCGACATCGCCCAGCTGGCCTCCAACGAGTCGCCGTTCCCGCCCCACCCGAAGGTGATCGAGGCGATCGAGGCCGCCGCCGGGGCGATGAACCGCTACCCCGATCCCGAGGCGACGCTGCTGCGGCGGCGGATCGCCGAGCGCTACGAGACCGAGCCCGGCCGGATCGCCGTCGGCAACGGCTCCTGTGAGATCCTGCTCGCCGCCGCCGAGGCGCTCTGCGAGCCGGGCGACGAGATCCTCTACGCCTGGCCGTCCTTTTCGATCTACCCCTACCTGCCGGCGCTTACCGGGGCGCGCGAGGTCCGCGTGCCGCTGGCCGCGGGCGAGGTCCACGACCTCGACGCGATGGCCGCCGAGGTGAGCGCCGCGACCCAATTGCTGGTGGTCTGCAACCCCAACAACCCGACCGGCACCCACCTGCCGGCAGCCGAGGTCGCCGCCTTCTGCGAGCGGATCCCCCCGCACGTCACGCTCGCTCTCGATGAGGCATACGTCGAGTTCCAGACCGACGATGACCCCGACGCAACCGTCGACCTGCTCGCCGAGTTTCCCAACCTCATCGTCCTTCGCACCTTCAGCAAGTGCTACGGCCTGGCCGGGCTGCGGGTCGGCTACGCGATCGGCTCGTCAAGGTTTCGCGCCGCGGTCGACGCGGTGCGCCAGCCGTTCAGCGTCAATGCGCTGGCGCAGGCGGCCGCCGCTGAGGCGATCCTGCACCAAGACGACGTCGAGAGCAGGGTCGAGGGCACCGTTGGCGAGCGGATCCGGGTCGAGGGGGCGCTGCACGCGATGGACCTGAAGACGGCCGAGACCCAGGCCAATTTCTCCTGGCTCGACCTCGGCGATGCCGAGGAGGCGGCGCTGATTGCCGCCCTCGCCGAGCGCCGCATCGCCGTCCGCCCCGGCACCCCATTGGGCGATCCCGGCCACATCCGAGTCACCTACGGCACCGCCGCCGAGAACGATCGTTTCCTTGCTGCGATCGGTGAGCTGCTCGGCTGATCGGGCCCGGTGCCTAAAGTTAAGCGATCCTCCGGCTTTCAGGAAAGGCAGTAGCGGGCAGATGGTGATCGGAACCGACAAAGGGGCCTTGGGCGAGCTCGTCCGCGACCTGCGGATCGAGCGGATCGTCGAGCTGGTTGCGCCGGCGACGCTTTTGGCGGAGCTGCCCCTTGGCGAGGAGCGAGCGCGGGCGGTGGTGGCCGGGCGCGAAGCGGTGGTCTGCATCCTCGACGGCAGCGACGACCGCCTGCTCGTCGTCGTCGGCCCCTGCAGCGTCCATGACGTCGAGGCGGCGCTTGATTACGCCGGTCGCCTCGCCCAGACCTCGCGCGAGCTGCACGAGGACCTGCTGATCGCGATGCGCGTTTACTTCGAGAAGCCGCGCACGACGACCGGCTGGAAGGGGCTGATCAACGACCCCCACCTTGACGGATCAGCCGACGTCAACGCCGGGCTGCGGATGGCGCGCAAGCTCCTGCTCGAGGTGCTCGACCTCGGCCTGCCGGTCGGTTGCGAGTTCCTCGACCCGATCACCCCGCAGTACATCTCCGATGCGGTCGCCTGGGGGGCGATCGGCGCCCGCACCACCGAGAGCCAGGTCCACCGCCAGCTCGGCTCGGGCCTCTCGATGCCGATCGGATTCAAGAACCGAACCGACGGCAACGTCGGGGTCGCGGTCGACGCGGTGCGCGCTGCGGCAGCACCCCACGCCTTCGCCGGCATCGATGACCGCGGCGCTCCGGCGATCCTGCACACGACCGGCAACCCCGACGGCCACGTGATCCTGCGCGGCGGCCGCGGCGCCCCCAACTACGGGGCTCGGGGGGTCGAAGACGCGCTGGCGATGCTGCACGGCGCCGGGCTGCCCGAGCGGCTGGTGATCGACGCCTCCCATGACAACAGCGGCAAGGACCCCGAGCGCCAGGCGGAGGTCGCCGGCGAGATCGCTGATCAGATCGCCGACGGCGCTGCGGCGATCGTCGGGGTGATGCTGGAGTCCTTCTTGGTCGCCGGGCCGGCAGGACCTGACGGGCGGCCAGCCGCTCACCTACGGCCAGTCGATCACCGACGCCTGCATGGACTGGGAGCAGACGGTCTCCGTGCTGGAGCGGTTGGCGGCTGCTGTGCGGGCGCGGCGCGAGGGATGAGGATCGCCGTCCTCGGGGTCGGCCTGATCGGCGGCTCGATCGGGCTCGCCGCGCGGCAGCGACTCGGTGCTGAGGTGACGGGCTATGACCCAAACCGCAGCTCCCAGGACCTCGCGGTCGAGTCTGTCGGGGCACTTGATCGCTCTGCTGACTCGGTGGCGGAGGCCTGCGAGGGCGCGGAGCTGGTCTTCTGCGCCGCGCCGGTGAGCGAGCTGCCGGGTCTGATCAGCGAAGCCCTGGAGTGCTCGGGAGCTGAGACGGTGATCACCGACGTCGGCTCGACCAAGCGCGCGATCGTCGCCGCGATGGCCGCTGATCAGCGCTTCGTCGGCGGTCATCCGCTGGCGGGCGCGGAGACGGCCGGGGTGGGGAACGCTCGCGCCGACCTCTTTGAGGGTGCGCGCTGGTACCTGACCCCGACCGAGCGCTCCGCTGGCCTGCTCTATGACCGCCTGCAGCGGGCGATCGCCGCTCTCGGCGCCCGTCCGGAGGCGATCGACGCCGAGACCCACGACCGCCTGATGGCGACGGTCAGCCACCTGCCGCACGTGGTCGCCGACGTGCTGGTGGCGGAGGCCGCGGCGGAGCTGAGGCGCGACTCCGAGCGGATGCCGAGCTCGGACCGAGCTTCCGCGACACGACCCGCGTCGCAGGCTCCAACCCGGAGCTTTGGGCCGGCATCTTCACCAGCAACCGCGAGGCGGTAGCCGCGGCGATCCAATCCGCCGCAAAGCGGTTGCAAGAGGCGGCCGAGTTGATCGGCGCCGGTGACCGGGAGGCCATCGCTTCCTGGCACGCCGCCGCCGGCGAGGATCGCCGCCGGCTGCTCGAGGCCGGGCATCGCGGCCGGTCCGCTGCGCGAGCTGCGCGTCCTCCTCGCCAACCGGCCGGGGACGATCGCCGAGCTGGCGCTCGCGCTGGGCGCGGCGGGGGTCAACATCGAGGACATGGCGCTTCACCCGGCCCCCGAGATGACCTCGGGGGCGGTCTCGCTGTGGGTGGCGGGAGAGGAGCAGACCCAGCGCGCGTTGGCGGCGGTCCGCGAGCTCGGTCACGCGGTCAGCGCGCTTGGCGCCGGGGAGTAGCGGTGAGCAGGCGCCGCTTTGACCCCTGGGGCCCGCTGCGGGGCGCCCTGCGAGCACCAGGCGACAAGTCGATCTCCCATCGAGCGGCGCTGATCGCGGCGATGGGGGAGGGGGAGACGGCGATCGCGGGCTACCTCGACGCGGCCGACACCCGCTCGAGCCTGGCGGCGATCACGGCGCTTGGGGCCGAGGTCGAGGGCGCCTCCCCGGCGGCGGTCGAGCCGAGGATTCGAATCCGCGGCGTCGGCCTGCGCGGCGCCGCCGCGGCGAGCGTCGACGTCGGCAACGCCGGCACCCTGCTGACGATCTCTGCCCGGATGGCTCAGCGGTCAGCCGCGCGGGGCGCTGGTCGGCTCGACGGTGATGACTCGATCCGCCGCCGCCCGGTTGACCGGATCGTCGAGCCGCTGCGGGAAATGGGCGCCCGGTTGCGCTGTCGCGAAGACCGGCTGCCGCCGCTGGAGATCGAGGGCACCCAGCTGCACGGGGTCGCCTACGAGCTGCCGATCGCCAGTGCTCAGGTCAAGTCCTGCCTGCTCTTCGCCGGGCTCCTCGCCGAGGGCGATACCCAGGTCAAAGAGCCGCCGCCGACCCGCGATCACACCGAGCGGATGCTCGCCGCGGCGGGTGCTGAGATCCAGCGCGGTGCCGGGCTGATCAGCGTGGCGCGCGCGAGTTCGCTTGAGCCTGGTGAGATCATCGTTCCCGCCGATTTCTCCTCGGCTGCCTTTTTTCTCGTCGCCGCCCTGCTCGTCGGTGGCAGCGAGTTGAGCCTGCAGGGCGTCGGCCTCAACCCGACCCGAACCGGGTTGCTCGCGATACTCGAGCGGATGGGAGCGAGGTTTGAAACAGAGCAGGAGGGCGAGCGCGGTGGTGAGCCGATCGGCGAAATCCGGGTGCGATCGGCGCCGCTTCGCGCGACCGAGATCAGCGGCGCCGAGGTGCCGCTGGCGATCGATGAGCTGCCTTTGGTCGCCCTCGCCGCATGTTTTGCGGAGGGAACGACGAGGATCGGAGGGGCCGGCGAGCTGCGGCGCAAGGAGTCTGACCGGATCGCCACCGTGACCGAGGCGCTGAACGCGCTCGGGGGAAAGGTCAAAGCCAGTCAGGACGGGATGGTGATCGAGGGGGTCGGCGGCTTGCGCGGCGGTGCGATCTGCTCCCACGGCGACCACCGGATCGCGATGTTGGGGGCGATCGCTGGGGTCTGCTCGCGCGAGGGGGTCGAGGTTGACGGGATCGAGGCCGCCGCGGTCAGCTACCCGAGGTTTGAGGCCGACCTCGCCTCGCTGTCGGGCCGCTGAGCGGCATACGCTCAGGCAATGGTGATCGCGATCGACGGGCCCGCCGGGGCCGGCAAGTCCTCCGTCGCCCGCGGCGTTGCCGCGGCGCTGGGCCTCGCCTACCTGGACTCGGGAGCGATGTACCGCTGCGTGGCGCTGGCCGGCGGGGAGCGCGGTGCCGACCCCGCTGACCCCGAGGCGATGGCCGCCGTCGCCCGGGAGGCGCAGATCGAGTTCGAGGGTGAGCGGGTGCGCCTCGCCGGGCGCGAGGTCACCGCGGCGATTCGCGAGCCCCGCGTCAGCGCCGCCGCTTCGCTGGTCTCGGCCCACCCCGCGGTGAGGGCGGCGATGGTGGAGCGCCAGCGCTCCCTGATCGCCGCCGGCCGCTTCGTCGCAGAGGGCCGCGACATCGGCACCGTGGTCAGCCCCGACGCGCCGCTTAAGATCTTCCTGACCGCCTCCGAGCGCGAGCGGGCCCGGCGCCGCGCGGCGCAGGTCGGCGAGGACCCGGCGGCGGTTCTTGCCGCCCAGCGCGAGCGCGATCGCCGCGACATCGAGCGCGAGCACGGCGCCCTGCGCGCAGCGCCCGACGCGGTCAAGCTCGACACCACGGGCCTGGACCTGGCCGAGGTGATCGCGCGCGTCGTCGAGCTAGCCCGAGAGCGGGGGTTGGCGTGAGCCGGCGGGCGCTGACGGTCGCCGTCGTCGGCTTTCCCAACGTCGGCAAGAGCTCGCTGGTCAACCGCCTCGCCGGCGGCCGTGAGGCGCTCACCGCAGCCGAGCCGGGTATCACCCGCGACCGCAAGCGCCTGGCCTGCGAGTGGAACGGAGTCCGCTTCGAGTTGGTGGACACCGGCGGGATTGACCTTCGCGATGAGGCCGAGTTGGCCCGCGACGTCCAGCGCCAGGCGCGATTGGCGATCGCCGAGGCAGATGCTGTGATCTTGGTTGTCGATGCCCGCGCCGGGCTGCGGGCCGGCGACGCCGAGTTGGCTGGGACCCTGCGCGGCTCCGCTAGGCCGGTCGTGGTTGTCGCCAACAAGGCAGATCGGGTCGGCGATCAGCACCTGGCCGCCGAGTTCTACGGCCTCGGCCTCGGCGAACCGCTCGCTGTCTCGGCCACCCACGGCCTCGGAACCGGCGATCTGCTCGACCGGGTAGTCGGGTTGCTGGGCGAGGGCCCCGAGCGTCTCGCCGAGGAGGAGGAGGGGACTGCGGTCGCCGTCATCGGCCGCCCTAACGTCGGCAAGTCCTCGCTGGTCAACGCCTTCCTCAGCTCTGAGCGGGTGATCGTCTCCGCCGCGGCGGGGACGACCCGCGATGCGATCGACACCGAGCTGGAGGTGGACGGCCGCCGCGTCATCCTGATCGACACGGCCGGGTTGCGGCGGCGCTCGAAGCTCGCCGCGAGCGTCGAGTACTACGCGCAGCTGCGCTCAGAGCGCGCGGTCGAGCGCGCCGAGGTCGCCCTCGTCGTCTGCGACGCCTCCGAGGGCCTCACCGCCGAGGACCTGCGGATCGCAGAGCTGGCGATGCGCGCCGGCTGCGCCACCCTGCTGGCGATGAACAAGTGGGACGAGACCCGCACCGAGATCGACGACGCCCGCGCCCGCGCCGAGCGCAAGCTGCGGCTGCGCCCGGCGGTCATCACCTGCTCGGCACTGGGCGGGCGAAACGTCTCCCGCCTGCTGCCGCGGGCGCTGGCGCTGGCAGACCGCGCCGGCGAGCGAATCCCGACACCCGAGCTCAACCGCCTGCTCGCCGAGTTGCTCAGCAAGACTCCCCCACCATCGCGGCGTGGGCGCCGGCTGCGCCTCTACTACGCGGCACAGGTTGGTGTGCGACCACCGCGGATCGCGATCCAGGTCAACGACCGCAAGCTGATCACCCGCGAGTGGGCCTACCACCTCGAGAACCGGATCCGCGAGGCGTATGGGTTGCAGGGCGTCCCCCTCGTGATCGAGTTCGTCCCCCACAGCGGCCGCCGTCGCTAGGCTTCGCGGATGATCGAAATCGACTCGCTCGCCGAAGGCGAGTACCTGTTCACGTCTGAGTCCGTCACCGAGGGCCACCCGGACAAGGTCTGTGACCAGATTTCCGACGCCGTCCTCGATGCGGTGATGGCCGAGGACCCCGAGGGCCGGGTCGCCTGCGAGACCCTGGTCAATACCGGGATGGCGGTGGTCTCGGGAGAGATCTCGACCGAGGTGCACCTCGACGTGCCGGAGATCGTCCGCGAGACGATCCGCGAGATCGGCTATGACCACGGCGATTACGGTTACAACTGCGACCACATCTCGGTCCTCGTCTCGCTCGATAAGCAGTCGCCCGACATCGCCCAGGGTGTCAACGCCGCCTATGAGACGCGCCTTGGTGACGGCGTCGACGACGAACTGCTGATCGCGGGGGCCGGTGACCAGGGGATGATGTTCGGCTACGCGACCGAGGAGACCGAGTCGCTGATGCCGATGCCGATCCAGGTCGCCCACCGCCTGGCCGAGCGGCTTGCCGCCGTGCGCAAGGACAAGACGCTTGCCTACCTCGCCCCAGACGGCAAGACCCAGGTGACCGTGCGCTACGCCGACGGTCGCCCGGTTCAGATCGAGAAGCTTTTGATCTCCACCCAGCACGCCGAGGAGGTCGACTCCGAGTCGACGATCAAGCCTGACCTTTGGGAGCACGTGGTGCTGCCCGTGCTTGAGGCAGAGGTCCCGGGGCTCTTCGAGGAGGCCGAGCTGCGCGCCGGCTTCCTCGTCAACCCGACTGGCAAGTTCGTGATCGGGGGGCCGGTGGGCGACGCCGGCCTCACCGGTCGCAAGATCATCGTCGATACCTACGGCGGCATGGCGCGCCACGGCGGCGGCGCCTTTTCCGGCAAGGACCCCTCCAAGGTCGACCGCTCCGCCGCCTACGCGGCGCGTTACGTCGCTAAGAACGTGGTCGCCGCCGGCCTGGCGGGGCGCTGTGAGGTACAGGTTGCCTACGCGATCGGCGTCGCCCACCCGATCTCTTTGATGGTCGAGACCTTCGGCACCGGCAAGCTCCCTGACACCGAGATCTCCCGCCTGGTCGAGGCGGAGTTCGATCTGCGACCGGGCGCCTTCCGCCGCTACTTGGACCTACACCGCCCGATCTTCCAAAAGACCGCCGCCTATGGTCATTTCGGCAGGGAGGACGCCGATTTCACCTGGGAGCTGACCGACCGGGCTGACTCGCTGCGCGAGGCCGCCGGCCTGGCGGCGGCGCCCGCTTAGCTCGGGGGTTGCGCCTCGCCCAAACCGTGTGATCCGGCGGCCTGGGCTCCGGTCGCCTGATCGACCCGGTGGACGACCAGGTCGGGGTCGGCTACGCCGACGAAGACGAAGTCATAGTCATCGCTTGCCGCGGTATCGAAATCGACATCGCCGATCTGCATCACCCGTTGGAAGACGGTCTGGCTGTAGTTGACGTTTTGGACCCGCTCCAGCCGGGTCTCCTGGATCTCCCGCGAGAAGACCCCCCGCCTGATGTTGAGGCGGCGGCTGGTGATCGTGTAGGTCGTCGAGATCAGCCGGACAAAACCGATCGCCACGGTGGCGGCGATCAGCACCAAGACGACAAGGAAGACGTCGGCCCTGCCAGCGCCGAAGAGCTTGACCAAGACACCGACGATCGCCGCGACCAGGATCCCCTTCAAGTAGAAGCCGAGCAGCGCCCGCCAGGAGGGGTGGCCTTGGAAGATCACCTGCTCGTCGGGGCTGAGTCGGAGACCGGCCACGGGGGATGAGCATACCCGCGGCGTCCGCCCCTCTCCATACCGTCTGTGGGTGTCGATAGCCAGGGTCGAGCCGCTCACCACCGCCCGCGCCCTGCGCGGTCCCTTCGACTACCGACTGCCCGAGGAGATGGCTGAGGTTGGCGTGGGCAGCGTCGTCTTGGTGCCCTTCGGGCGACAGCGGGTGCTCGGAGTCGTGGTCGAGTTGGCCGAGTCCTCCGAGCTGCCGCCGGAGCGACTGGTCGAGCCGATCGAAGCGATGGCGACGGGCGTGCCGGCGGAACTGGTGCGGCTCGGCCTCTGGGTGGCGCGGGAGTACTGTTCGACGCCCTCGCGCGGCCTCAAACTCGTCTTGCCGCCCGGAGCCGGCGTGCGCAAGCGGCGCGCTCGAGAGCGGGTCCAGTTGCCGGGGCGAGCAGGCGCGAGCGAGCCGCCGCGCCTGCTGGCAGAGCAAACGCGCGCGGTCGAGGAGATCGCCGCCGCCCTCGAGCGGGAGCCGGGGTCGGCTCGCGAGCTGCTGCTGCACGGAGTGACCGGATCGGGCAAGACCGAGGTCTACCTCGCCGCGGTGGAGGCGGCGCTGGCGAAGGGAAGGGGGGCGATCGTCCTCGTCCCCGAGATCGGCCTAGCCCCGCAGGCGGTTTCCCGCTTCCGCGCCCGCCTCGGTGACCGCTTCGCGGTCCTGCACTCGCGCCCTCACCGACGGCGAGCGCCACGACGAGTGGAGGCGGCTGCGAAGCGGCGAGGCGAGCGTCTGCGTCGGGCCGCGCTCCGCCGTCTTTGCCCCGGTCGAGCGAGCTCGGGACTGATCGTGATCGACGAGGAGCACGACCCCTCCTACAAGCAGTAGGGCGACCCCAGCTACGACGCCCGCGCGGTCGCCCGCCAGCGCGCCGCCGAACGCGGAGCGGTGCTGCTGGCCGGGACCGCGACGCCGCGGCCTGAGGTCCTGGTTTCAGCTGCCCCGGATCGAACTGGCTCGCCGGGTCGACGGCCGCCGCCTGCCCCCGGTCGAGGTGCTCGATATGCGCTCGGCCGACCCGCGCTCGGGCCCGCTGCACGCGCGGACCTGGGAGGCGCTTGAGCGAGGTGCGCCGCAGCGGCGCCAAGGCGATCGTGATGATCAACCGCCGCGGCTTCGTCGCCCTGGCTCACCTGCCGCTCCTGCGGGCGGCACTGGGACTGCCCCAACTGCGACGTCTCGCTGATCGTCCACCGCGCACAGCGCTCAGCTCTGTCTGCCACCACTGCGCCCACGCCGAGCCGCTGCCCCGGCCTGCTCGGCAGTGCGGCTCGACGACCCTCGCGCGCGCCGGCGCCGGCACCGAGCGGATCGAGGCAGCTGCTGCGCCGAGCGCCTCGACTCCGATGCCCGTCTTCCGGCTTCGACTCCGACACCGCCGCGGGCGCGGCGCCCACGCGCGAGATCCTCGAGCGCTTCGACGGCGGCGCGCAGCGCGGTGCTGGTCGGCACCCAGATGGTCGCCAAGGGCCACGACTTCCCCGACGTGACGCTGAGCGCGATCCTCGACGCCGACGCGACGCTTCGCTTCCCCGACTTCCGCGCCGAGGAGCGGACCTTCGCGATGGTCACCCAGCTCGCCGGGCGCAGCGGCCGCGGCGAGGCCGGCGGGGAGGTGATCGTCCAGACGCTGGCGCCGCTTGCCGCCAGCATCGACCACGCCGCGCCGCCACGACGCTGCCGGCTTCCTGGCCGGCGAGCTGGAGCGCCGCCGCCTGCTTCGCTACCCGCCCTTCTCCGACCTGGCGCGGATCGGGCTCGCCTCCGAGAGCGAGGAGCGGCTGATCGAGGCCGCCGCGCGACTTGGCGCCGAGCTAGCGGCGGCGCTTCCCCGCGACACCGACCTGCTCGGCCCGGCGCCGATGTTCCGCGTCCGCAACCGTCACCGCCGCCGGCTGCTGATGAAGGCCTCAGACCGCGAGGGCACCGTCGCTGCGATCCGCACGGTGCGTCGAGGCGCTCGCCGCTGACGCGATCGCTTCGCGAGGTCGCGGTCGGGCGTCGACATCGATCCGCAGTGAGGCGGGCGCCAGTCCTTAGACTCATTTATCGATGAGCGATCGAGTCAAAGCCGAGACCGGCGAGCACCAGGTCGAGGAGGAGCGCCTGCGCCGGCGCGAAGCTGCGCTGGAGCAGGTGGTCAAGTTCGGTGATCCGGTGCTGAAGAGCAGGGCATCGGATGTCGAGGAGTTCGGCCCCGAGCTGCGGGCCGAGGTCGAGCGGATGATCGCGATCATGCGCGACGCAATGGGTGTCGGGCTGGCCGCCACCCAGCTCGGCATCCTGCGCCGCGTGCTCGTCTTCCAGGCGGGTCCCGACAGCGAGCCGACCGCGCTGGTCAACCCGGTGGTCGAGTGGCTCTCGGACGAGCTCGTCCTCGCCGAGGAGGGCTGCCTCAGCCTGCCGCGGGATCTCGATCGACGTCGAGCGCCCCCTGCACGCGCGGATCGGCGGCCGCGACGAGCGGCGGCGAGGCCGTCGTGCTCGAGGCCTCGGGCCTCGAGGCGCGGGTCCTCCAGCACGAGATCGACCACCTCGACGGGGTGCTGATCCTCGACCGGCGCCAGCCGCGAGCAGCGCAAGGAGGCGCTGCGGGCGCTGCGCGAGGGCGGCAGCTACAGCCCGCCGGCCCGAGGCGAGGACGGCCGCCGCGACGGCGAGCACCGAGACCCCGAACCGATGCGTGAGGGTCGTCTACCTCGGCACCTCGGACTTCGCCGCGGCGGTGCTGCGCCGGCTCGCCGACTCGCCCGCACCGCCCGCGCTGGTCATCACCCCGCCCGACCGCCCGCGCGGGCGCGGCCGCAGCGTCCAGCCGCCGCCGGTCGCCGAGGCCGCCCGCGAGCTCGGGATCGAGCTGCGCGCAGCCGCGACGTCAACGACCCCGAGGCGCTCGCAGCGCGATCCGCGCGGCGCGGCCCGGACGCGGTCGTGGTCTGCGCCTTCGGGCAGCTGATCCGCGAGCCGCTGCTGTCCGAGCTGCGGATGCTGAACGTCCATCCCTCGCTGCTGCCGCGCTGGCGCGGGGCGGCGCCGATCGAGCGGGCGATCATGGCCGGCGACGCGCGCACCGGGGTCAGCGTCATGCGGGTCGCCGCCGGGCTCGACGCCGGCCCGGTCGCGCTGCGCGAGGAGGTCCCGATCGGCCCCGACGAGGACTACGGCGCGCTCTCGCGCAGCGGCTCGCCGCGCTCGGCGGGGAGCTGCTCGTCCGGGCGCTCGACCTGCGGGCCGCGGGCGCCTGCGTTCAACGAGCAGGACGAGGACGGGGCGACCTACGCGGAGAAGATCGACCCGGCCGAGCGCCGCCTCGACCCGGCGCGGCCGGCCGTCGAGCTGGCCCGCGTCGGTGCGCGCGCTGACCCCGCACATCGGCGCCTACCTGGAGCTCGCCGGCGGCGAGCGGCTCGGGGTGCGGCGCGGCCCGCGCGGTCGACGTCGAGCGTGCGGGCGCGGCGAGGTGCGCGCCGAGTGGGGCGCCTTCTGCTCGGCTGCGGCGCGGGCGCGCTGCGGCTGGAAGTCGTCCAGCCGCCGGGAGGCAAGCCGATGGGCGCCGACGCCTACCTGCGCGGACACCGCTGCCGAGGCTGTGAGCGCGGCCGTCCGCGCGCCAGGGCGCTCGCCTTCGAGGTGATCCGGCGCGACCTTCGAGGACGGCGCCTACACCGAGCTCGCCTTCCGCGAGGCGGCCGCAGCGCCGGGCTCGGCCGCCGCGAGCGCGCGCAGGCGCAGCGCCTCGCCTACGGCGCCGTGCAGCGCCGCGGGACGCTCGACGCGGCGATCGAGCGGCTCGCCGGGCGCGCCGCGCGGCGCTCGACCCGCCGGTGCTCGCCGGCCTGCGGCTCGGCCTCTACGAGCTGCTGTTCGCCGACGGCGCCCCGACCATGCCGCGGTCGACCAGGCGGTCGAGCTGGTCAAGCCGGCCGGCGCCGCCCACGCGGCGGCCTCGTCAACGCGGTGCTGCGGCGGGCCGCGCGCGAGCGGGAGGAGCTGGCTCGCGCTGCTGGGCGACGACTCGACCCCCGAGGCGGCGGCGGTCGCCCACTCGGCGCCGCTCTGGCTGGCCGAGATGTGGTGGCGCGAGCTGGGGCCGGAGCGGCGCGCGTTCGCTGCTCGCGCGCCTGCAACGAGCCGGCCGAGGTGCGCGATGCGGCGTAAACTCTTGCGTGCACGCGCACCGATGCAGCTCGCGAGCTGCGCGAGGCCGGGCTCGAGGCGCGGGCCGCGCGGGCTGCCTGGCCGCTCGCCGCGGCCGAGGCGGTCGTCGAGGGCAGGACCGGCGAGTCGCGTCTCGGCGCTGATCGGCGGCGGGCGAGCTGACGCCGCAGAGCCGCGGTTCGGCTGCCGTGGTCGAGGTGCTCGACCCGCGCCCGGGCGAGCACGTCCTTGACCTCTGCGCTGGCCCGGGGATCAAGACCGGCCAGATCGCCGCCCGGATGGGCGATCGCGGCGAGGTGATCTCGGTCGAGCTCCGATCCGCCGCGGGCGGCGGAGGTCGCCGCACAGGCACGGCGGCTGGGGCTGCGCAGCGTCACCGTGATCGAGACCGACGCCGCCGAGCTGCAAGACGCGGCGGGGTTTGACCGCATCCTGCTCGACCCCCCCTGCTCGGACCTCGGTGCGCTCGCCTCCCGGCCCGACGCCCGCTGGCGCAAGTCACCGCGGACGATCGAGCGGCTGGTTGAGGTGCAGCGGCGGGCGCTGTTGGCTGCCGCTGCGGCTGCTGAGTCCGGGCGGACGTTCTCGTCTACGCGACCTGCACGATCTCCCGCCGCGAGAACGAGGATCAGCTGGCCGCGCTGCTTGAGCCTCCCGAGTCGGGGCGGCGCCGCGCTTGTAGGTCGAGGACCTCGGCGCCCTGGCCCCGGGCCTTGCCTCCCGCCACGATCGGCGCTGCCTGCAGCTGCGCCCAGACCGCGACCGCACGACGGGGTTTTTCATCTGCCGGCTGAGGCGGCATGATGGGGGGTATGAGTGAGCTCGGCGAGGGGGATAGCCCGCTGCGGCGGGCGCCGTGCCCGGGCTGCGGGGAGCCGTGGCTGCGCCCGACCCAGCTCCCCGGCCGCTTTCGCTGCGTGTACTGTCTGCGCCGCTTTGAGTTGGTCTCCCAGTGCCCCAACTGCGGCGAGCACCAGACGATTGCCAGGATGAGCCACACCGAGGACATGCAGTGCCAGACCTGCGGTGCCTCGATGCTAAGGCCCGTATGAGCGAGCGGATGAAGGAGCTGTTCGCCCAGCGGCGGGTCGCTCCCTCGATTCTCTCCTCGGATTTCTCGCAGCTGGGGTCCCAGGTCGCCGAGGTGATGGATGCGGGGGCGCGGGTCATCCACGTCGATGTGATGGACGGGCACTTCGTGCCGCCGATCACGATCGGGCCGCTGGTCGCCGCCTCGATCGCCGACCAGGTTCACGGCGCCGGCGGCGTGATCGACGTCCACCTGATGATCGAGGCCCCGAGCGCCAGATCGAGGCCTTCGCCGACGCGGGCGCCGACTCGATCAGCTTCCACGCCGAGGCGACGCCGCACGCCAACCGCACCCTGAACGCGATCCGCGCCCTTGGCTGCCTCGCTGGCGTGGCGATCAACCCCGGCACGCCGGTCGGGGTCCTCGCCGAGCTGGTCGGCTATCGCCGACCTGATCCTCTGCATGACCGTCAACCCCGGCTGGGGGGGCCAGGCATTCATCGAGTCCTCCGCGGACAAGCTCGCCCGCCTCTCCCCGCTGGCCGGTGAGACCCCGATCGAGGTCGACGGCGGCATCGACGCCACCACCGCCGGCCCGATGGCGGCAGCTGGCGCCGCCCTGTTTGTGGCCGGCTCGGCGATCTTCGCCAGCGCCGACCCCGCCGGCGCCTACCGGGAAATCGCTACCGCGATCAGCTGAGCCGGCAAAGCCCCGCGCGCGCGGTGCCCTCCGCCTGGTTGAGAGGGAGGCGATCTGGCCGACCGGCGCTGATTGGCTGATCAGACGTTCTCGTCGATCATCGCCAACTGCGCCTCCAGCTCCTCCGGTGAGCCGGGTTCGACGACGTCCTCGGCGCGCTCGTGCGGGCGGTGATAGACGTAGTAAAGGAGCGAGAAGAGGACGCCGGCGGCGAGCAAAAAGCCGACCTCCACGCGGCGGAACTCATTGCCGATCAGCGGCACGAAGTTCCAGCCGATGAAGAGCGCCGCACAGCCGATCCAGCGCAAGGCGGCGCGGCGAACCTGTCCCTGCGCGACGCAGGCCTGGTTGACGGTCACCGAGGCGAGGTAGAGCCCCATGCCGAGGGTCACCAACAAAAGGCCCTCCCGGTCATAGGTGAACTTCTTGCTGAAGGCGATCTGCATCGCTTTCGGGCCGGCGAGCGCCATGAAGGCGAGGGCCAGGGCGGTGAAGGCCGCGAGGCCGAGCAGGACCATCCGCACCGTGTGGTGGAACTCGCGCTCGCCATCCTCGCTGCCGCTGGTGTGAAGTTTGGTCAGATGGGGGAGGATGCTGGTGGAGACCGCCTGAAAGAGCTGCAGGGGAGCGCGGGCGATCATCAGCACGTTGAAGATGAAGCCCGCCGCCGCGGCACCCTGCAGCGCGCGGACGACCAGCGGCCCGGCGTTGAGGAATGCCTGTTCGCTGAACATGATCAAAAGCACCGCGGCGGCGAATCCACCGCCGGCCTTGAGCGAGAAGGCCTCCTCGGAGGCATCCTCGCCGAGGACCTCGGGCGTCTCCCGGCGCTCTTTCTGCGCCCGACGGGCGAAGGCGAACGGCACGACCAGGAGGCTGAGAGCGGGCGCCGCGGTGATCCCGATCGCGACCGCGGACTGGCCGGTGAGGATGCCGATCGCGACCATCACCGCGAAAATCGTGCGGAAGCACGATTCGGAGAGGATCAGCGCCACGAACAGACCGAAGCGCTGGTTTCCGGCGAGGAAGCCACGGGCGAAGTAGCTGGCGGCGTAGAAGAGGACCGAGGAGAAGAAGACCCAGTACAGCGCTTCGTTTCCCTCCAGCAGGCCGTTCTGGATCGGGCCGCGCAGGGCCAGGGCGGTGACGGCGAAGAAGAGCGAGAGGCCGAACTGGATCGTCGAGGCGACGCGCATCGGCTGCCCGGCCGACTGTCCCTTGACCAAGCGCTCGGAGATGTGGCGCGAGAGAAGCTGTTCGATCGGCCGATAGAGGGTTGAGATCGTGATGAAGACCGCCGACCACAGAACCGTGATCTGCCCGTAGTCGGGCTTGGAGAGGACGTGGGAGGCGATCAGGAAATAGGCGTAGGTGACGACCCCGGTGAGGCCAACCCCAACCGCGAGAAAGCTCGCGGTCTTGCCGTAGTCAGCTGAGCTCTGGGCCCCTGCGCGCGGGGTCATCTCACTGCTTGCGCCACTCATTTACTCGCCCACGCCGCGCTCGTAGTGGGAGGGCCCGACGCCAAGCTGCCAGCTCCACCCGCCGGATCCGCTCGAAGACCCGCTGGGTCATCACCCGCTGCCCGGCGAGCAGATCGCCGATCACCCCCAGCGCGAAGAGCTGGACCGCGGCGATGAAGAGGACGGCGCCGAGGATCAGCGACTGGATGTGCCCGTTGCTGTTGCCGTTGATGATCCAGTCGAGCAGGAACGGCATCCAGGCGGCGATCGCCAGCACGAAAACGACCAGACTCGCGGTGGCGAACACCCGCAGCGGCTCATAGCGGGCGTAGATGCGCAGGATCGCCAGCGCGTTGCGCCGCGACGTAGGAGCCGGTCGAGTCAAACAGCCGCGACTCGCGGGTCTGCGCGTTGACGCCGATCTGCACCTGGTCGACCGCGACCAGCATCTTGCCGGCCTGAATCAGGCTCTCGAGCGTGTAGGTGAATTCGTCGACGACGAGGAGCTGCAGCGCGGCCTCCCGGTTGTAGGCGCGAAAGCCGGAGGTGGTATCGGCGATCTCGGTCCCCGAGAGCCGCCGCACGACCCAGCTGCCGAGCTGCTGCAGCGCCTTCTTGGCGCCCGAGAAGTGCTCGATCTGTGAGACCTGTCGATCGCCGACGACCATGTCGGCCTCACCGGCGAGGATCGGCGCGAGGAGCTTCGGGATGTCGGCGCCGCGGTACTGGTTGTCGGCGTCGGTGTTGACGATGATGTCGGCGCCCAGCTTCAGGCAGGCGTCGAGCCCGGCCTGAAACCCGGCCGCGAGGCCCTTGTGGTTCGTCAGCCTGATGATGTGGTCGACGCCGCTCTCGCGGGCGACCTCGATCGTGCGGTCGGTCGAGCCGTCATCGACGACCAGCAGCTCGATCTGCTCGACGCCCTCGATCCGCCGCGGCAGGTCGGCGATCGTCGCCGGCAGTGTCGTCTCCTCGTTCAGGCAGGGGATCTGGATGATCAGCTTCACCGGACGGGTCAGGGTATCTGCGGTGTCGGCGCGCGGGTCCTGCCGCAAACCGGGCCGGCCGGCGCGACGGCCCGCCAACTGCGTCCCCCGAGCGGCCCGAGCCGCGCGGTAGGATTGTTGACTGACTTGTCAATCAGTGATGAATTCCCAGCTCACAACGACCGATGGAAAGTACCTGTTGCGGTCGTTGGAGCTCGCCGAGCGCGGGCGGGGCAGGGTCAGTCCAAATCCGCTCGTCGGAGCGCTGGTGGTCGGCGAGGCTGGGGTGATTGGCGAAGGCTGGCATGCGGAATTGGGTGCGGTGCATGCGGAGCGGGCGGCACTGGCGAATTGTCGCGATCGCGGCGAGGATCCGACGGGGGCGACGATGTACGTGTCGCTTGAGCCCTGCGCCCATCACGGTCGTCAGCCACCGTGTGTGGAGGGGATTCTCGAGGCCGGCATCGCGCGGGTGGTGATCGCCTCCGATGACCCGAGCGAGAAGGCGTCCGGGTGTGGACCGGAGATCCTGCGCGAGGCTGGGGTGGAGGTCGAGTTCGCCGCCGGGAAGGAGGCCGCGGCGGCGCGGCTGCTCAACCAGCCCTTCCGAAAGCACGCCCGCACCGGGCGCCCGCTGGTGATTTTGAAGTTGGCGATCTCGCTTCAGGGCCAAACCGCCACGGCCCCCGGCGAATCACCGTGGATCTCGAGCGAGCCCAGCCGTGCGCAGGTCCACCGCTGGCGTGCCGAATCCGATGCGATCGCGGTCGGCATCGGCACCGTCCTCGCTGATGACCCGCTCCTCAGCGCCCGCAGCGAGGGATCCCCCCGCCAGCCGCTCCGCGTCGTCTTCGACCGCCACGCCCGTCTGCCGCTTGACTCCCAGCTGCTCGGGACCCTCGACCGCGGGCCGGTGCTGGCCATCGTCTCCCGCGAGGCGAGCGCGACCCGCAGCGCAGCGCTTCGCGACGCCGGCGTAGAGGTTATCGCGCTGGACGGAATCGATTCCGCTCTGTTGGAGTTGGGCCGCCGCGAAATCACCAGCCTCTTTCTCGAGGGCGGCCCAACCCTGGCCGCGGCCTTCGTCGCCGCCGATCAGATCGATGAAGCGCGGACTTTCCTCGCCCCGGTCCTGCTCCCCGGCGCGGCGGACCCTCGGGATCAGGCCGCTGGTGGGGGTGAGCGGGAAGAGGCAAAGGCCAGCGCCGCCGGGGCCGCCCAATCACCCCCGACCGGACCCGCGCGCCGGGCGCCCCTCTTCGTTGGCGTCGAGCGGATCGGCGCCGACGTCCTGATCAGAGCCCGCTTCAAGGAGTTTTGAGGTGTTCACGGGCCTGATCGAGGACATCGGCACCGTCGAGTCGCTCGTTTCGGGCCCCGCGGGCGCGCGCTTGCGGATCGCGACGCCTCTGGGCGCCGAGGTTGCGCGGGGAGATTCGGTTGCCGTGAGCGGCGTCTGTCTGAGCGCGACGGCCGCCGAGGGCGACGGCATCGAGACCGAGGCGATGAACCAGACCCTCTCGCTCACCTCGCTGGGGGGGCTCGGGGTCGGCAGTCGGGTCAACCTCGAGCTGGCGATGAAGGCCTCCGAGCGCCTCGGCGGGCACATCGTGCAGGGGCACGTCGATGGGATCGCGCAGGTCCTCTCGGTCAAGGCGGATGGTTTCGCGCGGCGCTTGCGCGTCTCTTTGGGCTTGGAGTTGGCGCGCTACGTCGTCGCGAAGGGCTCGATCGCGCTGGAGGGTGTCAGCCTCACGGTCGCCGATTTGGGCGATTCCTGGGCCGATGTTTTCCTCATCCCTGAGACGCTCGAGCGGACCAACCTCGGCGAGGCCCAACCGGGAGATCGGCTGAACCTCGAGTGCGACGTGATCGCCAAGTACGTGGAGAGGTTGATGCAACCATTTGGCAAAGGCAAAGAGGAGCGAGCCTGAACCGTATGACCGAGAGCCACAGAACAGACGAAGCCCCGAGCGCGACCGCCGAGAGCAACTTCTCGACCGTCGAGGAGGCGATCGAGGACATCCGCCGCGGGCGGATGGTCGTCGTCTGCGACGACGAGACCCGCGAGAACGAGGGCGACCTGACGATGGCGGCGCAGTTCGCCACGCCCGAGGCGATCAACTTCATGGCCAAGGAGGGGCGCGGCCTGATCTGCCTCTCGCTCACGCTCAGAGCGCTGCGAGGCGCTCGGCCTCAACCTGATGGCGGCTAAGAACGAGGCGCCGCTTCAGACCGCCTTCACGGTCTCCGTCGAGGCTCGGCAGGGCGTCACGACGGGCATCTCCGCCCACGACCGCGCCCACACGATCCAGGTCGCGATCGACCCCCGCTCGGCCCCGCGCGACCTCGTCCAGCCCGGGCACGTCTTCCCGCTCAAGGCAAAAGACGGCGGCGTGCTGGAGCGCGCCGGCCAGACCGAGGCCGCGGTCGACCTCGCCCGCCTCGCCGGCCTCACCCCAGCCGGCGTCATCTGCGAGATCATGAATGACGACGGGACGATGGCCCGGGTGCCCGGACCTCGTCCCCTACTGCGAGCGCCACGGCCTGAAGATGATCACGGTCGCCGAGCTGATCGACTACCGCCGCCGCACCGAGAAGCTCGTCGAACGGGTCGTCGCGACCGCCCTGCCGACCGAGTTCGGCGACTTCACCGCGGTCGGCTACCGCTCCCTTGTCGACGGCAAGCACCACGTCGCGCTCGTCAAGGGCGAGGTCGACGGCGCCGAGGACGTGCTCGTCCGCGTCCACTCCGAGTGCCTCACCGGCGACGTCTTCCACTCGCTGCGCTGCGACTGCGGCGAGCAGCTCGAGGCGGCGCTGAGCGATGATCGAGCGCGAGGGCCGCGGCGTCCTGCTCTACCTCGCCCAGGAGGGCCGCGGGATCGGCCTGCTCAACAAGCTGCGCGCCTACGAGCTCCAGGAGGAGGGCGCTCGACACGGTCGAGGCCAACCTCCGGCTCGGCTTCCCCGCCGACCTGCGCGACTACGGGATCGGCGCCCAGATCCTCGCCGACCTCGGCCTGACCAGCATCCGGATCCTCACCAACAACCCGAAGAAGATCGTCGGTCTCGAGGGTTACGGCCTCTCGGTCACCGAGCAGGTGCCGATCGAGGCGCGTTCCCAACGCCCACAACGAGGCTTACCTGCGCGCCAAGCGCGACAAGCTCGGCCACACGCTGCACCACCAGGGCCTCGCCCTCGACGAGGAGATGATCCACAACGAGGAGCAGCGCAGCCCCCGAAATCCAGCCGCGGATCAGGCGCAGGGGGGTGACCGTGGGCTTGAGGGTTAGGGAGCCGAGCGCCGAGCCGCCGAGCGGACCTCTGTGATGGCTGAGTCCACCGCCTTCCTTGAGGAGTTCGGAGAGGATGAGCGCGCGGTCCTCGCCCCGCTGCGCTTCGCGGTCTGCGTCGGCCGCTTCTATGAGGATCTCGCCGAGCGGCTGCTGCGGGGCGCCAACGAGGGGTTTGAGCTCGCCGGCGTGCCCGCCTCCTCGGTCAGCCAGGTTTCGGTGCCCGGCGCCTACGAGCTGCCCTTCGCCGCCAAGCTCCACGCCGCCAGCGGCCGCTTTGCGGGGGTCGCCTGCCTCGGCGTCGTCATCCGCGGCGAGACCGACCACTATGAGTTTGTCTGTGCTGAGGCGGCGCGCGGCATCCAGGAGGTGCAGCTGCAGACCGGGGTGCCCTGCGCCTTCGGGGTGATCACCTGCGACACGATGGAGCAGGCGCTCGCCCGCGCCGGCGGTGGCAAGCGCGACCAGGGCCGCAACGCGGCCCTCACCGTCGCCCGCATGGCGCTGCTCAAACGCCGGGCAGCTTGAGGGGCTACCATCCTGCGTCCCGATGGCCAAGGTATGCCACAGCTGCGGCAAGGGACCGGGATTCGGCCAGTCCCGCAGCCACTCGATGGTCGCCACCAAGCGACGCTTTGACCCGAACCTCCAGAAGGTGCGGATCAAGGAGGGCGGCCGCACGCTGCGAGCCTACGTCTGCACCCGCTGCCTGAAGTCGAACAAGATCGTCAAGGCCGCCTAGCGGTCAAGGCTCCGAGTCGCCCAGCGCTGGCTTCCCGCTCGGACGCAGGCTCGAGGTCCCTCCCGCCGGGGCCTCCTCGACCGGCTCGACCGAGAGGCGGGGGAGGATCCGCCCAAGCCAGGCCGGGATCCACCAGGCGCGGCCGCCGAAGAGCTGCATGATCGCCGGGACCAGGACCGAACGGATCACCAGCGCGTCGATCAGCACGGCAGCGGAGAGACCGAGGCCGAAGAGTTTGATGACCCGGTTTTCGCCGAGCATGAAGGAGGCAAAGACCGTGACCATGATCGCCGCCGCCGCGGTTATCACCCGCCCGGTCAACGCCAGGCCCTGGGTCACTGCCCGCGTCGCGTCGTGTGTGTTCTCCCACTGTTCGTGGATCCTCGACATCAGGAAGACCTCGTAGTCCATCGAGAGACCGAAGACGATCGCAAAGAGAAAGACGGGCAGGAAGGACTCGATCGGCCCGGTGCTGTCGACTCCGATCAGGCTATCTAGCCACCCCCACTGGAAGACCGCAACCACCACCCCGAAAGCGGCGCCGATGCTGAGCAGGTTCATCACCATCGCCTTCAGCGGCACCAACACCGAGCGGAAGACCGCCATCAGCAGTAGTGCCGAGAGCAGCACGACAACCCCGATGAAGAGCGGCAGCTTTTCGGCGAGGACGTTGCCGAAGTCCTCGAAGATCGCCGTCGCGCCGCCGATGTAGACGGCGGCCCCGGTGCGCTGCTCGATCGGCGGGATGACGTCGGAGCGCAGACGGCGCAAGAGCTGCGTCGTTGCTTCGCTCTGCGGCGAGGTGGTCGGGTAGACCAAGATCACGCCGGTGTCCTTGGCGGGGTTGAGCGTCACGGGGGCGACCCTGGCGACGCCCGGCTGCCCCTTGAAGGCGGCGCTGAGCTGGGCGAGCGAGCTCCCTCCGCCGCCGGGAGGTAGGGCGACGACGACCTGCAGCGGTCCGTTGAAGCCGGGCCCAAAGCCCTCGGCCAGCAGGTCATAGGCCTGGCGCGTCGTGCTGCCCGCTGGATCAGAGCCGGCGTCGCTTGACCCCAACCGCAGCGAGAGCGCCGGGATGCAGAGGGCGAGCAGGAGCCCGCCGGAGAGCGCCATCGCCGTTAGCGGGTGGTGTTGGATCAGGCGGCTCCAGCGATACCAGCGGCTCCCGGCGCCCGCCTCGGCCTTGCCCTTGCCCAGACCCGGCACCCGGAGGCGGTCGACCCGGCGCCCGGCGATCGTCAGCAGCGCCGGCAGCACGGTGAGCGCTGCGACCATCGTCATCAGCACCGCCACCGCGGCGGCGAGCGCGACCCCATAGAGGAAGGTGACGCCGAGCAGCAGCATCCCCATCAGGGCGATGATCACCGTGGTGCCGGCGAAGAGGACGGCGCGCCCGGCGGTGTCGATCGAGCGTACGGCCGCCTGGCGGGGCTCAAGACCCTCTGCGAGTCCGTTGCGAAAGCGGGTGACGATGAACAGCGCGTAGTCGATCCCGACGCCGAGCCCGATCATCGCCGCCAGCTGTGGCGCGAACTGGGGCGTGCTGAGGATGTGGGTGGCGAGCGTCACCAGGCTGAGGCCGACCCCGAGCGCAAACAGGGCTGTGATCAGCGGCAGGCCCATCGCCACCAGCGAGCCGAATGTCAGTAGCAAGATCACGATCGCGGCCCCCAACCCGATCGCAAACGAGGTGTCGCCCTTTTCCTGGCGAGCCTGCTCGATCGGCTGGCCGCCGAACTCGACCTGCAGCTTGGGGCCCGCGGCGGCTTCGCCGATTCCCATCACCTGCCGTACGTCTTCCTTGGGGAGCTTGCTGGTGGGCAGGTCGAACTGGACAGTGGCGTAGGCGATCTCGCCGTCTTTGCTGATCGCCGCACCCGCGCTGCTCGAGTAGGGACTCAAGACCCCGCTTACGTGGGGCACCCGTTTGACCCTGGCGAAGACGGCCTGCATCTGCCGCTTGATCGGCGCTGCGCCAACGCCGCCCGGTGCCCGGAAGACGATCTGAGCGGTTTCGCCCGAGCGGGCCGGGAAGCGTTCCTTGAGCAGGTCAGCTGCCCGCTGGGAGCCAGTCGAGGGCAGCTGGAAGTTCTGGGAGAACGAGGACCCCGCCGAGCCGGCGGCAAAACCGACGGCGATCAGAACCGCGATCCAGGAGCCGATCACCGTCTTTCGATGGGTTGTGCACCACTCGCCGAGGCCGCGCATCGGGTCCGGACGCTAGCAACGTGGTTCCCTCGTCAGCGGCCGTCCGGGTGCTGCGGCTAAATTCCGTTCTGATGGTCGATCCCTCGATAGAGCGCTTCCGGCGGGTCGTCGGCTCCGCCTACGCCTCCCTGGAGGCCCGCCGCCAGGAGGTCAACGACCTCAATGTCTTCCCGGTCGCCGACGGCGATACCGGCGACAACATGGCGATGACGATGCGCGCGGTGATGGAGGAGCTCGATCGGCTCGACGGTCTGGAGATCGACGAGGTCGGGCGCACCCGGCTGGTCCAGGCGCTTGCCCGTGCGGCGCTGCTGGGGGCGCGGGGCAACTCCGGGGTGATTCTCAGCCAGATCGTCCGCGGGGCGGCCGAGGAGCTGGCGAGCCGGCCGGGCGAGCTGGTCGACCCGGTATTGGTGGCCTCCGCCTTCGCCAGCGCGGCCGATGCCGCCTACGATTCGGTTCGCGAGCCGGCCGAGGGGACGATGCTCACCGTCTTCCGTGAGATGGCGCACTCGATCGCCCGCCAGCTCGCCCACCTGGAAGCTGGCCGTCAGCGGCTTGACCGCGACGTCAGCGAGGAGCAGCAGGACGCGATCCTCGCCGAGGTGCTCGAGCGGGCGATCGCCGACGGCGAGCAGGCGGTGGAGCGAACGCCAGAGCAGCTCGAGGTCCTGCGGGAGGCGGGCGTCGTCGACGCCGGCGGTTACGGCTTGGTGCTGATCCTCGCCGGGGTTGTCGCCGGGCTGCGCGGCGAGGGCGCCGAGCTACCCGAGGTTCCCCGTCACGAGGTTCCCCGCCTCAGCCGCCCCCACCATGAGGACAGTCGCTACCGCTACTGCACCAACTTCATCGTCTCCGGTCGGGGCCTGGCTGGGCGGGAGTTCGTGCCGCGGCTGGAGGGGTTGGGCGACTCAGTCCTCGTCGTCGGCGACGAGGTGACGCTCAAGGTCCACGTCCACACCGACGAGCCCGAGGCTGCGGTCGCCATCTTTGAGGATGTCGGCGAGGTGACCAACCTCGACGTCGCCGACATGCGCGAGCAGGTGGCAGAGCGCGAAGCGCGGCTCGCCGCCGGGCGAACCGGGGTCCTCGCTGTCGCCGCGGGTGCCGGGATCGAGCGGCTCTTTACCGAGCTCGGCGCGCACGTAGTCCCCTGCGGGGAGACCCTCAACCCCTCCACCTACGAGCTGCTGGCGGGGATCCACGAGGTCTCCGCCGATGAGGTACTGGTGTTGCCGAGCTCCGCGAACGCGATGATGGCCGCCGAGCGCGCCTGCGAGCTGTCAGAGAAGCCGGCCCGAGTGCTCCCGGCCCACTCCCAGCAGGCGGGCCTCTTGGCCCTGGTCGAGCTCGATCCGGCGCAGTCGGCCGAGCGCAACGCCGAGCGCCTCGCCGGGGCGCTTGCGGGGATCATCACCGGCGGCGTGGCCCCGGCCGCCCGCGACGACGCCAGGGGTCGCTTCCGCCAGGGAGACGCCGTCGGCTTCGCCGCCGGGGAGATCGTCGCCTGGGGTGGCGCCGGCTCGACCCTGGCGCGGACGATCGAGCACCTCGCCGCGGGCGCAGAAATCGTCACCGTGATCGCCGGCGAGGGCGCCCCAATCCCGCTGGCTGAGATCGACTCCCACGCCCCCGATGGGGTCGAGGTCGAGGCCCACGAGGGTGGCCAGCCGAGTTGGTGGTGGTTGCTCGCCGCCCAGTAGTGCGCTCTTTTGCCGGCGCCCTGGAGCTAGACGCCGCGCGGCTGCGAGAGGCGCCGCTCCGCTGGCCGCGTCCGAGCCTGCTCGAGGCGGCGTTGACGGCTCTCGATGGCGTCGGGCCGAGGCTCGCCGCGGCAGCCGCCGAGGCCGGAATCGCCACGGTTGAGGACCTTTTGATGCGCTTTCCCCAGCGCCACCGCGAGCGGCGGATCGAGCCGTTGGCAGAACTTGAGCCAGGGCGGCGGGGCACCGTCGCGGTGCAGGTGCTCAGCGCCAAGCCGAGCCGGTTCCGCCGGCGCGGGCTCTCGATCCTCTCGGTCAAAGTCGGCGACCGCTCGGGCTCGGTCAGGGCCACCTGGTTCAACCAGCCTTGGCTGGCGGGGAAGCTAGCGCCGGGAACGGAGCTTTTGTTGACCGGCTCCCGAGACGGGCGCGGATTCCGCGTGGCCGAATACGAGTTCACGGCAAGCGGCGGCCTCACCGCGGAGGTGGTTCCCGTGCACCCGGCGACCGAACGGTTGAAGGCGCAGCGGATCCGGGAGTGGGCTGAGCAGGCATGCCGTTGGGCCCCAGACGCGATTGAGGGGCTGCCGGCGGAGTTGCGCGCTCGGCGCGGGCTGGCCGGGGTGGGCGATGCGATTCGGGCCGTCCACTTTCCCGAGTGCGAGGCAGACGTCGCGCAGGCCCGCGGACGCCTCGCATTCGAAGAGCTCTTCCTGCACCAGGCGCTGCTCGCGACTCGCAAGAGGGCGCATCGGGTGGCTCGGCCGGCCCCCCGCTTGGGAGCTCCGGGAGCGTTGGTCAGGCGATGGATCGAATCGTTGCCCTTTGAGCTGACCGGGGATCAGCTCAAAGCATTTGAGGTGATCGACTCAGACCTGGACTCTGGGCAGCCGATGCAGCGCCTGCTGATGGGGGAGGTGGGCTCGGGAAAGACCGTGGTGGCGCTGTACGCGATGCTGCGGGCGCTCGAAGCTCGGTTCCAGGCAGTGCTGATGGCGCCTACCGAGACCCTCGCAGAACAGCATGCGGAGACTTTGGGCAAGCTGCTGGGCAGCGAGGCGACCCCCTTTGCGTTGTTGACGGGAGCCACTCCCGCGCGGCGGCGCCGGGAGGCACTGGAGCGCCTCGCCAGCGGCGAGCTGGGACTGATCGTCGGCACCCATGCCCTGATCGAGCCCAAGGTTCGCTTCGCGCGGCTCGCTCTCTGCGTGGTTGACGAGCAGCACCGTTTCGGGGTGCGCCAACGCCGGGCGCTCGAGGCCAAGGGAATCGAGGGGATGGCTCCCCACCTGCTGCACATGTCTGCGACGCCGATCCCGAGGACGCTCTCGCTGACTACCTACGGTGAGCTCGACACGACCGCGCTGCACGAGCTGCCCGCGGGACGGCGGCCGGTAGTCACCCGGGTGGTCGCGGAGGGCGAACGTGCGGGGGCCTATCGGCTCCTCCGCGAACGGCTGCGCCAGGGGCGCCAGGCCTACGTCGTCTGCCCCTTGGTCGAGGAGTCCGAGAAGCTGGGGGGAAGGGCCGCTGAGGCGGAGGCGCAGCGCCTGGCCAGGGCGGAGCTTCGCGGCTTTGCGGTCGGCGTCATCCACGGCCAGATGGCCGCGGCCCGCAAGGCGGCGGCGATGAAGGCTTTCGCCGCCGGTACAACCGACGTACTGGTTTCGACCACTGTGATCGAGGTCGGGATCGACGTCCCCAACGCGGCGGTGATGGTGATTGAGGGGGCCGAGCGCTACGGGGTCTCCCAGCTGCATCAGCTGCGGGGTCGGGTGGGGAGGGGAGAGCACGCCTCCGAGTGCCTGCTCTTTGCCGAGCAGGCCGGGGGCCTAGCGCGGCGCCGCCTGCAGGCTCTCGCGCGCGAGAGCGACGGCTTCAAGCTCGCCGAGATAGACCTCGGCCTGCGCGGGGAGGGGGAGATCCTCGGCACCCGCCAGCACGGCCTGCCGCGCTTTGCCGTCGCGACCCTTCCCGAGGACACGCCGATGCTGCTCAGCGCCCGCGAGGAGATCCTCGCTTTGCTTAGCCGCCACGGCTCCCTCGACGCCCCGGCCCTGGGCCCCTTGCTCGAGGCCGCCCAGCACCGCTTCGGGACCGCCGCAACCGAGCTGATCGCGCTGTGAGTGAGGTAGCCGTCCAACTTCCCGGTCGCGCCGCCGATCGCAGCGGCCTCCCGGCGCAGCGGTTGGCCCGCGGGCAGCGATGCGGGTAATCGCGGGGGAGCTGAAGGGCCGGACCCTGGTCGCCCCGCGCGGGCGACGGCTTCGGCCGACCGCCGATCGCGTCCGCGAGGCGATCTTCGCTGCGCTCGGTGAGATCGCCGCGGGCGCCCGCGTCCTCGACCTCTACTGCGGCACCGGCGCGCTGGCGATCGAGGCGCTTTCGCGCGGCGCTGGCAACGCCCTGCTCGTCGACCGCGACACCAGACCGGCGCTTGGCAACGTCGAGCGACTCGGCCTCGGCGATCGCATCGAGCTGTTCCGTGGCGACGCCGAGCGCTGGCTGGTTGCCGCCGCCGCCGCAGCCACTCCGCCGGTCTTCGACCTCGTCTTCGTCGATCCCCCGTATAGACTCGCCGACCGCGTGGGACGGGACCTTGACAACTATCTGCCGCGCCTGCTCGCCGCGGGTGGGCGGGTGTCGTCGAGAGCGGCGCCGGCAGACCGCTGCGGCTTGACTCGCTGGAGCGCTTGCGCCAGCGCCGCTACGGGAGCGTCGATGTCTCCTTCTACGGCAAGGCGGCGCGGCGATGAGGGCGGCCGAGGCCACCGCCGTCTGCCCGGGCACCTACGACCCGGTCACAAACGGTCACGTCGACATCATCACCCGCGCCGCGCAGATCTTCGAGCGGGTCGTCGTCGGGGTCGTCGACTACCCCCCGCGCAAGGAGACGACGCTGTTTCAGCTCGGCGGAGCGCGCGGCGTTCCTGCGCGAGGCGCTCGCGGACCTCGCCAACGTCGAGGTGAAGATCTTCTCCAACCTGCTCGTCGAGTTCGCCCGCGGACGACGCCAACGCCATCGTCAAGGGGCTGCGGGCGATCTCCGACTTCGAGTACGAGTTCGAGATGGCGCAGCTCAACCGGAAGCTCGCGCCCGAGATCGAGACCGTCTACGTGATGGCTTCGCCCGCAGCTACAGCTTCCTCTCCTCGAGCGGGGTGAAGGAGATCGCGACGTTCGGCGGGACGTGTCCGACCTGGTCCGGCCCCGGTCGCCGTCGCCCGGCGAGCGCCTGGGCGAAGGTAGGCTTACGTTCCGGAGGGGGTCGTGGGCGAGAGTTTGCAAAAAGCCGATGAAATAACGGCTTCTTCACCAAAGATGCCGCCGACACGTAGGCTTACGAACCGCCGATGGACGTGCTGGTCCTCATCGACAAGCTGGACGACCTCGTCCACAACGCCCGTCCGTCCCGCTCACCGACAGGTGATGATCGACCGCGAGGAGATCTACGACCTCCTCGACCAGATGCGCTCGACGATCCCCGAGGAGATCAAGCAGGCGCGCTGGATCGTCAAGGAGCGCCAGGAGATGCTCGCCGAGGCCAAGCAGGAGGCCGAGCGCATCGTCGCGCGAGGCGCGCGAGCAGCAGGCCAGGCTGATCGCCGACGAGGAGGTCATCAGCTGGCCGAGCGCCAGGCGCACGAGATCGTCGACGACGCCCGCGAGCGCGAGCGCGAGATCCGCCTCGGCGCCGAGGACTACGCCGACGAGGTGCTCAACAGCTCGAGGTGAACCTCGACAAGTTCCTCGCGGCCGTGCGCCGCGGCCGCGAGCGGCTGGCCGGTCGCGATGAGGAACCCGCCGCCGAGGTCGAGCAGTAATCAGCGAAGCTCGTTGAGCTTGGCCCAGCGGGGGTCGATTCCTGCTTCGTGGTGATGCTCGCGGGGCTCGGCGTCGTTCAGCGACTCGCCGCAGATCGGGCAAAGGCCCGCACACTCCGCGCGGCAAAGGACGCGGCTTGGAAGCGCGAGCACCGCCGCATCACGCGCCCAGCGACCGATGTCGAGCTCGTTCTGCTCGACGTAGGGGCTGCGCAGCTCCTCGTCATCGGTGTCGGCCTGCTGCGCCTCGCGAGCGTCGACCTCGGCCTCCACGATCGCCCTGGCCAGGCATCTCATGCAGGGACCCTCGATGCGGAGGGGAAAGCGGAGGCGGAAGGCAAAACCGCCGCTGGGGCGCGAGATGTCGAGGCGGACGAGGACCTCCGCCTCGCAGGCGCGGTAGGTCTGTCCGCCCAGCTCGATCGGCTCGAGCCTGACTGGGACCTCTAGGCGCCTACCCTCGCCGTGGGACAGCGAGAGGCGAGAGAGGTCGACGATGGTGGTGGGCGTTTGCCGCATCGGCACTCCTCCGCTGGGCCGAGACTTACGATGGATCCCCTCTGACGAGATTACGCAATGGGTCAATTCGACTGGACACCAGAGGTCTACCTGGAGCGGATCCGCGCCGAGCTGCCCCGCTATGACGAGCTGCAGGAACAGGCTGTGGCGGCGATCCCCTTCGCCCCCGATCGGGTGCTCGAGCTGGGGATGGGGACGGGCGAGACCACCCGCCGCCTGATCGAGGCATACCCAGCCGCCTGGGTCATCGGCCTTGACTCAAGTCCCGACATGGTCTTCCGTGCCCGCAAGACCTACGACGACGTGCAGCTGGCGCGCATGGAGGACCCGCTTCCCGATGGTCCCTGGGACCTAGTCATCTCGGTTCTCTCGGTCAACCGGCTCAACGACGAGCAGCAGCGGACGCTCTTTCGCCGGGTCAGGGAGCAGTCTCGCTCGCTGGTGATCGGCGACGTCTTCGAACCCCAGCGCCTGGACCGGGTGCTCGAGTGGTGTGGCGGGGAGGTCGTCTGGCGGGGCGAAGACCTGGCCGTCGTGCGCGCCGTCTACTGAGCCCGGCTCCCCGCCGGCTCGGGGCCCGACGGGCTACCATTGCGCGAAGATGGCCGTTCCGAAGAAGAGGACCTCCAGCGCCCGACGCGACAAGCGGCGGGCCACGCACCGTGCGGCCAAGCCGGCGCTTAACCAATGCCCGCGCTGTCACAGTCCGCGTCTGCCCCACCGCGTCTGCCCCACCTGCGGGACCTACGCCGGGCGCGAGGTGATCTCTCACCGGGCCGCCGAGGCCCCCGCGGCGCCCTCCAACGCCCAGGAGTGATGCCCGCCGGGCGCGGCGTGACCGTCGCCCTCGACGGGTTCGGGGCGGAGGCAGGATTCGGCGCGCTGGCAGAGGGAGCGAGGCTTGCCGCCGCCAGCGGGATCGAGCTGCGGGTATTCGGTCCGCCGGCTGAGTTGGACCTCGATGGGGTCGCGGGGATTGAGTTGGTCCCGACTTTGGAATCGATCTCGATCGGGGAAGATCCGGTTACGGCCGTCCGCGCGCGCCCGAGGCCTCCGTGGTGCGCGCTGCTCGCGACGTTGCCGAAGGGCGCTCGGCGGCGATGGCCAGTGCTGGCTCGACCGGAGCGACGATGGCGGCGGCGACCTTCGGGCTGCGGCGCCTGCAGGGGGTTCAACGCCCGGCGCTCGCCGTGCGGCTGCCGGTTCCCGGCAAGCCCGTTCTCTTCCTCGACGTGGGCGCCAACCTGGAGGCCCGCGCCCAGCACTTGATTCAGTTTGCCTTCCTCGGGGCGGCGTTCAGCGCCGCTGTGCTGGGGGTCAAGCGGCCGCAGGTCGGGCTGCTGTCGGTTGGCGAGGAGCCGGGCAAGGGGCGCCCGGAGGTGGTCGCAGCGCACGCGGCGCTCGCCAGCACTGCGGGGATCGATTTCGCCGGCAATCTCGAGGGTCGCGATCTGCCGGCCGCCGCCGTGGACGTCGTCGTGACCGACGGCTTCACCGGCAACGTGGCGCTGAAGCTGATGGAGGGGACGGTGCGCACAGTGACCGCCGCGATCCGCGACGCGGCGCGCTCGAGCCCGCTCGCCGCGGCGGGAGGGTTGCTGCTGCGCCCTGCCCTCGCCGGCCTGCGCGGCGAGTTGGACCCCGACGCGACCGGCGGCGCGATCCTGCTCGGCTTGCGCGGGGTCGCCGTGGTCGGGCACGGCAGCTCCGGGGCTGAGGGAATCGCCAATGCGGTGCGCCTGGCGGCGCGCTGCGCCGAGGTCGATGCGGTCGGCCGCACAGCGGCGCTGCTGGGGGAGGGGAAGGCGACGCGGGGCTCGCTCGCCGCTGGCGCGTGATAGGAAAGGCGGGGATGAGCCACGAGGAAGTCCTGGAGCTGATCCGCTCACACCTTGCCGAGGAGCTTGAGGTCGAGCCGGAGAGGATCTCCGAATCGACCCGCTTTAAGGAGGACCTCGATGCCGACTCCTTGGACCTCTATGAGCTGGTGATGGAGCTGGAGGACCGCTACGGGATCTCGGTCTCCGAGGAGCAGGCGTCGAAGATAATGACGGTTGGCGATGCGGTCGCGTTCGTCCTTGAACACGCCTCGGCCTGAACCGGTGCTCGTCGACGCCGAGTCGGCGGGCACCGCGCTCAGCGCATTGATCGAAGCGCTCCCCGAGGAGCTGCGCCGGCAAGCGCTGACCCACTCCTCCTGGACCGAGGACCGGGTCGACTCCTTTGAGCGACTCGCCTTTGTCGGCGACAGCGTGCTTGGGCTCTCGGTCGCCTCGCGTCTGCTTGACCGCTTCCCCGAGCTCGACGCCGGCGGCCTGACCAAGGTCCATAACCAGGCGGTCAGCGGGGTTTCATGCGCCGAAGTCGGTCGCCTGCTCGGCGTAGCGCAGATGCTGCGCGAGGCCGAACCCGCAGACGGCCAGGCGGCGATTCCCGCCGAGGTCCTGCTCGGCGGCGAGCGTCCGCTGCCGGAGGCCACCGAGGCGCTGATCGGAGCGTGCTTTTTTGCCTTCGGCTTTGAGCGCACGGCTGCGGCGGTGGCGGCGGCCTTTGAGCCGCGGATCGAGCACGCGGCCGAGACCCGAATCGATTTCAAGTCAGCCCTCCAGGAGCTGCTCGCCCGGCGCGGGTCGCGCGTAAGCTATGAGGTGATCGCCGCCACCGGCCCACCGCATCGGCGCACCTTTGAGGTGGCGGCGACCGTCGACTCTGAACGGGTCGGGGAGGGGGTGGGCCGGAGCAAGAAGGCGGCCGAGCAGGCCGCCGCCGAGCAGGCATTGAAGTTGCTTGGCGGTTGACGGGCGGCTTGCATTGCGTCCGACTCAACCGCGAGCCTTAGCGTTCCAGTACCGAGGGCGAGGAACGAGATGCATCTGAGATCGATCACGATGAAGGGGTTCAAGTCATTCCCCGAACGGGCGAAGTTGGAGTTCTCGCCCGGCGTCAGCGTGATCGTCGGCCCCAACGGCTCCGGCAAGTCGAACATCACCGACGCGGTGCTGTGGGCGCTCGGCGAGCAGAGCCCCGGAGCGGTCCGCGGCGGCTCGATGCAGGACGTGATTTCGGCGGGGGGAAAGGGGGTTGCTCAGCGCCGCTCGGCCGAGGTCGAGGTGGTGATCGACAACTCCGATAGCTCCGCCGCGGCCGAGTTCTCCGAGATCGCCGTGCAGCGCAGTCTCGATCGCAGCGGCGAGGGCGCCTACCGCCTCAACGGCGCCCGCTGTCGTCTGGTCGACGTGGTTGAGGTCCTCTCTGACGCCAATCTCGGCCGTGAGATGCACTCGGTGATCAGCCAGGGCAGGGTCGAGTCGATCGTCCATTCCAAGCCCCGCGAGCGGCGCCTGCTGGTCGAGGAGGCGGCGGGCCTGGGAAAGCACCGCAAGCGCCGCCGGCGGGCCGAGCTGAAGCTCCGCGCCGCCGGCGAGAACCTTGACCGGGCGCTTGACCTCGAGCGCGAGGCCCGCGCTCGGCTGCGGCCGCTGAAGCGCCAGGCACAGGCGGCGGAGCTGGGGGCGCGAATTGAGCGCGAGGAGTTGGGCCTGCGCGGACGCCTGGTCTCCGAGGAGCTGCGCTTCGGTGCCGACCGCGCGGCAGCCGCCCAGGAGGCGGCGGAGGGGGCGCGGGCGAGGCGGGCCGGGATCGAGGAGCGCCTGGGGGAGGTGAGTGAGCGCCGCCGTGCCGCAGAGGAGCGCTTCGCCGCCCGCGACCGCGAGCGCACCCAGGCCTGGGGCCTGCTGACCAAACTGCGCGCCGAGCAGGAGCGGGTTGGGGTTTGTGCCGCGAGCCTTGGCGGACGGGAGGGCGAGCTGGCCGGCGCCCTGGAGGCGCTGCGAGCTGAGCTCGGCCCGCTGACGCTCGACGTCGGCTCCGCCGCTGGTACGGGGGTCGAGCGTGCGCGCAAGCTCGAGGAGGAGCTGGCTGAGATCGACTCTGGGCTGGCGAGCGCCGCCGACGGTCTCGCCCGCGCGCGCTCATCCGCAGCCACTGAGTCAGGCCGCGAGGCTGCACTGGGCGCGGTCCGCGGCGGCGCCGAGCGCGCCCTGCGCCACGCTCGTCGGGCCGAGGGGCTGCTCGGCGAGCGCCACCGCGAGGCGATGCGCAGCAGGCTGGCGGCGCTTGAGGGACTGCTGGCGGACCTGCGGGCCGCCGCGGCGGCTGCTGGGGCTGTCGGTGAGGCGATCCGCGCTCGGGTCGAGGGAACCGAGGCCACGGTGCTCGGCGAGGAGGGTGAGGGCGATGAGATCGCGGCGCAGATGCGGGCCTGCTCGCAGAGTGAGTTCGAGCTGCAGGCGGAGATGAAGGAGGCGGCCGATGAGCTGACCCGGGCCGAGGTCGAGGCCGCCCACCTGGGGGACCGCCGCGCCGAAGCGGCGCGGGAACTGGCGGCGATCGCCGAGCGCCTCGGCGAGGAGGCCGGCCCCGCCGAGCAGCCGCTAAGCGATGGGGAGCGCGCCGAGATCGACCGTCGGTTGGATCGCCTGCAGCGGCGCCGGGCCCAAATCGGACCGGTCAACCCGCTCGCCGAGCGCGAGTATGAGGAGGCGCGCGAGCACGTCGAGGAGCTCGCAGCCCAGCGCGAGGACACCGAGACGGCGCTGCGCGAGCTGCAGACGCTGATCCGCGACATCGACCGCCAGATCGAGCGCGCGTTCGAGCAGACCTTCGAGGCGACCGCGCGCAACTTCGAGGAGATGGTCGAGCACCTTTTCCCGGGCGGGCGCGGTCGCCTGCGGCGGGTCAGCGAGCGTCCCGTCCGGCGCGAATGGCGGCGAGACGCCCGGCGGAGCGAGGAGGCGCGACAGCGACGAGCGAGGAGGCCGAAGAGCCCGAGGAGGACTGCTCGGGGTCGAGATCGAGGTCACCCCGGCCGGCAAGTCGACCTGCAAGCCTCTCGCTGCTCTCCGGCGGTGAGAAGTCGACTGGTCGCGCTTGCCTTCCTCTTCGCCGTCTTCCTCGCCCGGCCCTGCCCCTTCTACATCCTCGACGAGGTCGAGGCGGCGCTCGACGACGCCAACATCGACCGCTTCCTGCGAGCTGCTCCGCCGCTACTCGCGATCGCGCCCAGTTCATCGTCGTCACCCACCAGAAGCGCACGATGGACGCGGCCGACGTCGCTCTACGGCGTGTCAGCATGGGGGCCGACGGCATCACCAAGGTCGTCTCCCGCCGCCTGCCGCGTGAGGAGGCGGACGCCGGCGAGCCTGCCGGGGCGGGCCGCCGCCCTTCGCCGGGATCGCCGTCAAGGGGGTACGCCAACCGAGGAGGATGCGCGGGTGGGGGAACCGGCGGCGGCCGAAGGAGCTGCCGCGCCAGGATCCGCGGCGGCCGCCTGAGCAGTGCCCACCACCTGGCAGGAGATCTTTGCCCTGCGAGAGCCCGGGCGGGGCCGCCAGCGGCCGCCACCGAGGCCGCGGAGGAGCGCCGCGGCGTCTTCCGCCGGCTGCGCGAGAGCCTGCGCAAGAGCCGCCAGGCGCTGAGCGAGGAGATCTCCGCCGAGCTTCTTCGACCGGATCGACGATGAGACCTGGGAGCGGCTCGAGGAGGCGCTGATCTACGCCGACGTCGGCGCCCGACCACCGCCGAGGTGGTCGGGCAGCTCGAGCGGGAGGTCGAGGCGGGCACGGTCCCCGCCGACGGCGGCGGCCGTGCGCGAGCAGGCTGATCGAGATCCTCGCCGAGGTCGCCGCCGCCGGCCGCGACGCCGATCGACCTGGCGGCGAGCCCGACGGTGATCCTGATGGTCGGCGTCAACGGCACCGGCAAGACGACGACGATCGGCAAGCTCGCCTGGCATCTCTGCAAGGAGTTCGGCCACTCGGTCGTCCTCGCCGCCGGCGACACCTTCCGCGCCGCCGGCGGTCGAGCAGCTCGAGCGAGTGGGCCGAGCGGGCCGGCGCCGAGCTGGTTCGCTCAGGAGCCGCCGGCGCCGATCCCGGCGCCGGTCGCCTTCGACGCGATCGCCGCCGCCCGCGCGCGCGGCGCCGACGTGGTGATCGTCGACACCGCCGGGCGGCTGCACACCCAGGACAACCTGATGGACGAGCTGGCCAAGGTGCGGCGGGTGATCGCCAAGCAGATCCCCGAGGCCCCGCACGAGACGCTGCTCTCGATCGACGCGACCACCGGGCAGAACGGCCTGCGCCAGGCGCAGGTCTTCTCCGAGGCGGTCGACGTCGACGGCGTCGTCCTCACCAAGCTCGACGGCACCGCCAAGGGCGGCATCGTCGCTCGCGATCGCCAGCGAGCTCGGCATCCCGGTGAAGCTGATCGGCGTCGGCGAGACGCTCGAGGACCTGCGGCCCTTTCGACCCGGCCGACTTCGCCCGCGCGCTGTTGGCGGAGTAGCGCCCGCTCTAAGCTGGGGTCAGCCGTGTTCGACCAGCTCTCAGATCGCTTCAGGCGACCCTCTCCGAGGTCCGCGGCACGCGGCAAGCTGAGCGAGGCCGACGTCGACGCGGCGATGCGCGAGATCCGCCTCGCGCTGCTCGAGGCCGACGTCAACTTCAAGGTCGTCAAATCGTTCACGAGCGACGCTCAAGGAGCGCGCCTCGGGCGCCGAGGTGCTGGAGAGCCTCGACCCCGGCCAGCAGGTCGTCAAGATCGTCGACGAGGAGCTGACGGCGCTGATGGGCGGAGCCGATCGCGAGCTTGCATTCGCCGCCACGGCCCAACCGTGATCCTCATGGCCGGGCTCCAGGGCTCGGGCAAGACGACCGCCTGCGCCAAGCTCGCCCGCTACCTGAACGGGACCGGCAAGGACGTGGCGCTCGCGGCCTGCGACGTCTACCGGCCCGCCGCGATCGATCAGCTGGTGACGCTCGGCGAGCGGGCGGGCGGCCCAGTCTACCAGCAGGGCGCCGAGCGCGACCCGGTCGATATCGCCGAGTGGGCGCTCGACTCAGGCCCGCGCTGAGGACCGCGACGTGCTGATCGTCGACACCGCCGGCCGCCTGCACGTCGACGAGGAGCTGATGGACGAGCTGGCCAGGATCCGCAAGCGGACCAAGCCCGCACGACGTGCTGCTCGTGGTCGACGCGATGACCGGCCAGGACGCCGTCAACGTCGCCGAGCCCTTCGCCGAGGCGGCGGAGTTCGACGGCGTGCGTGATGACCAAGCTCGACGGCGACGCCCGCGGCGGCGCGGCGCTCTCGGTCAAGGCGGTCACCGGCAAGCCGATCATGTTCGCCTCGACCGGCGAGAAGCTCGACCAGTTCGAGCGCTTCCACCCCGACCGGATGGCCTCGCGCATCCTCGGCATGGGCGACGTGCTCAGCCTGATCGAGAAGGCCGAGCAGCAGGTCGACGAGAAGCAGGCCCTCGAGCTGCAGGAGAAGCTGCGCACGCGACCAGTTCACCCTCGAGGACTTCCTCCAGCAGATGCGCCAGGTGCGCAAGATGGGCCCGCTCAGCGGGCTGATCGGGATGATGCCCGGGATGGGGGCGATGAAGCAGTCAAAGAACGCCGACGTCGACGAGCGCGAGCTCGACCGGGTCGAGGCGATCATCCTCTCGATGACGCCGGGCGAGCGGGCCGACCCCGGGACGATCAACGGCTCCCGCCGCAAGCGGATCGCGATCGGCTCGGGGACCAAGGTCCAGGATGTCAACCAGCTGGTCAAGCAGTTCGACCAGATGCGCAAATTGATGCGTCAGATGGCATCGGGGAAGATGCCCGACCCCCAGCAATTGGCCCAGATGGCGGGGGGAGCGCCACGCCCGAAGGTCCGCAGGCGCTAACCTGCCCGATCCCGATGGCTGTCCGGATAAGACTGAGGCGCGTGGGCTCAAAGAAGAACCCGATCTGGCGGATCGTCGTCGCCGACAAGCGCTCGCCGCGCGATGGGCGCACGATCGAGACGATCGGCCGCTACAACCCCCAGACCGAGCCTTCGCTGATCGAGCTCGACGAGGAGCGTGCCCGTCACTGGCTCGAGCATGGCGCCCAACCGTCGGAGACGGTCGCCGGGCTGTTGCGCGCCAAGGGCATTGCCGCCTCGGGCGGCTAGCGAGTCGGGGCTGTGACCGAGCTGCTCGAGTTTCTCGTCAGGGCCCTTGTCGAGGATCCACAGGCCGTCGTGGTCGAGGAGCTGGAAGAGGACGGCAACCTGATCTATGAGATCACGGTGGCCGAGGCGGACCTCGGGCGGGTGATCGGCAAGGGAGGGCGCGTGGCCAATGCGATACGGACGATCGCCAAGGCCGCCGCTGTGCGGCTGGACCGCCGTGTGATAGTCGACATTCTCGATTGAGGCTCGACGTCTTCACCCTCTTCCCCGAGGCGTTTGACTGGTTCCAGTCACAGCGCTTGGTGCAGAACGCCCTCGGCCAGGGGAGTGAGCTGCGGCTCTTTAGCTATCGCGACACGACGCCACTGGGCGCCGGCCAGGTTGATGATGCGCCCTACGGGGGGGGAGCTGGAATGGTCCTCCGTGTCGACGTGGTAGACGCGGCACTGCAGGCTGCCTACGTGCATGGGGAGCGGCCCCGCATCATTCTGCTCTCACCCACCGGAACGCTGCTCAGCGATCAGCTGGCCGACGAGCTGACGGCCGAGCCGCACCTGGCGCTTCTCTGCGGGCGCTACGAGGGATTTGACCAGCGCGTGCACGAGCATTTGGCAGACGATGAGGTATCGATCGGGCGCTACGTCCTGGCTGGCGGCGAGCTGGCGGCGATGGTTCTCGCCGAGGTGGTGATCCGCAAGCTGCCGGGGGCACTCGGCCACGAGCGCAGCGCCGTGGAGGAGTCCTTTAGCCGGGTCTTGGAGGGGGCGCCGGAGTACCCGCACTACACCCGCCCGCCCCTTTACCGGGGCTGGGGGGTGCCCGAGGTGCTGGTCTCGGGCGATCATGAGAAGGTCCGGATCTGGCGCGCGGAGCAAAGCCGCGCGCGCGCCGAGCAGTTCGAGTCGGGCGCGGAGTAACTACCATTCCGCCACCGCGACGGTCGCTTCTAGGTCCGGTCTCCTGCACGAAAGCCCCGCTCAGAAGGGGTTTTCGGCTTTCTGGGGCCGTTTGTATTCCGGCCCACTCGGCCCAATTGAGTCCAATGTGGGTCCATCCGAAAGAAATGGTGCTCAGAAGCGCAGAACATGCGATGTTAGACTCGTAACTGCGTGCATCGAGTGTCCCGTCCGAGTTTCTATGCCTTAGCCCGTGCGCTTCAGTCTCAAGCCCGCGTGGGCTGGATTCGCAATTGTCTGCGGTCCGTCGCAAGGATCGCCTATCTGGCGCCCGCACTCGGGCTCCTTGTCGCGCTGGTCGTGGCGATACCGGCGCTGGGCTCTGGCGGTTCGGCTCTGACCTACCAGGAATGTTTCAACGGCAACGGTGGCGGCTGTGCCTCCAACGACAATCCTGGCCTCGGAAACGCCGATGCGGTGGCCGTGAGCCCCGACGGAAAGAGCGTTTATGTCGCCAGCCAGTCAGACAGTGGCGTCGTGAATTTCGATCGCAATGCGAGCACCGGTGCGCTCACCTACGAGGGCTGCTACACCTCCGAATCGAGCGGCTGTGCCGTAAACAACCTCCCAAGCATGGTTGACGCCCAGGGAGTGGCTTTGAGCCCAGACGGCAAGAGCGTTTACGTCACCAGCTTCAGCGAAGGCAGCGTCAATCACTTCGAACGCAATACCGAAACCGGCGGCCTCACCTACAAGGACTGCGTTTCGTCGCGCTCAAGCGGCTGTGGTAGCGGCGACGAAGTGCCGGGCCTATCGGGCGCATGGGGGATCGCGGTGAGCCCGGATGGCAAGAGCGTCTACGTGGCTGCCAACGTACGCGAAGCGATCGTCAGCTTCTCTCGTAATGAAACGACGGGCTCACTCACTGACGAAGGTTGCCTCGCCGTCCATAACGTCGGCTGCGGTGCCGGCAACGAAGCCGCTCCTGGGGTGGTCGGGCCAACGGACATCGCGGTCAGCCCCGACGGTGACAACGTCTACATCGCCGGTGGGGTCCCTGGTAACAGCGGCTCATTGTCAACTTTCGACCGCTCCGCAACAGGGGCGCTGACCTACAAAGGCTGTGCCAGCGGCGCCATCGAAGCCTGTGCTGAAACCGGCGACGAAAGCCTGGTCGACGCAACCGGCGTGGCCCTTAGCCCTGACGGCAAGAGCGTCTATGTGGCGGCAGAATCAAGTAACGCCGTCACCCGATTTGATCGCAGTGCCACAACCGGCGCGCTCACCTATCAGGGCTGCCTGAGTGGCGGCCCAACCGGCTGCGCCGAAAACGACGTCACCGGCCTAAAGGGGGCCTTCGGTCTCGCCGTGAGCCCCGACGGTAAGAGCGTCTATGTCGTCTCGGCAGCGGGCCACGACAACGCTCTGGTGCGACTCGAACGCGATACCACGACTGGAGCCGTCAGCGCCGGCGAATGCTTCACGCACAACGCGGCGGTAGCAACCCCCTGCGGCCCGATCCACGTCCAAACTGGGCTCGCCGGCCTCGATGGCGCTGAGCGGGTTGCATCCAGCCCAGACGGTAAGAATGTTTACGTGGCTGCGCTCAGTGAAAGTGCGGTTGCAGTGTTCGGCATCGCAGCTGGCAGTGGCACTCGGAACACTCTGACCGTTGAAAAGTCGGGGGCCGGCTCCGGCACGGTGACCAGCATGCCTGTCGGCATTGAATGCGGGGGAACTTGTTCACACACCTACCCCGATGGCACCAAAGTCACGCTGACCGCGGCCGCGGCCGCCGACTCTAGCTTCTCCGGCTGGTCGGGGGGTGGCTGTAGCGGAACGGGCGCGTGCGAACTGACGATTGCATCTGACACGACAGTAACGGCGACCTTTACAACAAGCGCTGCTGGAAGCGGAGGCAACGAAGCAAACGTCGGGTCACAGCATCCTGGGAATGGAAACGGTCCGACCCCGACCCCGACTCCGCATAAAAAGCCGCTCAAGTGCAAGAAAGGATTTAGGAAGAAGACGGTCAGGGGTAAGGCCAGGTGCGTCAAGCGCAGGAAGCACATGCATTGAGCTGAGCGCGAGTGCGACATTTCGGGCGTCGCTCTGACGATTTGACGCCTCCAGGGCGGTCGTGCTCGGAACTAAAGTCTCAGACAGACGACGCCTTGCGCAGATGGCGCAAGCCGAAGCCAGCGCTACCGTGGCAAGGTATAGGAGCGCAGGAGAATGGAACGAGCAACAAAGGGCAGAACGGTGGCCGGGGGGTATCGAAGCCTCACAAGACCTCGCGTTAACGCGCGGGCTCGAAGCTCGGTAGACGGAGCTATGGCGACGCAGAGATCGAGCGGGCGCTGATCGCGGTCGCCTGCGTCAACGGGAACACGCACAAGGCAGCCCGGGACTGGCCGAGGCAGGGTTGTCGATTGACCAAAAGACGCTGTGGCGCTGGAGCAGGACGCTCTACCGGGAGCGCTATGAGCGCATCCAGGTCGATGTTCTGCCTGCCCTGTCGCACACGACAATCTCGCAACGCGTCCTTCGCGTCGCGGCCGAGGAGGCCGGCGTGCCGTGGGTCACTTGCCATTCCTTCCGGCATACCTGCGCGTCGCTGCTGTTCTCGGCAGGGCGAAACGTCAAGCAGGTGCAGCGCTGGCTCGGGCATTCCTCCCCGAGCTTCACGCTGGAAACCTACGTCCACCTACTGGACGATGGCGTCGGGGGCGGCTTGGATCTTGCCTCCGAGCTGGCCGTTGCAGGGAGTGAGTCCAAAGTGAGTCCGGACCTATCCGAACTGGACGGGACTGGGCGGGAGAGCGCTATCGCTGCACCCGCTTTCTAGGCAGGAATTACGAACTGAGGGGGACACCGCCGTAGAAACCTCGTCAGCTACCATTCCGCCACCGCGCGGTTCCCGGCGTCCGGGGCCGGCGGTTTTTTCTCGCATGAGCAGCGTCATCGACAGCATCGAGCGTCGCCAGCTGAGGCAGGGCCTGCCCGCCTTCGGTCCAGGCGACCGCGTGCGCGTGCACTTCCAGGTCGTCGAGGGCACCCGCCGCCGCACCCAGGTGTTTGAAGGAATCGTTTTGCGGCGGCAGGGCTCCGGGGCCCGCGAGACCTTCACCGTGCGCAAGCAGTCTTTCGGCGTCGGCGTCGAGCGGACGTTTCCGCTGCACTCACCAAAGATCGAGAAGCTCGAGATTGCCGCCCGTGGTGACGTGCGGCGCGCCAAGCTTTATTACCTGCGCGGCCGGGTCGGCAAGGCAGCCCGGGTTGCCGAGCGCCGCTGGGGGATCGACGAGGAGTTGGTTTCGCGGCCAGCCTCCGCTGCCGAGCCCGCGGCGGTTGATGCCGAGGGCGTGACCCAGGAGGAGGCCGAGGTCGCGGAGTCCCCGAGCGAGGTCCCGAGCGAGGCGGGGTCCGAGGAGTCCCCCGAAGAGGCAGAAGTGGAGGGCGAGCCGCCCGAGGCTGGGGCGACCGAGGATGCCGTCGCGGCGCAGGATGAGGAGGGAGAGGAGCCTGCCGCGGAGGCTGGGGACTCCGCTGAGGTGGCCCCCGCGGGGGCCGGAGCAGAGGCAGACACGGACGCCGAGGCGCCCGAGGCTGGGGAGACCGAGGACATCGCCGCGGCGCAGGATGCCGAGAGTGAGGAGCCGGCCGCTGAGGCTGGCACCTCCGGCGAGGACTCCGACTGAGACTCTCGATCCCCAAGCCGAAGAGTCGGGCCGGCGGGCTTATCGAGCTGGTCGTCATCGTCGCGCTTGCCTTGGGGCTGGCGCTTGCGATTCAGGCCTGGATCGTCAAGCCCTACCAGATTCCCTCGCAGTCGATGGAACCAACACTTGAGGTCGGTCAGCGGGTCCTTGTCAACCGCTTCATCTACCACTTCGAAAACCCCTCGATCGGCGACATCGTGGTTTTCCATCCCCCCGCGGGGGCGGATTCGGGGACCGAATGCGGCGTCACCATCGACGGCCGCCAGCCAAACGAAGTCGGCGAGGCCTGCCCCCGGCCGACGAAGGCGGAGTCAAGCCAAAACTTCATCAAGCGGATCGTCGCCGTGGGGGGCGACACGCTCAGCGTCCGTGACGGGCACCCGGTCGTCAACGGGGTCGAGAAGAAAGATGAGCCCTACATAACTCCCTGCGGCGACGGGGCCGCCTGCAACCTGCCAAAAAAAATCACGATTCCGCCCGGCTATTACTTCATGATGGGCGACAACCGTGGGGCGAGCGACGACAGCCGTTTCTGGGGGCCGATCCCCCGCAGCTGGATCATCGGCAAGGCCTTCGCCACCTACTGGCCGCCGGACCGGATCGGCCTCCTCTAAGGGCAGCTCACACCGGCGCAAGCTGGCGCGCAGCCGCCGGCTGTTTGCCTTCGATCGGGGATTGGGAAGCCGCCTGGTCGCCGGCGCCGATGAGGCCGGTCGCGGCTGTCTGGCGGGGCCGCTGGTGGCAGCCGCCGTCTTGCTCGACTACGGCTCGCTCTCCCACGCCGACCGCCGCGGTCTGGCCGGCCTGCATGACTCCAAGCAGATGAGCGCCGAGCGCCGCGAGGAGATCTACCCGGGCGTGCTGCGGGCCGCTGCCCGGGTCAGCGTCGTGGTGCGCTGCGTGCGCGGGATCGACGCTCGCGGCCTGCACGTCACCAACATCGGCGCCCTGGCGGCGGCGCTGGAGCGGTTGCAGCTGCCCGCTGGCTCGGTGGCCTGTCTCGTCGATGGCTTCGCCCTACCCGGCTGCAGGGTGGCGCACCGCGCGGTGATAGAAGGAGATGGGACCAGCGCCGCGATCGCAGCTGCCTCGGTGCTCGCCAAGGTGACCCGCGACCGCTACATGCACGGCGCCGGCGCCGAGCACCCTGGCTGGGGGTTTGAGGAGCACGTTGGCTACTCGACCCCAGAGCACCGTGAGGCGATCGGCCGGATCGGGATCTCCCCGCTGCACAGGCGCTCCTTTCGCTCGGTCGCCTACAGCCAACTGGGACTCCTCTGAGCCCAGGTCGGGATCCTCGCGCGCTCGGTAGAGCCCGCCATGCTCCGCCAGGATCTGCTCGCCGCCGCCGGTCATTTACCCTCGCGGCGCCCGCGGTTGCTGCGCTAGCGGTGAGCTCCAGCTGGCGCTTGGGGGCAGGCGCCGCCAGGACTTCGCAGCTCTCCTCGCTTTGGCCGCTGCGCTCAGACCCGATCACCACAACTCACTTCACTCCCCGCGATCACCATCTAGGCTGAAAGCGTGCAAGAGCGCGTTCGGGCAGTTCTCTCCATCGCCGGTTCTGATTCAGGCGCAGGGGCCGGTATCCAGGCAGACCTCAAGGCGTTTGCATGTTGCGGCGTGCACGGAATGACGGCGATCACGGCGATCACGGCGCAGAGCACGGTCGGCGTGCAGGCGGTGGAGATGGTCTCCCCGGCGACGATCATCGCCCAGGTACGGGCGGTCGCCGAGGACATCGGCGTCGACGCGGTGAAGGTGGGGATGCTTGGCACGGCGGCGAATGTGGGCGCGGCGGTCGAGGCGCTCGGGCTCATCGGGAGCGCCCCGGTTGTCGTCGATCCGGTCATGCTCGCCGAGAGCGGTGCGGCCCTCCTTGACGAGGCGGCGCGGCGGGCCCTGGTCGAGAGGCTGTTGCCGGCGGCGGCGGTGATCACCCCCAACATCCCCGAGGCGCGGGCGCTGATCGGCGCCGGGGAGGGGGACTCCCAGGCGGACCTGGCGCGGGGGCTACTGGCTTTGGGGCCGCGGTCGGTTGTCGTCACCGGTGGCCACAGCGACGCCCTGATCGACATCTTCTACGACGGCCGCGAACTCGTCGCGATCGAAGGCGAGCGCCATCCCGACGGCGCCTCGCATGGCTCTGGTTGCACTCACTCGGCGGCGCTCGCCGCCTTCTTAGCCCGCGGCGCAACGCCGCTGGAGGCGGCGCGTGCGGCGCGGGAGATCGCCGCCAAGGCGATCGGCGGTGGGCTGCGTGCAATCGGCGCCGGGCCGGGCCCAGTCGACGTGCTCGGCCTCAGCGCCGGCCTTCCCAGCGGCGTCGGCTTGACCGGCTGAATAGATTCAGCTCATGCGCACGAACGCCAGCACCGCAAGCGCCCTTCCACGCCCGCGCTCGGCCGTCGTCTTCGATGGCCCCGATCGCGCCGCCGCACGCGCCTACATGAAGGCAATCGGCTTCGACGACGACGATCTCGCCAGGCCGATCGATCGGCGTCGCCACCACCTGGATCGAGACGATGCCCTGCAACTTCAACCAGCGCGGCCTGGCCGAGCATGTCAAGGCGGGCGATCCGGGCGGCCGGCGGCACGCCGATGGAGTTCAACACGATCGCGATCTCCGACGGCATCACGATGGGCACCGAGGGCATGAAGGCCTCGCTGGTCAGCCGCGAGGTGATCGCCGACTCGATCGAGCTGTGGCCCGCGGCCATCAGTTCGACGCGATCGTCTGCCTGGTCGGCTGCGACAAGACGATCCCCGGCGCGTGATGGCCCTGGCCCGGCTCGATTGCCCGGCGGTGATCCTCTACAACGGCACGATCGCCCCGGGCCGCTGCAATGGCCGCGACGTCACGATCCTCGACGTCTTCGAGGCGATCGGCGCCCACGCGGCCGGCAAGATGAGTGACGAGGAGCTGCACGAGCTCGAGGGCGGTGGCCTGCCCCGGCGCCGGGGCTTGCGGCGGGCAGTTCACCGCCAACACGATGGCGATGCGCTTCGAGTTCCTCGGGCTCTCGCCCGGCGGGCTCGGCGATGTCCCAGCCGAAGACGAGCAGAAGGGCAGGCGTCGCCGAGAGCGATCGGCGAGCTGGTGATGAGGGTGCTGGCCGAGGACCTGCGGCCGAGCCAGGTGTCACCCGCGAGTCGCTCGAAAACGCGATCGCCTGCGCCTGCGCCTCGGGCGGCTCCACCAACGTCGTCCTGCACCTGCTCGCCATCGCCCACGAGGCCGGGATCGAGCTCGAGATCGACGACTTCGAGCGGATCTCGCGCGCCACCCCGCTCTCGCCGACCTCAAGCCCGGCGGGCGCTTCGTCGCCACCGATCTGTACCGCGCCGGCGGCGTTCCGCTGGTTACTCGCGCGGCTCGAAGGAGCTTGGCGTCCTGCACGGCGACGCGATCACGGTCAGCGGGCGCACGATCGGCGAGGAGGCCGCGGCAGCGGTGGAGACGCGATGGTCAGGAGGTGGTCCGGCCGGTCTCTGAGCCGCTGAAGCTCGACGGCGGCCTGGCGATCCTGCGCGGCAACCTCGCCCCGGAAGGCTGCCGTCGTCAAGCTCGCTGGGACACGAGCGCAGAAAGCAGCGCGGCCCGGCACGGGTCTTCGAGTCCGAGGAGGAGTGCTTTCGCGCCGTCAAGGACCAGAAGATCCAGCCCGGCGACATCGTCGTCATCCGCAACGAGGGTCCGGCCGGCGGCCCGGCATGCGGGAGATGCTCCAGGTGACCGCGGCGATCGTCGGCGAGGGCCTCGGCGAGGACGTCGCCCTGCTCACCGACGGCCGCTTCTCCGGCGCAACCCACGGCCTGATGGCCGGCCACGTCGCCCCCGAGGCGGCGAGGGGCGGGCCGATCGCCGCCGTGCGCGAGGGCGACAGATCACCTTCGACGTCGATGCGCGGCGTCTTGACCTCGACCTCTCAGAGGCGGAGATCGCCAGCCGCGTCGCTGAGTACCGCTCGCCTGAGAGTCCCTTTCGACGGGGAGTGATGGCCAAGTACGCGGCGACGGTCTCCTCGGCTTCGCGGGGTGCGGTTACGGGTTAGTCGGCCCGGCGAGGAACTCTTCGAGCAGCGCGTTGAAGCGGGCGGGGCGCTCGAGCTGTGGGGCGTGTCCGGTGCGCTCGAAGATTTCCAGCCGCGATCCGGGGATGCGTCGGTGGAAGCTGTGCGCCGCCCGCACTGGAACGATGCGGTCGTCGAGGCCCCAGGCGATCAAGGTGGGAATCTCGATCCCGCCGAGTCGGTCGCGGATGTCGTGGTGGATCAGTGATCGCAGCGCGTCGCCGAAGCCGGGGCAGCGCAGCCCACCGTTCATCTGCTCCCAGAGCAGCTCGATCGGCAGCCGCTCCGGGTAGCGGATGACCCGTTTGGCCACGGCCCGGCGGGTTAGCCGACGCGCGAGTATCTCGCGGCTGTGGTCGGCGAAGATCGGGCCGAGGATCTTCCAGGCGAGGGTGGCGACGCTCGCCCGCTGATCGGGGCACCAGGTGCTGAGGATGCCCGCGGCTGAGACCAGGCCGAGGCGGTCAAAGCGCGGCGGGCCGGCGGTCACCGCCTCGGCCGCGACAAAGCCGCCCATCGAGTTGCCGATCAGCGCCGCGCCGCGCTCGATTCCGAGCTTCGCGCAGAAGTCATGGACCGTCTGCCCGTAGGCGGGTATGCCTGGCCGCCAGCTGGGCATTGGGCTGGCGCCAAAGCCCGGCAGGTCCAAGGCGATGGCGCGGCGAGATCGGCCGAGCTGGGGGAGGGTTTCGAGCCAGTTCTGCCAGCAACCGGAGATTCCGTGGACGAAGTCACCGGCTCACCGGTTCCGATCTCCACGTAGTTGATCGCCGCCCCCGGCAGCTCGATGCGGCACAGGTGCTCGCGCCAGTCGATCCCCAGCCACGCCGGATCGGGGTTTCCGTAGGCCTCCCCGGGGGCGATCCGCGAGTGGCGGCGGACCGCCTCAGGCATACCCCATGCGTTCCAGTACCGGTATCTCGCGGATCTGGGGCGGCTGCAGGTGGTCCCAGAGGATCCCGCGGGGGCGCTCGTACTGACGCTCCACTTCGATTACCGCGCGCGGGGTCGCGATCAGGTCGACCGGCAGGTCGTGCGCGGTCATCATCAGGTGGCGGCGGAGGATCTGGGTCGGGTGCACCGTGGTCGCGACGGTGGTGTGGCCGTCGATCTTGGCGGCGTCGATCAGCAGGCCGAACTCGAGGTCGGAGTAGCCGCCGCCCTTGCCTACCCGCGCCCCGCTGAGGTTGACCGCGACCGAACCGCACAACACGAAATCGATCTCGGGCAGGTCATCGAGCGCCGTTACCCGTCCGTGTCGGAGCGCCCCCTTGATCGTTGCCGCCTCCTTCATCGCCTGCTTGCTCAGCTTCTTGGGGTCAAGCACCCGGAAGGGGTGGGGGTCGCGCAGGCGGGGCACCGCCATGATCACCGTCTTTCCCTCTTCCAGTGCCACCCGTCGTGCGAAAGTCTGCGGCGAGTCCGGGTTGGCCTTGATCGTTCGCGCCCGCCGCCAGAGCCGGTGCCCAGCCAGCTTTTCAGCCGCCAGTTTTGCCCCGGCGAAGTTGGGAATCCTCCCCTCGGCGCCGGGGAAGCGGGAAACGCGCTCGCGTTCCATCGCCTTCCAGACCTTTTCGCGGACCTCGTCCTTGGAGCGCACTGGCGAAAGATATCCGCCGTGGGTGGCGAATCTACCTCGCATGCGCTGGGAAGCTGCGATCGCCGAGTATGACCGCGACCTGCGAGCAAGGGGCCTGGCCGAGCGTACGCGCCGCGCCTACGCGGGCGACCTCGGCCAGTTCGCCGAGTGGGCCCGGCAGCGAGGCCTTGCGCTGGGCGGGGTGCGCCATCGCGACGTGCGCCGCTTCGGCGCTGGGCTCTCCGCAACCGGCGCCGCCCCTACGACCGTGGCCCGCAAGCTAGCGGCCGTGCGCGGCCTCTTTGACTTCCTCGTCCGCACCGAGCGGGCCGCCCATAACCCCGCCGACCTTGTCTCCAGCCCGAAGAAGGCCCAAAAGCTGCCAAGGGTGCTCAACCAGGCGGAGGTGCGGGCGCTGCTGGAGCGGATCCCGGCCCGTACGCCGCTTGAGTTGCGGACCGCGCGATGCTGGAGCTGGCCTACTCCTGCGGCCTGCGCTGTGAGGAGATCGTCAACCTCGACCGCGAGGCGATGGACCACGAAACCGAGCAGTTGCGGGTGCTCGGCAAGGGATCAAAGTTTCGGTTGTTGCCGGTCGGGGAGCCCGCGCGCGATGCGCTGCGCCGCTATCTGGAGCGCGGCCGCCACGCGCTCTGCACTGACCCCAACGAGCCGGCGCTCTTTCTCTCCAAGAGCGGCCGCCGCCTCTCCAACTCCGACATTACGCGCCGCCTCGGCCTTCGCGCCCGCGAGGCGGCGCTTGCCGGTGGTGTTTCCCCGCACGCTTTGCGCCACTCCTTCGCCACCCATCTCCTCGAGGGCGGGGCCGATCTGCGTACCATCCAGGAGCTGCTCGGACACTCGTCCATCTCAACGACACAGGTTTACACGCGGGTGGACGCCGCCCGCCTGCGCGACACCTACGCGAATGCCCATCCCCGCGCATGAGCCCGAAAACCCCCAGCAACCGTAGAATCGACTGGAGTCCATGGAGACTGGCGTAAAAGAGGTTGAGCTGCGCGACATGTGGCGCCGCTACAAGGAGGAGGGCGACCCCTCGGCGCGGGAGCGGCTGGTCGTGGCCTACTCGCCGATGGTCAAGTTCGTCGCCGGGCGCCTCGGCGCCGGCCTGCCCTCACACGTCGAGGACGCCGACCTGATCTCCTACGGGTTGATGGGCTTGATCGGCGCGATCGAGCGGTTTGAGCCCGAGCGCGGGATCAAGTTCGAGACCTTCGCGATGACCCGCATCCGCGGCGCGATAATCGACGAACTGCGCTCGCTGGACTGGGTGCCCCGCTCGGTCCGCTCGCGCGCGCGCGAGATCGAAACCGCCCAGGCCAAGCTCGAGCATGAACTGCAGCGGGCGCCGACCGAGGCCGAGCTCGCCGACAAGCTCGGGACATCCGAAGAGGACCTGCAATCCTCGTTGCTTGAGATCGCCAACTCGTCGGTCTACGCGCTGGATGAGCTGTGGACGGTCTCAGACTCCTCGGGCGATCAGATCTCCCTGCTCGACACGATCGCTGACCGCGACGCCGACGACCCCCAGGAGGCGCTGGCCAGCAGCGAGGTCAAGGACCGGCTCACCGAGGCGATCGCCTCCCTGCCAGAGCGCGAGCAGTTGGTTGTGGCGCTGTATTACTACGAGAGCCTCACGCTGCGCGAGATCGGCGAGGTGCTCGGCGTGACCGAGTCCCGCGTCTCCCAACTCCACACAAAGGCCGTGATGCGCTTGAAGTCCCACCTGCAGCAGGGCTAGCCGGTGAGCCCCGACGGGACCTGCGCGATCTGTGACCGCACGATTCTGGCGGGGGAGCGTACCCGGGTCTACATGAGTCCGAAGCGCGGCTCGCGGCTGGTCTGCGACCTCTGCCGCACGCGCGCTGAGCAGCTCGGCTGGGTCGACCCGGCTGCCCGCGGAGCACGGGGGCAGCGCCCGGACGCAGGCGAGCCCCCGAGCGGCCGATTCGAGCGCGCCGTCGAGCGCTTCAACAGCAGCGAGGCCGCCCGTACGGTCGCCGGGCTGATGCGGACCCTGGGTGAGCCCGCGGTTTCCGTCGGTGCCGTTGCCGGAACGCCAAACGAGGTGCGGATAACGGTCGCCTGGGAGCTGACCTGGTACCAGTGGGGCGTCGACCTCGGGGATCAGTTGCGCGCAGTTTTCCCGATCGACCGCGGCGATGAGATGGGCCAGCTCGAGGGCTCCGCGCGCCAGTGGAACGCCAGCGCCGCGAACGGTGGGCAGCTTGGCCTCGGAGTTCGGGTGCCCGACCGCGACGCCGACGGCGAGCAGGTCGCCTGAGGTCAGTGGACAGGCTGACGGTCAACGTTGACGGCGGTGCCCGCGGTAACCCGGGCCCGGCGGCACTCGGCGTTGTGGTCCGTGACGCCGACGGGGTGGTGCTGGAGGAGATCGGGCGGCGAATTGGGCGGGCGAGCAACAACGTCGCCGAGTACCGGGCGCTACTGGCCGGGATCGAGCGCGCGGCGGCGCTGGGCGCGAGGGAGCTGGATTTGGTCGCTGACTCGGAGCTGGTCGTCCGCCAGGTGAAGGGCGAGTACAAGGTCAAGGACGCGGCGCTGCGCGAGCTGTATGCGCAGGTCCGGCTCGCACTGCAGCCCTTTGACCGCTGGTCGATCCGCCACGTGCGCCGCGAGGAGAACGCCGCTGCCGACCGCCTCGTCAACGAGGCGCTTGACGGCGGTTAGCCAGGGGCCGGGGCGCTAGGTTCTTTCTTACCGTGGCGCAGCCAAGCCCCGAGCCGATCGATCCCGGCGCCGATATCGGCCACGTCCACCTCAAAGTCTCCGACGTCGACCGTGCCCTCGGCTTCTACTGTGGCGTGCTCGGATTCGAGCTCCAGCAGCGCTACGGCGAGGACGCCGCCTTCGTTTCGGCGGGCGGCTACCACCACCACATCGGCCTCAACTCCTGGCAATCGAAAGGCGGCTCCCCGGCCTCGCCAGCCTCCACCGGCCTCTACCACTTCGCGATCCGCCTCCCCAGTCGCCGCTCCCTTGCCGTCAGCCTGCGCCGTCTCATTGACGCCGGGGTGCGCCTTGAGGGTGCCTCTGACCACGGCGTCAGCGAGGCCCTGTATCTGAGCGACCCCGACGGCAACGGGATCGAGCTCTACTGGGACCGGCCGAGGGAGGAGTGGCCTGAGCCAAAGCCCGGCCAGAAGGTGGAGATGTACGTCCGCCCGCTCGACCTCGAGGATCTACTTGCCGAGCTAGATCGCTAGCGGCGCCTGGCTGGCAGCCTCGACGCCGCTTAACACCGGCTGGCCGAGGTCTCGCCATGCGCCCACGCCCTGCCCGACGTGGACGACACCTTCAAATCCCTCTCGCTGCAGGATCGAGGCGGCGAGGCCGCTGCGCTTTCCGGCGCGGCAGATCGTGGCGATCGGCCGGTCCCGCGGCAGCTCACCGAGCCGCCCGGCCAGCTCGCCATAGGGGATGTGGAGCGAGCCTGGGATGTGCTCGGCGGCGTGCTCGGCGCCGCTGCGGACGTCGAGCACAAGCGGCGGCTCGGTCGCCGCGAGCCGCTCTGCCAGCTCCCGCGGATCGATCAGCTCGATCCGCTGCACTGCCCGCTCCTCTGAGCGCCAGGCGGTCATCCCGCCCTCGAGGAACCCGCGTACCGTGACCCCGACCGCCGCCAGCAGCTCGGCGGCGTGCCGCTCGTCGCCGTTGCAGGCGGCGACGATGATCAACTCTGCCTCGCGGGGGGCGACGCGGGAGACCTTTGTGGCAAAGCCGGTGTCATAAGCAGAGGTGCTCAGGGCGCCGGCGATATGGGACTCATCGAACTCCTCGTTGGTGCGGCCGTCGATCACTACCGCGCCAGCAGCCACCGCCTCCTGTACCTCGTGGGGGGTGAGCGGCGCCGGCGTGCCGAAGCCCACGAGGAGCGGGCCGCGGTTGAGGGTGACGACCTGCTCCAGGTTCGGCGGTCGGTCACCGAGTGAGCTGACCGCGTTCTCGACGAATGCCGCCTCATCACCGATCGCCAGAGCCCGGTTGTGGCGGCGCTCGAAGCCGATCGTCGAGGAGGTCTTGAGATCGATCGCCGAGCTCCCGCAGAGCGAGCCACCGAGGTGCCCCGGCCAGACCTCGACCTCCTCGCCGAGCACCAGCAGCCGCTGATGCAGCGAGCGAAAGAGGCCGGCGGCGCCCTGCCGCGGCTCCACCGCGAGGTCGGGTCGGGCGACGTCACCGATGAACAGCGAGTCGCCGGCCAGCAGCGCCCAGGGTGCGCCGCCGCGGCTTCGGTCCCGCAACAGGAAGGAGGTGTGCTCGGGCCGGTGGCCGGGTGTGTGGAGAGCCTCGATCCGTGACCTCGCCCAGCGCGAGCATCCAGCCGTCGGCGAACGGCTCGTGCGCGTACTCGGCCTCCGCCAGCTCGTGGATGTGGATCGTGGCGCCGGTTGCCCGGGTTAGCCGGCCGTGTCCGGAGACGTGGTCGGCGTGGTTGTGGGTCTCCAGCACGTGTGCGATCCGCACCCCGTGTAGCCGGGCCAGCCGCAGGTAGGGATCGATCTCCCACTGGGGGTCGATGACAGCGGCGATCCCGCGTCGCGGTCTGCGACCAGGTAGGAGGCGCAGCCGAGGTCCTCGTGGATGATCTGGCGAAAAAGCATCGTCGTGTTGTGGCCGTCTGTGAGAGAAACCCCGCATCCGGGGGGCGAGTAGTGCAGCCAAGTGTGGCAGGGTCGTGCTTGCCCTTTGGTGACGGCGGTGGCATCAGGGCTACGGCGAGAGATCACGCCGCTCGAAGAGCAGCGCCCCGATCATCGCGAGCGCGGTGGCTGCGACGCTGACGCCGATGAAAGACAGCGGGTCGATGCCGTTCTCAATCGCCTTGCCGTAATAGCGGAAAACAGAGACGTAGCGAATCGCGTCGAGACTGGGGTCGAGCCGGCCGACCAGGTCGATCACGTACATCCCCACCAGGATGCCCGCCGCCAGGCCCGTGATCACGCTGGTGCGCAGCGAGAAGCCGGTGATGATGATCCCGACGCCCGCGATCAGCAAAGCCAGGGGCCAGACGTTGAAGAAGCCGGCGAGGGCGAGACCGAAGCCCAGTCCGGCGCCGGAAAGCAAGCTGCCGAGCATGGCAAGGGCAACGGTGACGGCGAGGACCGCGGCAAGCTCGATCGCGGTCGCGGCGAATCCGGCCGCGACGAGGCGATAGCGGGATATGGGCGCCGATAACAGCACGTCGAGCCGTCCGCTTTCGGCGGCGCCGGACAGGCCGCTTGAGACCGAGCGTACGGCGAGGTAGCCGACCGCGAGCGGCACGATCAGACTCAGCATCTCCGCGTGGAGGTACTGCTCGACCGTCGTCAGTTCGCCGACCCCGAATGCTTCCTTCAGCGCCTGCGGGTAGCCGCGGACCACCTTGACCAGCTCAGTTTCGATCGAGGGGAAGATCGAGACGATGAAGGCTGACCACAAGCCGAGCGGCAGCCCCCATGAGAGCAGGGATCGGCGCCGTTCCCAGAGTTGGGCTGCCAGCAACGTCCTCAACCCGAGCTGTCCTCATAGTAGGAGAGAAAGACCTCCTCCAAAGTGGGGCGGGCGAGCTCGAGGTCGGCGACAGGGTGGCGGGCGATCTCCTTGATCACCGGGTCGAGGTCTCCTGCGACCCGGAAGGAGACGTGCTTGCCCTCGCTGTCGAGGGCGCTCACCCCAGGGCAGCGGCGAAGCTCTGCCAGATCGACCGGCGCAGCGAACTCAACCGAGACGCGACGTGGTGTCTTGCCGAGCAGGTCCGCGACACGCTCCACGGCGATCAGCTTTCCGTCGCGAATGATCCCGACCCGGTCGCAAACACGCTCGACCTCATCCAGCTCATGCGAGGAGAGGAAGACCGCGCAGCCGCGTTCGCGTTCCTCGCGCACGAGGGCGAGGAACTCCTCCTGCATCAGCGGGTCAAGCCCGCTCGTCGGCTCGTCGAGGATCAGCAGCTCTGGCCGGTGGAATACCGCCAGGATCAGGCCGACCTTCTGCCGATTTCCCCGCGAGAGCTGGCCCAGCGGCCGGTCGAGGTCGGCGCGGAAGCGCCCTGCCAGCTCCTCGGCGTGATCGAGCCCGGAGATGCCGCGCAACCGCGACAGCAGGGTGACCGCCTCGCGCCCGGTGGCGCGCTTGCCATAGCCGAAGTCGCCGGGGAGGTTGCCAAGGCGGGTGCGGATTGCGACGCTGTCACGGCGACTGTCGAGGCCGAAGATACGAGCGCTCCCACTGGTCGGGTGCAGGAGGTCAAGCAGGGTGCGGATCGTCGTCGTCTTGCCGGCCCCGTTGGGTCCGAGGAAGCCGAAAACCTCGGCCTCCTCGACCGCGATTGTCACGTCCTCGATGCCACGATCCTCGCCGTAGAACTTCGTCAGCCGCTCGGTCTCGATCGCGGGCACGCGCCCATGCTCCCAATCTGGGCCGACGTAGATCAGCTCTTCGCGGAGAGCTGATCCAGCGTCCTGGCGCTGAGCACCGACCTGGGATGTTCGGCGACCACGTCCGACCCGGGTAGCGCGTGCTGATCGCGGCGCTTGATCAGCAACCACTGGGCCTTCACTCCGCCACGGGTACGCTGGAGTGCAAAGCCGCCGCGGAGCTTCTCACCATGCAGGACGAACACGGCGTGCCCCCGGTTGAGCGCCTCCGGCCAGGCGACCCGGCCACCTCGCTCGTAGTGACCGTGATCCCAGACGATCGCCTGGCCCGCGCCGGCCGCCCCCTCGAAGGGGTCCTCGACGATCGGGTGGTCGCCGACCTCCAGGGCCAGGCGCTTTACGGCGGGGTCCATCGAGGGGCCCTTCGGAACCGCCCAAGAGCGCATTACCCCGCCGACCTGCAGGCGCAGGTCGAAGTGGTGGGCGGTCGCGGCGTGCTCATAAACGAAGAAGGCGCCAGCGCTAACGCCGCGGATGGCGAACTGCTCGTGGCCCTCAGCCTTCTTCGGCTCGACCTGCAATTCGAAGACCTCGGCCGCCGCCGGCCCCTCGCCCAGGAAGGCCAACAGTCCCTCGATCGCGTGCCTGGAGCCCTCGGCATGAACCAGGACGTTGCCTTCCGGATCGTTGCGCACCCACCCCGTCACGCCGAGGAGCTGCGCGCGGCGCAGCGCCGCCTCGCGGTAGCCGACGCCCTGAACTTTCCCGCTCACGACTGCGCGGACCGCAGCCTCCGCGTTGCTCTGCTTGCCCGTGGTCGTGATTTGTACACGCTAGCCGCTGCAGGTACCCGGGGCTTTCCAAGGGCTGCGTCGACCAGATCCGACCGCATTCAGACAGTGAAGGTGGCTTGCGTGAGCAATTGTCTTTGCCCCTGCGCTTATGGATTCATCGGATCGGATGCAAAAGCGGCGGCGAGGCGAATGTGTCATCGGGGGCAGGGCGCATCGGAGGACCCACCTGCCAAACCGGCAGGGAGCGTTCGGGTTCTCGGGGCCGGAATTGCGCCGCTTCCCCGTTAGCACGTAGACGCGCTCAACCGTCCCACGACGGGGAGCCGCCCTCGCCTGCACGATTAGGCCGGCACCGTGGAGGCATGCGACGTGGTGGGCGATGTTGTTCAGCGCCCAGCTGAGTTCAACCGGCGACCAACCCCCTGATGGGGATTGGTACTCATCGTCTCAATGATCGCCATGCGGTCCTTGTGGGTTTCGGCCTGCGCCAGGGTCTCCCAGTCGATCCCGGCATCGCCCATTGGCTCACGCCCCCTGTCTGGTTGCCAGATGGATGCTCAAAAACTGACCTTATAAGTCAGTTGAGACGTGCAAAGTTGCTCGCCGGGCCTGCCCACGCGACGGATATAGGAGCCCACCGGGCCAGCGACGTCCTTCGGTCAGAGCTTGGACCTCGTGGGTCCGGCGGGCGGCAGAGGTGAGCGGAACGCTCGGCCGCCATCGAGACCCCGAGCAGCGTTGCCGAGCGCACCGAGGGCCTAACCACGATGAGACGGTGCTCTCGTTGTCAGATCCTACGCTTGGGGCAGAGGGTCCCGACCCTGCGGCTGCGATGAATCGGCAGTGAAGTTGACGAAAACACCGGCGCTTAATCCTGCGCTCTTCTCCCGTGGCTAACGACCTGGCGACTTTGTTCGGGGATGATGTCGTTCACCAAGACCTGGCGCGCTGCTACGCGCCAAGAGGGCAGCGGCAGAAACGCCGCTGCCCCAACTCGCGGTCAGGAGTTCGCTGCGATCAGGTTCTCCATCGCAGACTGTGGGTCGATCAACGGGTCGATCTGAACGTCCGCATAGGGCGTGAACGGATGCTCGGCAACGAGGCGCGATAGCTCTCCTGCATCGTCGGTCTCGATGGTTCCCGAAGCCCCCACCACTGGTGAAGAAATGGATGTCTTCGACCCGGCTACCGTATTTCTGCATCCACTCGCCCATGCCGTTGAGCAACTCCGGAACCTGGTCGGCTGGTGCTGGGTTTTGTGGTCGATAGGTGATCAAGAACTTCATCTTGCGCTCCAATCGGTCGATGGTAAGCACCGACCCTATGGCTCGCCGACGATGCGGTCAATCCGACCTTCAAGAATCAAGCACCCAGATTGGTACCGGGCGGACCGCCTGAGGTGAGCGGAGTACTGCCGATCCACTTCGGAGTGCGGCGACTCCTCCAAGCTCGCCGCCTGTTAATCGTAGCTGCGCCCGAAGCGGGTCGCGTCTGCTGCTCAGGCAAGAAGGCCGAGAGCGCTACGAGACGACCAAACGCCAGGATTCAACCGGCACCTACTACGGTCGCCCTTCCTCAGCGCGGGGGGTATTTCTAGGTCCCGGTCGGCACCTCCCGCATCGCGGTCAGGATGCGACGAAACGACGTGAGCACTGAGCCGGAGGAACACGTCAGCGACAAGCAGGCGGTCGAAGTCAAGATCCGCGAACGGTTCCTTGCGTCGCGTTGATTTCGGTCAAACTCCTTTGCTAATCCGCTGTCGGGAGACCACCTAGACCGGCTATTTCTTCTTTTGACTCATCTTGAAGACAGAGTTGGGGGGTTGGCATCGAGCCGATCAGCGAGTCGGTCTCCTCACATTCCCTTCGCCGGACATACGCCTCAATGCAAGCGGCCCTGCGCGATGACCCGGTCTACATCGCAGAACAGCTCGGACACCGCGACTCATCCTTCACTTTCAGCAGGTATCAGCGTGCCGCGAAACGTCGCGAGAAGCTGACCGGAGACAGCCTGGCGGCCTATGATCGGGCGCTTGATTGGGGGGCGCTTGATTGGGCACGGATGGGCACGGAGCGCCCTTCGTGCCCTTCGCTGGCCGTCGATCACTTCCCGAGCGGAACGCAGGAAACAGCAGCGCAAAGCTAGAATCACGCCGTGCGCGGCTGTAGCTCAGTTGGCTAGAGCGTCTGCTTGCCATGCAGAAGGTCGTGGGTTCGAGTCCCTTCAGCCGCTTCGACAGAAAGCCCCGGAAATCCGGGGTTTTTTGTTGGGAGAAGTTGAGAGCACAGATCCGTGGGCATCAGATATGGGCATCAAACGGCAGGCACGATGTCGAATCCGGTGATCCCCGCTTGAAGGCGTTTCGTGAGGCAAAAGCGAGTTTTCCGGCGTTTGCGGTGGCTGAAGACAAAAAAGCCCGGCCCACTCTGGGGAGTCCCCCTTTCTGCTCGCCCACGAGCGCGCCCTCGGCGAGCACACCTTCCCGATGCGCCTCGCTAACGGCGCCCGGCATCGCCCCGACCTGATCTCGATCCCGGCGGGGTCGACAGCGGAGCAGTGGAACCGCACCGTCCCGACCACGGCGATTGAGGTGGAGCTGGTCCAGAAGGCGAAAAGACGCCTCGACCGCTTCGTCGCCGGGCGCTTCGGCGCCCTGCATTACTACTGCTCTGAGGAGGCCATGCCCTACGTGCAGCGCCCCGCCGCTCTCTTCTACTGGGTTGCGTTGAGAATGGGGCGAGATCCGTGTCTCAGCTGTCTTGAACCTCTATGACCGCAACCGCCCTGCCAGGCGAGCTGGAGCACGCCCGCGAGCTGCTCGACAAGTTCCTCGCCGATCGCAGCAAGGAGAATCGGACGCGCGCCCGGCGGCGCTAACTCGGGTCTACTTTTTCTCGGGGGGGTGGGGGCGGCGGCGCCAATGGGACCAAGTTGGTTGGTCCCGGCGGGTTTTTCGGAGCGCTCTGAGGGGTGAGCGCCTTCTCTTCTATCGGCCCCCGTCCCGGTTGGCGAACGGGCATTATTGGTGATCCGGGGCTCATTTACCTCTCGCCTGTCCGCTTTTCGCCGGCTTGAGAGGCACGAGCTTCGGAGTTGCTGGCGGATTCGCTGGCGTCTTCAGGGCACTTAGCGCTCCCTCTTGCAATCGCTTGTTGCCTGACTCGCTCATACCTACAGAGTATCGGGTCCACCAGGGACCAAATCGACGCGGGCAATCTGCGCCGCCGCGATATAGACGCCTTGATTGGGCTCGACGCGCTGGGCCAAGGTGCGGATGCCGTTTGCATCCTCCTCGACCGTGCAAAGCGCTTGCAGGTAGATGTCGTGGGCAGAGGGGGTTTGGCCGACAGCGGAGCGTTCTCCGTAGATGCCACCCACCAGCCGCGGCGAATCGGGGCTGTGGTTGACCAGCTCGACGATCACGTAGCCGCCCTCCTTGCGCCAACGCTGGTAGGCGTAGTCGAAGGCGTCTCTAGCCTCGCCGGCGCCGAGGAAGGTGGAGAAGAGGCTGGGAGGGCCATCTTGATCCTCGACCCGCCCGAGATAGAGATTGAGAGCCACCCCGAGGGCGATCGGCACCGCCAGCAAGACGACGCCGACATAGGCGCTGATCGCGACCAGATGATCGGGCCAATGCTCTGGCGAGCCGACGGCCTTGACCAGGGGAGCGGTCCAGAAGCCGAAGATCAGCTGCAGGATGAGCGTGTAGGCGAGCGCTCGCAGACCAAGCTCGAGGTCGCTGCGGGAGGAGCGTGGCGAGCGAGCGCCCAGCTCGGCGATGATGAAGCCCGGCATCAGGAGAGCTATCGCTGCGAGGATCGAGACGGCGGTGTCGAGCATCCTCGGTTCCTACCAAGGTACGAGGACGGAAGTAACCGATTCCGTTTGGGCGGAGGTAGATCCGGCGGCCTGCGAAGGACGATAGTGCGCCCGCGCCAGGGTTTTTCGTTCAGGCTTCGTTCCCCTGTACGTTCCCCTGGGAAGTAACCCGGCTCGAATTTGGCTTGCTAAAGCGTCAAACAGGTGTCAAAAATGACCTGACCACCGGTCTCCAAAACCGGCGATTCCAGGTTCGAGTCCTGGCTGCCCCGTTTGTCGAAGTCGGCTTGAGAGGTCCCAATCTCGCTGTAGGGCGGGATTGCGGGCTACGACGATGTCTTTCGCCGAAAAGGTCAGCGCAGGACTATCAACCTGGTCTTATATCGCGGTGCAGGGACCGCGCGCTAGCGGGCGGCAATGAGGACAGCGGTGGATTGGAGTGAAGCAGCTACAGACGGAAAGGATTCCGCGGGGTCGGCGCAACTTCCATAGAAAAACGGAGTTGCATCTTCGTAGACGCTAGCTTCGAAAACCAGCTACAGTGCCCCCTGCTCGCCAAGGAGGTGAGCAGGGGAAATTCCTAAAGCCAAACCTCGCGGCTCGGCCTGCCAGGCAGATGTTCGCGAGTCCAACAGGGTTGGAGAAATCGAATGAGGGAATCGCCTTGGGCAAACGTTTCCGGCGCTCGCCTCCGGAACCCCCCGGATTTCCAGGCCTGTGGGCACCATCCATCGGCTACCAGCCGCTCTCAACCGATCCCGCCGCCCGCTGAGCGAAGTCCAAGCTGCGATGCCAGGCGCAGGCCGAGCACAGAAGCGGAACCGATGTCCGCGACAGCATCGGTGGCCAGCATCTCTTCACC
>CAVROX010000005.1:0-349020 GCA_963722965.1 uncultured Solirubrobacterales bacterium | reverse complement strand
GGACTTCGGCGTAGACGTGGATGATCAGGACCGGGTTGCGGCCCTTGGGGGGGCCGTTGAAGATCAGCATCGGCCCGCTGGCGGAGAAGGGCTTTTGTTCGGGGAGGTAGACCTCGGCGGTGGCTTTGCCTTTGCCGATCAGCGAGTTCTTGCAGTTTTTCAATGCCACCTGGGTGGTGGTCGAGATCAGTTTCTGGGTGGTGCAGGTCGGGAGGCCCTTGGTGTAGATCGAGCCGTGTTTGTCGAACTGCAGGTTGAGGGTTTTGAGCGTCGGGACCTGTTCGGTTTCGAATGTTGGGGTTGTGATGTGGCCTTCGAGGTGCAGGGTGATCGGGGTGGGCTTTGTCTTGGACAGCTTGGCGGGGGTGATCTTGCCTTCGATCTGGACTTCGAGGCTGCCGAGGTGAGCGGTGGCGGCGAGGGCAAGGGAGGCGCCGATCGCTCCCAAGCAGAGGGCGCCGGTGAGAAGGAGTGCCGCCCTGGTGCGGCGCTTTGAGTGCTTGAAGGCCTTGATCATTTGGCTGGCTCTCCTTGGTCTGGGGTCTTAGCCGCGCACCGAGCAGCGGCGTTCGAGGGTGATCGACGCCGGCTTGGGGTTGCCGGCGAAGAGGAAGCTGGTCTTGGCGAAGGCGAAGCCGAGGCTGGTAAAGCCCTTGGGGGCGGGGCAGTTGGCGGAAAGGACGCTCATCCTGTGGCCGTGCAGGGTGTAGTTGCGCTGCAGGGAGAGGTCGATGCCGGTGATCTCCCCGTAGCCTGAGGCGATCGCCGGCACGGTGCCGTCCAGGTCGGTGCCGAATTCGCCGTGGCCCTTTTTGACCTCGAAGCGGATCACGAAGGTGAGCGGCAGGGGCGCCTCTGAGGTGACCTGGGCGAGGATCGCCTGGTGGCCGCCGAGGCGGGCGTTGAAGGCCTCCAGCAGCCCGTTTGAGGCAAACGGTTCCTGGCTTGGCAGTTTGATGTGGGTGGAGACGTTGCCGTGGCCGATCAGCGCCCGGCCGCAGACGTTTAGGGCGGTTTCCCGCGAGACCGCTTCAAGCTCAGACAGAGAGCAGGTGGGCAGGCCCTTGGTCTGCAGGACGCCGTGGCGGTTGATGTCGAGCAGGATCTCTTTGAGTTCAGAGGGAGCCGTTTTATGGACGGTGGTGATCCCCGCTTCCATCAGCACCTGGATCGGGGCACGCGAGGTGCGGGGCAGCCTTGAGGGGAAGATTTCGCCGTTGACGGTGACGATGTTTTCGCCGGTCTGGACTCGGGCCGCTTCGGCTTGGGCGTAGGTGGTGAGGGCAAGGGCGGCGATCAGGGCCACCAAGGCGGCGGACAGCCCGCCGGTCCAGCTGCGCTTACTCCTCCTCTGCCGTCTCATCAACTGCCTTTCTCTCCTCGGTTTGCGCTCCCGGATAGGGAACCCTTTTTGGTGCCGAAAGATTCGGTCTGCCCCAAAGGCAACCCACCTGGGGGGCGTGGACCCTAGCTCAACTTCGCGTTTTCCGGCGCCTTGGAGCCCCGTCGACGTCGACATTGCCGATCAGATCGAGAACTGCGAGAGGTCCGGGTAGCCACCGGATCTCTCCTCCAGGGCGGTTTTGGCGGCCCCGGCTTGCGCCATCCGCGTCGCCGGAAACGCCCCCCCCTGCCACCCTCAATACCCCCTCGGTGAATGTGGGCGGAGCGACTTAAGAGCTTTGTCTCTGCGGTGACTCAGCTGCCCATTGTGCTCAGCGGCCGCCGAAGATTGTCCGCCTGTAGACGCCCATGACCCCGGCCTGGATGCCGCCGCTGAGATTGGTTGAAGTTGACTGGTAGGCGGCAAGGGAGGCGCCGGCAGAGCAGGAGACGTTGGTCGAGTTGCCGTTCCCACCGGGCGAGTAGCGGCCCGACTCCCGGGAGATGAGGAAGGTCCCGTGGTGGAGGAGGTCGTGGACGTAGACGTTGCTCACCCGCGGGTTGACGCCCCAACCGTCGTAGGGGTTGCCAAGGTTGGTGGCGAGGCTCTGGAAGCAGACGAAGCGACCGTCGCGCGGAATATCGGGGTCGGCGGAGTCGCCGTTGGCGATCGCTTTGCTCCCGCCCCCGCTGCGCGAAGCCAAAAAGACCTGGTTGGTGCCGTTGTCACGGACGTAGATGTTGTCGACGTCGTTTGCCAGCCGGCTGAGGTTGGTGGCGGCACTCTCGTAGGCGACTCGACCACCATCGCCGTCCACCGAGGGATTGACCGCCGCGCGGTTGGCCACCTTGCCGTCTTCAGCCACCGAGACGAGGAAGGTGTTTCCGCCCGCAATCTTGCGCTCATAGATCTGTGGTTCGCCGCTGCGGGCCAGTGCGCTGAGGTTGGTCGCGCTGCTTTGGAAGACCACGGCGTTGCCGGTCGCGGAGATCTGCGGATCGGTTGAGTCGCCGTTGGCACCCCGAGAGATCAGCGTCGTCCTCTCGGTCCCCAGATTCCTCATGTAGATGTTTGTCACGCCCCGCCTCGCACCCGGGGCCAGATTGGTCGCAGTCGAAGCGAAGACAACCTGTTCACCGTCGGAGGACATCGCCGGCGAGAAGCTGTCGCCGTTGCCCTTGGCCCCATTCGCACCGGAGGCGCGTGAGACCAGGAGCGTTTCCCCCTTGCGCGAGAGACGCAGATAGACGTTCGACTCCCCTCCGCGGCCTCCCAGATCGCCTGCCGTCGAGGCGAAGGCGACGTTCCAGCCGCTACCCGACACCGCCGGTTCGGAGCTTTCGCCGTCGGCCGGCGCGCCACCCGAGGAGCGGGAGATCAGCTCCGAGCTGTTTCGGGCGGAGCTCCACAGGTAGACAGCGCTTCCCGCGCGCCCAGCCCCGGAGACGTAGGCGACGTACTTTCCATCCAGGGAGATCGACGGCTTCGAGCCTTCCTGGCTTGCTTGGAATCCGTGCGGGTCCACCGCGTGGCCAACGAGCAGCGTCCGGTAGTCGTTGAACTGGGCCGCCTGGCCGACGATCGGGACCGCCAGCGCAAGCGCAACTACGAGCGCGGAGAGGACCGCCCAACGGGTCCGGCCTCCTCGTAGGCTTGTGGGGGATGGTCTCGTTGCCATTGGCGTGGGGTTCGAATGCGCCCGAGCAAGAACAAACTCGGCTTGCTCATATCGACATCCACCGCCGCTTAAATAGGCAGGACGTCCCTCGCTCAAACATCTGTCTAGGCCTCGCCTCCCCTCCCCGAGGAAGCGGGCGCCCCGGGAATCTCAGGGAGTGAGGACGATCTTGAGCGCTTCGCGCCGGTCATACAGTTCGTAGGCCTCGGCGGCTTCGTCGAGCTTCATGTGGTGGCTGACGAGCGGCGCCGGGTCGAGCGCCCCTGCCTCGATCAGCGCCAGCACTCGGTCGACGTGGGCGATCACGTTGGCGAGGCCGAGGCGCAGGGTCAGACCCTTCAGCCAGGCAAGCCCCAGCGGCACTTCGCCGCGGCCGGCGTAGGCACCGATCCCGGAGACGGTGCCCGCGTCCCGGGCCAGGCTAACCGCCATCTCCAGCGGGCCCGGATCGCCCACCGCGTCAACGACGATGTCAACGCCGCCGTCGGTCGCCGCACGCACCGCACGTTTTGGATCCTGCTCGGTGAGGTGCAGCGGCGTGGCGCCGAACCGCGCTGCCATCTCCAACCGCTGGGCGACCGTGTCGATCGCAAAGATGCCGCTCGCACCCGCCGCCCGGGCTGCCTGCACAGCGCAGAGGCCGACTGGGCCGAGGCCCAGCACCGCGACGGTATCGCCGGCGCGGATCCCGGCGTGGGCGACGGCGTGATAGCCGGTTCCCATCACATCCCCGGCGAACAGGGCGACCTCGCCCGACATCCCCTCCGGCACCCGGCGCAGAGTCAGCTCGGCGCGCGGCACCAGCAATTTCTCCGCCTGGGCACCCTGCAGATCGCCCAGCTTGGAGCCGTGTCCAAAGGTGCGGCCCCGGCGGCAGCGGTGATAGTCGCCGCGCAAACAAGCTGAGCAGGTAGCGCAGGCGGTATGAAAGCAGCCGAGCACCCTGTCACCGACCGCGACGCGCTCAACCTCCCCCCCCACCGCGAGCACCGTGCCGACAAACTCATGGCCGATCGTGAAGCCCGGCTCGACCGGAACCCGGCCGTGGTAGATGTGGAGGTCGAGCCGCAGATGCCGCTCATCTCTACCTGGATCAGCGCCTCGTCGGCAGCGCCGACCTCCGGGTCGGGCTTCTGCTCAACCCGGACCTCGCCCGGAGCCTGGAAGGTGACGGCGCGCATCGCGCCCAACCGTATCTGTCTGGCCCAGGATTACGCCGGGACCTGGAAGCGACCGATGTCGCTGACGGGGCTGGCGGTCTCGGCGATCCTCGCCTCCAGCGCCAGCTCCTTCTCAAAGTCGGCCGCCTCACCGTGCTGGAAAGAGACATCTTTGCCCTCGAGCAGCTCGATGAAGACCTCGACGAAGCGCGCGTCAAGCTGCTTGCCAGCAACCCGCCGCAACTCCTGGATCGCGTCGTGGGAGGACATTGGCACGCGGTAGGAATCGCGGGCGGTCATCACGTCGTAGGTGTCGGCGACGGAGATGATCCGCGCCAGCTCGGGGATGTCGTCTCCGGCGAGGCCGCGCGGATAACCCTTGCCATCGATTCGCTCGTGATGGGCGAGGATGACCTCGGCGACCGGCCCGTAGCCATCGAGGGAAGAGACAACACGGGCTCCTTGTTGGGGGTGGCGCTTGATCAGCATCCAGTCCTCGTCTGTCAGCGGCACGTTCGCCTTGAGGATGCGGTCGGGAAGGATGAACTTGCCGATGTCGTGTAGCAGGGCGGCGATGTGGACCAGCTCCTCTTCCCGACGCGGGTAGCCGGCCCGTTGGGCGATCGCCCGCGAGTAACGGGCGACCGCGGCGCTGTGGCGGGCCGTCATCTGGTCGCGCAGGTCCAGCGTGCGCAGCATCGCGCTCAGCATCCCGACCTGGAAGCTGGCGAGCTGCTTGCTGCGCAGCTCCAGCTCCTCCGCTCGTTGCTGGGAAACGAGAAGAGCGCCGAGCAGGTACTGGAAGGTGACCAGAACGACACCGAATAACGCAACCCCGGCGAGCCCCACCTGGGCATATAGGTATGCGATGCCGACCGCCATCAGCGCCGCAGCCAGCTCGGACGGCAACAGGGGGAAGAGAGCTGTGCGGACCTTCTGGAGGAAGGAGCTGCGTTCGAGGTAGCAAGCGTAGCTTGCGATCATCGCGAAATTAATCGCGAGCGCAATCAGGAAGACGGCGAAAACGAGCGCGTAGAAAATCGGCTGCTTGTCCGTGATCCCGCGGCCGGCGACCACCGAGTGGAAGGCGATTCCCGTCGCCAAGGGGAACGTGGCGTAGGTGAGGACATTGTTTAGTAAGTAGTGCCAGTCATCGCGCCAGCGCAGCCAGCCGACGGTGATCGTCATCACGCCAATCGCCGCCGCCGGCGGTCCGCCGAGGAAGACCATCGCGAGCACCAGCGCCAGGAAGCTGCCGGAGATCTTCACTTTCGATGTGGTGGCGATCGCCGTCAGGTCACTGAAGATGGAAAAGCCGAGGAGGATGGCGAACAGGGCCGGGTCCCAGTTGGCCGCCGAACCGCGCCAGACCCCGACCGCGGCCACCCCCGCGAGAGCGGCGCCCTGAGCGGCGATCACTGCCTTGGTTGGGCGGTTGCTACCCATGGTCAACTGTGCCGGCAAGAGGCCCCGGCCTCGACGTAGAGATTCCGCGGCTGACCGCCGTTCCCTGCGCCAAGGCCCTCAGGAGCCTCGATGCGAATACCACGTGGACCCCTGAAGCTACTCGTACTCGGCGTCTCTCACAACGGCTTGTGGCCATATGACCGGCGTCGTGCAGGCAGCCCTCCGGGGCGCACTTGCCCGCAGAGGGGCGGGGCACTCGGCCCCGAAAAGCACAAGGACGCCCCAGAGGGGACGCCCTTTGCAACTGGAGCGAGCGCTGGATCGCGCTCGCTGGAAGATCTAGTGACGGTAGCCCATGTGCCTATCTCCTTTTTTGGGATGAAGCCCTCAGATTGCGCATCGCGATCTGAAACTCGTGAACTGCCTAGGCAAGTTTGTAGCACAGCTTGGCGAAAACTTGTGCATCTGCAGCAAATCTTGTGCATAAATCAGGTAGGACGCAAGGCCATCTATGCCTAGACCACGCCTCAGCGAGCCCCTGCGGCGGCCCCTCTTCCGCCGACTAGCGACGACCTACGCGGTCAATGAGTTGGGCGACTGGATGGGGATCGTCGCCCTCTCGATCCTCGTTTTCGAACGCACGGGTAGCGCCCTGGCGACCGCCGGACTCTTCCTCGGCACCCGCTTTCTCCCCGCCCTGCTCGCCCCGATTCTCGTCGCCCGGGCCGAGCAGCCACCGCCGCGTTTTGCCCTACCGGTGATCTACTGTGGCGAGGCAGCCGCCTTTGGCGGCCTCACTCTGCTGGCGACCAATTTCTCGCTCGCCGGGGTGATCGTGCTGGCGACGATCGACGGCGCCCTGGCACTAACCGGACGCTCCCTCACCCGCGCCGTGGTTGCGGCGCTGCTCGAGCCGGCAGGCGAACTGCGAGCCGGCAACGCCGTCCTCAACGTCGCCTTCACCGGTGGCGCAGCGATCGGCCCGGCCGTGGCAGGTCTCGTCGTCGCCGGTTTCGGCGTCCAGACAGCGCTGCTGCTTGACGCGGCATCCTTTTACGTCATCGCCTGGGTTCTGCTCAGCGCCGGACCGTACCCCCGGTTAAGGCCGGACCCCGGCGAGCTGCGCGAGCGGGTCCGCGCCGGTCTCGCCTACATCCGTGAACGGGCGACGCTGCGCCGGCTCCTCCTTGCCCAGGGCGCTGCCTTCCTCTTCTTCGCCGCGGTGATCCCGATTGAGGTGATCTACGCCAAGCAGACCCTCGGTGCCGGGGATTCTGGCTACGGCCTGCTGCTCTCCAGCTGGGGCGTCGGCATGGTCGTCGGCAGCGCGATCTTCGCCGCGGTCCGGCGCGCGCCGCTGCCCTACCTTCTCTTCTTCAGCACCATCGCCGTCGGTCTCGGGTACACCGGCCTCGCCGTGGCGCCCAGCTTGGTCCTCGCCTGCGCCGCCTCAGTGGTCGGTGGGGCAGGCAACGGCGTGCAGTGGGTGGCGGTGATCAGCGCCGTGCAGGAGCTGACCATCCAGAGCATGCAGGCTCGAGTGATCAGCGTGCTCGAGTCGATCGGCGCGGCGATGCCGGGTGTCGGCTTCGTCATCGGCGGCCTGATCGCCACTGCCCGGGAACCACGAGCCACCTTCCTCTTTGCCGGAATCGGGATCTTGGCGATCGTCGCGCTGGTGACGCCGCTCCTTGGTGGACAATGGTCCGACCGTATTTCCCAAGCCAATCCGGGCGACCTTGACGAAGCCGAAGAGATTGTGGTGGAGTTGATCGCCGCAGGTACGCGAATGCAGTTCGATTCGGAGGCCAAACCTTGAAGAAGCTCTTGCTGGCGCCAACGATGATCGGACTCGCCGCGGTCTCATCCATTGCACTGGTCGCCTGTGGGGGAGGCGGGACCTCCGGAGGAGGCAAGGAAGGGGGGACGCTGAACATCACCTATGGATCGTTCCCCGACTACATGGACCCGCAACTCTCCTACACCGCGGAAGGCTGGACAGCGATGGGGGAGGTCTACATCCCGCTGCTGACCTACAAGCACGCCTCGGGAACGGAAGGAAGCGAGGTCGTCCCGGGTCTGGCCAAGCAAATGCCCAAGATCAGCAACGGGGGCAAGACCTACACCCTCTTTCTCCGGCCCGGCCTCAAATACTCCGACGGCAAACCGGTGAAGGCATCGGACTTCACATACGCGGTCGAACGCCTCTTCAAGACCAATTCCGGCGGCTCACCCTTCTACACCACCATCGTCGGCGCCGAAAAGTTTGCCAAGACGAAGAAGGGTGGAATCCCCGGGATCAAGACAAATGACAAGACTGGTGAAATCGCGATCACGCTGACCAGGCCCCGCGGGACGTTCACCAACGAGTTGGCGTTGATGTTCGTCGCGCCTGTTCCGGCCGGAACTCCCAACGAAGATCTCTCCGCCAATCCTCCGCCGGGTACCGGCCCTTACATGATCACCAAGTCACAGCCAGGCCGCGGCTGGGAATACGAACGCAATCCCTACTGGGCCAAGGACAACGCGAAGGCGATGCCCGAATACCCAAGCGGCCACGTTGACAAGGCCAAGGTCACAGTGATCCGCAACAAACAGACGCAGATCAATGACATTGAACAGGGCAAATACGACTGGATGCAGAATCCGGTTCCCCCCGACAACTACCATCAGGTGAAAGAAAAATACGAAGGCAGTCAGTTCCGTGTGGAGTCCACCATTAGCACCTATTACTTCTGGATGAACACGACCAGGCCACCCTTCAACAACCTCAAAGTACGCCAAGCGGTCAACTACGCGGTCGACTCAGCGGCCCTCGAACGCATCTACGCCGGTCAGATCAAGAGCACCCAGCAGATCCTGCCACCGGGGATGCCCGGCTACCAGAAATTCGAACTTTACCCGCACAATATTGCCAAAGCCAAGGCAATGATGAAAGAAGCACATCCAGCCCATACGAGCATCACCGTCTGGACCGACAGCGAATCCGAAAACAAAGAAGCCGGCGAATACTATGAAGGTGTGCTCAAGGAACTCGGGTTTAATACGAAGTTGAAAGTCATAAACCCCGATAACTATTTCACCGTGATTGGCAACCAATCGACACCGGAACTCGACACGGGCTGGTCAGACTGGTTCGAGGACTATCCGCATCCGAACGACTTCTTCCAGCCCCTTCTTGCCGGAGAAAGCATCCTGACGACGAACAACGGCAACTTCGCGAAGATTGACGAACCGGCGCTCAACAAGGAAATCGCCAAACTCGGCGAAGAGCAGCTCGGGGCCACGCAAAAATCTGCCTACGCGGCTCTCGATAAGAGATACATGAAATTGGCGCCGTGGGCCCCCTATGGAACGCGCACCCTCGATACCTTCGTCTCCAGCGCGATCAACCTCGAAGGCGTCATCTTCAACCCAACCTTCAATCAGTACCTGACCAGCTTCGAATTCAAGTAGGCAGGGAACCGGGGCGCGACGAGCGTGGCATTCGACCCCCACGCTGAGACGCAGCTTTCGGCCCGGGATCCCTACCCCGGAACTCCACCGGCACCACACGGAATTCCATTGCAGGGACGCGGTCCCTGGTTTCTTGCCTACAGGCGCTTCCTTCGCAACAGGGTCGCGGTCGCCTCCCTCGGCCTCTTCATCCTGATCGTGATCTTTGTCCTGGCGGCACCGCTCTGGGCTGATCACGTCGCCCATTCCGGCCCCAATCAGACCCACACCCTGGAGAAAATCACGGTAAGCGGCAGGCAGCTCGAAGTCGTCACCCCCGAAGGTGTGCCAATCGGGCCGCAGTGGTTCGGTGCTGGCGGCAAGTTCTTCCTCGGCGCCGACAGCCGCCTCGGACGCGATGAGATGGTTCGGCTGATGTACGGTGGTCGCACTTCCCTGCTGATCGGGATCGGCTCGGCTCTGGTGACGATGCTGATCGGGATCGTCCTCGGCCTGCTCGCCGGCTACTTCCGTGGCTGGGTGGACACGTTGATTGCCCGAACCCTCGATGTGCTCTGGTCGCTGCCGGTCTTCCTCGTCGGCCTAGCGCTGGGCGTCTCCCTTGCGATTGGCGGGCTGAAGCTCGGTCCGATCGAAATCTCCGGTGGCTCACTCTGGATCCCGGTTCTGGTGATCACCATCTTCACGGTTCCCTATGTGGCCCGTCCGATCCGAGGTGAAGTGCTTGCTCTAAGCGAAAAGGAGTTCGTTGAAGCCGCGATCGCGCAGGGTGCAAGCCCGCTGCGGGTGATGTTTGGCGAGATCCTTCCCAACCTAGCATCGACGATCATCGTCTTTTTCACCCTGACCATTGCTAACAACATGTTGTTTGAGGCGGGGCTCTCATTCCTCGGTGCCGGCGTTCAGCCGCCGAATTCCTCCTGGGGAACCATGATCACTGTCGGCGAGGAACTTCTTAACACCCAGCCGCTGCTGGCGATCATCCCCGGGGTGATGATCCTGCTGACCGTACTTTCGTTGAACGTCGTTGGGGACGGGCTGCGCGATGCCCTTGACCCACGAGCGAAAGTCAGGTTGGAGGTACATGCAGGGATGGTCGAGCCGGAGGGCGAGGCGATCTGATGGTCAGGTTCATTGCCAGGAGACTGGTCGGGATGATCGCCGTCCTTTTTGCGGTCTCGGTGATCGTCTTCCTGATCTTCAATGTCGTCCCGAACTCCAATCCAGCACAGCGGCTCGCTGGCAAGAACGCCAGGCCGTTCCTCGTCAAGAACATCGAAAAGGAATGGGGCTTCAACGAATCGCTTCCCGTCCAGTACGTGACGATGATGAAGAAGGTCTTTACCGGTGAACTGACCGCCTATGAGCCCCGCATCCCGGTGGATGAAGAAATCGTCAACGGTATCCCCGCTACCGTTTCGCTCAGCGTCGGTGCCGCCGTGATCTGGCTGTTCTTCGGCCTTCTGCTCGGCTACCTGTCGGCGATCAAGGCTGGCGGGCTGCTCGACCAGCTGCTGACGGGCGTCTCGGTTGCAGGTATCTCGATCCCCGTCTTTCTGATTGCCCCAGTCCTCATCTATTTTCTCACCTACAAGATCGAACTCTTCCCCAATGCCGGATACGTGCCGCTTACCCAGGACCCGCAGGCCTGGCTGAATCATCTGATCCTGCCGTGGATAACGCTGGCGATCCTCTCCATCGGTTTCTACAGCCGCGTCCTGCGCTCAAACATGCTCGACGTGATGAACGAGGACTACGTGAGAACAGCCCGGGCAAAGGGTTTGAGCGAGCGTAAGGTGATGACTCGCCACGTGCTGCGCAATTCACTGATCCCGATCGTAACTTTGTTCGGGCTTGATTTCGGGGCGACTATCGCCGGCACGGCGATCATCACCGAACATATCTTCAACATCAGCGGCGTCGGCAATTACGCGGCCGAAGCGGTCGCCAAATTCGAACTGCCGCCAATCATGGGAGTGACCCTCTACGGGGCCTTCTTCGTCGTCTTCGTAAACGCGGTTGTCGACATTGCCTATGCCTATCTCGATCCCCGCGTGCGGCTGGGAGACACCGCTTCGTGATGAGGCCGCCACCCTTACTCTCGGTCAAGGGCCTTCGCGTTGGTTTTGCCACCGAGGGCGGGCTGCTGCAGGCGGTCGACGGCGTCTCTTTTGAGCTTCAGCCGGGAGAAGTCCTTGCGATCGTCGGCGAGTCGGGCTCAGGCAAGAGCGTCACCGCCCAGACGATTATCGGCCTGACGCGCTCCAAGAATGCCCGCATCGAGGGTTCGGCTGAACTCGACGGCATCGAGCTCGTCGCCGCCAGTGATGCCGAGATGCGCCGGCTTCGCGGCGACCGGGTGGCGATGGTCTTCCAGGACCCGATGACCTCGTTCAACCCTGTCTACCGGGTCGGATACCAGATCGTCGAGGAGATCCGCTCGCACCGCGGCGAGGTCAGCCGTGAGCGGGCGCGCGAGCGGGCCGTCGAGCTTCTCGACGCCGTTGGCATCCCCAATGCCGAGCGCCGCGCCGATGACTACCCACACCAGTTCTCGGGCGGGATGCGGCAGCGGGCGATGATCGCGATGGCGCTGGCTTTGGAGCCGGAGCTGTTGATCGCCGACGAGCCGACGACCGCACTTGACGTGACGATCCAAGCGCAGATTCTGGGCCTGCTGGAGCGGCTCAATCGCGAGCACGAGCTGGCGACGATCCTGATCACCCATGACCTCGGCGTCGTCGCCGAAGTCGCCGACCGTGTGTTGGTGATGTACGCGGGACGGATCGTGGAGCAGGGCACCCTCGATGAGATCTTCTATGACCCGCAGCACCCCTACACCTGGGGCCTGCTCGGCTCGCTGACCAGGCTCGACCGTCCGCGGCCGAAGCGACTGCCGCAGATCAGTGGCGCGCCGCCGTCGCTGCTGGCGCTGCCAGAAGGCTGCTCGTTCCGTCCTCGTTGCCCGCACGAGTACGACCGTTGCAGGGAGATGCCCGACCTACGTGATCAGCTCGCCGACGCGCCGGGACACTGCGATCGCTGCTGGCTCAGCCCGGAGCAGAAGCGCGAGAAGCGCCAGGTCGCCGGGCAGATCGGCCTGGAGGCCCCAGCTTGAACAGCGGCGGCGATCTGCTGCTCGAGGTCAGCGAGCTCGTCAAGTACTTTCCGGTCAAGCGGGGGATCCTGATCGATCGCGAGGTCGATCAGGTGCGGGCGGTCGACGGAATCAGCTTCGCGATCCCGCGCGGTAAGACACTTGGCCTGGTCGGCGAGTCCGGAAGCGGCAAGTCGACCGCCTGCAGGGCTGTCCTGCAACTGATCGAGCCGACAGCGGGCTCTGTCCGCTTTGACGGCCGCGAGATCGCCGGGCTCTCGCGCCGCCAGATGCGGCCGCTGCGCCGCCAGATGCAGATGATATTCCAGGACCCCTATGCCTCACTCAACCCGCGAAAACGGATCGGCCAGATCGTCGGCGACCCACTGAAGCGACAGCGGGTCGCAAGTGGATCGCAACTGCGCCGTCGGGTCCAGGAGCTGCTCGAGCGGGTGGGGCTAGCCGCCGAGCACTACAACCGCTTCCCGCACGAGTTCTCGGGGGGGCAGCGACAGAGAATCGGGATCGCGCGAGCGCTGTCGCTGCAGCCGAAGCTGGTGATCGCCGACGAGCCCGTCTCGGCGCTCGACGTCTCGATCCAGGCCCAGATCGTCAACCTGCTGAATGACCTCCAGGACGAGCTCGGCCTCACCTATCTGTTCGTGGCCCACGACATCGGCGTCGTCCGCCATGTGTCCGATCGGATCGCGGTCATGCGGGACGGCAAGATCGTCGAGGAGGGCAGCGCCGATCAGGTCTGCGAGCGGCCGGTCGACCCCTACACCAAGAAGCTGCTCTCGGCGGTGCCGATCCCCGATCCGCGCGAGAGTCGGGCGCGGCGGCGCAGGTTCGCCGCCGGTCAGCCCAGGACGGGCGCTTAGTCAGCAGGGACGCCGAAGCCGGCTGGCCCTCGGCGTTCGCATATGTCGCGGGTTAGCGTCACGGTTGACAACTACCGCAGCGGCCAGTGCCGCATACGAAGGAGGACCAGCCCATGCCAAGCGTTAGCTCCACCGCCCCCGCCAATGTCAACCAGTGGATCGGCTTCGACGTCCACAAGAACTCACTCGTCGCAAGCGTGCTGCCGGCAAGCGGCGGCTCGCGCTCGATCAGATGCGCGCTCACCTGGATGGGCTCGATGCCCAGCTCGCCGCTCTCGATCACGAGCTGGCGCAGATCGCCGCGCGCGAGCCGTGGGCAGGTGGCCGCTGCCTGAGCACCTGACAGCACTGGGGTGGGGCGGCCGGCGCCGACCCACCTGAGGATCCTCGATTAGACCTATGCGATTTCGACTCGCGACCTTAGTGAGAGGCAGCCAACGACCGGACACTGTCCTGCGGTTCCGACCCGCGCATCTCAGGGTGACCAGTTGTCGTTGCTATCGCGCCGGCCGCCCGACCCCAGTGCAAGGACCATCACCCTGAACACCCAATCAGATCGAAGAAATCAACCGCCCCTTGACACGGGCGTCCATCTCAGGTCAAGGCTCGGCGCTTCCCCCTCGATTCGGCCAGACTTAGGCCTGTGACCCTGCCCCTCTCCCCCCCGCTCAAACCCCAACTCGCGCTGACCCGCAAAGAGCTGCCGCTGGGCGATAACTGGGCATATGAGCAGAAGCTTGACGGCTTCCGGGCGATCGTCTTCGTCGACGATGGGGACTCCTACATCCAATCACGCGGCGGCAAATCGCTATCGCGCTACTTCCCCGAGCTGCGCTTCGCGCCGGGGCGCTACGTGATCGACGGAGAGCTGGTGATCCACGACGCGGAGGGCAACCTCCACTTCGACGCCCTGCAGAGCCGGATTCACCCGGCGGAGTCGCGGATCAACCTGCTGGCGCGGGAGATTCCCGCCAGCTACGTCGTCTTCGACCTGCTCGCCGAGGGGGAGGAATCGCTCTTGGAGCGGCCCCTGGCCGAGCGCCGCACCCGGCTGGAGGCCTTGGCCGCTCGAGCCGGGCTCGAGCTCTCGGTGCTCACTCGGGATACAGCGCAGGCGCAGGAGTGGCTGCGCAGGACCGAGGGCACGATGGCCAAGCAGCTCGATGCCCCCTACCTCCTTGGCAAACGCCAAGGGATGGCGAAGGTCAAGCGCGAGCGGACGATCGACTGCGTGGTAATGGGCTGGCGGCCGGGCAAGGAGGAGGGCACGGTCGGCTCATTGATCCTTGGCCTCTATGACGGCGGTGAGCTGCGCTCAGTCGGGCACATCTCTGGCTTCAGCGCCCCCGCCAAACGGGGCATGCGCGAGATGCTGGCGCCGCTGGAGACGGGCGAGCGCGGTGGCGCGGAGCCCAGCCGGTGGACCGGCGGGCGCGAGCTTGAGTGGGTGGAGCTGCGTCCGGAGTTGGTGATCGAGGTTGGATATGACCACGCGTCGGCGGGACGGATTCGACACGGTGCGCGCTTTCGCCGCTTCCGCGACGACAAAGACCCGCGTGAGTGCGCATTTGAGCTCTTAGACGAAGGCTGATCCACGGCGGGCCCTGTGGTGCTCGCCAGGCTCCCATCGGCTCCCGCCTTCAAAAGAGCTTGTCCTGGAGGGGCTGGGACATCTGAGATCGGGCCTCGGGTGCCGCTGCAGGCGATTCGTGTGAGGGCTGGCGGCGGCGGTTCGCTCCCCAACCACCAACGACGCCGCTGAGGCGGTTGCGCTGCGCGGGGCGCATGTATGCGCGGCCATTGGAGTAGAGCTGTTCGTATTTCGGGATCAGATCAGGGCGTTTGGCTTGCAACCAGGCAAAAAAGACCTCTCGGACCTCCTCGCGAAGGTGCAGGGCGACACCGCCGAGGAAGGTCGCGCCCGCCTCGCGCGCACGGTCGATGATCGGCTGCACCTGCTCAGGGCTGTCATTGATGCCCGGCATCAGCGGCGCAATCAGCACACCGGAGTCAATGCCGCGGCGGCGCAGCTCGGCGACCGCGTCAAGGCGGGCGCTGGGGCTGGGTGTGTGCGGCTCGGTTGCCCGCCAGGCTTTCTCGTCGAGGGTCGGAACGGAGAGGTTGACCGAGACCGGCAGCCGCTTCGTCATACGCTCGAAGAGATCGATGTCGCGCATTACCAGTGGAGACTTGGTCAGGACCGAGACCGGGGTGTCTGCCCGCTCCAGCGCCTCGAGGATCTCGGGCATCATCCGATAGCGGCTCTCGACCCACTGATAGGGGTCGGTGTTGGTTCCCAGCGCGACCAGGTCTCCCATCCAGCTCGGCCGCGCCAGCTCGACCCGCAACAGCTCGGGGACGTTCACCTTGACAACGATCTCCCGCTCGAAATCCCGCCCAGCGTCAAAGTCAAGAAAGGTGTGTGTTCTTCGGGCAAAGCAAAAAACGCAAGCATGGGTGCAACCCCGGTAAGGATTAATCGTCCACCCGAACCCAAAGCGTCCACCGGCTACCCGGTTCAGCGCCGACTTGGCCCTGACCTCGTGGAAGTTGATCCCCAACGCCTCCGGGGCATCGAAGGTCCGCACGAGCCCCCCGTCGCCAACTCCCGGCAACCGAAGATCCCTCTCGACCTTCTGCTCGTCCCAGCGCATGCGAACGTACGTTCGCATGCGCCTCGGACGGGCTACGGCAGCTCGCCAGTGATCACGTAGCGGAGAACGCCAACCACCTGCTCCGCGGTACGGGCCGTCGCCTGGGAGGCGCGGTCAACCTCCTTCAGAGCATGGTCGAGCTCGGCGCCGTGGAGGGTGATGATCGGCTTGCCCAGGGCGGCTGCGTAGCCGGCGTCGAAGGCCGCATTCCACTGGCGGTATTTGTCACCGAAACGAACGACGACGAGATCGGCGGCACGGATCAGCGTCTGCGTGCGGATCGCGTTGACCCCCGCCCCGACATGGTCGCGCCAGAAGGGTTCGCTCTCCTCCCCCAACGTGCCGGTGCCCGCTTCGTCGGAGACAGCATGGTCGGTGACCGGAGCTGAGAAGGCCAGCGGCAATCCCGCTTCCCCCACCCCCTCCTCGATCCGCTCTCGCCAGTCCGAGTGGATCTCGCCGGAGAGGTATACCTGCCAAGTCCGTTCGACCATCGGTCATTCGATCTTAGCCCCAGGCTCAAGCCTCTCCTCCCAGCTGATTGCGGATCAATCAACGCTGGACCGACTGCTATCCTATCTAACGTGAACGTAAGAAAGAGGTTTCGCGCCGGTCCCGGGGTCTCGGCTGACCACCAGCACTACAAGTGGTGGGCGCTCTCCTGCACCAGCCTCGGGATGCTCTTGGTGGCGACCAACTCGGGGACGCTGATCATCGCTCTGCCGGACCTCGAGCGGGCACTCGGCACCAGCCTTTTGGAACTGGTCTGGGTGATTCTCGCCTACATGATCGCCTCGACCGTGCTGGTCCTCACCGCCGGCCGGCTCTCTGACCTCTTTGGCCGCAAGCAGGCCTTCGTCGCCGCCTTCCTCGTCTTCGCCGCCGCCTCACTCGGCGCCGGCTTCTCTGCCGATGGCACGCAGCTGATTCTCTGGCGCATCCTGCAGGGGATCGGCGGTGCCTTCATCTTCGCCAACGGCCCAGCGATGGTCACCGACGCCTTCCCCAAAGAGCAGCTTGGCTTGGCGATGGGGACAAATACGATGGTCGCCGCGATCGGGCTGGTCCTCGGACCGGTGCTGGGCGGCGCCCTGGTCTCGATCTCCTGGCACTGGGTCTTTTGGTTCAACGTGCCACTCGCCCTCGCCGGTGCCCTCTGGTCCGCCCTAGTCCTGCGCGAGCTGGCCGGCCGCGACGCCGAGCGTGGGCTCGACCTGCTCGGCACCCTCACCTTCGTGGTCGGGCTGACCGGGCTCGTCTACGGGATTTCGCGCGGCGGCATCTCCGGCTGGAACAACGAGCTGGTGATCGCCAGCCTGCTCGTCGCCGCGATCCTTTTACCGCTCTTCGTCTTGATCGAGCACCACGGCCGCTCGCCGATGCTAGACCTCGAGATCTTCCGCAACCGAATGTTCGCGGCGGCCACCGGCGCCGCCTTCATCAACGGTCTCTCCCGCTTTGCCCTGCTCTTCGTCTTCGTCTTCTACTACCAGGGCGCCCAGGGCGATGACCCGATCACCGCCGGGATCAAGCTCGCCCCGATGGCACTCGGCATGCTGATCGCCTCCCCCCTGGCCGGCATCTACGCCGACCGCCACGGTTCGCGGATGCTGGCGGCGATGGGAATGCTCCTCACCGCCGCGGCGCTGGCGCTGATGAGCACCCTGCAGGCACACAGCCCCTACTGGCAGAGCATGCTCTGGCTGGGCCTGGTCGGGATCGGCTCGGGGATGTTCAACTCGCCCAACACTGCGGCGATGATGGGGACTGTGCCCGTCCACCGGCGTGGCATCGCCGCTGGCGCGAGGACGATGCTGCAGAACACCGGCGCGGTGATCTCGATCGCCTTCGTCCTTGCCATCGTCACCGCCGCCGTGCCAAAACCGGTCCTGTTCAAGATCTTCTCCGGTCTTGCCTCGGGACTCTCCAGCGCCCAACTAGCGCCGTTTATCCAGAACATGCACACGGCCCTGTGGGTGCTGGCCGCCACCTCGGTGCTCGGCGCCGGCGTTTCCCTGCTGCGGCCGAGCCACGTCCCTGTCGGCGAAGGGGAGAGGCGAGCGGACTCCCACGAGGAGGCCGTCGCGGAAACGGTCCGCGAAGGGGCCGAGGCACTCCCGTGAGCGCCGCGCGCCCTGCCAGCGCAAGGGAGCTGCGGATCGGCGACGTCGCCAAGCTGGCGGGCACCACCCCGCGCACGATTCGCTACTACGAGGAGATCGGCCTGCTGCCCGCGGCAAGCGGCCGCGAGCCCGGAGCCCACCGCACCTACGCCGAGGCCGACGTCGAGCGCCTCGCCGATCTGCTGCGCCTCAAAGACCTGTTGGGGGTCTCGCTGGAGGAGCTGAAGGAGCTGGTCGAGGCCGAGGACGCCCGAGCGGCGCTGCGCCGCGAGTGGCGCAGCGGAGTCGATGACCCGGTCCGCCGCCGCCAAATCCTCGACGAGTCACTCCTTCACATCTCCCGCCAGCTCGAGCTGGTCCGTCGCCGCCGCGACGAGATCGCCAAGCTGGAGGCCGAGCTGGTAGCAAAGCGCAAGCGGATTAGGGCCCGCCTGCGCGAGCTCGAGGCGAGCGAGGCTGGCGCCGGGGAGACCGTGCAGTGAGCGACCGCCTCGCCCTCACCGCCGAGACCGCCCTCGCCCGGAGGACGAAGGCCCCGACCGTCGCGGTGAAGGACCTCAAGCTCGCCTTCGGCGAGGTGCGCGCCGTTGAGGGCGTCTCCTTCACGGTCGGGCGAGGTGAGGTTTTCGGGCTGCTTGGCCCCAATGGCGCTGGCAAGACCACCACCCTGCGCGTCTTGACCACGCTGCTGGGCCCCGATGGCGGCCAGGCCCTCGTCGCCGGCCACGATGTCGGCCGCGAATCGCTCCAGGTCCGCGCCTCGATCGGCTACGTACCCGAGGCGCTCTCCGCCGACGGAGCTCTGATCGCGCGCGAGAACCTCGAGTTCTACGGCCGGGTCACCGGCGTTCCCCGCCGCGAGCGGGCGCGCCGGATCTAAGCCGCCTTTATGGCTGTTCATCTTCGGCACAGCGCTCCAGCACAACCGCCAGCTCGCTGCCGGCGCCACCGACGACCAGGCCTACCTGGCGCCCGGGGTGATGGCCCACGCGGCCCTCTTCATCGCGATCTTCTTCGGGCTGGCGGTGATCTGGGAGCGCGACGTCGGCCAGCTCCAGCGTCTGCTCGCCACCCCGCTGCCGCGCACGGCGATCGTTGTCGGCAAGGCGGCCGGCGCCGGGGGCGCTCGCCCAGGGGACGGTGCTGCTGCTTAGTGTCGTCGCAATCGCCGGCATTCCCCTCGACTACAACGTGCTCGACCTGGCCGGGCGCTGACCCTGCTGGTCCTCGGTAGCGCCTCCTTTAGCCGCCTCTCGATGCTGATCGCGGCGGCTGTGCGAACCCGCGAGCGGTTCATGGGAATCGGGCAGCTGGTGATGATGCCCCTCTTCTTTGCCTCCTCGGGGCTTTACCGGTGGCCATCCTGTCGGGCTGGCTGCGCGTGCTGGCGCTGATCAACCCGCTCACCTACGAGGTGCAGGGGCTGCGCCAGTTGCTGGTCGGGGTAGGCGGCAGTGGGCTGTTGTGGTTGGACTTCCTCGTCGTCGCCAGCTTCTTCGTTGCGATGGTCCTCGCCGCAACCCGGGCCTACCCCAGGGCGACCCTGTGAGGGTCCTGGGGCGGCCCCGGGTCCCGGCTAGGGCGCGGGATCGGAGCGCTCTGACGGGGGCTGGCGGCCCGCCGTTTGCTCCTCGAAGTGCTTGCTCAGCATCGTCACCTGGCCCTGGTAGTTGGACCCGAGGGCCCGCCCGTAGAGGCGCTCAGCCGGGGCTGACATCCACTCCAGGCCAAGCTTGCACACCGGTTGGCGGTGCTCGACCATGAAGGGGACATCACGGGCGCGCACCTCAAGCGCGGCCCGGCTGCCGTGGCGGTCGCCGGCCGGGTCATAGCCGAAACCGGGGTCAAAGAAGCCGGCGTAATGGGTGCGCAACTCGCCGGCGGTGGGATCGTAGGCCATCATCTCGGCGGCGATCTGGGGAGGGATGCAGACCCCCTCGGCGGAGAGCAGTAAGTAGAAGATCTCTGGCTCGAGAACGATCCTCCCCCCCGGCTCGGGGAAGACAGGGTCCCAGTAGTCGGTCCAGCGGTAGGCGCGGACGCGGGAGAGGTCGACCGGGAGGCTGTTCTTCTTTGCCCGGTAGCCGACGACGCGGTCGCCCGGTCCAGAGAGGTCGACGCTGAGAAAAAGGCCGTCGGCAAGCGCCAGCTCGGACTCGCGCAGCGCATGCGAGTCGAGGTAGAGCAGCGGAAACTCATCCTGAAGGCGGCGGATGTCGGCGTCGGTGAGCCGGACATCGCCGCGGGCGAGCCGAAGCTGGTTGAGCGAGAGCCCGGTCTTGACCTGGATCGCGAAGGAGCGCGGCACGACCTCCAGGTACAGCCTTCCCCGGTACCCGGCGCGGATCTCGTCAAAACGGTGGTGGCGGTCGGTGATCAGGCGGGTGAAAACGTCGAGGCGACCGGTCGAGCTCTTTGGGTTCGCCTTCGCCCGCACCCCGGCTGGCAGCGCCAGCTCCTCGATCAGCGGCACCAGATATGGGCGATCGCGCTCGAGCACGGCGCCGTCGCGCAGATCGATTCTCTGGAAAGCCAGCCCCTCGACCTTTTCCTCAACGGTTGAGTCAACGTCGGGAAGAAAGGAGCAGCGCAGCGCCCAAGCGAAGTCGCCGAGGCGAAGGTCGATGCTTGCCGGCTGGATCGCCTCCGGGCGGATCCGGTACTCACCGGAGCTGACCCATTCCGCCTCGATCGCCCGGCCAAGCTCCTGGGAAGGGAGAACGCCGTCCCCGACCGCAATCCCAACTGCCCCGACCGCGCCCTGGCCCGCCCTCGCCGCTTCGCTCATCCGTTGCAGACTACGCGGCGGCGCTGCGGTCTTCGCGGCCCAGCGCCACGCAAATTCCGGGATCTGGCGAGGCTCAGCGGCGGCGGCGCTTCTTGCGCCTCGCCGAGCTGCCGGCCGCGACCTGCAGGGTGCGTTCGCTCGCTTTCTCGGTCGCCTCGCTCATCGCCAGCTGGAAGACCGCCAGCAGGGCGCTTGAGGCGAGCGGGCGCATCCGGTCAAGGGCCTCGCGCACTTTGGGCCAGTCTTGCTCGGGGCGCCCGGCCTGATTGAACGGCTCCCAGATCTCCTTGACGAAGAGCTCGACGAATACCCGGGCCGCACCCTCGGCGTGGCGGTCCAGCTTCTCCGCGGTGGCGATCGCCGCATCGGGGCTAACGCCGAGTTCGATGAGCTCAGCCCCTGCCCCCTGCAGGCGCGGGCTGATCACCTCAAAGCGCCCGTCGGGCAACCCGCGCAGGATGCCGAGCTTCTCGGCCCGGCTCACCAGGCGGGGATCAAGCCGTCCCGCGCCGCCCCAGCCGCTCGCGAGCTCCTCGCGCTCGACAATTTCCGGTGCCTCGTCCTCGAAGGGGACTCGCAGCGCGCGGGTGAAGTCGAGGATCTCGTTCCCACTGCCGTCGACGCCATCGAGCAGGCGGCGGATCGCCTCAAGGTTGAGGCCGTCGGCCTGCATCTCGCGGGTCAGCGCGATGCGGGCGACGTGCTCCTCGCCGTAGTAGCCGGTGCGGCCGTGGACCTCGGGCGGCGGCAGCAGGCCGCGCGTCTGGTGGGCGCGGATGTTTCGAACCGTCATTCCCGTCCGGCCTGCCAGCTCCCCGATCGTCATCTTGCCCGCGGGGGGCTTGGCACTCATATGGGGGAGGCAGGATTCGAACCTGCGTAGGCAGAGCCAACGGGTTTACAGCCCGTCTCCTTTAACCACTCGGACACTCCCCCGGGCTACGCGGCGATTCTAGGTGCTGAGCAGCTCAGCCGGCTTCGCGCAGCATCTGCGCCTCGGGGAGGCGCTTCAGCTTTTTCAGCGTGTTGTTCTCGATCTGGCGGATCCGCTCGCGGGTGACGCCGAAGGTGCGGCCCACCTCCTCGAGGGTCAGCGGCTCAAGACCGGAGAGTCCGTAGCGCAGCTCGATCACCTGGCGCTCGCGCTCGGGCAGGGCGTTCAGTGCCTTGCGTACACCCTCTTTCTGCAGGTGCTCGCTTGCCTCCTCGAAGGGCTCCGCGACCGCCTCGTCGGCGACGAAGTCGCCCAGCTCAGATTCGTCCTCATCACCGACCGGTTTCTCCAAGGAGACCGGAAGCTGGGCCACGCGCAGGATGTCGCGCACATCGCGCACCGGCCAGCGCAACTCGGCGGCGATCTCCGCCGGCTCGGGCTCGCGTCCCAGTTTCTGCACCAGCTGGCGTTCGACGTGGGCAACCCGGTTGAGCTTCTCGACCATGTGGACCGGGATGCGGATCGTGCGAGCCTTATCGGCAATCGCCCGGGTTACAGCCTGGCGGATCCACCAGGTGGCGTAGGTGGAGAACTTGTAGCCGCGGCGGTAGTCGAACTTCTCCACTGCGCGTATCAGGCCCAGCGAGCCCTCCTGGATCAGGTCGAGAAAGCTGAGGCCGCGACCGAGATAGCCTTTGGCGATCGAGACGACCAGGCGCAGGTTGGCCTCCACCATCTGTCGCTTGGCCAGCATGTCACCGCGCTCGATTCGTTTCGCCAGTTCGATCTCCTGCGCCGCGGTAAGCAGGTCGACCTTGCCGATCGAGCGGAGATAAAGGCGCAACGAGTCGAGGCTGGGCTCGACCGTCAGGTCCAGTTCGGGCTTCTTGGACTGGCCGTTTGCAGCGTCGCCTCCGCGCTGCTCTTTGTAGGCGCTGACGCCATCCTCGGCGATCACGTCGACGCCGTGTTCAACCAGGTGGGAGTGCAGGCCGGCCACCTGCTCCTTTGTCACCTCCACCTCCTCCAGGGTCGCGGCAATCCGCTCGAAGGTCAGGTAGCCGCGTTCGCGCCCCAGCGCGATCAGCCCGCGAAGCTCCTCTGAGTCCGCCAACTGCTGTCCTCCCGAAACCTGATCCAGCCCCTCGGGGACCGTCCCTATCGGTTCGATCTCTGCTGCCTCCGGTAAAACCCTCTCCCCCATTCCCGGGGGGCCGGCCCTGATGCTCCGGCCGCCGGGGAGTATATGCCGAGAAATCGCCCGCGGCCGCCGGCGACAAACAGCGCGGTTGCCTACCCTTCATTAGCCGATGACCTCTCAAACGACCTCTTCGGCGCGAGATCCCGACGTGCAGGCGGCGGTCCCGGCCACACGGGTCAGCCTCTCGCGGGTCGGGGTCACCGGGGTCGAGAAGGTGATCCGGGTGGATACCGGCAGCGGCGAGAGTCTCTTTTACGCCGGATTTGAGTGCTTCGTCGACCTCAATCCCCACCAGTCAGGCGTCCACATGTCCCGCTTTGAGGAGATCGTCGGCGAGACGATCGACGAAGTGGTGCTGAGCGAGGCATTCCGCGCCGAGGTGCTCGCCGCCCACATCGCCGAGCGGGTCCGAGAACGCCAGGGCGGGCTGCGCGCCGAGGTCTCCGTCACCGCACGCTACCCGGAGACCGTCTACACCCCCGCGACCGGGCGGCGCACGCAGGAGATCTACGTCCTCTACGGCACCGCGGTCGCCTCCGAGCGGGGACGCGGACGCTGACCGGCGTCCAGGCCCAGGGGATGACCGCCTGCCCCTGCGCGCAGGAGATGGTCGCCGGGCTCGCGCGCGAGCGGCTCGCTGCGAGCGGCTTTGAGCCCGAGGAGGTCGAGCGGGCGATCGAGGCGGTGCCGATCGCCACCCACAACCAGCGCGGCCTCGGCACGCTTTACCTCGGCTCCCCGGAGGGCGGGGGGAATGGGTCGACGCACCGCAGCTGTTGGCGATCGTCGAGAGCTCGATGAGCTCGGAGATCTACGAGTTGATGAAGCGCCCCGACGAGCTTGCCGTCGTCGCAAAGGCGCACGCCCAGCCGCGCTTCGTTGAGGACTGCGTGCGGGAGATGGTGCGCCAGGTTGTCCAGGACTACCCCGATATGCCGGCCGAGGCGTTCGTCATGGCCCGCCAGGAGAACCTGGAGACGATCCACCGCCACAACGTCGTCGCCGAGCGCTACGGCCTGCTCGGCGATCTGCGCGGGGAGCTCGCGAGCGGCGAGCACCAGCGCCACCACCTGACGATGCGCGAGTGGCTCGAGGCCCCGACGAGCTAGGCCGAGCGGGTCGGGCGGGGTGGACGGGGTTCGGCGAGGCGGCGGCGGAGACCGAAGAAGTAATCCGCGCCGCTGATCAGGGTGGCGGCGACGGCCGCATAGAGGAGGAGGTTGACCCAAAGCGGCGCCGGGTTCTCGGCGATCAGGGCGAAGACCGCGGCGATCTGCAGCACCGTCTTCACCTTGCCGAGCCAGCTGGCGGCGATCACGATGCCGCGCTCCGCGGCGATGGCGCGCAGCCCGGTGACCGCAATCTCACGGGCGATGATCACCATCGCCACCCAGGCGTCGAGCCGGTGCAAGGAGACGAGGGAGATCAGCGCGGCGACGATCAGCAGCTTGTCGGCGAGCGGATCCATCAGCTTGCCGAAGGTGGTGACGGCATCCCTGGAGCGGGCGAAGTAACCGTCAAGGCCATCGGTAAGCGCGGCGAGGGCGAAGACCGCCGCGGCGAGCGCATCTCCGTTTGGCGTCTCGCCCAAGAGGGCCACGACCACCACCGGAACGGCAAGGATCCGCAGCAGGGTCAGGGCGTTGGGGAGGTTGAGCGGGAACATCCCCCTTAGGCGCTCCCGATCGGCTCTCGGGCCGCCCTTAATGCGGCGGCGGGCTTGGCGTCGCGAGCGGCGAAGTAGTCCTCGCCCTCGATGCTGATGTGGGGGATCATGCGCGTCCATCCAGCGCGGCAGCCACCAGGCGCGCTTGCCGAGCAGAACCATTACCGCCGGGACCAGCAGGCAGCGCACCACGGTCGAGTCGATCGCGATCGCAACCGCCAGCCCGACTCCGAACTCCTTCACCACCGGGTCGCCGTTGAGGACGAAGCTGGCGAAGACGCAGACCATGATCGATGCTGCCGAGGTGATGACCCGACCGGTGTTGGCGAGCCCTTCGGTCACCGCCCGCTTCTCCTCACCGGTCTGCTTGAAGTGTTCGCTCATCTGGGTCAGCAGGAAGACCTCGTAGTCCATCGAGAGCCCGAAGAGGATCGCGAACATCAACAGGGGCACGAAGCTGACGATCGGGATCGCCTGGTCGAGGCCGATCAGCGAGACCCCCCAGCCGAGCTGGAAGACCGCGGTGACGACGCCGTAGGCCGCGGCCACCGAGAGCAGGTTCATCGCCGCCGCCTTGACCGGCACCAGCAGCGAGCGGAAGGCGAGCAGCAGGACGAGGAAGCTGAGCCCGACGACGATCGCGATCATCAGCGGCAGCTTGTCGGCGATCTGGGCGGCGAGATCGATGTAGCCGGCGGTCTGGCCGCCGACGTAGGCCGTCCCACCGCGTCCCCGCCGTCGCCTTCGGGATCACCGTGTCCCGCAGGTCTTCGACCAGTTCGACCGTTGCGTTGGCCCACGGCGCCGAGTTCGAGATGACGCGTGAAAACGGCCACCCTGCCCGTCTTGTCGAAGGTCGGCGAGCCGACGGCGGCCACGTCATGGGTCGCGCGCAGATCTTCTTCTCGAGGGCGGGCAGCGCCCGGCGGGCCTCTTCGGCCGTCCTGAATTCGGATGCGATCAGCAGCGGGCCGCTGTAGCCGGGGCCGAAGCCCTTGTCGAGCCCGTCGAAGGCCTGGCGAGAGGTCGTCGACTTGGGCAGCGCGCCGATGTCGTTCTGGCCCAGTTCGAGCTGGGTCACCGGCGCCGCGAGGACCAGAGGACGACGAGCGCGGCGATCGTCGAGCGCCAGGGCCGGGCGGCCACGCCCTCTGCCCAGCGCAGCCAGCCGTGGGGCTTCTTGTCGTCTGGATGGGTCTTGCCGAGCGTGCACCCGCAGCGAGTTGATGCGCGGGCCGAGGGCGCCGAGCATGCGCGGGCAGCAGCGTGATCGCCGCCAGGACCGCGACGACGACGGCGATCGCCGCGGTAAAGCCGAGGGTGCTGACCAGCGGGATGCCGGCGAATGCCAGCGAGCAGAGCGCGATCACGACGGTGGTGCCCGGCGAAGAGGACGGCGCCGCCCGCGGTCGCGGCGGCGCGAGCGATCGACTCCTGCATCTCCATCCCGTCCCGAAGTTGGAGTTTGTGCCGGGTGACGATGAACAGCGCGTAGTCGATCCCCACTCCGAGGCCGATCATCGTGGCCAGCGTCAGCGAGACGCCCGGCACTTCGACCACGTGCTCCAGCAGGCGGATGATCGAGAGCGCGCAGGCGAGGCCGAGCACCGCAGAGAAGATCGGGAGCATCATCGCCGTCGCGGTGCCGAAGGCGAAGGCCAGGATGACGATCGCCGCCGCTATGCCGATCGACCTCGCTTGACTCGGTCGCCGGTTTTGACAGCTGTTGGCCGACGTAGCCGCCGACGGAGGCCTGGATGCCCGCCGCCCGAGCTGGGCCGGAGGCGTTGAGCACCGCCTGGGCCTGGCTTTGGTCGATTTCGCCCGGACCGAGGCTAAGGACGACCGGGATGTAGGCGACGGTGCCGTCCTTGCTCAGCAGGCCATGGGCCTGCGGGCTGAGCGGGTCGATGGCCGAGTTGACGTAGCCGAGCCGGTTCAGCCGTTTGGCGGTTTCGGCGATCGCGGCGCTGTAGCGGGCTTCGGTCAGCCTGCCTCGCGGCGCCACGAGCACCATCGGGTTGCTGCCGTAGGCCTGTTCGGGCAGGTTCTGCTCCAGCAGTTCGGTCGCCTTGGTCGACCCGGTGCCGGGCAGCGTCAGGTTTTCGCTCGTCTTGCTGCCGGCGGCCTGGCTGACCAAGACCAGGGCCAGCGCCGCCGCCACCCAGAGGCCGATCACGAGCCAGTGCTGGCGCGAGCAGAAGCGGCCGATCGCATAAAGCGGCCCTGTCATGCCCGCATCATCGCCTACCGGGCGGGCGTCGTGCCCGTCTCGAAGGCGGTGGGGATCGAGCGGAGCGGGCCGGCACCGAGGGCCTGTCTCAACAGCACCAGGTGCTGTGCCTGATTGGTCGCGATCGAGGCGATCATCGAGCGCGGCCAGGGGGTCGAGAGCTTGGCGACCTCGTCGAGGTCGCCCACCACTCCCTTGCTTTCCAGTTCATCGGCAAAGGCAAGGAACTCATTGCGGCTCCTGATAGCCCGGTAGTCAAGGGCCTCCCTTTCGCCGGCTACCTTCACCGGGTCAACCTTGCCGCCGAGCCCGCGAACCGCCTTCAGCAGCCCATCCACGTGTTCTTGGTCTTGGGCACGCAGCAGCCGCAGGAGTGCTGCCACCCGCTTGCTCCCTGATCTGGCAGAGCGGGCCGGCAGCGAGAGGCCGTGCTCGTAGGCGTCGACCATCGCCATTTCGCGCCCGATCGCCGTATCGAGGAGGGCGACCTCGGCTTCCCGTTCACCCTGACGGGTGGGGGCGGCTGCGCCACTGCCGCCGCATCCGACGATCGCCAGGCTGACCGCCGCCAGGAGGTAGAACGTGATTCGGTTCGCTGCCATGGAGAGACGAGGGAGCCTATGAGCTCCGACCGCGCCGCTGCGCTCGCCGAGCTTGCCGGCGAGATCCACGCGTGCCGTCGCTGCCCGCGGCTGGTCAAATGGCGCGAGGCCTGCGCCGCCGAGGCGCCCCCTCGCTTTCGCGGCGAGGATTACTGGGCGCGGCCGCTGGAGGGCTTTGGCGATCCCGCCGCGCGGGTTGTGATCGTTGGGCTGGCCCCGGCCGCCCACGGCGCAAACCGCACGGGCCGCATGTTCACCGGCGACCGCTCCGGCGAGTGGCTGTACGCGGCTTTGCACCGGGCCGGGTACTCCAACCGGCCCCGCTCGGAACGGCGCAAGGACAGGCTCGCCCTGCGCGACGCCTACGTGACCGCGGTGGTGCGCTGCGCCCCGCCCGCAAACAGGCCAACCCCGGCCGAGCGCGACCAGTGCCTCCCCTACCTGGAGCGCGAGCTGACATTGCTCAATCGTTGCCGGGTTCTCGTCGCGCTCGGCGCGTTCGCCTGGGACGGAGCGCTACGGGCCGCGCGAGCGCTGGGGGCAGAGACGCCCCGTCCGAGGCCCGGGTTCGGGCACGGTGTCGAGACGAAGCTCGGGGCCTGGGCTCTTTTGGGGTGCTACCACCCGAGCCAACAAAACACGTTCACCGGCAAGTTGACTAGACCGATGCTGGACGCGGTTCTCGCCAGAGCGGGGGAGCTGGCGAGAGCTTAGGACATCTTCTGGGACGGCCGCCCTGCGCGGCAAGCGCGACCATCCTTCGCAGGGGTGCCTCAGAGACCATCCTTCAGTCGAACGGTCACACCCTATTTCTAACCAATCCCAGGCGGATGTTGTGTTCGTGAAGCGGAACCGGAACTTGACCACCTCCCTGCGATCGGGCGCCCAAGATGGAAGCAGAGACCGTTCAGACTCGCCGTGATCACTGCCATTTCCGCGCTATCTCGAACACCGCAGTTTTATCGCCTCCAAATGCCGGGGTGCGCCGTCCCCTGTGCTGGCCTCGGCCTTTCCTGCGTCGAGTACGTCAAGCTGAAACGACCAGCAACAGAGCTTTGTATTTTCGGCGGAAGCTACGCTCCCGCCGCGTCGTGTATGGCCTCCGCTGGGCGAATGCTCTCTCGTTGAATCGTGAAGAGGGTGCCTCCAGTCATCAGCGTCCGGTCAATGCCGACTCGATCAGATCCCCGCAGGCGCTCCTGGCAATAATCGCAGTCGTTGTCACATTCGCTGGCTGCGGTAGCAGCGGCGGTAGCCAAGCCCTCGAAAGCCGCTTAAACGCCGTGCCTGGCGTTCGTGTCCACTGCATATCTACGGGTGATGGAGATTACCGATGCCCGGGTACCGACAAGGGCAGACCTGCTACTGGGGAAGGCAAATACGCGGGCGGATACTTCGAATCCGACCGAAGGTGAGAGGGCGTTGATCGGGGCCTGTGAATGTCCGAACCGGTGACCGTCATCCCCAGTTCTCACTCATCCTCCTCGTATCCGCGCGCGTGAGAAGTGCCCGGCTCGGGGGATGACGAGGAAGGAGTCCCTCAGATCAGCGAATGCTCGCCCTAAGATGGCGGGCAACGTCGTTTCAGGTACAGTATCCTCGCTCTCATGGGGATGCTTTTCCCCCGTCTCGTTTGACCGGCCAAGTGATTCAGTACCAGGCTCGATCGCCGCCGGACAATCATTCTGCTCCGATATCAGTTCATCGACCGATGGTCCGTGTAGGACTTGGTTCACCGCCAGTAGCGATTCATCCCCACTAGAGGTCTTAGGCACCTGGTATACAACTCACCACCCCCCCTCTAAACCACAAGGAGCCAGTCATGGATGTGTTGAACGAAGCGCGAGCAAAAATCGCCGAGGCGATCCGCGAGCTTGATCAGGAGAAAGCGCGGCTTGAGAGGGCCCTAGCGAGCCTCCTCGGCGGGACCGCACCCAAAAAAAGCAGGAAACGCCGCGGGCGCCCACCAGGAAGGCGCTCAGCGACTCCTAGGGCTGCTGCGAGCACGGGTAAACGCCGTGGGCGCAAACGCGGCCGCAAAGGCGGCACCCGAGCCGATCATGCTGTGAAACTGGTCGAGCAACAGCCGGGGATCTCGGCGAGTGAAATCGCCAAAAAATTGAAAATAAAACCCAACTACCTCTACCGAGTCTTGGGCGACCTTCAGAAAGAGGGCCGTGTCCGCAAACAGGGCCGCGCCTATTACCCTGGGGCATAACCCAAACCCGATCCTGACCCAAAGGCCCGCCCAGTGCGGGTCTTTGTGTTTCTGAGGGTCAGCTATCCAATCTGGGGAGCCGGCTGCTCCGCTATAGGCCTCTAGAATGCGCCCAGTGCCGACGTAGCTCAGCTGGTAGAGCACTTCACTCGTAATGAAGGGGTCCCCGGTTCGAGTCCGGGCGTCGGCTCTTAATCCCGTGTCTAGGCTGGCGAGGGATCGGGCGAGTGACTGAGCGTTGTGATCCAACGATTCGCCCAGGGAGCGATCAGGTTGGCGCGGGTGAAGATGCCCGGGCGCTTGGTCGAGCATTCGCCGAAGCCGGCCTGCGTGATGCCGATCTCGATCGTTCCCAGGTCATGCGGCAGTGTCTCCAGCAGCGGCCCGCCGCTGTCGCCGTGGCAGACACCGGACTTAAACCTGGGGAAGTCGATCGCGCAGAGCCGTCCCGCCAGACCTTCGCAGCGCTTGCCCTCGACCACCGTCTTTGCCCACATCAGCCATTCGGTCGGTTCCGCCTGGTCGTAATAGGTCTGCCCCCAGCCGGCGACCGTTGCGAGGGTGCCGGTGTGCACGCGCTTGGCCTGCGCGGGGGTCGCCAGCCTGATCGCCGGGGCAGTCGTCGGCGTTGATAGAACGAGCAGGGCGGCATCGCCGAAGACGATTGGTGACGTCGCGCTGGCCTTGTAGTGAGGAAACACCACCACCTGCGAGACGGCCGAGACCTGGCGTTCGGGGGAAGCCCAGTCGACGTTACCCGTCACCACGCGGTAGCCGGAGCTTCGTTGGCAACGCCCGTTTCAAGGTCCACCGCACAGTGGGCGGCAGTGAGGACGAGATTGGGCGCCAGAACCGTCCCGCTGCAAAGGCCCTCTTCTTCGTTTCCCTTGAAATCGATGATGAACGCCATCCAGGGGAAGGTCCCCGGTTCGGCGGCCTGCCCGCCGATAACCGATGCCCGAGCGGTGGGCGCCCTCCCGCGCTGTGCCTCGGCGGCGGGCGCGAGGAGGGCAAGAGACGCGAAGGCGAGAACCGCGCACGCAGCCGCCGCGATCTGGCGCGGTCTGGGTGTCGCCGCGGGGGTTATGGGGGCAGGGAAGCTCATCGGAGCCTCAGGCAGAGGCACACCGATTCTACGGCGCGGCCGAGCCGATCCCTGCAATATCCCCAGCGCTGGGACCCTTCGCTTCTCAGCGGACAAGACAACTGTCACTCTCACCACCCCTTGCAGGGAACGCCTTGGCCAGAGCCTGCGCGATGAGGCGGCTCCTCGCCACATAACCGGGCGAGGTGAAGTGGATGCCGTCTTCGATGAACCATTTGTCTTTCACTGCCGCTGCCCAGTCATAAACGCGCATGTTTGGGTAGGTGCGGCAGGCCTCAAGCAGGGCGTCGTCCCAGAGCTGCATGTTGTGCTCGGAGTAGGGACCACTTTCGACCAGTGACTTGACGTTGACCCACAGAACCGGCTGCTTGCCGATCACCGACATCATCCGCCTGATTCGCGCCATCTGGTCGACGCTTGAACCGACGTACACATCGGCTGCGTCGTTGGTCCCAAGCGCCAGCACCCAGCACCCGCGGTAGCCGCGCGCCCGCCAGGCCCGGGCAACTTCGTAGCCGTTGGGCTGGCCTTCGAAGGTCTCGACGATCGACCGCGCACCGGAAATCTCGAAGTGCTGGGTGGTAGCGCCGACCCGCGCGTACTGGGCGCTGATCCGCTGCTTCGGGTTGGGCAGGTATTCGGCTGAGATCAGACCCTCTGAGGTTGAGTCGCCAATGTGAATGACCGAGCGACATGAGGTCTGACCGGGCAGCGCCGCTCTGCCCCGCCGCAGGCCGGGAAGCGAGGCGCGGACCGTCCGCGCGACGACGGGGCCCGAAGCCGCAGGGGCGGGGCTGGAACCGACTCCAGCCAGCCCCAAGCAGGCGAGGACGAGGACGGCCGCCAGCGCGGTCAGGGCCGCCCAGCCCCGCCGCGGGATTTCCTCCCGCCGCCAGCCGCCCGCCCTGAGCTGAGCGAGAAGGCGCCCGAGCGCGCCGTGGCGAACCGGCTCCTCGACGTAGCGCCAAGAGAGCGCCGCGATCAGAAACGTCGCTCCCACCTGAAGGGCGTCGCGGAGAAGGTTGACGCCGCGCGCCCCCGCCGGTGTTGTGAGGACGATGATCGGATAGTGCCAGAGGTAGATGCCGTAAGAGCGCACCCCGATCCAGCGCAGCGGGCGCCAGCCGAGGATCGGGCCGAGCCGGCAGGCCGGATGGGCGAGGGCGGCGATGACGAGGGCGGTTGCCGCGGCGAGCAGGGCGAAGCCGCCACGGTAGAGGAACGGCGAGAACTCGTTCGTGCGCCAGATCATGTAGCAGATCGCAAGCAGACCGACGACCCCGAGGCCGTCGAGGACCCGGCGGGCACCGGCGACGATGTTGGCGGTCAGTCGGCGGCTGGGCCAGACCATCGCCAGCGCGGCGCCGACGAGCAGCTCGCAGGCGCGCGTGTCGGTCCCGTAGTAGACCCGCGAGGGGTCGAGGCTCGGGTGGTAGAGGAGCGCCATCGTGACGGCGGAGAGGGCGGCGAGGAGCAAGGTGGCGCCGGCGAGGCGGGGGCGGATCCCCGAGGGCAGGGGGGCCTCGCGGATGAATCGGATGCCGAGTAAAAGCAGGAAGGGCCAGATGATGTAGAACTGCTCCTCCACGGCGAGGGACCAGAGGTGGTTGAGCGGCGAGGGCGGGCCGAAGCGGGCGAAGTAGGAGACGTGCTGAAAGATCAGCCACCAGTTGCTGACGTACAGCAGCGCGGCGGCTACCGCTTCGCGGAAGCTCGGTGGCTGGTGGGGACCGATCACCGTTACCCAGGCCAGCACCACGGCGAGCATCAGGAAGAGGGCAGGCAGCAGGCGGCGGGCACGGCCGAGCCAGAAGCGGCCGAGGGCGATCGCGCCCCGCCGCGCCCGCTGGGCGAGCAACAGGTCGGTGATCAGGTAGCCGCTGAGGGTGAAGAAGACGCCGACGCCAAGCAGCCCGCCCGGGGCCCAGCTGAATCCGAGGTGGAAGGCGATGACGGCGAGCACGGCCAACGCGCGAAGCCCGTCCAGCCCGGGCATATAGCGCCGTCTGCGCTCGATCGGCTCAGGCATGAGAGCAACACGATCGCATCCCTACAGGCTAGGTCGCATGGCGCAAACTCGCGACTCGCCTCGCCTACCGTCTCGGCTAAGGTGGCTTAGTTTCCTACCAGCTCCCCCGCTAGCTGGGCGGTGAACTGGGGGCCGGTGAGGGGAGGTTTTGGGCGCCCGGGAAGGAGACCGCGAGCGAGCCGCTCCAGCTCTTTTCGCCGCCGCCAGCCTGCCGATAGGGCCTTCGCCGCTGAACGGTGCCGGCGGGGGCGACGGAGGCGGAGCTGAGCGCGCTGTCGGCGCTCAGGGTTCGGAGGGGGCGAGGCCGAGGGCCAGCCGGGCGACGGCGACCTGGCCCTCGCTCTGCTCGGCGACGGCGATGTAGCGGACCGGGCGGGAGCCCTCGCCGATCGCGTCGAACGCGGTGAGGCCAAGTGGCGATTTCTGGAGGGCTTCGACGACCGTGATCTTCGGCCCGCTCGGGGCCCGAGGGATCGTTCGGCTCGGGACGCCGGCGGCGCGCAGCATCCGCGCCGCCCCCGGCCCCAGCCAGGCGGTCCGCTGGGCTGAGCTGACGGCGCGGCTGGAGCCAGAGCACTGCGACGGCAGTGGGACCACGACATCGCCCTTGGCGCTGTGGACGTGGGCGGAGGTGTAGCCGCCCTCGCCTTCGAAGTCGACCTCGCCGCGGAACACCCCAGCCCGGGAGGCGGAGCGAGGTGGGCCGCAGCCACGGGTGCGTGGTCCGAGGCGGGTGACTTTTCCCGTCGGATGAAGGCGCACCGCGATCCGGCCGAAACCGGGGAAGTTTGCGCGGATCGAGCTGGCGCTCGCCTCGCCGCGGGCGATGTATGTGGAGAAGGCCGCGCCGAAGGAGGACGGGACGCCATGGCCCTTCACCGGCACTCCTAAGATCGCGGTCAGGGAGCCGACGCTGAGGGCTTTCGGGCGGTAGACGCTGAGGGTGACAGTGGGGCCACGCCCGCTGACGTGTATCCGGTAGCCGCCGCCGCCGCTGAGGTTGAACTCGGGCTGCGGCGTGGCGGCCGCGGCGGCGGGCGCCAGGGCCGACGCCGCGAGGGCGATCGCGGCCAGGGCAAGAGCGCGCCGGGGCGCGGCCACGCGGCTCACCTGACCCTCGCCGCCTCGTGGTAGAGCCGGGCCACCGCCCCGCCGAAGTAGGGGCCGAAGTCGGTGTTTGGGTCCGCTGGATAGCCGTAGGTGGTGATGCCGTCGAGGACCTGGCCGGAAATCACCCAGCCGCCGCCGGATGCTCCACCGGTGACGTCGCACTGCACCGCCATGTTCAGCGGCCCGGGCCAAAAGAAGGAGGCGACATCATGGCCCTCGAAGGGGGTTTGCGCGCAAAGGCGCTGGCTGGCGCCGTCGAAGGGGGGCGCGACGGGGTAGCCGTAAACGTCGAAGACCTGGCCCGGCGGGAGGTTCCAGGCGATCCCGTCGCCGCCAACCGCCGCAGCGAGACGCTGGCCTCGTTCGTTGCGTGAGACAACGGCGGCGCCGACGTCGAAGTTCTCGTTGGAGGAGGCAAGCCACTGCGGGGTGGTGCCGATCCACCTGGCGGGGAAGACGCCGAAGGGGCGCACGCCGTCGTGGTAGCCGGGGACGAAGACCCACTTGCGGTCAAACCACTGGCCGGCGTCGTGGACGCAGTGCCCGGCGGTGATCACAACGCTGAGGTTGGGCGCGTTGACCGAAGTGCCGGAGCAGCGGATCAGCTCGTCGCCGAGCGGGATGAAGATCGCGCCGTTTTGGCTGTTGCCGGGGCCGCTCGGGTCGGTGACCGGCTGGAAGCTGGAGCTAGCGCTAGCCGAATGTCCAGCAGGGGCTCGGCGCGAGACAATGTGGGCCGTCTGGGTGAGATCCCGGCTGGCGTTCGAGCCGGCGACGGTCGGTCCCGCAAGCCGGCCCCGAGCCAGTGGCTGCACCGAGAGCGGGCGGGCCCGCTTCATCCGGGCCGGCGTCCAAAAGCGCAGCGCCCCCCGCGCCTGGACGGTCGCGAGCGAGGCTGGCACGGCCTGAGCCGAACCAGCCAGCGCGCAGAGTGCAACCAGCGCCGCTCCCAGGGCGATCGAAGGGGTTCGCGAGCGTCCGCTCATTCACTCCCATGCTACGCACGCGGAGGACTGAGCGAGACCGGCCCCGCGAACAATCGGGTCGCGGTACCGCTCAGCTGGCGGGGCCGCCGCTGAACTTGTAGCCGACGCCGCGCACCGTGAGGACCAGCTCGGGGCGCTGCGGGTCGCGCTCAACCTTCTGTCGAAGGTTGGAGATGTGGACGTCACAAGCCCGCTCGTCGCCGTCGAACTCGGTCTGCCACAGCTCCTCCATGATCTTGCCGCGCGAAAAGACCTCGCCGGGGCGGCCGACGAGCAGTCGCAGGAGCTGGAACTCCGAGCGGGTAAGGGAGACCGGCTCACCGCGCACCGTGGCCACGTGGCGGACGAGGTCGATCGCGACGGGGCCCGACTCAATGCGGACCGCCTCCGAGAGTGGCGCCCGGTCGAGCTCGCGCCGGCGCAGTTGGGCCCGCACGCGGCCGAGCAGCTCGCGCACCGAGAAGGGCTTGGTGACGTAGTCATCAGCCCCAACCTCAAGCCCGACGACCTTGTCGACCTCGGCGTCCTTGGCGGTGAGGACGATGATCGGCACGGCGCTGCGGGCGCGTACCTCGCGGCAGATGTCGAGCCCCGAAGGACCGGGCATCATGATGTCGAGAATCAGCAGGTCGTAGGGGATGCCGTTGCCGAGCAGCTCGCTCGCCTCCTCCCCGTCGGCGGCACCGGTGACCTCAAAGCCCTCCTGTGCAAGCGCGTAGCCGACCGAATCGCGGACCGAAGGCTCGTCGTCGGCGATCAGAATTCGGCCACTGCTCATCGTTTTCTCTCCTTCCTCATGCGACCGGGGTGAGGCTTGGCTCGGCGACCGGGAGGCGGACCCAGAAGACGCTACCCTCCCCCTCGACCGAGGAGACGCCGATGCGGCCCCCCATTACGTCGACCATCCGGCGGGCGATCGCCAGGCCGAGGCCGAACCCCTCCTGCTTGCGGGACTCGGTGCGGCGGTAGAAGCGCTCGAAGACGCGCTCGATCTCCTCCGCGGGGATGCCTGTTCCTGTGTCTGCCACTTCCACGACCACCTCCCTCTCGCCATCGCGGCGACCGCGTACGGTAACGGCGCCGGGCGCAGGCGTGTTCTTGAACGCGTTGGTGAGCAGGCCAATCATCACCTGACGGACCAGGGTGGGGTCGGCTCGGGCGGCGAGGTCGGGCTCGACCTCGACCCGAAGGCGTATCCCGACGGGGGACTCGACGGCGGCGATGACATCGCGGATTGCCACCGGGACGTCGACCACCTCTTCCTCCCCCGCGCCAAGCGACTCGACCCGGGCCAAGGTGAGCAGCGCCTGCGTGAGGCGGCTCATGCGCTCGGCGTCGTCGCTGAGGCGGGCGAGGAAATGCTCGCGCGCCTCGGGGTCGTCCTTGGCGCCACCCTGAAGGACCTCGATCGCGCCAGATATCCCGGCCAGCGGGTTACGCAGCTCATGGGCGGCGTTGGAGACGAAGTCGGCTTCGGCGAACTCGCGGCGCATCTCGTCGGTGCGGTCGCGGACGACGGCGAGGACCGCGCGCTCGTCGGGGAGGGAACGAGCCTGCATCGAGTAGGCACGATCACCGATCCGAAGCGCGGGGTGGGCGGCGAATCCGACCTCGGCCGCGCGACGCAGGTGGGGGACCAGGGCCTCAGACGGGCGTCCAGAGGGGTCAAGGAGCTTGGCGGCGGCGCTGTTGGAGAAACGGACTCCGCCCCCCTCGTCGACGACCATCACCGCGTCGGTGAGGCCGTCGAAGATCGCCGCTAGCTTGTTGCGGTCGGCGGTGAGGACGCCAAAGCTCTCCTTGAGCGATGCGCGCATCGACTCAAGCGCCCGAGCAAGGTCGCCGATCTCGTCGGGGCCGGAGACGTCGAGTGGGGCCTCAAAGGAGCCGGCGGCCATCTCGCTCGCCGCCTGGGCGAGGCGGGCGACCCGGTGGGAGATCGCGACGGCAATCAGAAAGCCGGCGAGCACGCCGAGCGCGACGGCCCCGACCAGGGCTCGGTGATTGGCGCCAAAGAGATAGACCGCAGTTCCCGTGATCAGGCTGACCGCCGCGAAGGCGCCAGAGAGCCAGAGGCGCATCCCGATCCTTTTCATGAAGACTTACTAACACAACTCAAGGCTGACCAACAGTCCTGCGTGGGCCGAAATCCGAAAATATCGTCCCGCCTTGGGCCTCGGTCCCGAGGCCGAGAGTCCCAGCGGGGCTGCGTGGGAGAATCGGGCCGGTGCGCACGCTGGTTTTCATCCCCGCCTGGAACGAGGAGGCCTCGGTCGCGAAAGTGATCGGCGACGTGCGCCGGGCGCTGCCGGGTGCCGACGTGCTGGTGGTCGATGACGGCTCGGTCGACGCGACTGCGGCGCGGGCCCGCGAGGCGGGAGCGCTCGTTGCTTCCCTCCCCTTCAACCAGGGGCTGGGGGCTGCTTTGCAGACCGGCTACCTGTACGCGCTGCGGGAGGGCTATGACTTCTGCGCGCACCTGGACGCCGACGGGCAGCACCCGGCGGGGGAGGTGGCGCGGCTACTGGAGGAGGTGACGGCCGGTCGGGCCGACCTGGTGATCGGCTCGCGATATCGCGATGGCGGCAGCCCGCCAGGGGGGGGCGAGGAAGCGACCCCCAGCGGCGACTACAAGCCGACGCTCTCACGCCGAATCGGGACCAGCCTTTTTCGCTTCTTCCTCACCCTGGCAACGCAACAGCGCTTCACCGACACGACGAGCGGGATGCGAGCGGCGAACCGGCGAGTGATGGCGCTGTTTAGCGAGCACTACTCACCCGACTTCGCCGAGATCGAGTCGCTGCAGCTCGCGGTACGCCAGGGGCTGCGGGTCGAGGAGGTGCCGGTGCAGATGCTGGAGCGCGTCGGCGGCTCCTCCTTCCTCACGCCGCTGCGCTCGGCGTTCTTCATCTTCAAGGGGATGATCGTGTTGGTGGTCGGTCAGTTCCGCCCGCGGCACGCGGAGGCAGAAAGATGAGCGCCGTTGCCCTCGCCGCCCAGAGCCCTAAGGTCCACCTCACTCCGCAGACGCGGATCCTCGCGGCGGCAATCGCGATCGCCTTCATGGCGATGATCCTCGAGCTGATCCGCCGCGACCGCCTGCAGGAGCGCTATAGCGTCGTCTGGTTTGTCGCGGGGCTGGGGATGTTGGCGGGCGCGGCGTTCCCGGAGCTGCTGGGCTTGGTCGCCAACGCGATGGGGGTGCGTAACACCAACGTTGCCCTGTTCTCCATCGTCCTCCTGCTGCTGCTCGGGCTGGCACTCAACTTCAGCGTGATCATGTCCCGCCAAGCGGCCCAGATAACCCGCCTCGCCCAGGAGCGGGCGATCGAAAAGGCCAGAGAGCAGGCGCTGGGGGATCGCAACGGCGACGCCGGTGCGAGCGCAGATCAGCCTCCGCTCAACCAGCTTGACGATCGATAACCGCCCCCCGGCCGGCACCTCAACGATCAACCGTCGTTCAAAACGACCTTTAGGCGGTAGGTGAGCGCCTCGAGCGCCAACTCCTCGGAGACGTTGAGCTCCAACCGGCGGCGGGTGTCCTGGACCAGCTCAGCGCCGCGGCGGAAGGCGGCGGGGTCGCGGGTCGCGGCCTTGGATTGCAGCTGGGCCAGGCGGTCTCGGTTGTATGCGACTTCCGTGGCTTGGCAGGCGACGACGGCGAGGTCCCGCAGCCAGGCCGCGCCCAGCTCAAGACCGAGATCGAGGATTTCAGTGCGGCGGCGACGGGCGGCCCGCTTGGCCGCATCGGTGATCTCTTTGGCCGACCTTTTGAGGCCCGCCGAAGCCTCCTCTTCGAGGAGCTCGCGAATCGCGAGTTCGGTCTCCTCACCAGCTGCCCCGGCACTATCGAGCAACGCTCTCAAGTCAAGCTCAAGCGCCTTTGCTCGAAGCTCTCTGCCGGGTCCGGAGAGGAGGAAACGGGCGCGATCGAGGTCCCCTGCGCAGAGGCGAACCGCGGCGGCGATCTCCTCAGCATCGTCGCTGCTGTCCGCCAGTGAGGCCTCGATCGCGGCGACCGGCAGGGGAGCGAAGTCGATCGGCTGGCAGCGGGAGACGACGGTCTCAAGCAGAGAGTCGGGCTCGGCGGTGAGGAGGATCAGGTGGTCATAGAGCGGCGGCTCCTCGAGCGTCTTCAGCAGAGCGTTTTGGCTCTCTTCGCGCATCGCCTCCGCCGCCTCGATCACGAAGACCCGGCTGGCGCCCTCGAAGGGTCGGTAAGCGGCGGCGCGGATCACCCGCTCGCGCACCTCCTCGACCATGTGCTGGGCGCCCGGCGGCAAAAGCCAGACCAAATCTGGGTGAGGCGAGGGGTCAAGCAGGGCGCGTCGGCGCGCGTCGTCTGGGTCCTCGGCCCCCGCCGCGAGAATCTCCGCCGCGAAGGCATGGGCCACCGCCCGCTTTCCCGCCCCCCGCGGACCACGGAAAAGGTAGGCGTGAGCGGGTCCCGTGGCGAGTGCCGCGCTCAGCGCAGCCCGCACCCTTAGCTGGTGCTCGGTGGCGGCCTTGAGCGCGGCGCTCATCTGGCCCCCAAAGCGCGGTCTGCCGCGGTCTGAGTACGAATCGACTCGCCGCTCATGCTAGGCGGCTCCGAACGGCCGCCATCACCCGGCCGTGGACGTCCATGACGGTGCCGTCGGCGTCGACCACGACGACTCGGTCGCCGGCAATTTGAGCGATCTCCTCGTAGGCGTTGGCGACGGCGCGCTGGAGCTCAAGGCCTTCGGACTCGAACCGATCCTCGCCCTTCGCTCGAGCGAGGCCGACCTCGGGGTCGACCCACAGGAGGATCGTGAGATCTGGCCAGAGGCCGTCGATCACCGTATCGGTCAGCGAGAGTACGTGACTTGTGCCGAGCCCGCGAGCCCCACCTTGGTAGGCGACGCTGGAGTCGGCGAAGCGGTCGGCGACGACATCGGCGCCGGCCTCCAGGGCGGGGCGGATCACGCGGCTGACAAGATCAGCGCGGGCGGCGGAGAAGAGCAGAAGCTCGGCGAAGGGGTCCAGCTCTAGGGCGGGGTCGGCGAGCAGTTCGCGGATCCGCTCGGCGGCCTCGGTTCCCCCCGGCTCGCGGATCAGGAGAGTCTCGGTTCCAAGCGCCTCGGCGAGCAGCTTGGCCTGGGTGCTCTTGCCCGAGCCGTCGATTCCCTCGAGCGAGATGAACAAAGGTCGGGCCTCAGCCTTTGGCCGCGGCTCTGGCGCGTTTGCGCCGACGGGTGCCGGCGTCCGCTTTGGTCGCCGTCTTCTTGGCCGTGCTCGGCGCCCCGTCCTCGCTGCCGTCGGGCAGGGGTTGCTTTGCCATTGCCTCCTTCGCCGCCCGCGCCGCTTCGCGCTCGGCGCGGCGTTTCTTCATCTCCTGCATCGACTCGCACTCCTCGTTGAGGCAGAGGTTCCAGGGGCGGCCGCGGAAGGGGACCACTTTGAGGCGCGGCGTCTGCCCACACACAGAGCAGCGCTCCTCCAGACGGAAGACGTCGCCGCGCTGGGGCAGCGGGAAGGTCTGGTCGCAGGAGTCGGGGTTATCGGCGCTCCAGCCCGTGCAACCGACGAACCGTTTGCCAGATTTTTTTGCGCGAATGATGCGCAGCATGTTGGGTGAGCCGTCCTCCTTGGTGCGGCCGGCCTCTTCGCAGACCCTGCACGGACCGAGGATGCGGTCCTCGTCCATTCCCTTCCAGACGACCTTGGCCAGGTCCTCGCGGCTGCCAGCGATCTCCGACCAGGTCTGGTGCAGGAGCTCGCGGCTGTCGCCGACGACCGCGCTCTTGGTCATCTCGCCGGCGGCGATGCGGTCCATCTCAGCCTCCAGCTGGGAGGTCATCTCCGGCGTCGCCATCGCCGGCACGTAGCTTTTGAAGGCCTCATAGAGGGCGATGCCAGTCTCCGAAGGGATCGGGGGGTTGCCGTAGACGTAGCCCCGGTCAAAGAGCTTTTGGATGATGTCGGCCCGGGTTGCTTTGGTGCCGAGGCCCCGCTCCTCCATCATCTCGATCAGCTTGGCCTGAGAAATCCGGGAGGGGGGTTGGGTCTCCTTGTCGACGATCCAGGGCTCGCCGTCCAGCTCAAGGGTCTGGCCCTCCTGCAGGGCTGGGATCTCCTCGTCGGCGGAGCGAGCGTAGGTGTAGATGCCGGCGTAGCCCGGGTCGACGACGACCGAGCCGCGGACGAAGTAGGTCTCCGCGCCGGCCTCGATATCGGCGCGGGTGGACTCGGTGATCATCGGCGGGCTGAAGGTGGCGAGGAAACGGCGGACGACCAGCTCATAGACGCGCCGCTTGGGCCCCTCGAGCGCGCCCGGGTGTATCGCCTGGGTCGGGTAAATCGGCGGGTGGTCGGTCGTCTCTTTTTCCCGCGGGTCGCCTTCAGCTCCCCACCCAGCAGGCCGGCTGCGGCGGAGAACTCCTTGATCCGGACCAGCGAAGAGATCAGCTCACCAACCGGCAGGGAGGACGGGTAGACCGTGTTGTCGGTGCGCGGGTAGGAGATGAAGCCGTCCATGTAGAGATCCTCCGCGATCCGCATCGCGGAGGCCGGGGTGATTCCGAGGCGACTTGAGGCGTCGGTGCTGAAGGCGGTGGTGTTGTAGGGGGTGGGCGGCTTGCGGGTGTTCTTGCGCGCCGTCACTGCCTTCACGGTGCCCGGCGAAGATGTCCTCTGCAGCGCGGCGTCGACCTCCGCCCGCTGCCAAAATTTGTCAACGGCATGGTGAGCCTCAAAGGCCCCGCCGGGGTGCTGGAACCTGGCGAACAGCTCCCAGAACGGTTTGGCGACGTGGGCCCGACGCTCCAGCTCGCGCTCGACGATCAGGCCGAGGGTGGGACTCTGCACGCGGCCGACGGAGAGGAAGTTGGAACCAAAGCGTCGGGTGGCAAGAGAAACGGCGCGGGTCAGGGTCGCGCCCCACAGCAGGTCGATGTCCTGTCGAGCAGCGCCCGCGTTGGCGAGCGGGTAGGAGAGCTCGTCGAGTTCGCCGAAGGCACGCTCGATCTCCTCCTTGGTGAGGGCGGAGTAGCGGGCGCGCTTGATGCGGAGCGTCCCGTCGCGGGCGCCCTCGCGGGAGCCGAGGGCCGGGTTGGCGTCGAGCATCTCCTCCAGAGCCTCGAGCCCGATCAGCTCACCCTCACGGTCGAAGTCGGTGGCGATCACAAGATCGTCGGCCTCTTTTGCCACCTTTTTGATCGCCTTGACGACGTTTTTGTCGGTCGGCTCCTTGATCAGCTCGGCATCGATCAGGTCGTGGAGGTCGGTTTTCTGCCAGTTCGAGTAACCCTCGGGGAATGCTGGGCCGAGCACATGTCCCTTGAGGCCGATCGACATCTGGTCACCGTCGGCGTCGGTCCAGGTGTAGTAGGGGACTTTGAAGGCTTTGTCGCTGACCGCGCCGCCGCTGGGAGCGCCGAGGATCTCGGCGATCTTCTTCGCGCTGTTGTTCTTCTCGGTGACGATCAGACGCATCGGCCGGCGAGGGTAGCAGGGGCTCTTGCCCACCCCAGGGGACTCGCACCATTCGATCCCCCTAGGATCGACGTCTGCATGAGGTGCGCGGTGACAGGCGGGGCGGGGTTCATCGGGTCCAACCTGGTCGACGCGCTGCTGGCACGCGGCGAGGAGGTGACGGTTCTCGACGACCTCTCCACCGGGCGGCGGGAGAACCTCGACGCGGCGCTGGGAGCGGGCGCGCGGCTGGTCGAGGTCGACGTCCGCGACGCCGGTGCCGTGGCCGAGGCGGTTGGCGCGGCCCGAGCGGAGGCGATCTTTCACCTGGCGGCCCAGATCGACGTTCGCAAGTCGGTCGCGGACCCGGCCTTCGACGCCGCCATCAACGTCGGCGGCACCGCCAACCTGCTGGAGGCGGCGCGCTTGACGGGGGCCGGGCGCTTCGTCTTTGTGTCCACCGGCGGGGCGATCTACGGAGAGGGCGCGGGCAAGGCGCTGCCGTTGAGCGAGAGCGCCGCCGTCGAGCCGCTCTCCCCCTACGGTCAGAGCAAGTTCGCCGCCGAGGGCTACCTGGCGCTCTACGAGCGCCTCTACGGGCTCTCCAGCGTGTCGCTGCGGCTGGGCAACGTCTACGGGCCGCGCCAGGACCCGCTCGGCGAGGCCGGGGTAATCGCGATCTTTTGCGGCAAGCTGCGCGGCGGCGGGAACCCGACTGTGTTCGGGGACGGCACCCAGACCCGCGACTACATATACGTGGGCGACGTGATCGCGGCGGCGCTGGCCGCCGGCGGCGGCGCGGCGAGCGGTCCGATCAACATTGGCACCGGGATCGAGACCGACGTGCTGGAGTTGGTTCGGATGCTCGGGGAGCTGGATGGCGCCCCGGGCTTTGAACCCCAGTTCGCGCCGCCGCGCGCCGGCGAGGTGCAGCGAATCGCGATCGACCCGGCGCGTGCCGAGCGCGAGCTGGGATGGCGGGCAGCGATCGGACTCGAGGAGGGCCTGCGCCTTACCTTGGACTCCCTCTAACCTTCGAACGATGCCGGCTCAGGCCTACGTGGGCAAGGAGTGTGTCTGTCAGTTGCGGAAGGGCATCTGCGACCAGTCCTGCGTGCGGGACATGCTGCAGACGCCCTTCTACATCGCCTGCTTGAAGCTGACGGGGCGCCGCTGCCTGGTAGTCGGCGGCGGCGACGTGGGGCTGGAGAAGGTCGAGGGGCTGCTCACCTGCGATGGCGTGGTGAGGCTGATCGCTCCTCTCGCCCACCCCGAGCTGGAGGCGCTGGCGGCGGAGGGATCGATCGAGTGGGAGAGGCGCCCCTACGCGGGGGCAGCCGACCTCGAGGACGCCTTCCTGGTCATCGCCGCGACCGACGACAGCGAGGTCAACATCGGCGTCTTTGACGACGCCGAGCGGCGGGCCATGTTGGTCAACGTGGTCGATGTGCCGCCGCTTTGCAACTTCATCCTCCCGGCGATCCTACGCAGCGGACCACTCGCGATCGCGATCTCGACCGCCGGTGCCTCCCCCGCCCTGGCGAAACGGATGAAACGGGAAGTCGCTGAGCTCTTCGGCGAAGAGTACGCGCGGCTGGCGGTGATTCTCAACGATGCCCGCGGCTGGGCAAAGGGGACGCTTCCCACTTTCCAGGACCGCAAGGAGTTCTTCGAGGCGATCGTCAACGGCGATCCCGACCCGGTGGCGCTGCTGCGCGAGGGCGAGGAGAGCGCCGTGCTGGCGATCGTCGAGTCCGCCAAAGATCGGGCCGCCGCCGCGCTCGCCTGACCGTTCAGACTCAGCCGGCGCCGCAAGCGGAGGAGCGGACCCGGTCGAGGGTGTCCTGCAGGTCCTTTGCCTCACCGACCGTGAGTTTGGCGGAGAAGGCAACCTTCAGCTCCGCGATCACGACCGGGCGCATCTCCTCCAGCAGCTCGCGGCCGGCGGGCATCAGGGTCGCGTAGCTGACCCGGCGGTCGGTCTCGCAGAAGGTCCGCTCGAGCAACCCGGCCTTGACCAAGCGGTCGACGAGCTTGGTCAGCCCGCCGCGGGTAATCACCAGGACCTCCGCGAGGTCGCCCATCCGCATCCGCTCCTCCGTTGCATCGGCAACGGTGGCTAGTACCTCATACCAAGGAAGGGGCGGGAAGTCGGCCTGGGCGAGCGCCTCCTGGAGGCGCTGGGAGACCGCAGCGTGGGTGCGGGCCAGCGACCGCCAGGCCTCGCCGTGGGGGCTCGCGGCGCCCTCCGCGCCGTTGCTCCCGGCCACCGCACTCACTCGCTCGCTCATCCTCAGATCATCGCAGAGAAACATTGCCTAAGCAATAGTTGATTCAACAATAATTTCTGATATGATGCTTTCGGAATCAATTATTTATTTGGCAATGAACTTCAGGAAGGAACCGATATGAGCACCCCAACCGTCGAGCAAAAGATCCCGGCCGGAGTCTGGACCGTCGACCCGGTTCACTCTTCGATCGGCTTCGCCGTCGTCCACAACGGCGTTTCCGCCTTTCGCAGCGGCTTCAGCTCCTACCAGGCGAGCCTGACCGGAGGCGAGGAGCCAAAGCTCGAGGGGACAGTCGAGGTCACCAGCATCGATGTCTCCGAGGAGCAGTTGAAGGGCCACCTCCTCTCTCCCGACTTCTTCGACGCGGACCGCTACCCACTGCTCCGCTTCATCTCAACCGACCTGGAGATCGCCGCGGATGGCTCGCTGCGCTTGCGCGGCGAACTGGAGGTCAAGGGCCAAAGACATGCAGTGGAGGCGAGTGGCCGATTCGCCCAGCTCGGCGCCGACCTCAGCGGCGGCGCCCGGGTCGGCCTCTCCCTAAATGCCGCAGTCGACCGCCGCGACTTTGGCCTGGACTGGAACGCAGACCTGCCGAGTGGCGGCCAGGTACTCGAGTACGAGGTAAGCATCGCAGTAGAGCTGGAGTTGGTCGCGGAGGCCGGGTAGCGATGCGGGTCCTTGGCATATCGGGCAGCCTGCGCAAGGGCTCGCTCAACTCCGCCCTGCTGCGCGCGGCCAGTGAGCGGCTGCCGGCCGGGGCGGAGCTTGAGACGTTCGAGCGGCTGGCGGAGATCCCCCCCTACAGCGAGGACGCCGAGGCCGGTCCGCTGCCCGATGGGGTGCGGGAGCTGCGCGCGGCGATCCGCGGCGCGGACGCGGTCTTGATCGCGACGCCCGAGTACAACCACTCGCTTCCCGGTCAGCTCAAGAACGCGCTCGACTGGGCCTCGCGCCCGGCTGGACAGAGCGCGCTGAACGGCAAGCCCGCGGCTGCGATCGGCGCCTCGAAGAGCATGTTCGGGGCGGTCTGGGCACAAGCGGAGCTGCGCAAGGTGCTGGCGGCGATGGGCGGACGCGTGATCGAGGCCGAGCTGCCGGTCGCCCGGGCCCACCAGCAGCTCGTCGGCGGGAGCCTCAGGCTTGCTCCCCAGCAGGCCGTCCAGCTCGAGGAGATCCTCGAGGAGCTGCTTCAGGCTGCCGAGGTTGAGGTGGGGTTGGCAACCGCGGCCTAGCCCGCTACGCCGCCGGAAGGGCGAAGAATGCGACGGCGGCAAAATGAGCCGCGGCGGCGGCTATGACGAGGGCGTGGAAGACCTCGTGGTAGCCAAAGACGCGCGGGTTTGGGTTGGGGCGCTGGGTCGCGTAGACGACGGCGCCGGCGGTGTAGAGGAGGCCACCGGCGGCGATCAGAAGCGTCCCGATCACCCCAATGTCAGACCACAGCTCGGGGAAGGCGACGGCGGCGACCCAGCCGAGCGACATGTAGATCAGCGCCGCAACCCATTTCGGGTGGTCGATCCAGATCATCTCAACCGCGGCGCCGGCGATGGCGCCGATCCAGACGACGAGAAGGATGGCGGCGGCCAGCGGCCCGTGCAATACAAGCAGGGCGAAGGGCGTGTAGGTGCCCGCGATGAGGAAGAAGATCATCGAGTGGTCCAGACGGCGCATCCAGCGGCGGACGTTCGGACGCTTCCATTCGACCCGGTGATAGAGGGCGCTGGTACCCAGCAGGGCCGAGAGGCTGACCGCGTAGATCGCAACTGCGAGGGTCGCCCGCGGCGTCTTCGCGGCGAAGATCAGCGCGGCGCCGAGGAAGAGCGAGACGAAGAAGGCCCAGGTGTGGGATACCCCGCGAAGCTTCGGCTTGACCGCCGCGATCGCCTCGCTTGCAACTTCCTTTGCAGATTCCGCCTTCCCGGCGGCCTTCCCTCGCACCATCGACTTGTCACCATAGAGGGAGAGCGCCGCGAAATATGCGGCGTTTGCGGAATCCGCGACGACAAAGTCCGTCCGACAAGATGACGATCCTGCGCAGTTACCCCCGAAAGTCGCTGCGAGAGGAGAAGTTCGATGTCCAAGACCGCCACCGGCACCCTTAAAAACGGTCTGCGGGGCCTCTCGATCGAGCGGCGGTTCTCGACTGCCGGGACGCATCCCTTCGACGAGGTCGAGTGGGAGATCCGCGACGCGGTGATCGGTAACCCCGAGAACCCGGCGTTCGCCCAACTAGGGGTCGAGTTCCCGAAGAGCTGGTCCCAAAACGCGGCCAACATCGTCTCCCAGAAGTACTTCCGCGGGCAGCTGGGCAGCGAGCAGCGCGAGAGCTCGGTCAAGCAAATGATCGGGCGGGTCGCGGGGACGATCGCGGGCTGGGGGCGCGAGGGCGGCTACTTCGCCTCGACCGAGGATGGCGAAGCCTTCGAAGCGGAGCTGACCTCGATCCTGCTCAACCAGAGGGCGGCGTTTAACTCGCCGGTCTGGTTTAACGTCGGTTTTGAGGAGAAGCCGCAGTGCTCGGCCTGCTTCATCCTCAGCGTCGAGGACACGATGGAGTCGATCCTGGAGTGGAACACGAAGGAGGGGAAGATCTTCCGCGGCGGGTCCGGCTCGGGTATCAACCTCTCCAACATCCGCGGCTCGATGGAGCCGCTGAAGAAGGGCGGCACGGCGAGCGGACCGGTCAGCTTCATGCGCGGGGCCGATGCCTGGGCAGGGACGATCAAGTCCGGGGGCAAGACGCGGCGGGCGGCGAAGATGGTTGTCCTCGACGTCGACCACCCCGACATCGAGCACTTCGTCTGGTGCAAGGCCAACGAGGAGGAGAAGGCCGGTGCGCTGCGCGACGCGGGCTTCGATATGTCGATCGACGGAGAGGGCTTCACCTCGATCCAATACCAGAACGCCAACAACTCGGTGCGGGTAACCGACGACTTCATGGAGGCCGTTGAGAGCGACGAGAAGTGGCAGCTGATGGCCCGCGTCACCGGCGAGCCGGTGAAGACCCTCGATGCCCGCGACCTTATGGATCAGATCGCCGACGCAGCCTGGCGCTGCGCCGACCCGGGCGTCCAGTACGACACGACGATCAACCGTTGGCACACCTGCCCGGAGTCGGGTCGAATCAACGCGTCCAACCCCTGCTCGGAGTACATGCACGTCGACGACTCAGCCTGCAACCTCGCCTCGCTCAACCTGATGAAGTTCCGCCGCGAGGACGGCAGCTTCGACGTCGAGGACTTCGAGCACGCGGTCGACATCGTCTTCCTCGCGCAGGAGATCTTGGTCGGGTTCTCCAGCTACCCGACCGAGGAGATCGGTACCAACGCCAACCGTTTCCGCCAGCTCGGTCTCGGCTACGCCAACCTCGGCGCGCTGTTGATGTCCGACGGGCTCCCCTACGACTCCGACGCGGGGCGCAATGTCGCCGCGGCGATCACCGCGTTGATGACCGGGCGCGCCTACCGACAGTCGGCGCTGATCGCCGCCGGGGCGACTGGTCCCTACGACGAGTACATCCGCAACCGCGAACCTCACAACGGGGTGATGCGCATGCACCGCGACGCGGCCCATGACATCGACCCGACCGGGATCAGGGGCGATTTGCTCAGGGCGGCGCAGCGGGCCTGGGAGGAGGCGGTCGAACTTGGAGAAGAGCATGGCTACCGCAACGCACAGGCAACGGTGCTGGCGCCAACCGGCACGATCAGCTTCCTGATGGATTGCGACACGACCGGGATCGAGCCGGACTTCTCGCTGGTCAAGTTCAAGGAGCTGGTTGGCGGCGGGCAGATGACGATCGTCAACCGCTCGGTGCCCTTGGCGCTGCACACCCTCGGCTACTCCGCTGCCGAGATCGACCAGATCGACGCCTTCATCACCGAGCAGGGCACGATCATCGGCGCGCCCGGGCTGAAGGACGAGCACCTGCCGGTCTTCGACGTCGCGGTGGGCGAGCGGGCGATCTCCCACACCGGCCACATCGACATGATGGCCGCGACGCAGCCGTTCATCTCCGGCGCGATCTCAAAGACGGTCAACCTGCCGCAATCGGCGACGATCGAGGACATCGCCGACGCCTACGCGCGTGGCTGGAAGGGCGGGCTGAAGGCGCTGGCGATCTACCGCGATGGGTCAAAGACAGCACAGGCCCTGCGCACCGACGCCCAGGAGGCAAAGAAGGCCGGAGCAGAGGTCGCGATCGCGGCACCGGAGCGCAAGCGGATGCCGCGCGAGCGCGAATCGATCACTCACAAGTTCTCGATCGCCGGCCACGAGGGATACATAACCGCCGGCAAGTACGAGGACGGCTCGGTCGGCGAGATCTTCCTCACCGACATCGGCAAGGAGGGTTCGACGATGCGGGGGCTGATGAATGCCTTCGCAACGGCGATCTCGCTCGGTCTCCAGTACGGCGTCCCGCTCGAAGACTTCGTGCGCAAGTTCAGCTATATGCGGTTCGAGCCTGAGGGGATTACCGGCAACCCCGAGATCCCCTTTGCCAAATCGCTTCCCGACTACATCATGCGCTGGGTCGCGAGCCGCTTCATCGAGGACACCGACACTCTGGAGGAACTCGGGATCATGACGTCCGAGGTGCGCGCCAAACAGAGCGAGGAGACGGCCCAGCTCGGCCTCGGAATCGCAACGGGCGACACCGCCGGCCCCGCCAATAGCCCCGCAAAAAACGGCAATGGGACGACAAAAGCGAGGGGGGGCGAGACTGTCCCCGCTGCGGCGGCCTTCACCGAAACCCCGCCCGTGGTTCCGGCCAGGATGTCGGGCCTTGACCTCGGCCCTGCCTGCGAGCAGTGCGGCGGGATGATGCAGCGCACCGGCTCCTGCTACACCTGCAGCAGCTGCGGCAACAACACCGGCTGCGGCTGAGTGCCGTAGCCGCCACTACACTGCAGCGCTTGATGCACCGGTAATGCCTAATCCCGGGTGTGGCCCGGGAGCGGGGGAACCAGAGAGTTTGGGGCGAACCCATAGGTGGGGGCGCAGGCTCCTTTAGCGCCAGCCCGACAGCTAACCCCGCAGGCCAACGAAGGAGGCTGGTTTGCGAACACCCGCGCAAAAGCTGAAGATCGCGATCGGGGTCATCGGCCTCCTCGTCACGGTCGCGATCGGCTCATCGGCAGCGATGGCCGCGGCCCCAGGGGGAGCAGCTCCCCCGGCTCTGAACCGAGGCTCCTCCCCGACAACCGCTACGTCAACCCTTTCGCGGATGGAAACTGGAGCGTCAGCCGCACCGATATGGGAGTCGACTACGTGCCGATCCGGCGCGAGCCGGTCCTAGCGATCGGAGACGCGAAGGTCCTCGGCTCCTCGACCCACTCCGGCTGGCCCGGGGGAAGCTTCCTCTGGTACCGCCTGCTGGACGGCAGCCACGCGGGGGAGATCATCTACGTCGCCGAGCACCTGACCAAACTGGTGGCGGCCGGCGCGACGGTCCCGGCAGGCCGGCGGATCGCGACCGCCCTACCCGGCTACCCCTGGACCGAGTGGGGTTGGGCAACGCCAGCCGGCGAGCCCCGTGCCTTCCCCTGCTACCGGGAGGGGATGGAAACGAACTCCGGCAAAGAGATGGCGCGCTTCATCGTCTCGCTCGGCGCCAGGCCGCTGCGGCGTCTGGCGCCCGGTCCCGATTGGCCCACCGGCCGGCTCTGCTGATCAGCTGCGCTGTACTAGTTGAGGATCACCTCCGCGTCGTGGCGCGGGGTCTCGGTTATGGCGCGGCGAAAAACCCGCTCGGGCTTGGGCCTTGCAGGACGGACCTCGCGGCGCCGAACTAGCTCCTTGAGGACCACCGCCATCTCAAACTGGGCGAAGGACGCCCCCAGGCAGCGGCGGACGCCGCCGCCGAAGGGGATCCAGGTGTAGGTGCCGGGCGGATTGTCGAGGAAGCGCTCCGGTAGGAAGCGATCGGGTTCTGGGTAGATCTCGGGGTTGCGGTGCACGAGGTGGATGCAGGGGGTGACCGAGGCGCCGGCCGGCAGCTCGTGGCCCCCGATCTCGACCGGCTCGGTGAGCCTGCGGATAACCAGCACGATCACCGGCCGCAGCCGCAGCGTCTCCTGGATCGTCGCCGTCAGGTAGGCGTCCTCATCGGCCAAAGCCTCGGCACGCAGCCGCTCCAGCATCTCCGAGTGGCGGACGAGCCGCTCCATCGCCCAGGAGAGGGCCGTCGCCGTAGTCTCGTGACCGGCGACAAGGAGGGTGAGCAGCTCGTCACGGATCTCGGCGTCGCTCATCGGGCTGTCATCCTCATGGCGCGCCGCGACCAGCATCGAGAGGATGTCCTCGCGCTCGGCGAGGTCGGTTGCCGCCCGGCGCTCGGCGACCTCGCGGTAGAGCAGTTGATCGACCCGCTCGATGCGGCGGCCGAAGAAGGGGAAGCGCCGGATCCGGTGCGGCCCGGCGAGGATCAGCGGCGCCAGCAGGCGCGGATCGGTGGTCAGGTCGAGGAACTCGCGCAGCGCCACTCGCAGCGCGTCCATCCGCTCGCCCCCGTGCAGGCCGAAGACCGTCTCGAGAATTATCTCCAGCGTGATCGCCTGCATCCGCGGGCGTAGCGCGTAGGGGGTGCCGCTGGGCCAGCTCTCGATCTCCCGCGCGGCGATCTCGGCCATCTTCTGCTCATATCCCTGCATCCGCTCGCCGTGGAACGGCGGCAGCAGCAGCCTGCGCTGGTCGATGTGCGCCCTCTCATCGAGCACGAGGACCGAGTTTTCGCCGAGAATCGGCCGCAGAATCTGATTTCCCTCGCCGGCGTGGTAGGTGCGAGGATCGCCGGTGAAGACCCGCTTGACCGCCTCGGGGTCAGAGACCACCACCCAGGTGCCCTCGTAGGCGATGCGCAGGGTGAAGATCTCGCCAAAGCGAGCCCGGCACTGCTCGAGCATCCACTGGGCGCGGCGCGACCAGATCAGGGTCTGCGCCGCGCGCGGCATGCGCGGGCCGGGCGGGAGGCCGGCGATGGAATCGGTCGCTGCGATCGTGTCGATAGCCTAGCCTGGCAGCCCCGATGCCCCCAATCCACCGCCTCCCGCCGCGCCTGGAGCACCGCATCCTGCGAGCCGCGTGCGGGCTCTCGCCTGGGGTCCAGCGGCTGCTCTTCGGGCGGCCGCCGAGGCTTGACGGGCAACAGCTCGTCCCCGACATCTGGGTGCTGCTGCGACTGGCTGAGCTGGTCGGCAACCATTCGCTGACCGCGGGCGGTGGCGACCCCGGGCAGCTCAGGGCAGAAGCGCGTCTTGAGGCGGCGATAGCAGCGGGGCCGCCGATCTCGACGGTCCGAGTCGAGGGGCTGCAGCTGCCCGCCCCCGCGGGCAAGCTGCGGGCGCGCCTCTACCTGCCGGGCGGGGTCAGGGCCCGCAAGCCACCCCTCCTCGTCTACTTCCACGGCGGCGGCTGGGTCATCGGCGACCTCGACACCCACGACGGGGTCTGCCGTTTCCTCGCCACTCACGGCGGCGCGATGGTCCTCTCGACCGAGTATCGCCTGGCCCCGGAGAACCCGTTCCCAGCGGCGATCGAAGACGGCTATGCGGCCTTCCAGTGGGCGATCGCCAATGCGGCCGAGCTTGGCGGCGACCCGCTCAGGGTCGCGGTCGGGGGCGACAGCGCCGGCGGCCAACATGGCCGCGGTCATCTGCCACCTGGCCCGCGATGGAGGCGGGCCCCACCCCGCGATGCAACTGCTGCTCTATCCGCCGACCGACGCGCTCAGCAAGCACCCCTCGCGCAAACTGTTCGCCGATGGGTTCCTGCTGACGGCCGCAGATATGGACTGGTTCCAGCGGTGCTACCTGCCCGATCGCGCGGATGACCTCGACCCCCGTGCGTCCGTACTGAGGGCCACGGATCTCTCCAACCTGCCGCCGGCCTATGTGGCCACGGCCGGCTTTGACCCCTTGCGCGACGAGGGCGAGGCCTACGCGGTTCGGATGCGGGAGGCCGGTGTGCGGGTCGCACTGCGCCGTCATCCCGATCTGATCCACGGCTTCGCAAACCTGACCGTCGTGAGCCGCGCCGCCCGCGCCGCGATGCTCGAGACCGCAGGTGGGCTGCGCATGGGTTTGAGTTAGTACCCCCTGGGGGTATCCTGACGGCGATGACCGCGCCGCCCGGCTACGTCAAGAGCAAGGACGCCCTGATCAAACGACTGCGGCGGATCGAGGGCCAGGTGCGAGGGGTCGAAGGAATGGTCGAGGAAGACCGCTACTGCATCGAGGTCCTCACCCAGGTAACGGCGATCCAGGCGGCCCTTGACAAGGTCGCGCTGGAGCTGCTCACAGACCATGCCGCCCATTGCGTGATCGGCGCCGCGCCGGAGGAGCAGGCGGGCCGCACGGCCGAGCTGATGGCCGCCGTGAGACGGCTCCTGCGTCACGGCTGATCGCGCGGCCGAAGGTGACCGTAGTCTTGGCCGCCGATTGACGAACAGCCGGGCCCAGGGAAAGCGAATTCGAGCCGCAGGCCGAAACTCCGGCGCCGCCGGACGGTTATTCGAGGCCGTGGGCAGCGGGCGGCAGGCAGCGAGCGCGAGGCGGCTCCCGGGGCGCCTGCTCACCGCGGCGCTGGTCGGCGCTGGAACCTGCGCCTTTGCTCTCGCGCTGGGGAAAACTGGCGCCGATGCGGCAATCGCCAACCGGCGCCCCAACGTGATCGTCATCCAGACCGACGACCAGGATATGGACGAGATGTATCAGACGTTCACCAACCCCCAGGGCCACCAGGTGCCGGTGATGCGCAACACGCTGCGCCTGCTCGGCCACGGCGGTGTCACCTTCGCCAACTACTACGTATCTGACTCCCTCTGCGCGCCCTCGCGGGCCAGCTACCTGACCGGCGAGTACGCGCACAACAGCGGGATCGAGGGAAACAACCTGGAAACCTCCGGCGAGGGCGCCTACCCGAACTTCATCGACTCCGCGGCCGAGCACCACAACCTCGCGATCTGGCTACAGGAAGCCGGCTACCGGACGATCCACATCGGCAAGTTCCTCAACCAGTACGGCATGCCCCCCTACAGCACGCCGACCGAACAACCACCGGGATGGTCTGACTGGGAGACGCTCAACAACGAGTCATCGACCCACCACTTCTACGGGTACACGCTCGATGACAACGGGGTCGTGCAGGGCCCCTTCGGCAACATCGAATACGAACCCAGGGACCCGGTCACCTGCCCGCAGTACGCCCCGCCCGAAAGCGGCGGCTGCAATTACCAGACCGACCTCCTCACCCAGCGAGCACAGCAGCAGATCGAAGTCTCGAGCCAGCTCGGCCAGCCCTTCTACATGGCGCTCGATTACATCGCCCCCCACGGTGACTTCCACCCGCCCGCGGGGCCGGAGCCGGCGACCCGCTACTACGGATCGCTCGCCTCGGTGCGGGTCCCGGAAAAGCCCAACTTCAACGAACGAGACGTCTCCGACAAGCCCGCCTACATCCGCGACCTGCCGCGGCTTGACCCCGGCGACATCCACAGCATCGAGGTCGAATACCAAAAGGAGCTGGAGTCCCTGCGTTCGGTGGACGACGGGGTAAAGCGGATCGTCGACACCTTGAAGCACGACGGGCAGTTGGGCAACACCTACATCTTCTTCATCTCCGACAATGGCTTCTTTGAGGGCGAGCACCGGATCAAACGATCGAAGTTCCTTCCCTATGAGTCCTCCACCCACCTGCCGATGCTGCTCCGCGGCCCGGGATTGAAACCGGGAACGACCTCGGACGCGCTGGTCGACAACGTCGACCTCGCACCGACGATCCTGCAGATCGCCCACGCCCAGGCCGACCGCATGCTCGACGGCTTCTCGATGCTGCCCTACGCCGAGCACCCGGCCTGGCACTCCAAGCAGGCCGTGTTGCTGGAGTCATTTTTCGGCAGCAGCTCCGACGCTGCAGAAGCAGCGGCAGAAAGCGCGAAGAGCAACTCTGCACCGCCGATCAGCTACGTCGGTATCAGGGTCGGCCCCTACAAGTACGTCGAATACGTGGACGGCGAAAAGGAGCTCTATGACCTGCAAACCGATCCATATGAGATGAACTCCCAGATCGACAACCCGGACTACTTCCCGGTCGCCAACTACCTAGCGCAGCAGCTGAGCCTCCTGCGAAACTGCTCGGGTAGCTCCTGTCGGCGCCCGATCGCCGCCGGTCTGCCGCCCCTGCGGCACAGCTGCAACCCGCGGGCGGGTGCCTGTGTGACGGCGGCCGCGCCGGTGACCTCGACCGAAGGCGAAGGCGAAGGGCCGACCTCGCTGCGCGCCCTCACTCGTACTGGAGGGCCTTGAGCACGTCGAGCCGGGCGGCCCGCCTGGCCGGGGCAATCGCCGCGAGCACCCCGGCCAAGGCGGCGAAGACCAAGAGCAGGACAAGCGTCCCCACCGGGTAGGAGAGAGTGAAACCTTCGCTCTTTAACGGCTGGGCGATCAGGGCGGCGAAGACGATCCCGAGGACCATCCCGAGGATCGCCCCGATCAGGGCGGTTATCACCGCCTCATAGCGAACCATCGTCCGCACCTGGCGACGCGACATGCCGATTGCCCGCAGCATCCCCAGCTCCCTTGTGCGTTCGTGGATCGAGAGCGCGAGCGTGTTGGCGATCCCGAACAGCGAGATCAGGATGGCAAGCGCGAGCAGGGCGTAGACGAGCCGGACCAGGCCATCGATCTGTTCTTCGCGGCTTTCCTTCAGTTCCTGCTGGTTGAGCACTTCGGCGGTCGGGAAGAGGCGTTTTGCTCCCGCGGTCAGCAGCGCCTGCACCCGCGCGGGATTGGCGCCCGGCGCCACCTGGACGAAGTCGATCTTGTCCTCGACCTGGTGGAAAGCGGATGCCATCGCCGCTTGCGTGATCAGGATGCTGCCGAAGACTTTCAGCTTCGAGGCGAACTCTCCGGCGACGCGAAAGGACGGCCGCGCTCCGGTCTGGGTCAACAAGCTGAACCGCTGGCCGACCCTGAGGCCATTTTCTGAGGCAAAGGATTCCGCGAGGATCGCCTCGCCCCCGCGAAGGTTGCGCAGGGTCCCGGGGCCGCCCCGCTTCCATTCGACTTCGACCGATTCGCCGATCTCAGGGGTCGGAGCGCTGACCGCGACGGTCCTCCCCCGCCCGAGCAGCTTCGCTTCGGCCGAGCGCACGGTGGAGACAAGCTTCACCCCGGGCACCCGGCGAGCCGCGACCGCCGCACCCGCCGGGATCGATGAGAAGCCGTCGCTGTTTTGAATCACCAAGCCGCCCTGGAAGTTTTCGTCGATCACCTGGGCGACCGTGCTCTTCAGCCCAGCGGCGAAAACGGTGACGAAGGTGACCAGGGCAAGACCGACCATCAGTGCAGCCGCGGTGACCGCGGTTCGACTCGGGTTGCGCTGAGAGTTCTCCCGCGCCAGGCGGCCGGTGAGGCGGCGCAAGCGCTCCAGCGGCCAGCCGGCGATCGTCGCGAGGAGCGGCACCAGGCGGGGGCTGAAGAGCGAGACACCGAGGACGATCGCCACCGCGCCCGCCCCGATCAGACCGGCCCGGGTGCCTCCTTCCCCGCTCCCGAACAGGCCCACCAAGACGATCCCCAGACCGAGCAGGCCGAGCAGAACCGCGAGAGCCGCATTGAGCAGCAGCCGGCGCCGGCTGCTCGGCGGGGTGTAGGACTGCAGGGCGGCGATCGGCGGCACCCGGGTCGAGCGCAGCGCCGGCACCGTCGCCGAGACGAGCGTGACGAGCGTGCCGACCGCCAGCGCGACGAGGATCGTGCGGCTCTCCATCACCAGGCCGGTGGTCGGCAGGTCGAGGCCGATCGCCTTGAAGAGCGCCTCGAGCAAGACGGCGATGACGTAACCACCGCCGATCCCGGCAATCGCGCCGAGCAGGCCGAGCGCGCCGGCTTCGATCACAACCGTGGCGAGGATCTGGCGACGCGAGGCGCCAAGGGTGCGCAACAACCCGAACTCGGCGACCCGCTGGGTGACCGTGATCGAGAACGTGTTGAAGATCAGAAAGGCGCCGACGAAGACTGCGACGAAGCCAAAGACCAGGAGGATCGTCTGCAGGAAGCCGAGGCTTTCGTGGATCTTTTCCGAGCTGCGGTCGGCGTTTTCCGTGGCGGTCTGGACCTTGATCGAGGCGGGCATCTTGCGCTCGATCCGGCGCTTCAGCACGGTCGCCGAGACGCCGCTGTCCGCCGCCACCGAGATCTGGTCGAAGCGGCCGGCCTCGTGGGTTAGGCCCTGGGCAACGGGCAGCGTCACCTGGGCGATGCTGGCCCCGCCGAAGGAGGCGCTTCCCAGACGGGTGAATCCGACGAGACGGAAGGGTCTGGCGCTGCCCTCGCCGATGATCCTCACCTCTTCGCCCAGCTTCAGGCCCGAGTTTTCGGCCGAGCCCTTGTCGATCGAGGCTTCGCTGGGACCCCGCGGCCGGTGGCCGTCGACGTAGGTGAGCGACTCCAGGCCGTCGGGCAGGGTCGAGGAGATGAACTTGGGGGCGAATTTGGTCCCGACCGCGTTGCCTTTGGAGTCAAAGAAGCCGCCTGGGGTGAAGATCGCCCCGGCGGCCAGCTTCACCCCGGGCGTACTCTGCACCCGTTTCAGCAGCGACGCCGGGATCGCCGGGACTTCGCCGCTGCGCTGTTCGACCGGGTTCTTCGCGGTGATCACGACGCTGGTGCCCTTCAGCGCCTCGCTGAAGATTTCTTCGAAGGCAGCGAAGATCGTGTCGGTGAGGATGTAGGAGCCGGCGACGAAGGCGACGCCGATCACAATCGCGAGCGTCGTGCCGAGGGCGCGCATCTTGCGCGCCCAGAGGCTCTTGAGCGCGAGCCTAGTCAATCTGCTTCAACAGCTCGATCACCTCGTCGGTCGAGCCGGGCACCTCGTCATGGACGAGCCTCCCATCGCGAAGGGTGATCAGGCGGTCGGCATGGGAGGCGGCGGCGGGCTCGTGGGTGACCATGATCACCGTCTGGCCGAACTCGTCAACCGCCTGGCGCAGCAATCCGAGCACGTCCTGGCTCGATTTCGAGTCGAGGTTGCCGGTCGGCTCGTCGGCGAAGAGGACAGCCGGTTTGGAGACGAGTGCGCGGGCAACGGCGACCCGCTGCTGCTGACCGCCGGAGAGCTCGGCGGGGCGGTGGGAGCGCCGATCCTCCAGCCCGACCGTACGGATCAACCGCTCAAGCCACGCGGGGTCGGGCTTGCGACCGGCGATCGAGAGCGGCAGGAGGATGTTCTCCTCGGCGGTAAGGACCGGCAGTAGGTTGAAGAACTGGAAAACGAACCCGAGCTTGTCGCGCCGCAGCCTGGTCAGCTCGCCATCGTCGAGGCCGGTGATCTCGACCCCATCGAGGGTGACCGAGCCCGAGGTCGGTCGGTCCAGCCCGGCGAGGATGTGCATTAGGGTCGACTTGCCCGAGCCTGAGGGGCCCATGATCGCGGTGAATCGATTGCGCTCAAACGCGGTGCTCACGCCGGCCAGCGCGTCCACGGCGGCGTCGCCCTCGCCGTAGCGGCGGGTCACCTCCGTCGCGGTTACCACCTGCCGGCTCGCGCTGCTCACGCCTCGCACCGTACCGGCGCGATCGGTTTGCTCGCGGTTTGGAATCTGCCTGCTTAACCATTCCCGAAGAAAGGCCCGCTCCCGCCGGCAGCCGCGCCCAGACCGGCGGCGTTTCGCCCCACGGGGATCGGCCCACTAGCCTGCGGCGGGTGAGGGCGGCGGATGAGTTCGACGGTTTCCTGATCGACCTGGACGGGGTCGTCTGGGTCGGCAGCGAATTCGTGCCGGGAGCGGCGGCGGCGCTGCGGGAGCTGGTCGGGGCCGGCAAGGAGATCGTCTTCCTCACAAATAACCCGGGCAGCGCTGCCGCCTCCTACGCCCAGCGCCTGCGCGATGCCGCGGTCAGGATCACAGATCAGCAGGTCCTCACCGCCGGTGCGGCGACGGCAAAGCTGGCGGCAAACTCGGCAAAGCGCGGTGCCGGGGCATTTGTGATCGGCGCCCCCGCATTCCGCGAGGCGGTGGCAGAGGCGGGGCTGAGGGTGCTAGAGGGGGAGGCCGGGCGGGAGGCCGAGGTGGTCCTGGTCTCCGGCCACCGCGGGTTCGATTACGAGGAGCTGCTTACGGCGGCGCTGGCGCTGCAGGGCGGCGCGGCCCTGTTTGCGACCAGCCGCGACCCGAACCTGCCGATGCCCGGAGGCCCGTGGCCGGGGACCGGCGCGATTCTCGCCGCGATCGAGACGGCAAGCGGGAAGACAGCTGAGATCGGCGGCAAGCCCGAACGGCCGATGTTCGAGACCGCACGCGGACTGATCGCCGCTGCCGAGCGGGTGGCGATGGTCGGCGACCGGGTCTCATCGGACATCGAGGGAGCTCGGCGGGCGGGACTGGCGACGATCCTCGTCCTCAGCGGAGCCACCTCCGCAGCGCAAGCCGAGCGCGCCGACCCAAAACCCGACCGGGTCATCGATGACCTGAGCGGCCTGATTCGGTGAGCGGGGCCGGCAGGTCCGCAGGCCTCCGAGCCGGCTTCGCGTTCGCCGGCATTTTCACCGTCACCTTCTGCGGCCTGCTCGCGGTCGGCGCGGTCCTGCCGGTCCTGCCCCGCTACGTGAACGGGCCCCTGGCGGCCGGCAACGTGGCGGTCGGGGTCGTGATCGGCTGCTACGCGATCACGGGACTGCTGCTGCGCCCCCTCGCGGGCCGCCTCGCCGACCGCCGCGGGCGCAAGCCGGCCGTTCTCGTCGGCGCGCTGCTGGTCTCAACCGCCGGTTTCCTCTACCTGGCGCCGTTCGGCGTGGTCGGGTTGATCGCAGCGCGGCTGGTGCTCGGCGCCGGCGAGGGAACGGTGTTCACCGCCGGCTCGGCCTGGATCGTCGACCTCGCGCCGACCGATCGTCGCGGCAGGGTGATCGGTCTCTACGGCCTCGCGGTCTGGGGCGGGCTCAGCATCGGGCCGCTGATCGGAGAGACGCTCCTGCATGCCTTTGGCTACACGGCTGTCTGGCTTTTTGCCGGCGCAACGCCGTTGCTCGGGGCGGCCGTCGCCACGCGGCTGCCTGACCCATTCCGTCCGCGAGAGCAGCTCGAGCACCATCCGCTGATCGCCCGCGAGGCGGTTCGCCCCGGCGCTGCCCTCGCCCTCGGCTCGATCGGCTACGGGACGATGGCGGCCTTCGTCGTCCTTCACCTCGAATCACGCGGGATCGGCCACGGCGCAACCGTGTTCGGGGCCTTCGCCACGATGGTCGTAATCACCCGTCTGCTGGCCGGCGATCTCCCCGACCGCGGCGGGCCAGCCCGCGTGGCAGCCGCCGCTGCTGCTATTGAGGCTCTCGGCCTGGCCACAATTGCCTTCGCCCACAGCCTCCCGATCGCCCTGGCCGGCGCCCTGGCGATGGGCGCCGCCTTCTCCCTCCTTTATCCCTCGCTCTCGCTGATCGTCGTCGATCAGGTCGCCGAGACCCGCCGTGGTGCAGCCCTCGGCACCTTCACCGCCTTCTTTGACGGTGGGGTCGGCCTCGGCGCCCCGATTGCCGGCGTCGTGGCCGCGCTGAGCGACTACCAGGGCGCCTTCCTCTTCGCGGCCTCGATCGCCGTCCTCTGCTCAGTCGCGATCGCGCTGGCGCTCTCCGACCGCGGCCACGCGCTTCCTTGGCCCGGTCGCGCCGGATAGGCCCGCGTCGGTGCCCCAACGCCGACTCTGAACTCAGGCGCGCTCGGCGATCAACAGAGCCTGGACAGCGCGGCCAATGCGGCCGCGTCTATCGGATAGGACCGACTCGGCGGTCCCGATCCCGCTCCGCTGGGGCAGGGTGACCGCGTCGACGCAGACCCACTCCCCCTCCGGCATGCGCTCGAGGTAGACGCTGAGGTCGACGTTGATGAACAGGTAGCGACGCCAGTCCAAAACAGCGCTGATCCCGTTCCCGACGTCCGCTGCGACCAGGACGCGCTGCAGGGGCGTCGGTTGCTCCCCGGCGACGAGCCCGCACCCCATCCGCATCCAGACGGTGGCGGGACCGGGCTCAACGAAGCCCCCGCTGACCGACCGCCACTGCATCGCCGTGTGGTATCCGACCGACTGGCCGGTCTCAAAGAACTCCGGTTGATCGCCCTCCTCGGGACCCGGAGGCGGAGGAGGGGTGGTGATGACCTCGCCGGGCAGCTCGACCTCTGCCGTGCGCAGGCGCCAGGCTCGGGCCTTCATTGCCTCCCCATCACCGGATGAGAGCGAGGCCTCGATCATCTGCACGCTGCGCCCAGGCCGCACCAGCTGGGCCTCGACCTCCACCGGCCCGATCGGCACCGGCCCCAGGATCTCGATGGTGATCCGCCCGATCTGGAACCCCTCACCTCCCCCCACGCGCTCGATCTCCCGACCCAGAAGCGCCGACGGCGGCCCGGCATGCTGTGCGCGGGGATCCCACGGTCCCCGCGTCAACTCGGTGGCGAGCAGGCCGTCGTCGGTCGGCTCATAGAAAGCATCGGACACGCGGCGCATCGTATGGCGGTCTCCCAGCCCGGTTTGCGGCGCCCTCTAGGCTTAGGCCATGGAGAAGATTAGAAAGACAGACCGCGAGTGGCGGGAGCAGCTGACGCCGGAGCAGTTCGAGGTGACCCGCAAGGCGGGCACCGAGCGCGCCTTCAGCGGACCCTTCGTGGACGAGAAGAGCGAGGGGATGTACCACTGCGTCTGCTGCGGGACGGAGCTGTTTTCCTCAGACACCAAGTTCGACTCAGGCACCGGGTGGCCTAGCTTTACCGAGCCGGTCAACCTGGAGCACGTCGAGCTGCGCCCAGACAACAGCCACTTCATGCGGCGCACCGAGGTCGTCTGCAAGCACTGCGATGCACACCTCGGCCACGTCTTCGACGACGGGCCCGAGCCGAACGGCCAGCGCTACTGCATCAACGGTTGCGCGCTGCGCCTCGAGCGGGACTAAACAGCGCCGCCGGCTCCGAGGTAACTGAAGCGCACAGCGAGCGCGACCGCCTCGGTGCGTGTGTCGACCTCGAGCTTGGCGATCGCGTTTCGCACATGCGTGTGGACCGTCGCCGGGCTGAGCGCCAGCCGCTCTGCGATCTCTTTCACCCGCAGCCCCTCTGCCAACAGCTCGAGGATCTGGCGCTCGCGCGGGGAGAGCTCGAGCAGCTTCTCGACCTCAGACGGCTTGCCGCCGGCAAAATCGCCGCCCAGGAAGGTGCCACCGCCGGTCACCGCCTTGACCGCACGGGCGATGTCCTCGGCTGGAGCCGACTTCAGCACGTAGCCGGAGGCGCCGGCGCGCAACGCGAGGGCCAACAGGTCCGGCTGGGCGTGGGCGGTGAAGATGATCACCTTGGTCCGCGGGCGTGCCTTGAGCACCTCCTTGGTGGCCTCGATCCCATCGCGCTTGGGCAACTCCACATCGATGATCAGGACATCGGGCTCGAGCTCCTTGACTACGTCGACGACGTCGCGCCCGTTGCCCGCCTCGCCGACGATCTCGACGGTGCTCGAATTGGACATCCGCGCCTTGATCGCCTCGCGGACGATCTCGTGGTCGTCGCAGAGGACGACGCGTTTTGCCTCTCGGACGCTAGTGCTCATCGTGACGCAATCCTCTCAGGCGCACCGTAAGAATGCAAAATAGTAGGTAGCGTGAACCCGCCGTCCCGCTCCTGGCGGTTCTCGATCAGCGCGATCATCGTCCGCCCCACAGCCAGCGCCGTGCCGTTCAGCGTGTGCACCGTCCGGGGAGATTCGCCGTCTGCGGGGCGATACCTACAATCGAGGCGTCGCGCCTGGTAGTCGGTCGTGTTCGAGCAGGAGGTCAGCTCGCGGTAGCGGCCCTGGCTGGGGATCCATCCCTCACAGTCATACTTCTTGGCCGCCGGGGCGCCGAGGTCGCCGGCGGCGACGTTGACGACTCGGTAGGGGATCTCCAGGTCACCGAGGATCCGCTCCTCGATCGCCAGCAGGCGCTCATGCTCGGCCGCCGAGCGCGCGGGTTCGACGAACGAGAACATCTCGACCTTGTCGAACTGGTGAACGCGAAAGATCCCGCGGGTATCGCGACCGGCGGCGCCAGCCTCGCGCCGAAAGCAGGTCGAGAAGCCGCAATAGCGAAGCGGCAGCGCTCCCGGGTCAAGGATCTGGCCCCCGTGCAGACCCGCCAGCGCGACCTCGGAGGTGCCGGCCAAAAACAGCTCGTCCCTGGGCACCTCGTAGATCTGATCGCGGTCGCCAGGCAAAAAACCGGTCCCATAAAGCGCCTCCTCGCGGACCAGGACGGGCGGGATGACGGGCTCGTGTCCCTCGGCCCGGACCAGCTCGACCGCAAAGCGCACGAGCGCCAGCTCAAGCAGCACCAGATCGCCCTTCAGGTAGGCGAAGCGCGAGCCCGATAGCCGTGCCGCCGCCTCGATCTCGATCAGGCCGAGCTCGGTGCCGATCTCCAGGTGATCGCGCGGCTTGAAGTCAAACTCGGGCCGCACCCCCACCTCGCGGATGAGGACCGCGTCCTCCTCGGTCATTCCGTCGGGTACGTCTGGGTCGGGCAGGTTGGGAAGGGCGGTGGCGACGCTCCCCAGCTGGACCTCGACCCTCTCCAGCTCGGCCTTGCCGGACTCGATCATCTGCCTCAGCTCCCCGACGCGGGCCATCAGGTCCGCGGCTTCGGTGCCCGCCCGTTTCGCCTCGCCGATCTGCTTGGAGATCGCCTTGCGCTCGGCTTGGGCGTTCTCGATATCGGGCAGCAGCTTGCGGCGCCTGGCGTCGAGGGCAAGAAGTTCCTCGACCCCGGCTGCCGCCCCGCGGCGGGCTAGCGCCGCCTTGACCCGCTCGGGCTCAGAGCGGATCAGCTTCAGGTCGAGCATAGGAGGCCTGCCTAAGGCGAGGAGGATTCGCCGGGTCGCGGCGTGGTGTTGGCTTCGTCGCCGGCGTACTTGGCGACGAAGCGAGCGACCTCTTCGGCTTCGTGGCCGACGACGATGTTCTGGGGCATGATCGCCCCCGAGAAGCCGCCGTTTTGAATCGCGAAGAGGACATCTTGGTAGGTCTCGGTTCGCTGGTCGAGGCTCGGCCCCTGCGTGCGCTGGCCCCGATTGCCGGTCCCCTGGGTCCCGGCGGCATTCAGCGTGTGACAGCCGGAGCAGTGCGTGGCGAAGGCGACGGCTCCGGGGTAGTAGGTGCTGTTCTTCGATACGGCGATCCCCTGCTGGCCAAAGCCGCAGGCAACGAGCCCAAGGGCGGCAGCGACCGCCATGGCTGTGATCAGAGCTGGGCGCACGCGGCGCGCATCATATTGTCTGGCGGCGATCCCGCTCTCCGACGATGCCGGCCCCAGACCCGACCCGCTTCCGCGCCGCGATGGCCCTGCTGGCGACCGGCGTCACCGTGGTCACCGCGAGCGGTGCCGAGGGCCCGGCGGGGGCGACCGCCAACGCGGTCTGCTCGCTCTCGATCGAGCCGATGCTGATGTTGGCCTGCCTGGATCGCGGCTCCCGCACTCTGCTCGCCGTGCAGGGGGCCAACCGCTTTGGGATCTGCGTGCTGCACGCCGGCCAGGTGCAGATCGCCCGCACCTTCGCGACCAAGGCCCCGGTGGCCGACAAGTGGACGGGGGTCGCCTGGAAGCAGCGTGATGGCGTGCCGGCGATCGAGGGCTCCCTTGCCTGGGTCGCCTGCGAGCTCCGCGACGTGGTGGCGGCCGGCGACCACGTGATCGTCACCGGCGCGGTGAGTGCGGTTGAGATGGGCGCGGGGGACCCGTTGATCTTCCACGGCGGCCGCTATCGGCCGCTCGGCTAAAGCGCCGGGCGTTGATCGGCGCGGATTCCATTCACCCGTGCGCTCTTCACGCCGAAGGGCCAGTAGCGGCACCGCTGCACCCTGCTATCCGCCGGTACTGGCGGCGCGGAGGGCGAGAAAGAAGATGACGCCGCAGCTGACGGCCATGATGCCCATCTCGCGGCGGACGATGGCGAGGGCTAGCGACTGCTGGGAGTCGGCGGGGAGGGATTCGAAGTCGACGTCGCCAAGCTCGCGCTGCGCCGCCCCGGTGCGGGCGCCCTCGGCGAGGAGGGAGACGACGATCGGCATGATCCCGTAGAGGTAGTGAAGGCTTTCCGCCGGCTTGTGGCCGGTGAAGACGAGCAGGCCGCCGAGCATCGCCTGGAGGAAGACCGAGGCCTGGGCGGCGCGGAGCAGGTACCAGAAGGGGATCGAGGGTCGGCTGCGGTACCAGGCGATGCCGCCGACGGCGCCCGCGGCCAGGTTGAGCAGGATCACGGCGGAGCCGACGACGACGTGGGCGGCGACCACCTAAATCCTCCCGAAGTGGTCGGGATTCCGCTTGCTGATGCGGAAAAGCACTATGTGGCAATGTGTCACAAAGGGTGTATAACAGCGGCTGCGGGCGGTGGGGACGCGGCGAAAGCGCCGCGCGAGCCGCCCGGCCCAACCAGATTCCAGTGCTGAAGAGCTACCTCCCGATTCTCGTCTTCGCCGGTCTCGGCCTCCTCGTGGGCACCGCCTTCGCGATGCTCAACCACGTGATCGGTCCCAAACGGCCGCAGCGCCCGACGGCGGCCAGCCGCCGCCAGGCCGAGCCCTATGAGTCGGGCATCCCGGTCGAGGCTGTGCGTGGTTTCCGCTTCGGCGTCAGCTTCTACCTCGTCGCGATGCTCTTCATCCTCTTTGACATCGAGGTCGTCTTCCTCTACCCCGTCGGGGTGATCCTGAAGGGGGCAGACAGTGTCTTTGTCCTCGGCGAGCTGATCACCTTTGTTGTGCTGTTGCTGGTCGCCTTCATCTACGTCTGGCGTAAGGGGGCCCTGGATTGGAGGTAGAGCGCCAGACGATGCGATCGCGGCAGCTGCGGGCGCGCGACATGTTGCGCGGAGACCTCGAGGGCGAGGAGCTCGAGCGCTACGTCGAGGAACAGGTCGTGATGACCAATTTCGACAAGATGCTCAACTGGTCGCGGGCAAACTCGATGTTTCCGCTCACCTTCGGCCTCGCCTGCTGTGCGATCGAGGCGCCGATCTCGATCGTGACGGCGCGCTATGACCTCGCGCGCTTCGGCGCCGAGGCGCTGCGGGCCTCCCCTCGTCAGGCCGACTTCATCATCCTCTCGGGTCGTGTCTCGATCAAGATGGCCCCCGTCGTTCGGCGCCTGTATGACCAAATGCTGGAGCCAAAGTGGGCAATCTCGATGGGTGCCTGCTCCTCCAGCGGTGGGATGTTCGCCAACTACGCGGTGGTCCAGGGGGCAGATAAGTTCATGCCGATCGACCTTCACATCCCCGGCTGCCCGCCGCGGCCGGAGGCGGTTCTCTACGGCTTCATCAAGCTTCAGCGCAAGATTCAGGGCAACCCCGATCCGGGCTGGCGGCGGCGCTATGAAGCGATCGGCACCGAGGAGTGGGCGCGGGGTGGACCGCGCAGCGCCCCAAGCCCCGAAGAGGCGCGGGCCTACACGGTCGCCAGGGAGCTGATCCGTGCCTGACGCCCCCGGGCTCGAGCTGATCCGGGGGGAGATCGAACAGGAGCACCCCGGCGCCGTTCTCGACACCGGCTTTGAACGTCGGCAGGCGGCGCTGGTAATCGACCCCGGGCAGCTGCTCGACGTTTTGGGTTGGCTGCGCGACGCGCCGGGCCAGCACTACAGCTTCCTTTCCTCCCTTCACGCTGCTGATTACCTTCCAGCCAAACCGCGCTTCGGGATCCACTACGAGTTGCTCAATCGCGACCGCGTCGAGCGCATCCGGGTGAAAGCGATGCTGGAAGAGCCGACGGCCCCCGCCGCTGAACCCGGCTTGCCGGAAATCGACTCCTGCGTGGAGCTCTTTCCGACTGCTGAGTTTCAAGAGCGTGAGGTATTCGACTTCTTCGGGATCCTATTCCGCGGTCATCCCAACCTCACTCGAATCCTCTTGCCCGACGATTACGTCGGCTGGCCCCAGCGTCGTGACTTTCCGATCGGCGGGGAGCCGGTGACCTTCACCTACAACGAACGCGCCCATGGTTGAGACGCTGACCGACGACATCACCACCGAGGTGATGACCGTGAACATCGGTCCTCACCATCCCGCAACCCATGGCGTACTGCGGTTGATCGTCGACCTCGAAGGCGAGGTGGTGCGCGACGTGAAGCCGGTGATCGGCTACGTCCACACCGGGATCGAAAAGTCCTGCGAGGACAAGAGCTACTGGAAGGTCATCCCCTTCGTCGAGCGGATGGATTACGTCTCCTATTTCTTCCAGATGGAGGCCTTCTGCGGCGCGGTCGAGCGACTGGTCGAGCTGGAGATACCGCCGCGTGCCAGGTACCTGCGCACAATCTTCCTGGAGCTCAACCGGATCCACTCCCACCTGGTCTGGCTGGGAACGACCGCACTTGACCTCGGCGCTATCTCGATGCTTTGGTACTGCTTCCGCGAGCGCGACAGGATCCTCGACCTGTTCGAGATGGCGACCGGACAGCGGATGCACACCCGCTACTTTCAGGTCGGCGGGGTGATCGAGGACATCCCGCTCGGTTTTGAGGCAAAGCTGCGCGAGTTCATCGCCGACATGCCGGTGCGGGTGCAGCAGTACGAGGCGCTGCTGGATCGCAACGAGATCTTCCTCTCGCGGACCAAGGGTGTCGGGATCGTCCCGCGCGAGCGGCTGCTCGAGTTGGGCGTGAGCGGGCCGCTGCTGCGCGCCGCCGGCGAGCCCTGGGACCTGCGCAAGGCCTTCGACTATCTCGCCTACCCGGAGGTTGACTTCAAGATCCCGGTCGGCACCGTCGGCGATGGGTACGACCGCTACCGGGTGCGGCTGGCGGAGATGGTCGAGTCGGTGCGGATCGTCGAGCAGGCACTTGACGGGCTGCCCGAAGGGCCGCACATCGCTGACGATCGCAAGTTCGTGCTGCCGCCGCGCTCAGAGCTGCCCGTCTCGATGGAGGCGCTGATCCACCATTTCAAGCTGGTCACGGAGGGCTACCGGGTCGGTCCGGGCGAGGCCTACTACTCGATCGAGTCCCCGCGCGGGGAGTTGGGCTGCTTCGTGGTCGCTGACGGTTCGGCCAAGCCGGCGCGGGTGCACTTCCGCGACCCGTCCTTCGTCAACCTCCAGGCGTTCAAGGACATGTCGGTTGGCGGATACATCGCCGACATGATCGCCTCGCTGGGGATGTTGGACCCGATCTTGGGCGGTGTCGATCGGTGAGCCCGCTTCCCGTCGACCCGGCGCTGACCGAGGGCCGCATTCCGGGTCGCGTACCCGAGGGCGTCCCCGAGCTTCATGAAGTGAACTGTCCCGCAGAGCTGCGCGAGCACATCGAGACCTTGATCTCGCGGTATCCGGATCGGCACTCGGCCTCGATCCCGGCGCTGTGGGCTGTGCAGAGGCGCTACGGGTGGTGCACCCCGGAGGGGATTCGGGCGGCCGCCGCGGTGATGCGGGTCACCCCCGCCTACCTCGAGTCTGTCGCCAGCTTTTATGACCTCCTGCACACGGAGCCGGTTGGCACACACAAGGTGGCCGTGTGTACGAACATCAGCTGCTGGATGCGGGGGGGTGACGGCTTGCTCGATGCATTCAAAGCGGCCGCTGAGGGCGAGGATGTGTTCGTCAGCGGGTTCGAGTGCCTCGGGGCTTGCGACATCGCGCCAATGGCCTCGATCGATGAGCGTTACTTCGGACCACTTGAACAGGCCGACGCCGCGGCGGCGATCGAGCAGCTGCGCTCGGGGGCGGAGGTGTTGCCTGAAAAGGCGCTTGCGAAGCGGCCGCTGGCGGGAGGGCCGGATGCCTGAGACGCGGGTACTGCTAAAGCACGGCGAAGACGCCCGGCTGCGGACCCTCGCCGGTTACAGGGGCTACGGCGGGTACTCAACCCTGGAAAAGGCATACCGCGAGATGGAGGCCGACGAGGTCCTGAAGGAGCTGGAGGACTCGGGCCTGCGCGGGCGCGGCGGAGCCGGCTTCTCGATGGGGAAAAAGGCCTCCTTTTTGCCGCGCGGGGAGATGGACAAGTACCTCTGTTGCAACGCCGATGAGTCTGAGCCAGGCGCATTCAAGGACCGCGAGTTGATCCAGCGCAACCCGCACCAGCTGATCGAGGGGATTGCGATCGCCGCCCTCGCCGCCGACGCTGCTCGCGCCTTTATCTTCATCCGCGGCGAGTACAACGAGCAGGCGGACATTCTCGAGGCCGCGGTCGCCGAGGCATATCAGGCTGGCTATCTGGGCCGCGACATCCTCGGCACCCACCGCAACCTTGAGCTGGTCATACACCGCGGCGCCGGCGCCTATATCTGCGGCGAGGAGACCGCTCTGCTGGACGCCCTGGAAGGCAAGCGTGGCAACCCTCGGTTAAAGCCACCCTTCCCCGCGGTGCAGGGCCTCTATGGCGGTCCGACCCTGATCAACAACGTGGAGACCCTCTCCAACGTGCCGGGGATCATCGCCAACGGTGCTGAGTGGTTTCGCGGATTTGGCACCGAGCAGTCACCGGGCACCAAGGTCGTCTCGATCTCGGGCTGCGTGCGGCTTCCGGGCAACTATGAGGTTGAGCTTGGAGTTTTGACCCGCGAGCTGATCTACGACCTGGCCGGTGGTCCGCAGGAGGGCCGAACGGTGAAGGCCTTCTACCCAGGCGGCTCCTCATCCCCGGTACTGACCGCCGCAGAGGGGCTGGACCTCCCATACAGCTTCGAGGCGATGGCGGAGGCCGGCTCGATGCTGGGCTCGGGCTCGATCATCGTCGCCGACGACAGCGTCTCGATCCCGCTCATGGCACTTCGCACGGCGCGCTTTTACCACCACGAGTCCTGCGGCAAGTGCACACCATGCCGGGAGGGGACCAACTGGACGGTGAAGATGTTGGAGCGGGTGGTGGGCGGCGAGGGGACCCCGATGGACCTCGACATCCTCGCCTCGGTCCAGGAGAACATCATCGGCAACTGCCTCTGCGTGCTCGGCGACTCGATGGCAATGCCGGTCGGGGCGATGGTCAGGAAGTTCCGCGGTGAGTTCGAGACCGCGATCGCGGCCCGGGGGCCCGAAGCGGCGGTGGCGGCATGAGCGGCAAAGCGATCACGCTGATCATCGACGGGCGCGAGGTCCCAGCGCGCGAGGGCGAGATGCTCCACGACGCAGCCAAGCGCGGAGACGTCGAGATCCCGGTCTTTTGTTATGAGCCGAAGCTGGGCGACCCCGTCGGCGCCTGTCGGATGTGCCTGGTCGAGATCGAGGGGATGCCAAAACTTCAGACATCATGTTCGACCCCGGTCCGCGACGGGATGGTCGTCCACACGATGACCGACCAGGTAAAGCACGCGCAGAGCGCGGTTGTCGAGTTCCTGCTCGTCAACCACCCGCTCGACTGCCCCGTCTGCGACAAGGGCGGCGAGTGTCCCCTGCAGGACATCTCGATGGGGTGGGGGCCGGGCAAGAGCCGCTTCACCGACCCCAAGCGCCACTTCCAAAAGCCGGTCGAGCTCTCGCCGCTGGTTGCGATCGACCGCGAGCGCTGCATCCTGTGCTATCGCTGCGTGCGGTTCAGTCAGGAGGTCGCTGAGGACGCCCAACTGCAGCTGCTGGAGCGCGGCGACCGCTCCTTCGTCGGCACCTTCAACGATCGGCCCTACGTCGCACCCTTCCACGGCAACATCACCGAGCTGTGCCCGGTCGGGGCGCTGACCAGCTACACCTACCGCTTCCGGGCCCGGCCCTGGGACATCGAGCAGGCGGGATCTGTCTGCACGCTTTGCCCGAGCCAGTGCAACGTCAGCTTCACGGTGCGCGACGAGCAGGTCAAGCGGGTGCTGGGCCGCGACAACGCCGACGTCGACGACGGCTGGCTCTGCGACCGCGGCCGCTACGGCTTCGAGATGTTCACAGCAACGGAGCGGATCGACCGGCCGCGGCTGAAAGGCGGTACGCCAACCGATTGGAAGACCGCGATCGCCACCGCGGCCAGGGGCCTGCGGGCCGCCGGCGAGGCGAGCGCGGCGATCGTCGGCGATGCCTCCAACGAGGAGGGCTACCTGGTCCAACGCCTTCTGCGCGAGGCGCTCGGCTCGGCCCATGTTGAGTCGCGGCCCGCGCGCGGCCCCTCCCGCGATGCCCTCGTGCAGCTCTCCCAGCCGGCACTCTCTGCCCAGGTGCGGGACATCGACGCCGCCGAGGCGATCCTCCTTCTCGGCACCGATCCCCTCCACAGCTCGCCGATCCTCGACCTTCGCATCCGCAAGGCGATCCGCCGAAACAGCGCACGGCTCGCGATCGCCACCGACCGGCCGACCGCTCTCGACGGCGGCGCCGAGGCGCTCATCCGCTACCCCCCGGGGCACGCCAGCCGCTTCCTCTCCGAGCTGGCCGCGAGCTTGCGGGGCGCAAACGGCGTCGCCAGCCTCGCGGAGGTGGCCAAGACTTTGCGCGACGCGGCGAGCGTCGTGATCGTTTGGGGTGAGCGGATCAACCGCGAGGGGGAGCGCGCTGCGACCGCGCTTCTGGAGGTGGCGGCGGCGCTCGGCCTCGCCGAAAGGGACGGCTGCGGCCTGCTCGAGGTACCCGAGGTGACCAACGCCCGCGGCCTGCGCGAGGCCGGCTGCCTGCCCGACGCGGGTCCGGGCCTCTGCGAGGCCGTCGCGGGCAACAACACCGAGGGGATCCGCGCCGCGCTGGAGTCCGGTGAGCTGGGATCCCTCCTGCTGTTCGGCGCCGACCCCCTCCGCGACTTCCCGGACACAGGCGCCTGGGCTGCCGCGATCGGCGCCGCTGATTTCGTCGTCGCCTTCTCGATGTTTCAAAACGAGACGACCGCCAGGGCCGACGTCGTCTTCCCACTGGAGACCCACGCCGAGAAAGACGGCACGCTCACCCACCCCGACGGTCGCCTCCAGCGGGTCCGCCCCAGCGCCTCCCATCCCGGCGAGGTCCGCTCGAACCTCAGCGTTTTGGCCGAGCTCTCCGCCGCCCTGGGCGAGGACCATGGGCTCGCCTCCCAGCCCGCAGCCTTTGCGGCGATGACGGCGGCGGTTCCCTTCTACGACGGAATCACCGACTCCGATATCGGCGGCCGAGGCATTCGCTGGCAGGAGAGCTCCTCCGCAGCCTCCTTCCCGCTCGCCGCTCCGACGGCGGTCCCCGAGGAAGACCGGCCCGCAGAGCGTCGGTCAGACTCCCACTCCGTTTTGCCGACCGAGGCCCTCTCGCTCGGTACCTACCGGGACCTGTGGGCCGGCCCGATCTCTGAACTCAACCCCCCGCTCCATTTCCTGCAGCCGACCCAGAGGGTCGAGCTCTCCCCGCCGGATGCCGAGCGCCGTGGCCTCAGGCAGGGTGAGGAGATCGCTGTACGGGGGACCGACAGCAGCGTTCGCGCCCGCGTCGCGATCAGTGAGCGAATGCCCGAGGGCACCTGCTTTCTGATCGAGGGGACCGCCGAGGGCAACGCCAACTCGCTGCTGAACGGCGGCCCGGTGAGGGTCGAGCTCGAGAAGCTGAGTGAGGTCCGCAGATGATGCTGCCGATCGCCGACCCCTACTACGTCGAAGCGACCTGGATCATGATCGTCAAGTCGCTGGTGATCTTCGGGGTCATCTTCGCGATCCTGCCGCTCCTCACCGTGCTCGAGCGCAAGCTGATCGGCCGTTTTCAGCACCGCTATGGCCCCAACCGGGTCGGGCCCTTCGGCATCCTCCAGCCGCTGGCAGATGTCGGCAAGCTGCTCTCCAAGGAGGCCTTTCGCCCCGCCAACGCGATCCCGGCCCTATTCATCCTCGGTCCACTGCTGCCCGTACTTTCCGGCGTCCTCGCCCTGGCGATCATCCCCTGGGGTGACGTGCAGGATGGCGTCGGCCTCTACGGGATCGACGTCCCGATCGGCGTCCTCTACTTCTTCGCGGTCGGCTCGATCGCGTTCTACGGGCTGTTGCTGGGCGGCTGGTCTTCGGGCTCGAAATACAGCCTGCTCGGTGCGATACGCGGCGCCGCGCAGCTGATCTCCTACGAGGTCTCGATGGGCCTGGCGCTGCTCGGCGTGGTCATGATGAGCGGCTCGCTTTCGCTGGTCGAAATCGTCCGCGCCCAGGGCCACATCTGGTTCGTCGTACCGCAGATCGTCGGCTTCGCGATCTTCATGCTGGCCGGCTTCGCCGAGACCAACCGGACCCCGTTCGATATGCCGGAGGCCGATGCCGAACTTGTCCAGGGCTTCATGACCGAGTACGGCGGCATGCGTTTCGGCAGCTTCCTACTGGTCGAATACATGGAGATCCTCGTCGTCTCCGGAGTCGCGGTCGCGATGTTCCTCGGCGGCTGGATGGGACCCGGCCCGGCCTGGTTGGGCCCGATCTGGATGCTGGCGAAGATGATGGCGCTGGTCATCCTCTTCATCTGGGTGCGGGCGACGCTGCCGCGGCTGCGCTACGACCAGCTGATGAGCCTCGGCTGGAAAGTGCTGCTTCCCCTCGCGACCCTCAACGTGCTGGTCACGGCGATCTTGGTGACGACGACGTGACCGAGTTCGGATACCTCAAGGACCAGGACGTGGTCGAGGTCCAGCGTGGGCCCGAACCCGGCGGCGTCGGCGGCGCTTATCGCGCCTTCGGCGAGACACTGCGCGGGCTGAAGACGACCCTCGCCCGCCTGATCGAGGGCCCGTTGACGATCCAGTACCCAGAGGAGAAGACGCCGGTCTACCCGCGCTTCCGCGGCCGCCACAAGCTGCACAGGTTCGAGGACACCGGTCTGGAGAAATGCGTCGGCTGCTCCCTGTGTGCAGCCGCCTGCCCGGCCGATTGCATCCGCGTCGTCGCGGCGGAGAACATCCCTGGCGAGCGAGTCTCTGCCGGAGAGCGCTACGCGGCGGTCTATGAGATCAACCTCTCGCGTTGCATTTTCTGCGGCTACTGCGAGGTCGCCTGCCCCTTCGACGCGATCACGATGGGCCACGACTACGAGATGGCCGACTATGACCGCGACGATCTGATCTTCACCAAGGAGATGCTGCTCGCCGAACCGATCGAGCGGACGCCGCTGAAACGGGAGGGGGAGTAAGGCTTGGAAGCGGTGCTCTTCTTCCTCGCTGCGATCGGCGCGCTCGGCGGCGCGCTCGGGGTCATCGCTTTGCGCAACCCCTTCTACAGCGTGCTGGCCCTGGTCGTCCACCTCTTCTCCCTCGCCGTCCTCTTCCTGTTGCTCACCGCGGCCTTCGTCGCCGCCGCGCAGGTCGTCGTCTATGCCGGAGCGGTGATGGTCCTCTACGTCTTCGTCGCCGCCTACGTCGGGGGTGGCGGCGAGTCGGCCTGGGAGCCGATCCCAGGGCAGCGCTTCCTAGCCCCCCTGCTGGGAGCCGCCCTATTCGTGGAGCTATCGGTGGCCGTCCTCTCCTCCTCGCTCCTCGCCCTCGGACACGACGGGGCCCACGTCAACCCCGGCTTCGGCAACCCTGCCGCGATCGGCCGCCTGCTGCTGGAACGCTTCCTTCTACCCTTCGAGGCGTCCTCGATTCTGCTGCTGGTGGCGGCGGTCGGCGCGGTCGTCCTCGCCGGACGCAAGCGGGGTGAGGCCACGTGAGCATCGAGTGGTACGTGGTCCTCTCGGCGTTGCTGTTTAGCGTCGGTGCTGTTGGGATCCTGATCCGGCGCAGCCCGATGGTGATCTTGCTCTGCCTGGAGCTGATGCTGAACGCCGGCAACCTGGCGCTGGTCGCCTTCAGCCGAATGGTCGGCAACCAGCAGGGGCAGATCTTCGCATTGGTGGTGATGGTCGTCGCGGCATGTGAGGTCGTGGTCGGACTCGGGCTGATCGTCGCCATTTTCCGCCGCAAGCTGCCGCTGGACGTCGACGATCTGAGGGAGTTGCGCGGGTGAGCGTCACCGCCTGGGCCTGGCTGGTCCTCTTCTTCCCGCTGTTCGGCTCGATCGTGATCGCGCTTGGCTTCCGGGCGATACCGGCCCGCGCCGCCGGGGTGATCGGCACCGCCGCGATCGGGCTCGCCTTCGCCTGCGGCCTCGCCGCCCTGATCGGCCTGCTCGGCGAGTCCCCCGATGCCCGCCACCACGCCTCCTCGCTGTGGGAATACGCCAGCGCCGCCGGGCTTCAGATCAAGCTCGGCATATTCGTCGACCCGCTTTCGATCTTCATGGTCTTGATCGTCACCGGCGTCTCGGCCCTGATCCACCTCTACTCCTACGGCTACATGCAGTCCGATCAGGGCTACCACCGCTTCTTCAGCTACCTCAACTTCTTCGTCTTCTCGATGCTGCTGCTCGTCCTCGCCGGGAACTTCGTCTTGCTGATCGTCGGCTGGGCCTTCGTCGGCTTCGCCTCTTACGCGCTGATCAGCTTCTGGTACCAACGCACGACGGCGACGCGGGCGGGAATGAAGGCGTTTGTGATCAATGTGGTCGGCGACATCGGCCTGGTGCTCGCCGCCTTATTGATCTTCCGCGAACTGGGCAGCTTTGAATACAGCCAGGTCTTTGCCCGGGCGCCGCACGTCTTCCACACCAACGAGTGGAGCGTGACGGCGATCTGCCTGCTGCTTTTGGTCGGTGCCTTTGCCAAGTCGGCGCAGCTCCCCTTTCACACTTGGCTACCCGACGCGATGGAGGGACCAACTCCCGTCTCCTCGCTGATCCATGCGGCGACGATGGTCACCGCCGGCGTCTACCTGATCGCCCGCACCCACATCCTCTTCGTCCTTGCCCCGACCGCCGCCGACATCGCCGCCTTCGTCGGCCTCGCGACGCTGCTGGTGGCCGGCACGATCGCCCTGGTCATGACCGACCTAAAGCGGGCGATCGCCTACTCGACGATGAGCCAGATCGGCTACATGATCATGGGGGTTTCAATCGGCGCCTACAGCGCTGGCCTTTTTCACTTGATGACCCACGCCTTCTTTAAGGCGCTGCTCTTCATGGCCGCCGGCTCGATCATCGCCGCGATGGGCAACGAGCAGAACATCGACAGGATGAGCGGCTTTGGGCGGGCGATGCGCTTTACCTCGGTGACGATGCTCTGCGGCGGGCTCGCGCTGGCCGCCTTCCCCGGCACCTCGGGCTTCTTCTCCAAGGACGAGATCCTCGCCTACGCGACGGCGCGCGGTGGCATGTATCTGATCTTCACCGTGCTCGGTTACTTCGGCGCGCTGCTGACCGCGATCTACACGTTCAGGCTGATCTTCCGGATCCTCCCCGGCCGGCCCTGCAAGGAGGCGCAGGCGTTGATCGACACGGGTCACCTCGCCCACGCCCACCCCTTCAACCCGGCCACAGGCGAAGCGGAGGACAGCGACGTCGGCTTCCCTGGCCCTGAACACCACATCGCCGAGCACTCGCCGCCGATGAAGGTCGCGATGGCGGTGCTCGCCTTCCTTGCGTTGTTCGCCGGTTTCATCCAGGTGCCGGGCCTCGATGATCTGATCACCAGGTTCCTTGAACCGGTCTTCGCCGACTCGCCGCTGGCGGCGATCCACCCGTCCGTCGCGGCATCGTGGGAGGGCCTGGCGATCGGCGCGGCGATCTCGCTCGCCGGGATCGGGGTCGCCTACTGGCTGTACGTGGCGCGGCCGGAGACTCCCGCGAGCCTGATCCGCCGCTTCGGTCCGATCCACACCTTCCTCGTCAACAAGTGGTATTTCGACGAGTTGATCGACATCTTGGTGGTGCGGCCGGCGCTCGCCGTGGGTCGCTTTGCCGACCGCACCTTCGAGCGCCTTGTCGTCGACGGCCTCATCACCGGCACTGAGGACGTGGTCAGCGGCACCGGGCGGATCGTCCGCACGGTGCAAAGTGGCTTCGTCCGTAGCTACGCGCTGTTCCTCCTCGCCGGCTTCGCCGGCCTCGCCCTCTACTTCCTGCTGAGCTCCCAATGATCCCCGAACTGGCGAGCGAGCAGGCCAGGCCTTTCACCCCGCGCGGGGCGATGCGATGAGCAGCGTCCTGCTCTGGACCCCCCTCGCCTTCGGCTTCATCGGCCTCCTCTTGCCCAAGCGGGCGACCGGTTGGTGGGCGACGCTGGGATGCGCGGCGACGCTGGGGCTGGCGATCGCGGTGCTGGCGGGGTTTAACCCGAGCGCGAGCGGGCTCCAGGACAGCGTCAACGTGAGCTGGATTCCCGGCCTGGGCGTCTCCTACAGCCTCGGCGTCGACGGGCTCAACGTCTTTTTGATCCTGCTCACCGCGGTGCTGTGGACCGGAGCCACCGCGTTTGCCGCCTTCCGCGAACAGCAGCGCCCGCAGCTCTTTTTCTTCCTCATGCTGCTCGGGGAGACCGCGACCTTGGGCTCCTTCCTCGCCCAGGACCTGCTGCTTTTCGTCCTCTTCTTCGACCTGATGCTGGTCCCCTTCTACTTCCTCTTCGGCGCCTGGGGGACCGACCGGGAGGACGGCGTCACCGCCTCGGCGGCGACGCTGAAGATGATCGTCTACACCCTGGTCGGCTCCCTGCTGATGCTGGTCGGGGCGATCGCAACTGCGATCCTCTCAGCCCACGGTGGTCACATCACCTTCTCGATCGGGGCACTGGCCAGGCACCCGCTGAGCGACGGTAGCCAGCGCTGGATCTTCTGGTTCTTCGCCGCGGCCTTCCTCGTCAAGATGCCAGCCTTCCTCCTGCACGGCTGGATGCCTGACGCCTACCGCGCCGCACCGCTGCCTGCGCTGGTGGTCTTCTCGGGGGTGCTGGCCAAGGTTGGTGCCTACGGCTTCCTGCGGATCGTGCTGCCGCTGTTCCCCGCCGCCACCGTGCAGTTCCAGGCGCTGGTCTTGATCATCGCCCTGGCCTCAATCCTCTACGGCTCGGTGATGGCATTCACCCAGACCAACGTGCGGCTGATCGCCGGCTACTCCTCGGTGGCACAGCTGGGCTTCATCACAGCCGGAATCTTTGCCTTGCGCGCCGACGGAGCCGACGGGGCGATCCTGCAGATGGTCAATCACGGGCTTGTCGTCGCGCCGATCTTCGTCATCGTCGCGATCCTGGCCGAGCGCACCGGAACCGAGGACCTGCGGAGGATGGGCGGCATGGCGCTGCGCGCCCCGGTGCTGGCGGCGCTCTTTCTGATCGTCACCCTGGCGACCCTGGCGATGCCCGGGTCGGCCAACTTCATCGGCGAGTTCTACATCCTCAACGGCCTCTTCCAGTCGAAGATCGTCTTTGCCTTCGTCGCGATCAGCGGGGTCGCGATGTCGGCCTACTACGCGCTGCGCCTCTACCAGCGCACGATGCACAACCGCAAGCCCGACGGGATCGCCTCGCGGGAGATCTCCTGGCGCGACGGCGTCGTCCTTGCCCCCCTCGTCCTCTGCATCCTCGGCCTGGCGCTCTACCCGCAGCTGATCCTGCATCGCGCCAACGCCGCGGTCGAACGCTCGGTGGCCGCGACCAGTCGGACCTCAACCGCTTCCGCCACCGGCCCAGCTCGCATCGACGGCAGCGCAGGGGACCCTCACCGCCAACCGCAGGCTCGGCCGATGAACTTCCACGCCCCCCACCTCGACTACGCCGCGCTCTCGCCGCTGATCGCGCTGAGCGCCGCGGGCTGCGTCGTGCTGCTGACGGCTGTCTTCAAGCCGCTGCGGCGCAGCGCTCCGGCGCTGACCCTACTGGCGCTCGCCACAACCGCCGGCCTGCTGATCTGGCAGTGGGGCGACTCCACCGATCTGGTCGCCGGGGCGTTGCGGCTCGATGACCTGGCGATCTCGATCTCGCTGATCGCCGTCCTCACCGCCGCCTTCGCCGTCTTCCTCTCGATCGGCGAGCCCGCCGTCGAGCAGGCCGGCAGCGGCGAGTACCACGCGCTCTTGCTCGGCTCGGTCCTCGGCATGACCCTGCTGGCGCAGGCCCAGAACCTGGTCAGCTTCTTCGTCGCGCTCGAGACCCTCTCGATCCCGCTCTACATCCTCTGCGCGACCAACCTGCGCCAGGAGCGCTCGCTGGAGTCGGGGCTTAAGTACCTGATCGTCGGCTCGCTCGGTTCGGCGACGCTGCTCTACGGGATGGCGTTTCTCTACGGGGCCACCGGCTCGACCGACTTCGGTGGGATCGCGGCTGGCATCACCCGGCACGGCCTGCTCAGCGACCCGCTAATTCTGATCGGGATCGCGATGGCCGCGGTCGGCCTCGCCTTCAAGACCTCGATCGCCCCCTTCCACCAATGGACACCGGATGTCTATGAGGGGGCCCCGACGCCGATTACGGCCTTCATGGCGGTGGCGACCAAGGCGGCGGCCTTCGCCGTCTTCGTCCGCTTCTTCGACCTCGCGCTGGCGCCGCAGACCAGCGAGTGGCAGCCGGCGCTGGCGGCGCTGGCGGCGATCTCGATCGTGGTCGGCAACGTCGGCGCCCTCGGACAGTCCTCGCTGAAGCGGCTGCTTGGCTACTCGGGCATCGCCCAGGCCGGCTACATGCTCGGCGGCGTCGTCGTCGCGTCGCGGGCGGGGGTCGATGCCCTCGTCTTCTACCTCGCCGTCTACGCCTTCATGAACCTCGCCGCCTTCGCGGTGATCGTCGCCCGCGAGCGCGAGACATCCCACGGCGACGGCATCCGCTCCGTGCAGGGGCTGGGCCGCGAGCGACCTCTGCTCGCCTGGCCGCTGACGATCGCGATGCTCGGACTGGCTGGCCTGCCGGCGACTGCCGGCTTCATCGGCAAGCTCTACCTGATCGAGGCGCTGGTCGAAGGCAACTACACCTGGCTGGCGGTCTTCATCGCGGTGGGGACGATGATCTCCCTCGCCTACTACCTGCGGGTGGTCGCGGCGATGTGGATGGGACCGAGCGGCGAGGCGGCGGGGCTCGGTGCCCCGGCGATTGCTGGCGCCGACCCCGAGGCTGACCCGATCGACCCGCAGGCGGGCCGCCGCCCCCACCTCTTCCTCCCCGCCCTGCTGGCTGCGGCTGCCGTCATCTTCTTCGGCGTCGTCCCCCAGCCGCTAGTCGAGTTCGCTCAGCACGCTGGCGCGGCGCTCCTTTAGAGCGCCGCTTCACCCAGCCAGAGCCCCGCGGCCTTGAAAGGCGCCTCTGCGGCGCGTTGTTCGCCAGGCGCAGATGCGAGCTCGAGTGCGCTGACTTGCGCTGGTCCGGATCGGCTAGTCAAAGTCAGATCGCCCGGACCTCGAGCTTCGATGTGACGGTCACCTCACGCCCGTCCTCACCGGTCACATCGACTTGGATCCGGACATCGGCTCGAGAGCGTAGCCCTGGACCTTTACGCAGCGCCTGCTCGGCCCTGCGGGTGAGCTTCAACTTCACCCGCAGCGGCCGATCGGCGCCGATCTGCCCAACCGTTTGGCGCAGCGTCGGCGGCGCTTTGGCCCCGCTCAGGTGTAAGACGCCACTCGCCGTATAGCCGGCCGGTTGATTTGCTCGAAGCGTCAGCCTGATTCCGCCCTGCGCCAACACCGCCTGTGCCGCCGGCACGTTCAGCTCGACTTTCAGCCTGGGCGCGCTCGTACTTGGAGCCGAGGCAGGACAGCCTTGTTCGGGACCGGGAACCTCGACGCAGCGATCCTGCGCTTCATCGCCCCAGCCATCGCCATCTGCATCAGGCTCAACCGTCGCCTCCAGGTTGAGGGCCACATTGTGAATTCCAGCCGACCAGCCGACGGTCGAGCCGACCGCCGGGGCGAGGGCTGTTCCACATTTGCCATCCAGTCTTCGGAGTTCGCCGTTTCGGCAAGGCAGCGGAAGGCGGGCGAGAGCACCGCAAGACCAATCAAGTCACCGGCGCGGGCGGGTATGCGCAGGTCGTAGCTGTTCAGCACACCCGGCTCGACGGCAACCCTTTCGCTATCTGCAACGACCGAGAGTGTGCTCGGGATTGCTCCGTATCGAAACAGCTCGAACTGGACGACCCCACCGCGATCGGCCCCCTGTACGGCAAATGAGGTGATCACTCCGTCGATCGGCACGAAATAGCTCTTGCCAACGGCGACGGCCTGCGTGTAGGTGACCGGCGGGCAGGGAGGCGCGGCTTCAAGGTTGCCGACGCCGTCCCAACCGATGTGCTCTGCAGCCGCCGCGGGCGGGCGAGCAAGCTCGCGCAAAGGGCGAGAAAGACCGCCAGCTGCAAGCAGCGCACCCGCGCGCGGCAACCGTATCGCGGCCCGCGGCTCACCTTCCCCTCAGCCAGCCCGATCGGAGCGTTTTTGCAAATCGCCGTCGCGGTACCTGGCTCAGGGCCAGCGGAATCAAGGCATTTCGCGGGCCGAGCCTCGTCGGATCGCCGGGCTAGGATCGACCGATGCGCTACCCGGTCGAGACCTTTACCGCCGAGGAGAGGGCGATCCTCGCTCCCCACTTCACCAACCTCGACCGCCCGGTATTTGCTCTGGTCAACTTGCCGGAGACGGTCAAGGGGGCGCTTTTTGCCCGCTATTCACGGTATTCGGGGACGGTGCGACGCCTCTATTTGGAGGAGTTTGGCGGCGATGTCCCGCCCGGCGGGCGCCCCTTTGACGTGGAGGAGGGCGAGCGGGCGGCAAGGCTGTATCAGCGGGTGTTCCTCGGCTACGGCGATGACTCGATCGCCCAGGTCGGCGGCGCCCACGTCGCCTGCGAGTGGGTGTCCAACATCCTCACCAAGACCCTGCAGCGCGGCCGCCTCGCGGCCTACCTGGAGCAGTCGACCCGCTACATCCCCTACGACAAGCCGCTCCCCACCGACGCCGGAGGCGGATACCGCTACTACCGCGACGAGGACCTCGGTCCCGAGTTCAGCGCGGCGATGGACGAGCTGTTTGCGATCTACTCGCGCTCGCTGCGAGCGGTCGAGACCTGGGCTGCCGAGCGCTGGCCGCGTGCCGACGGTGAGCCGGTGCGCGCCTGGGAACGCTCGATCCGGGCAAAGGCGCTTGACCTACTGCGCGGCCTGCTCCCCGCGGCGACGCTCAGCCACGTCGGCATCTTTGCCTCCGGCCAGGCCTACGAGCAGCTGATCATGCGACTGATGTCCTCTGCGCTGCCGGAGGCCCGTGAGTACGGCGGGATGATCCTGCGCGAGCTGCAGCTGACGATGCCGAGCTTCCTCGCCCGAGTCGATCGCCCCGACCGCGGTGGCGAGTGGGTCGCCTACCTGCAGCGGCGGCGCGAGGCGACCGAGAGTTGGGTCTCGCGGCTGGGACTCAATCGCCGCGGCGGCGGCGAGGATGCCGCCTCGGTCGAGTTGGTCCACGTCGACGGCAGCGAAGAGGATCTGCTCGCGGCCTGCCTGTTTGAGTCCTCAACGACGCCGGAGACCGAGATCCTTGCCCGCATCGACGTCCTCGATCGCTCCGAGCGGGCCGAATTGATCGGGGCCCTGGTGGGGGAGCGCGCCAACCGCCGCCACCGCCCCGGGCGCGGCTTTGAGGCGCTGCGCTACCGCTTTGAGATCGTCTCCGACTACGGCGCCTTCCGCGACCTCCAGCGACACCGGATGCTGACCTGTCAGTGGCAGCGACTGGGGCCAGACCTTGGGGCGGGCGTGCCGAGCGAGGTGCGCGAGGGCGGCGTCGGGGGGGAGTTCGACCGCGCGCTTGAGATCTCCGGCGCCGAGTACGAGCGCCTCCTGGGCGCCGGTCTGCGCGAGCAGGCCCCCTACGCACTCAGCCTCGCCTACCGGATCCGCTACACGCTGGACCTCAACGCCCGCGAGGCGATGCACCTGATCGAGCTGCGTTCCGGACGCGAGGGTCACCCCACCTACCGGGCGATCGCCCAGGCAATGCACGAGCGAATCGCCGCCGTCCACCCCGCCGTTGCCGGGGCGATGACCCACGTCGACAACTCCCAGGAGCCGCGCCTGGAGCGGATCCTCAGCGAGATCCGCACTCAGCGCAAGCGAGCCCAGACCAGCGAGCAGGTCGAGTCCCCGCCGGGACTCAACCCGCTCGGCTAAGCGGCTCTAGTCGCGCTGCTTGCGCTTGCGGCGCTCGCCGGGGCTGCCTTGTTCAGGCGGCGCGCCGTTGCCGTTGGTCAGTGCGGTCTTCTCCCCGTCATCGGCCTCCGGCGGAGTGCGGAGGCTGGCGGCGGCCTTCTCCCCGGGGGTGGGCCACGGGATCGCCTCCCCGGCAGCCCAAGCCGGCGGACGACCACCCGGGACCCTCCCCAACAGCAGCAGTCCCAGGTAGACGAACCAGAGCAGGGCAAACTGAAAAAAGATGAAGGAGACCGCTCCCAGCGCCATCCCTAGCGAACCCCAGAATCGACTCAGCAGACCGGTCCGCATGGCGTGCAAGGTGGCGTAGAACATCGCGACGGCGAAGCCCAGCTTCCCGGCGAGTTCTAACCCGATCCCAAGCCCCTGCAGTGGAGCGCCACTGATCGCGTCTTGTGCAATCTGGTTGGCGTGGTTGCCCGTTCCCGCCACATTCTTGGCAGCAAAGTCCGTCGCCGCGTGCAGGAAGGTGAGCCCTGCCAACACGTCGCCGATCATCAGGAACAGGGGCGCAGCGATCGTCAAACCGATCATCCCTCGGCGCATTTTCGCGCTCCGGGCGAGCGCGGCCCGGAAGAGATAGAACAACGGCGCGACCAGCAACCCAACCCCGATCGCCTGCAAGATGCTGGAGGCCATCTGGGCAGTGCGGTGCTGGTCAACATCACGCAGCAGCGCGGCGTCACCGTTCCCGCTGCCAACGACCTGGGTGGCGAGGACGATCGCGCCGATCACCAGCACCACGGCCGCAAACGCCGCCAGCGCAGTCGGGGTCGCCCAGCGCCGCTCCCACTCCAGTACCTCCTCCCTGCTCGGCCGCACCGGCTCAGCCCCGATCGTGGAAGTAGAACTGGGGCAGCGCCCCCTCGATCACGTCCTGGGTCATCTGCTGTGCCAGCTCCAGGTCGCCGGTCCGCAACGCGATGTCGTCGAGGGTGACGATGCCGGCGAGGCGCTCCTCCGCGACGACCGGCAACCGCCGCACCCCGTGCTGGACCATCAACGCAGCAGCCTCCTCCAGCTCCATCTCCGGCTCGGCGGAGATCAGCGGGCGGGAGGCATGCTCGCCGACCGGAGAGTCATCGGGAGACCGCTCGGCGAGGACGCGCAGGGCGAGATCGCGATCGGTGACCATCGCCACCGGCGAGCCGGCCGGGTCAACGATCACGACCGAGCCCACCCGGTGATCGCGCATCAGGCGGGCCACCGATAGGGCGCTTTCCTCGGCCGTCGCGGTGACGACGCCCGCGGTCATGATCTCGCTGAGGCGCACGGGCCGTACGCTACCGGCATGAACGCGACGAGGCGCACCTCGGTCGTCCCGCTTGAGGCGGGCCACGGTCCCGAAAACCCCCCTTGCCCCGCCTGCGGCGAGCCGTTGTTCGGCGTGATGGCGGCGAGTACTGGCCTGCGTGGAGCGGTCAGCCGCTGCGAGAGTTGCGGTCTCGGCGTGGTCGGCGAGCGTGCGAGCAGCGCGGCGGCCCTGCGCGAGCTGGACCGCCTCGGGCCAAACGGAACCCTGCGGATCCTCAACCGGGCGAGCCTCGCAGCGTCCCTGGGGGGTGCCGGTTGGGCCGGATTTCAGCCTGATGCCCGTTATCTGTTCACGGTCGAGTCGGTGCGGCGCCTGGTCGCCAGCCGCGATCAAATCGTGAGGAGGCGGCGCTGGGAACCGGTTCGCGGCCTGGCGATCGCCTGGCAGACCGTGCTCAACAGCCTCACCTTCGGCCACAACGCTGCCTTCGGCGCTCTCAGATGGGGAGAGGCGACCCCCGCCGAGCGCCCCTGGCAGCGCCGGATCGACGCTCTGATCAGCGTCGCGCTGGCGATCCCAGCCCTGCTGGTTGCGTTGGTGATCGAGCTGGCCGGTGCGCCGATCGGCCGCGGCTCGGCGATCTCACTGCGCCTCGAACTGCTCTAGGAGGAGCTAGGAGAGACCCTCGCGGGCCTCGCGAACGAGCGTCACGGCCTCCGGAAAGAGAACCCGGATCGCGTCACGCACCTGCATCGCCTGCTCGTCGGGGCTGCCGGCGAGGTCGATCTGGCCGATCGAGGCGACGGTCATCTCAACCGCCAGCTTGATCGCGTTGTCCGCCCAGGCGACGCGCTGGGAGGACTGCATCTGCTCGGAAAGCTCCTCCATGCGGGCGCGGAACTCCTCGGGATCGCCGAACAGGTTGAAGGGGCTGCCCTCCATACGGACATGAAAGCAGAGGCGCGAAAGCGCGGTCACCACGACGGCTTTCCGAGCGGGCGTCCGTCCTGGCAAGAACCGTCAAAGGCTTTACCGAGTTCGGTCGAGTCGAGCGGCGCCGTTTAGGGGGTACCGGCAGAGGCCGCTGCCGCCTCTCGGTCAGAGTCCTCCTGTGCTTGGCGGATCAGTCCACGCCAATCGGTTGTGCGGAAGACGAGCCCGATCGCGGCGAAGCCGAGGATCACCGACCAGGCGGCCATCGCGATCTGGGTCCCGACCGAGAAGGAGAGCACGGCTGTGCGCGAGGGTCCCGACAGCGTCGCCACCAAGAGAGCCTGCTGGGCGCCGGCTCCACCCGGCGTGAGCGGGATGATCGTTGAGATCGCCTGCACGCTCATCACCAGCATCACGTTGGCGACCGAGCCGGGGATCCCGAATGCCTCGAGGAAGAACCAAAAGGAGGCAAAGCGACAACACCAACCGATCCCTTGCCAAGAGGCCACCTCGCGCAGGTAGCGGCGCGGTTCGGTGAGGATGACGAGGCCCTGGCGGACCCGCGCCCAGAAACGTCGGACGTGATGGGCGAGGAAGTAGATCGCGACCGCGACCGCGACCACCAGCACGCCGGTGGTGATCGCGAATGCCTGCGGATGGTCAGCCCAAAAGGAGATCTCGAAGGCCGGCAGGTGGGGGAGTTCGGGCAGGCTGGGCAGCAGCCCCCTGCTGGTCGCGTAGAGAAGTACGAGCAGGCCGGCGGCGAGGTCGAAGACCGACTGGACCAAGAAGGAGGACGTGACAGCCGGATAGGAGGAGTGTGGGATCTGGCGCTTGACCAGGAAGACCTTGGTGACGTCTCCGGCATGGGCGGGGATCACCGCGTTGATCCCCGCCCCGGCAAGGTAGGCGGCCGCGAGGCGGGTGAAGGAGATGCGCTGGCCGGGGTAGGCGGCGCGAAGCACGTTGCGCCAGGACCAGGCTCGGACAACCTGCATCGCGAGCAAGAAGCCCAGGGCGAGGGCGAAGGGTGTCCAGTGGATGTCCGTCAGGTTCTTGAAGAACGCCGAGGCGGCGTTGAAGAACGAGTTGAAGCTGGAGGCCAGATCGGCTGAGCGCATCGCAGTTACACTAGCCCGCTCGTGTCAGAGGCCGAGACCCAGACACCGTCTTCCCCGATCCCATACGACCCAGCCGACGAGGCGATGTGCGCGCGGGCCAGGGAGCGCTATAAGGCCGAGCGCAAGAGCAGCTTCCGCCGCCGCCGCAAGCGCCACGCCGCCCTGCCGAACCTGATCATCATCGGCGGGCTGAAGTGCGGGACGACCAGCATTCACCACTACCTGGGCCTGCATCCCCAGATCCAGATGTCAAAGCCAAAGGAGCTCAACTTCTTCGTCGAGGAGCTGAACTGGGACCTGGGGGTCGACTGGTACGCCAGCCGCTTCGACAGCCGCTTCGGGGTGCGGGGCGAGTCCTCCCCCCACTACACAAACCTGCCCCGATTTCGAGGGGTCCCCGAGCGCATCCACCGCCACTGCCCAGACGCACGGCTGATCTACATGGTCCGGGATCCGATCAAGCGGATCCTCTCCCACTGGGTTCACGCGACCGGCGCGGGCTATGAGTCGCGCGAGATGGCCGCGACCCTCTCGGAGCCAGATTCCTCCTACATCCACCGCTCGATGTATTGGATGCAGTTGCAGCCCTACCTGGAGCTGTTTGACCGCGAGCAGATCGAAATCATCACCCAGGAGGAGTTGCAGGGCGAGCGTGAAGCGACCATGCGCAGGGCGTTTGGGTTCCTCGGCGTCAAGCAGGCCTTCACCTCCGAGCAGTTCGATCGCGAGTGGGAGAAGTCAGCGGCCAAGCAGGGCGACAAGTACCAGCTGATGGAGAGACTGATCAAGCTGCCCGGCTTCCGCTCCTTTGACCGCAACTTCGACCGCCTGCCCGAGTCGATCCGCTGGATCGTCGAGAAGGTCGTCCATGACCCCGAGAGGCCGCCGGCACCGAAGCCGGATCTGCCCGAGGAGCTCTTTGAGTCCCTGTGCGGCCGATTCGGTGAGGACGTGGCGGAGCTGCAGAGGTTCGCCGGTCGCGAGTTCGCCGGCTGGCACGACTACTCCTAGCCGCCGCACTGGGCTGGCGATGCAGCGGCTGCTTCCAGATCCTGGCCCGACCACCGTCGAGCGCCAGCTCGCCGCCTACCGACCCTGGGAGCAGCCGCACGAGGAGTGGCCTTTTGTCGCGGTCAACTTCGCCGCCACCGTCGATGGCCGAGCCGCGGTGGGGGGGGTCTCCGGGCCGATCGGCTCGAGCGCTGACACGGCGATGCTGGTCGGGCTGCGGACCAGGTTCGATGCGGTGATGATCGGGGCGGGGACGATGCGCGCCGAGCGCTACGGGCGCCTCATCTCAAGCCAGGAGGCCCGCGAGCGCCGCGAGCGGATCGGCCTCCCCCACGACCCGCTGATGGTGATCATCAGCGGCCGGCTCGACCTACCTTGGGACGCGCCGCTGTTCACAGCCGGCGGCGGCAGGGTGCTGATAATTACCGCTTCGCAGGACGAACCGCCACCGACCGCGACCTCGCTTCGAGTCGTCCGCCACAAGGGCTCCGTCGACCTCGCCGAGACCCTGCGCCAGCTCCGCCAGGAGCGCGGAATCCGGGCGCTGCTCTGCGAGGGGGGGCCGCACCTGCACGGTGAGCTGGAGAGCGCTGGCTTGGTCGATGAGCTCTTTCTCACGCTTGCCCCGAAGCTGGCGGGGGCGGGCGCCCCGCCTCCTCGAGGGCGAGCTCCCGGCGGTCGCGGAGCTGGAGCTGGCGTGGCTGCTGGAGGAGGGAGGCGAGCTGCTCGCGCGCTACCGCCGTAGCGCCGGCGGGCCTTAGACGGGCCATATAGTCACAACTGGCCCGCCGGCCCAGCCCCAGCCCCCGGAGGAGAGGAAACAAGCGAATGGATTTCAGGCCAAGCCCCCAAGTGGAGGCCCTGCGCGAACGCATTCTCGGCTTCATGGACGAGCGGATTTACCCGCGGGAGCGAGAGATCATGGCGGCAGTCGATGCCGAGGTCGGCCCCGGCGTCCCCTACCCGCGGATCCTGGTCGAGGTCCGCGAGGCGGCCAAGGGGGAGGGCCTGTGGAACCTGTTCATGCCCGATGAGCGCTACGGCCCCGGCCTGAGCAACTGGGAGTACGGGCTGCTCTGCGAGGAGATGGGGCGCAGCCCGCTCGCCGCGCCGATGGCCTTCAACTGCTCGGCGCCCGACACCGGCAACATGGAGATCCTCGCCGAGCACGGCAGCGCCGAGCAGAGGGAGCGCTGGCTGGAGCCGTTGTTGGAGGGCCGGATCCGCTCCTGCTTCTCGATGACCGAGCCGGAGGTGTCGGGCTCAGACCCGACCCTTCTGCAGGCGCGCGCGGTGCGCGACGGGGACGAGTGGGTGATCAACGGCCATAAGTGGTTTACCTCCGGCGCAGTCGGCGCCGAGCTGGCGATCGCGATGGTCGTTACCGACCCCGAGGCGCACCCCTATGCGCGCGCCTCGATGATCTGCGTCCCCACCGACACGCCGGGCTTCAACCTGATTCGCCCGATCCCGGTCATGGGCCACGACCGCGGCCCGGGGCACTGCGAGATCCGCTACGAGGAATGCCGGGTGCCGGTCACCAATCTGCTCGGCGAGCAGGGGATGGGGTTCGTCGTCGCTCAGGACCGCCTCGGCCCCGGCCGCATCCACCACTGCATGAGGGCGATCGGCACCGCCGAGCGGGCGCTGGAGATGATGTGCCGGCGCGCCAATGAACGTCAGGCCTTCGGCGGTCCGCTCGCTGAGAAGCAGTTCGTGCAGGAGTCGATCGCAGCCTCGCGGATGGAGATCGACCAGGCCCGGCTGCTCACCCTCTACGCCGCCTGGAAGATGGACACAGATGGCAAGCGCGCAGCCCGCCAGGCGATCTCCGCGATCAAGGTCGTCGCCGCCAACATCGTGATGAACGTCCTCGACCGAGCGATCCAGGTCCACGGCTCGCTGGGGATGACCGATGACACCCCGTTGGCGGCGCTTTGGCGGTTCAGCCGGATGCTTCGCCTTGCCGACGGTCCCGACGAGGTCCACAAGATGGTCCTCGCCCGCCGCGAGCTGAACCGCTGGGCCAAACGGGCCGAGGCCGAGGCCAGCGGGGAGTTGAACAGCAAGCACGCTCCCAGGCCTATCTGAGGGCGGCGGTGGACCCTGACCCGATGGACGGCGACCGACGGGGGCACCGCGGTTGGAGTGTGATCGTCTCCTACTCGCTCGTCTGCGCGGGAACTCAGCTGCTCTGGCTCACCTACGCGCCGATCGACACACAGAGCGCCCACTTCTACGGCGTCTCGGTCTCGGCAATCGGCTGGCTGGCCGAGATCTTCCCGCTCCTGTACGTGGTGCTGGCGATCCCGGCAGGGCGGCTCCTCGACAGCCGCTTCCGCCCCTCCCTCGCGGCGGGCGGCGGTCTGATGGCGGGCGGCGGGCTGCTGCGGCTTGGTGGTCAGACCTTCGCCTGGGCTATGGCGGGACAGCTGGCCGTCGCCGTCGCGCAGCCGCTAATCCTCAGCGCAGTCGGCAAGCTGGCGGGCGACTACCTCCCCGAAGACCAGCGCCCCGCCGGCATCGCCGTGGGCTCGGCTGGAAGTTTCGCGGGCATGCTCTTTGCGCTCATCCTCGGCCCGACCCTCGGAGCCCACGGGCACATCGAGCGGCTGCTGGTGCTCGAGGCAGCGCTCGGCGTGGGTGGGGCACTCGCCCTGGCGATCGCCCTGCGGGGGCCCGTTCGCGAAGGCCCCGAGCGCGCTGCGATCGAGGGAGGTGCCGCGCGGGCGCTGTGGCTGGCGCCGGCGATGCGGATCCTCTGCGGGCTGGTCTTCATCGGGTTCGGGGTCTTCGTCGCCCTCGCGACCTGGCTGCAAGCGCTGCTTCACCCTTCCGGGGTCTCCGAACAAAACGCCGGGGCGCTGCTGGTCGGGATGATCGTTGCGGGAATGATTGGTTGCGCCGTCCTGCCGCCCTTCCTCGCCCGCCGCGATGCCGAACGCCCCTTCATGCGTGCCGCGGTGGGGATAAGTGCACTCGGCTGCGTGACCCTCGGGGCGATCCCCCTGCTCGGCGTCCGCGCCGGCGTAATCGCGCTGATGGGCTTCTTCTTGCTGCCGGCGCTGCCGATCGTCCTCACCGTCGCCGAGCGCCTCGCCGGCGCCGCCGCCGGCACCGCGGGGGCGTTCGTCTGGATGGCCGGCAACCTCGGCGGGCTGGTGGTCGCGCTGATCGTGCAGATCCTGATCCATGACCCCTTCGCTGCTTTTCTCTCGATGGCGGCAATCTCGCTACTCGGCCTCCCCCTAGCTGCCCGTTTCCCCTCACTTGCCAGCGTCTCATCGACCGCGAGTACCTCAAACGACCGCCAGGCACCGATACCCGCGGGCGGGGAGATCGCCTAGCAGCTGGCTGGGAGTTTGGACCGGCGAAGGCAGGCAACCTGGCCTTTCAACCGGCGATCGCAGTGAGGTCTGCCGGCCGCAGCAGCGCCACGAGTGTCGATCCGTCGAGGATCGCCAGCCCGCCCTTGCGCAGCTTCACCCTGGCTGCGCAAAGACGGGCGAGCTCATCGGAGAGATCGGGCTCGTGACCGACCAAGAGCACCTCTCCCCGACCTGCGGTGAGGGCCAGCGCGTCAAAGCCGCCCCCACGCAACGCGCCGCTCGGCTCGGGATCTAGGCCCAGGGGCGCGCACGCGATTCGGGCGGTTTCGGCGGCGCGCAGCTTCGGGCTGGTGAGGCAAGCATCGACCTGCGCGTCCAGCCTGGCCAGCGCCTCTCCGGCAGCCTGGGCCTGGCGCTCACCCTTCGCGGTCAGGCGGCGGGCGGCGTCTTCGCCATCGCCCCGCTCGGCGTCGCCGTGTCGAAGCAAATAGATCACCCGATCGATCCTATGCGGGTAGGCTGGTCCGGTGATCATCTCGACGATGAACGACCTGCCCGGTTATGAGGTCCAGGAGGTTCTCGGTGAGGTCTTCGGGCTCACGGTTCGCTCGCGCAACCTCGGCTCCCAGATTGGCGCCTCGCTGAAGTCGCTCGCCGGCGGTGAGCTGAAGGGGATGACGAAGATGCTCGCCGAAGGTCGCAAGCACGCCACTGAGCGGCTGGTTGAAGAAGCCGAGTCAAAGGGCGCCGACGCGATCCTCGCCTTTCGCTTTGACACCTCTGAGTTGGGCGCCACCTGGACGGAGATCTGCGCCTACGGCACCGCGGTCAAGGTGCACAAGAGACTCTGAGGCTCGCCGGCCCGCGGCGCCCGACCGATGAGCAACAGCCTCCCAACCCTCTGGCAGATCGATGTCTCCCACTACAGCGAGAAGGCCCGCTGGGCGCTGGCCCACAAGGGGATCGAGCACCGCCGCCGCTCGCCTCTCCCCGGCGCCCACATGGCGGTCGCCCTCTGGTTGACCCGGGGCGCGCAGACGACCTTCCCGGTGCTGACCCTTGAGGGACGCCACATCGGCGACTCGACCACGATCATCGCCGCCCTGGAGGAGCGATACCCAGAGCCCTCCCTTTACCCCGCCGACCGAGGCCAGCGCCGCCGTGCCCTGGCGCTTGAGGCCTTCTTTGACGAGGAACTCGGGCCGGCGATCAGACTGCTCGTCTGGCATGAGCTGGGCAAGGATCCCGAGCGCTTCCGCGAGTTGATGGAAACGACGGCGCCGGGGCCGCTGGCGAGGACCGCGGGCGTGACCGCGGGCTATGCCCGCGCCTTCACCGGCATCCGGTTCGGCGCCGGCAGCGCGGCTGAGGCTGAGCGCGCGCGCGCCAAGGTTCTCGATGCGCTTGATTACCTCGAGCAGGAGCTGGGCGAGAACGAGTACCTGGTCGGTGAGTCCTTCAGCGTCGCCGACCTCACCGCCGCCTCGCTGTTTTATCCACTGGTCCTTCCCCCGGAGGGGCCGCTGGGGGCCGACCAGCAGCCGGCCCGCGGGGTGGAGCGATTCCGCGAGCCACTCTCCCAGCGTCGCGGCTTTCGCTGGGTTGGCGAGATCTTCCGCCGCCACCGCAAGCCGGAAAGGCAAGCCGCCTCGGGGGCAGGAAAGTGAGCGCCGAGCCGCGGGTTATCACAACCGATCCGGAGCCACTGTGGTTCCTCGGAACGCTGGCCCGGATCAAACTCGACGGCGGGCAGACCGCCGGGCGCTTCGCCTTGATCGAGCTGCTGGCCCCGCGTGGCGCCGCACCGCCGCTGCACTCCCATCCCCAGGATGAGACCTTCTACCTGCTCGACGGCGAGCTCACCGCATGGCTCCTCGACGCCGAGCAGGCGCGCGAGGATCAAGAGGAACCGCCGGCCTGGGTTACCCAAGACGCGCAGCCCTGCAGAGCGGGCGATGTCGTGTTCGCGCCGGGGGGCAGGCCGCATACCTTCCGAGTCGAGTCCGACACCGCTCGGATGCTGGTGCTATCGACCCCAGCGGGGATCGAGGAGTACATGCGAGCCCTGGGCGAGCCCGCGCAGTGGCCGTGGCTACAACCCCCAGCCGAGGGCCCGCGGGTCGCGCCCGAGCGGATCGCAGCGGTGGAGCAGAGGCTGCAGATGGTGCGCCACGGTCCCCCACCTCCCGCCCTCTAGCGCTCCCTGCTTCGATTCTGCTGCTCCCCAGCCGCTTGGACGCTGCCCACAGCCCGTCGGCCACCTTGGGCGGGAAATCCTGTGCTAGCCACCGCGGCGCTCTGCCTCATCGGCCGCCTGGGTGAGGCGCTCGACCATGCGGGCGAACTGTTGGATGCCCTCATCGACCCCGCCGTACTGGCCGGCCGCATAGCGAGCGTAGACCCCCTCGAGGATGATCGCCAACTTCCAGTAGCCAAGCGCGATAAAGAAATCGAGCTCGCCGAGGTCGCGGCCGGATCGCTCGGCGTAGCGCTCGCGCAGCTCCTCGCGGGTTGGAAACCCCGGGGCGAGATTCGCCGGCTGACCCAGGGCGATACTCTCCTCGCCGCGCTCGGGCCAGTAGACCATCAGCAGGCCGACATCGGCGAGCGGGTCGCCCAGCGTGCACAGCTCCCAGTCGACCACCGCTGCAACCTCGCCCCCGGGGGTGAGGATCATGTTGTCGAGCCGGTAGTCGCCGTGGACTATCGTCGCCGGGCCCTGCCGTGGGATTCGCGCAGCGAGACGGTCGTGCACCTGATCGATCGCCGCCAACTCCCGCGTCTTTGACTTCTCCCACTGGCCCTGCCAGCGCCGCAACTGGCGAGCGACGTAATCCTCCTTGCGGCCGAGCTCGCCGAGGCCGACCGCCATCGGGTCGACGGCGTGGATCTCGACCAGCGTGTCCGTCAACCTCATCCCGATCGCCCGCCGATCGTCTTCGCTGGGGAATGCCTCGGCCTCGGCAACGCCACGCAGGATCGGGCCCTCGACGAACTCCATCACGTAGAAGGGCGCGCCGTTGACGTCCTCCTCCTCGCAGAGCCCGACCACCGGCGCCACCGGCACCCGCGTCGGTCCCAGCGCCGAGAGGACCCGGTGCTCGCGGCCCATGTCGTGGGCGGAGCCAAGCCGCCTGCCGAGCGGCGGGCGGCGCAGGGCCCAGCGCCCTCCGGCTACGTCGCTCACCCTGTAGGTCAGGTTCGAGTGCCCGCCGGAGATCCGCGCGAAGGAAAGGGGCGGCTTGGCAGCGGGCACATGCTTGGCGAACCAGTCCTCGATTCCCCCGCGATCGATCCCCTCTGGGGCCTCCACCGAACCGTCGGCGGTGCCGGTAGCCTGATCGCCCATAGCCGCGCAAGCATATGCCCGACGAGGTCTCCGGTGAGCCCATCGCTGGCGAACAGGCTGAGGATCGGCTTTGCGATCTGCTTCGCTGCGCTGACCGCGATGGCGGTGATCGGAGTCGCTCGCTTTATCCAGGAGCGCCAGGACTTCGAGCGCTCGATCGAGCGCTCCTATCAGATCGAGATGGCCGCCCGGGTGCGACTGGCGGAAGGCCGCCGGCCCGCCCTCTCGCGCGTCACGATCGCCGCCCAGCAGGGCCACCGCCAGCAACTGCAAGGCAGCATCTCGACCGACACCCGCAACACGGCGCTGCTGGTTGCGGCCGGGATCATCGCCGGGCTGACCGCAGCGCTGCTGCTGTTCAGCGGGCTGATCGCCTCGATGAGACGGCCGCTGGAGGAGCTGGTCGCGGCGGCCGGGCGACTGGCGGAGGGGGATGTCGCCCGCGTCAAGGTCGGCGGGCTATCGGAGACCGCGACCCTCGGCGCTGCTTTCAACGAGATGGCCGACGAGTTGGAACGCGAGGCCAGCCAACGAGATCAGCTCGACCGAATGAAAGACGAGTTCGTGCTCACCGCCTCACATGAGCTGCGCAGCCCGCTCACCTCGGTGCAGGGCTTCGCGGAGCTGCTCATGCTCGAGCGGGAAAAGCTCACCCCCGAGCAGGCCGACACGGTCGAGATCATCCTCGACAATTCCCGCCACTTGGTGCGTTTGCTCAATGACCTGCTTGACCTGGCGCGCAGCGACGCCGGGCGACTGACGATCCACCCGGCTCTGATCGAGATCGGACCGCTGGTCGAGGACGCGGTGCGGGCGATGCGGGCGCAGACCGATGGGGCGGGCCAGGCTTTGGAGTGCGAGGTCGAACCCGACCTGCCCCGGATCGAGGCCGAGCCAGATCGGATTCGCCAAGTACTGGTGAATCTGCTTACGAATGCGCATGAGTACTGCCCGCAGGGAGCCTCGATCCGGGTGACAGCGGCGCGCTTGGGTGATGAAGTTGAGCTTGCGGTGAGCGACGACGGACCGGGCATCCCAGCGGAACAGTTAATCCACATTTTCGACCGCTTCACCCGTGGGGATGCCGGGCTGACCCAGCGCGTGGGTGGAACCGGTCTCGGCCTGGCGATCTCCAAATCGCTGGTCGAGCTGCACGGGGGCACGATCTCCGCCGACTCCAGCCTGGGCGAGGGCTCCACCTTCCGCGTTCGACTTCCCGCGAAGGGAGTCACCGAGGGCGCTGGCCCCGGCCGCACCGCTACGGAGGTGCGCTGATGGCAAGGGTCTTGGTGGCCGATGACTCTGAGACGATCTTGCTGCTGCTCCGCACCAGGTTGGAGATTGCCGGCCACGAGGTGCAAACCGCGAGCGACGGTCAGGAGGTGATCGACACCCTGCACCGCAGCGAGCAGGGAGAGAACCCGGACCTGCTGCTGCTCGACGCGATGATGCCGAACAAATCCGGGATCGACGCCCTGCGGGAGCTGCGCGCCGAGGGGGTGCAGACACCGGCGCTGATCGTCAGCGCCTATCAAGACGGTGCTGACGGCGGGGCTCTGACCGACCTCGAAATCAGCGACTACGTGACCAAGCCGATTGACTTCGAGCGGTTGCTCGCGAGCATCCTCGAGCTCACTTCCTAGCGACCTCGAGCCGGATCTCCTTGCCGTGGAGCTTGGTTCCGTCGAGGAACTCGACCGCGCGCTCGGCCTGCTCGGACTTCAGCTCGACGAAGGAGAAGCGCTCGAGGACGCGGACCGAGGCGACGTCCTCGTCTGCGACGACCGCTCCCTCCCGCAAAGCCCAGCGCAGATCCTCCTCGGTGATCCCGCTGCGCTCGCCGCGGTTGACGAAGAGCTTGGTGTTGCCTTTCGTGACTGCGCCCCGCCCGCCGGCGCCGTTGGGGGCGCCAGCCTCCTCCCGCCCGCCGCCCCGCTCGCGTCGGCGGGGGCGAGGAGCGTGCTCAAGGCGCTCCTCCGGGCTCTCCCACTCGCCGATCGAGGTCTTCACGTCGCGCTCGATCCGGGCGATCTCATTGCGCTGGGCTGGGGTGACGAAGGTGATCGCACGACCGGTGCGACCGACCCGCCCCGTACGCCCGATCCGATGCACGTAGACCTCCGAGGAGTCGGGGACGTCGTAGTTGATCACGTGGGTGACGTGCTCGATATCAAGGCCGCGGGCGGCGATGTCGGTGGCGACAAGCAGCTTCACCCGGTGATCCTTGAAGGCGATCATCACCCCGTCGCGGGAGCCCTGGCTCATGTCGCCGTGCAGGGCTTTCACGTTCAGGCCCCTGTCCTTCAGCGTCTTCTCCAGTCTTCGCGGCGCCGATTTTGGTGCGGCAGAAGATGATCGCCTGCTCGGGGTCCTCGGCCTCCAGCAACTCCACCAGTCGCGCCGCCTTGTCCTTGGCCGGCACCTCGACGAAGGCCTGGGCGATTGCGTCGACGGTCAGCTTCCTCGGCGTGATCCGGATGGTGGTCGGCTCATACATATGGCTCTCGGCGAGGCGCCGGATCGGCGGCGGCATCGTCGCCGAGAAGAGCGCCGTCTGACGCCCGCTCGGACACATCCGCAGGATCTTCTCGACGTCCTCGATGAAGCCGAGGTCAAGCATCTCGTCGGCCTCGTCGAGGACGACGTAGCGGGCCGCGGTGAGGACCAGTGAGCGGCGCGACATCAGGTCCATCATCCGCCCGACCGTGGCAACGACGACCTGGGCGCCGGCCCGCAACTGCGCCTGCTGGGAGCGGATCGGCGCCCCGCCGAACACGGCGACGATCTCGACGTCGAGGTGCTCGGCGTAGGTGCGCAGCGCCTGCGTCACCTGGATGCAAAGCTCACGGGTGGGAGTGAGGACTACCGCCTGCACCTCGTCGCTTTCGGGATCGAGGTACTGCAGCAGGGGCAGGCCAAAGGCGGCGGTCTTGCCCGTCCCGGTTTGGGCCTGGCCGATCACGTCGTGGCCGGCGAGCAGCTCGGGGATCGCTTGCTCTTGGATCGGGGTTGGCTCCTCGAAGCCCAGCTCGTCGATCGCCTGCTGGATCTGCGGCGAGAGCCCCAGGTCCTCGAAGGCCGTCACTTCGAAGGATCCAGGAGAAGCTTGCCGGCGGTACGCCGGCCGATCAGGTCTTCGTGAGCGCGGGCCGCCTCAGAGAGCGGGTAAACGTCGCCGATCCTCACCTCCAGCTCTCCGGCTGCGACCGCGCCGAGCAACTCGCCGATCATCGGCGCCGCCAGGTCGCGGCGCAGCAGCAGGTGGACGAGCCAGAAGCCGATCACCGACTTCGAGCCGCGCAGCAGGGCCGCTGTGGAAACCTCGCGCTGCTCGCGGGAGGCGATCCCAAAGACGACCATCCGCCCCAGCGGTGCCAGCGCCGCGAGCTCGGCGTCAAAGGCTTCGCCGCCGCTCATATGGAGAACCGCATCGACCTTCTCGCCGCCGTTGGCGTCGAGGATCGCCTGCTTTAGGTCGGGGGCGCGGGAGTCGACCGCGGCGTCGGCGCCAAGCCGCTTGACCAGGGCCCGTTTCTCCTCGCTGGAGGCGAGGCCGATCACCTTTGCCCCGGCCCGTTTGGCGAGCTGTACGGAAAGTCCGCCGGTACCGCCGGCTGCGGCCTCGACCACGACGGTCTCCCCTGGCTCGACTCGCGCGCAGCGCCCGACCAGCGCCATCGCCGTCAGCCCCTGCAAGAGCAGCGCGGCGGCCTGATCGTCGTCGACCTGGTCGGGAATCGGGACCAGGAAGCTCTCGGGTACCGCCACCTTCTCGGCGTAGCCGCCGGCCGGGAGGATCGCCGCGACCCGCCGCCCGTCAGGCAACCTCCCGCTGACCTCAGCGCCGGGAACCAGTGGGAGCTGCTGCTCAGCCAGGTAGTCGTTGCGGGTCGCATGCGTGTCGGCGAAGTTGATTCCGCTGCGCGCGACCTCGACGAGGACCATGCCCTCCTCTGGTTGTGGGTCGGGAAGATCGACGTAGCGAAGCACCTCCGGGCCACCGAACTCCGCAATCTGAATCGCCTTCATCGGCTGCGGAGTCTCGCAGGACAAGCACTAAGCTGCCGGCTCGATGTCCCTGACCGTCGTCGGATCGATTGCCTTTGACTCGGTGAAGACCCCCTTCGGCGAGCGCGAGCGGATGCTCGGCGGCACCGCGGTCCATTTCTCGCTCGCCGCCAGCTTCTTCACCGAGGTGCGTCCGGTCGGGCCGGTCGGCGAAGACTTCGGTGCGGCTGAGTTCGAGGTGCTGCAGCGGCGCGGCGTGATCATCGACGACATCGAGAGAGTGCCGGGCGGCAAGTCCTTCTTCTGGCGCGGACGCTATGAGTATGACCTCAACGTCGCCCACACCGAGGACACGCAGCTGAACGTCTTTGGCGAGTTCCAGCCGAAGCTCTCCGCGGACTCCAAAGCAGCCGACGTCCTCTTCCTCGCCAACATCCAGCCCGACCTGCAGCGTGAGGTCCGCGCCCAGTGCGCGGGAGCGCGGTTCAGCGCCCTCGACTCGATGAACCTCTGGATTGAGACCGCGAGGGACTCGCTGCTGGCAGCGATCTGCGAAGTCGAGTGCGTAATCGTCAACGACGCCGAGATCCGTCAGCTGACGGGGGAGTCAAATCTCGCCCGCGGCGCCCGCGTGGTGATGGAACGCGGTCCGCGCGCGGTCGTCGCCAAGCAGGGTGAGTACGGCGCGGCGCTGTTCACCGAGGAGGGCTTCTTCGCCCTGCCGGGCTTCCCGCTGGAGGACGTCCGCGACCCGACCGGCGCCGGAGACAGCTTCGCCGGCGGCTTCCTCGGCTACCTCGACAGCCACGACGGCGAGCTCGACGAGGCGAGCCTGCGGCGGGCGATGGGCTACGGCACCGTCCTGGCGTCCTTTAACGTCGAGGAGTTCGGCACCGAGCGGGTTTCCCGGCTCAGCCGCGAGGAGATCGACGAACGGCTGGCGGCGCTTCACGGGATGACCCAGTTTGAGCCGCTCCCGACACCCGCCGAGTAGCGCCGCCAGCTTCACTGCGGATAACAAGTCAGGCGAGCCAAGCTGCGATACTGGCGGCTCCAGCCAAGACAAGCTCGAGGAGGGGTGATGGCCACCGAGCAGCAGATCGGGAACGCAACCGCCGAGGGGGCCAGCGCCGCGGGATCGGAGTCGCTGAGCGTCACCGACAACCGCACCGGCAGGACCTACGAGCTGCCGATCAGCGACGGGACCGTGCGGGCAATGGACCTGCGCCAGATCAAGGTCGCCGAGGATGAATTCGGGATGATGGCCTACGACCCGGCCTTCACCAACACAGCCTCCTGTCGCTCGGCGATCACCTATCATCGACGGCGAGGCGGGGATCCTCGAACACCGCGGCTACTCGATCGAGCAGCTCTGCGAGCGCTCGACCTTCCTCGAGGTCGCCTACCTGCTCATCTTCGGCGAGCTGCCGACCGGGCCGCAGCTTGACCGTTGGACCCACGACATCACCCATCACACCTTCGTTCACGAGGACCTCAAGCAGTTCTTCGAGGGCTTCCGCTACGACGCCCACCCGATGGGGATGCTCCTCGCCGGGGTCGGCGCGCTCTCGACCTTCTACCCGGACGCCAAGCAGATCGACGACCCTGAAGAGCGCTACATGGCAGCGGTCCGGCTGATCGCCAAGGTGCCGACCCTGGCGGCCTTCTCCTACCGCCACAACATGGGCCTGCCCTACGTCTATCCCGACAACGACCTCAGCTTCGCCGAGAACTTCCTCTCGATGATGTTCAAGAAGACCGAAGCCAAGCACGTCCCCAAGCCGGCGCTAGACCAAGGCCCTGGACGTGCTCTTCATCCTCCACGCCGATCACGAACAGAACTGCTCCACCAACGCGGTTCGCGGGGTCGGCTCCTCCGACGTCGATCCCTACTCGGCGGTCGCGGCCGGGGTGGCGGCGCTCTATGGACCGCTGCACGGTGGCGCCAACGAGGCGGTCCTGCGGATGCTGCGCCGGATCGGGTCGCCCGACAACGTCCCCGGCTTCCTCGAGAAGGTCAAACACCGCGAGGAGAAACTGATGGGCTTCGGCCACCGCGTCTACAAGAACTATGACCCGCGGGCGCGGATCATCCAACAGCACATGGACGAGGTCTTCGAAGCCACCGAGTACAACCCACTGGTCGAGATCGCCCGCGAGCTGGAGAGGCAGGCGCTCGCTGACGAGTACTTCACCTCCCGCAAGCTTTACCCGAATGTCGACTTCTACTCGGGGATCATCTACGAGGCGATGGAGATCCCGACCGAGATGTTCACCGTCATCTTCGCGATCCCGCGCACCGCCGGCTGGGTTTCTCAGTGGATGGAGATGCACGAAGACCCCGAGCAGAAAATCGCCCGACCGCGACAGATCTACACCGGCGAGCGGCAACGCGACTACGCGCCGATCGCCGAGCGCGAAGGTCCCGAAAAAATCATCGGGCCGCCGGCGCGCCGACCGAAACGGCTCCGCCGCGGCGCCTGAGAGTTCGATCCCCGCCCCAGCGCCCCGCGTCGGCGGGCGAGGCGATCGCCAAATCAGGCCGCCGATGGACAATCAGATCGTGATGGGCGCCAATCGGTCGGGCAAGTGGACGCTGACCGTTCGCCACGCCTCGCAGGTCAAGCACGAGGAGTTCGATGATTTGGAGGCAGCGATCGGCGAAATGATGAGGCGGGCTGAAGAGGTCCGAGCCGAGGGGCCGCTGCCACCCTCATCGGCCTTGCGGCACTTCGAGCCGCGCGATCAGGTTCACGCGCGGTTTCAGATTTCCGGCAGGGGGCTCATCCGCAGGCCCAGCGCCGGAGTCGACGTCGAGGGGGACGGCAGCGTGGTCGCCTTCCGCGGGACGGTGGCGCGCGAGGAGCTCCGCCCGGCGCCGGGAGAGACGCCATTTGAGGCGGTCCGTAAGACTCTCGCAAGTAAGGCACGATGAGCGACTCCAGCACCGAGATCCCGAAGGGAAGCTATGCGGCGGGCAACCGGGTGAAGCTGCCGGCGGGAGCCGAGCCACCCTTCGTCGTCTTCATCAACGGCGTCCAGCAAATGGAGGACAGCGACTACCACGTGCGAGCCGGGGAGATCGTCTTCACCCGGCCGATCATCAAGGAGCGGGTCGGCGCGGGCCGCTGGCTCGCGATGTATCTCGGTCTGTTCGGCACCTACCGCAAGAACGAGACGGTCGACCTCCAGTTCAGGCGCGACGGCAAGACCACGCTGATCGACGACCTCCCGGTCGAGCCCGGCTAGCGCCTATTTGAAGACGTAGAGCAAGCAGAATGCGATCAGCGCGAAACTGGCGCCGGCGGCGATCATGCCCTTGTCCTCGGCGATGATCGCCGCGGTGGAGCGGTCATCGGCTCGGTCGTAGATCAGGTACAGGTAGCGGAAGATCCCGTAGATGACGGGGGGGATCGTCAGCATCATGCGGCTGCCGATCAGGGGAGAGTTGACGGTGTAGATCGCGTAGCTGATCACGGTTCCCGTGGTGACCAAGGAGACCATCTGGTCGAGGAATGGCAGCGAGTAGTGCTCGAGGACCGGGCGCGTCGATCTGCCCTCGTGCAGCTCGGAGACGGCCTCCTGGCGGCGCTTTGTGAAACCGAGGAAGAGGGCAAGCATCCCCGTACAGAGGATCAGCCACTCCGAGGCGTGGGCGCCGACGGCGCTGGCGCCAGCCGCTACCCGCAGGATGAAGAGTCCCGCCAAGGTCATCACGTCGACGATCACCACCTGCTTTAGCCCCAGGCTGTAGGCGATCTGGGTGACTCCGTAGCCGAGGACCATCAGGCCCACCTGCCAGTTGACCGCGCCGAAAGCGAGGGCGATCGAGGCGGCCGCGAGCAACCCAGCCAGCGCCATCGCCGCGCGCTCGGAGAGCTCGCCGGCGGCGAGCGGCCGGTAGCGCTTCTTGGGGTGCTTGCGATCGAGCTCGACGTCAACCAGGTCGTTGACGAAGTAGCCGGCGCTGGAGATCAGGCAGAAGGAGATGAAGGCGATCGTCGCCTCCGCTACCTGATGGGGCTGGTTGAACTTGCCCGAGAAGAGCAGGCCGGCGAAGACCAGGACGTTTTTCACCCACTCGGTGGGGCGCCCCGTCTTAATTGCCGCCCGCAGCGGCGAGCGGCGCGGCACGACCGGCTCGGCGGCCAGGGAGTCAGCCCCGGCGCCGGCGGGGACGGTCGGCTGTTCGGAGGTGATTGTTTCCACGAGAGGGGCGGGCGGGCGACTGGCGCGGGCCGCCGCGGAAAAGATCCGGTCGCGACAGGGTAGCGCCGCCCGTGGTCAGCGCCCCTGGCGCCGTTGAGATCGGCTCAGGCATCGGGCAGGCGGACCGTGAAGCGGGCGCCGCTGGGGGCGAGGTTCTCGACCGATGCGCTGCCTCCCATCGCCTCGGTCAGCTCGCGCACGATCGCCAGGCCGAGTCCGGCGCCGTCAGGGGAACCCCCGCCCGAGCGGGCGCGCAGATGAAAGCGCTCAAAAGCGCGCGGGATCTGATCCGCTGGGATGCCCGGTCCCTGGTCGCTCACCGTGATCACGCCGGGTCTAACCGAGAGCGTCACCGCCCCTCCCGGCGGGCTGACTCGAATCGCATTTTCGAGCAGGTTGGATACCACCTGAAGGGCGCGGCCGTGGTCTGCCACGGCCGCCGCCTCCCCGCCCTCCAGCCTCACCTCGACGCCGGCCTCACGGGCGCGCGGGCGAAGGCGCTCCTCCGCCTCACCGACGACCGCGGCCAGATCGACCGGCTCCCTCCTCACCTCCAACGCGCCCTGGCGCAGTCGCGCCAGGGCGAGCAGGTCACCGACCAGCCGCTCGAGCCGCTCCGCCTCCCGCCCGACTACGGCGGCGGCCTGGCGCGGCTCGACCGTGCCGTCCTCGATCCCCTCCGCGTAGCCGCGGATCGAGGTGAGCGGGGTGCGCAGATCATGGGAGACAGAGAGCAGCACGGCCCGCTCGGCGTCCCGGGCTTGGGAGAGCTGCGCTGCCATCCGATTGAAGGCCTCGGCCAACTCGTCAAGCTCCTCGGTCCCCTCCGGCGGCACCGGCTCGGGCCGGCGCCCTGCCGCCAGCTCCCCGGTCGCCGCCGCAAGCCGCCGCAACGGCAGGGTGAGCCGCCGCGAAAGCAGAGCCGCGACCGCCGCCGCGACCAGCGCGGCGACGCCGCTGGCGATAAGCAGTGCCGATAAGAAGTGGCTGAAGTCGGCGCCGGTGACAACGTCTGGGCGCGTCACCAGGACCACCGAGGAGCCCGCGCGGCGCGCGGCAAAGATCTGGCTGGCTCCGTCAATCTGAGCGGTTCCGTCGCTGAAGCCGCTCCGACGCAGCTGGGTGACCGCGGCCGACGGGAGGACGTTGCCCGCGTCGGCAAGGCCGAGGACTTCGACCGGCCGCAGCCCTGCAGCGGTGCTGGCTGGCGAGCTTGGCGGGCCTCCCGGCGGCGCGCCTCCCGGTGGGACGCCACCGGGAGGGGCGGAGACGGGGCCACGGAAATGCACCGCGCTCGCCGGCGGGAGGCGGGAGATTTGGGTCGCGATTGCGTCTGCTTGGCGCTCGAGGCTGAGTCGGATCGTGTCGCGGACGGCGTTCCTGGTCAGCACGACGCCGAGCGCGAGCGAGGCACCGACGGCGAGCAGGACGGTGCCGAGGATCGCGACGAACAGCCGAGCCCGCAGCGAGCTGATCACGCAACCGCCTTGTAGCCGGCCCCGCGTACGGTCTCAAGTAGCCCGGGACGGCCGAGCTTGCGTCGTAGCTGGGCGACGTGGACGTCGACGGTGCGGGTGCCGCCGGCGAACTCTCCCTGCCAGACCAGCTCCAGCAGCCGATCGCGACTGAGCACGACGCCCGGGTGCGAGAGGAGCGCCGCGAGCAGGTCAAACTCGCGCGAGGTCAGCGCGACCGGTTGGCCGGCGACGGTTACCGTGCGCGCCGCGCCGTCGAGCTCGACGTCGCCGGCGATCAGCGAACCTCCGCCGGCCACGGCGCCAGCTGCCGGCGCCCGGCGCAGGATCGCCTTCACCCGGGCCACCAGCTCCCGCGGCGAGAAGGGCTTGACGACATAGTCATCGGCGCCCGCTTCCAGCCCGGCCACCCGGTCAACCTCGTCCTCGCGAGCGCTGAGGATGAGAATCGGGACACCGGTACGGCGACGCAGTCGGCGACAGACCTCGAAGCCATCGATCCCGGGAAGGCCGATGTCGAGCACCACCAGCCGCACCGGGTGGCGGGCAAGCTCCTCCAGGGCCTGCTCGCCGCTGCGGGCCCAGACCGGCTCAAAGCCCTCACGCTTCAGGTAGGCGCGAACGAGCTCGGCGATCGCCTGCTCATCCTCGACGACGAGAATGGCTCCCTTCATGGATCAAGCCTCTCACCCACGCCCACGCCACGGCGGGCGGGGCGGCCGGACCGGCCGCCCCGCCCCTGGTCGGGGTCCCTAACCTTCTTCGCCGCCCGGGGAGCCTTCAGAGCCGCCCGGGGTGGGTGGCATCTGGCCCGGGCGGGGAAAGCCCTTCATCTGCCCGGGTTTCGGCGCAACCATGACCGATTTTGCGGGACCGCCTTCGGGTCCGCAGACGGTCACCGTCTCGCCCACCGAGAGCTCGGAGACGCTCCCACTGTGCCCCGGTCCAGTCAGGACCATGGTGTTTTCGTCGAGGGGGATCTTCACCGTGCTGCCGTCGTTCTCGGTGAGGGTGATCGAGCTGCTGTTCACCGCGGCGATCTTGCCCTGGTCGATTCTCAGCACCTGCTGCTGCCCGTTCTTCTCGAGGTGGATCTGGGCGTAGGTGAGGTCTTTTGCCTGCGGACCGCCGAACGGCGGCGGGCCGGGCGGCGGCCCCGCGGAGCGAGACCCCTGTGAGCCACTTTGAGCCGAGGCGACGCCGCCTACGACCAGCGCCGAGGCGACGCCGATCGTGAGGATCGTGCGGATCTGTTTTCGAGCTGCTTGGAGCATCTGAGCCTCCTGTGTTTGGTTGGGGGATCGAGACGATGCTCGGGCAGCGGTGTTCGGCCTTGGTCAGGGCCGTGTAAGGGGTTGGTAAGGCTTCAGGCAGGATCGACCAGGACGCCGGGGTTGAGCATCCCGCTTGGATCCAGCTCAGCCTTCGCGGCCCGCAGCGCCGCCGCAAACGGCGCTGGCCGCTGGCGGTCATACCATGGGCGGTGAGCGCGCCCGACCGCGTGATGGTGGGTGATCGTGCCGCCCCCTTCGATCACCGCCTCTGAAGCCGCGGCCTTGATCTCCCCCCACTGCTCGACCTCCCCGCCCCGCACCGCCGGCGCGATCACCGTGAAGTAGGGAGCCGGTCCGTCGGGGTAGACGTGGGTGAAGCGACAGCTGACGCGCGGAACGCCGGCGCCCGCGCGCGGCGCATCGCAGACCTCCGCGACCTTCGATCCAACCGCGTCCATCACGTCGCTGTGGAACTCCTCGAAGCGCTCCCAGGTTATCGCCGTCTCGAAGGTCTCCGAGAGGACGCCGCAGGCGACGAAGGTGTCGCGCAGGTAGGGGGCGAGCAGGAATGCGTTGCGCCAGGCGCCCACCGAGTCCTGCCCGGCGCGGGGTAAATCGCCGGGGACTCGGGAGCGGATCTCACCGGCGATGCCGCCTCGCTCGCGGGCGATCTCAAGCGCCAGGCCCATCGGGGCATCGACGGGATCGTGGGCGGACTCAAAGCCCAGCACAAGCAGGCTCCTGCCCGCCGTCCCCGGACCGCTCGACTGCGCCTCCAGCGCGTCGAGCAGCCGGCAGTTGGAGGGGTAAAGCCCCGATTGCGGAGAGCTCGCGGACGGCCCCCGCCGCGGCAAAGAAGTCCTCGAACTCAACCCCGCAAGAGGCCCTGAACTCGGGCCGCGGGCGCACCCGGACCCAGGCCTCCGCGATCGCGCCGAGGATCCCCTCCGAACCGATCAGGATCCGGTCGGGCGAGGCTCCGGCGCCCGATCCCGGCACTCGCCGGCTCTCCCAGGTTCCCCTCGGCGTGATCGCCCGCACCGACTCGACCAGGTCGTCGATGTGGGTGTAGAGCGTCGCGAAGTGCCCCCCGGCCCGGGTCGCGATCCACCCACCGAGGGTCGAGTACTCAAATGACTGGGGGAAATGGCGCAGGGTCAAGCCATGCTCGCGAGCTGCCCCTCCAACACCGGCCCGGTTGCCCCGGCCTGGATCCGCGCCGCCATCGACACCGCGTCCACTTCCAGCACCCGATCAAGCCGGCGAAGGTCCATCGATACGACGGGTCGATCGCCGAGGGGCGCCTCGACCCCACCGACCACGCTGGTCCCGCCGCCGAACGGCACCACCGCCGCCCCCTCCGCCTCAGCCCAGCTCAACACGGCCTCGATCTCAGACTCGTCGCGGGGGAAGGCGACCAGATCAGGCGGGTTGGGAAATTGCCCCCTGAACCCCCGAACCACATCCACGTAGGCCTTTCCCAGCGCGTGGGAGACCCGCTCGTAGCGATCGGCGCTGAACAGATCGCCAAACCCCGCCGGCACCCTCAAACGCGCTCCCCGAAGCTCGACCTCCCCGAGCGGGACCGCCGCTTCGGGCTCCCCACCAAAGCCAAAGCGCTCCCTGATGCCCTGCGCGGCGGCCCGCAGCTCGGACTCGGTGGGCACCTGCTCGGCATACCCCCACCCCCAGTGCTTCAGCCTCCTTACCAGTGGACGCCTTTCATCAGGTGCGCAAATGCGACCGCCTCGGTGGTGGGTGGCTTATCGGGAGCCTCCTCGCCCTTGCCCTTCGCGGCCTGGGACTCGGGGAACAGCTTGTAGGCAGTGCTGAGGATCGAGTCGCTTGCCTTCGGTGCCACCGCGTAAAGCAGCTCCCCGAGGTTGCCCAGCCGGGTGGCCACCTTCTTGGGCTTGGCGACCATCGCCCCGGCGATCATCTCCGCCGCCTCCTCGGGCGTTATCGCGGGGAACATGTCGTACATCCGCGTCGGGGCGATCATCGGTGTGCGCACCAGCGGCATGTGGATCGTCGTGATCTGGACGCCGTCGTCGACTACCTCGGAGGCGATCACCCGGCTGAACGCGTCCAGCGCCGCCTTCGAGGCGACGTAGGCAGAGAAGCGCGGCGGGTTGGTCTGCGTTCCGATCGAGCTGACGTTGATGATGTGGCCCGACTTGCGCGCCCGCATCGCCGGCAGCAGCGCCAAGATCAGCCGCACGGCGCCGAAATAGTTCAGCTGGATCGTCCGCTCGTAGTCGTGGAAGCGGTCGTAGGAGAGAGCGACCGAGCGCCGGATCGAGCGCCCCGCGTTGTTGACCAGGATGTCGACCTGGCCGTGGTAGGCGAGCACCTCCTCGGCCATCCGCTCGACATCCTCGATTTTCGCCATGTCGCAGCGGTGGATGTGAGCGGTCCCGCCCGCGGCCTCGATCTCCGCCTTCGTCTGTTCGAGCTTCTCGACCGAGCGGGCTACCAGCAGCACCGTCGCGCCGGCATCGGCTACCTTCACCGCGCTCGCCTGGCCGATACCCGAGGAGGCACCGGTGATCAGCACGACCTTGCCCCGCACCGCCCCCGAAAGCGAGCGATCCTTGAACAGATCGGGGTCAAGGTTGCGCTCCCAGTAATCCCAGAGACGGTCCGCGTAGCTCGCCAGCGCCGGCACCTCGATCCCCGACCCCTCCAGAGCCGCCCGGGCAGCCGAGCAGTCGAAGGTCGTCGGGTAGTTGACGTAGCGGAGAACCTCGGGCGGGATGCCGAAATCCCTCAGCACGATCTCCGCCGCCCGCCGCCCGGGCGGAAACAGCTTCAGGCCGGTGGCGATCAATTTCGTCGTCGGCTCGACGACGGCGGGCTCCAGCCGCAGCGCCATCTGCGGCGCGTCGGCCGCCTTGGCGAAGAGGTTGACCGCCTCGCCTGCCGTCGGCGGGTCGGGGTCGGTGAGGTGGAACACCTGACCGTCGAGCTCGGGCAGGTGAGACATGTGGTCGAGCGCCGCGGCGACGAAGTCGACCGGGACGATGTTGATCTCCCCGCCCTGGACCCCGATCGCCGGTAGCCAGGATGGCAGCACCCGCCGGGCCCGCTGCAGCGCCTTGAAAAAGTAGTAGGGGCCATCGATCTTGTCGATCGCCCCGGTCCGCGAGTCGCCGACGACGATCCCGGGCCGGTAGACGCGCCAGGGACGGCTGCACTCGGTACGCACGATCCGCTCGGACTCGTGCTTGGTCCGGAAATAGGGATTGGCGTCGAGCTTCTCAGCCTCCTCGAACATCTCCTCCCGCCACTCGCCGCGGTACAGCCCGGCCACAGCGATCGAGCTGACCTGGTGAAAGCAGCCGACCTCGATCGCGGTCGCCAACTCGACCGCGTGGCGGGTGCCCTCGACGTTGGCTAGCTCCTGGCTCTCGGCGTCAGCAGTCATGTCATAGATCGCCGCGAGGTGGAAGAAGTGGTCGATCTCGCCACGCATCGTCACCAGGTCCTCCTCAGAGACGCCAAGCCCCGGCTGGGAAAGGTCGCCGGCGACGGGCACGATCCGTGCTCCGTCGGCCCCCCAACCGGTGCGCAACTCCTCCAGCCGTCCCCGTGAGCCCGCCCGGACCAACGCATAGATTGTCCCTTCGCGCTTCAATAACCGCTCGACGAGGTTGCGGCCGATGAACCCCGTAGCACCGGTTAAGAAGTAATTCACCTCTGTTTCATACACTCAATCTAGAGATGGCGCAAACGGCGACCGTGCAGATCGAGATGCCCGAGATGGGCGAGTCGGTCACCGAGGGGATCGTGCTCGAGTGGCACGTCGCCGAGGGGGATTTCGTCAGCGAGGGCGACACCGTCGTTGAGATCTCCACCGACAAGGTCGACGCGGAGGTCCCGGCGCCGGTCGCGGGCACGATCACCAAGCTGATCGCCCAGGTCGACGAAGAGGTGCCGGTGGGGGCGCCGCTGGCTGAGATGTCTCCGGGGGACAGCGATGGCTCCGCTGGGGAGGGCTCGAACGGTTCACCGGCGGGCCCCGTCGCGGCTGAGGGCGATGGAGTCCCAACAGGGTCCGAGGGCAACGGGGGCTCAGAGCAGGTGCGCGCAACTCCCGTGGCGCGCAGGGTCGCGGCGGCTACCGGCGTTGACCTCGGAGCGCTGCACGGAAGCGGCCCGGGTTCGAAGGTGACCAAGGGGGACGTACTGGCCGTCGCCAACGGCGGCGCGGCCGCGGTGGGGGCTGGGGAGGCGAAGTCGCTGCGCGGGCCGGCTGCGGCGATCGCGGCGGCGATGGAAGAGAGCCGGGCGGTTCCCACCGCCACCTCGTTTCGGACGATCGCAGTCGACACCCTGGACGCCAAGCGCAGAGCCCTGAACGGTGTGCTCAACGAGCGCGGGATGAAGGTCTCCTTTACCCATCTGATCGCCTGGGCGATCGTGCAAGCGGCGAAGGAGTGGCCGGTGATGGTCCGCACCTTCGAGCAGCGAGAGGGAAAGCCGTTTGCAATCGAGGGAGGGCCGGTCAACCTCGGTATCGCCGTCGACGTCGAGCGCAAGGACGGCTCCCACAGCCTCATGGTCCCCTCGATCAAGGGCGCCGACGGGCTCGACTTCGCCGCCTTCCACTCCTACTACGAGGACCTGATCACCAAGACCCGCGAGAGCAAGCTCAGCCCCGACGACTTCCAGGGGACAAACATCTCCCTCACCAATCCGGGCGGAATCGGCACGGTTGCCTCGGTCCCTCGCCTGCTGAGCGGCCAGAGCGTGATCGTCGCGACCGGCTCGATCGCCTATCCGCCGGAGTGGGCTCACGCCTCCGCAGACCGGATCCGTCGTCTCGGCATCTCCAAGGTGATGACCCTGACCTCGACCTATGACCATCGCGTAATCCAGGGTGCCGAGTCGGGCGCCTTCCTGCGCCGGATCGAGCAGTTGCTGCAGGGCGAGGACGGCTTCTATGAGGCGCTCTGCTGCCGACCTCGGCGTCGATCCTGGTCCAATATCTTCGGCCCACCCCGCCTCGGCCTCTGCCCCACCGCTCGGCGCGCCACCCGCCACATCGACCTCCGCGCCTGACGAGGAGCTGCTGCAGGCGGTGGAGTCGGCGACTTCGCTGCTCAAGGGCTACCGCACCCACGGCCATCTCGCCGCCAGACTGGATCCGCTCGGCTCCGAGCCCAAGGGCGACCCCTCGATCCAACCCGAGAGCCTCGATCTCACTCCGGAGCTGATGGCAAAGATCCCGGCCTCGATCCTGCACATCGGCGTCCCCGGCGAGACCTTGCTGGAGGCGCTGCCGCGGCTGCGCGAGGCCTACTGCGGGACGATGGGCTACCAGTTCGAGCACATCTCCTCGCACGACCAGCGGGCCTGGTTGCGCGAGATGATCGAGACCGGCGCCCACCGCCGGCCGCTGACCGAGGACGAGAAACGCCGCCTGCTCGGCCGCCTGATCGACGTCTTCCAGTTCGAGCGTTTCCTCGAGAGGGCCTACCTGGGGCAGAAGATGTTCTCGATCGAGGGTCTCGACGCGGTCGTACCGATGCTCGACGAGCTGGTCACGCTCGCCCACCGCGGCGGCGCCGAGGAGGTTGTCTTCGGCATGGCCCACCGCGGTCGCCTCAGTGTCCTCGCCCACAACATGGGCCGCCCGGTCGAATCGATTCTCGCCGAGTTTGAGGGCGACAAGCGGATCGACGCGGTCAAGGCCGTCGCGGCGATCCCCCACGGAGGTACCGGCGACGTCAAGTACCACTACGGCCATCAGGGGATCTATGAGACCAGCGAGGGGGAGAAGATCTCGGTCCGCCTCTACCCCAACCCCAGCCACCTCGAGTTCGTCGACCCCGTCGTCACCGGCGGCGCTCGCTTCCTGCAGTCTGACGCCGACGGCCCGAACCTCACCCACGACCCCAAACGGGCGGTCCCGGTGCTGCTGCACGGGGACGCCTCATTCCCGGCGCAGGGCGTCGTCGCCGAGACCCTCAACCTCCAGTCGCTGAAGGGCTACCGGACCGGCGGCACGGTCCACATCATCCAGAACAACCAGGTCGGGTTCACCACCGACCCCCAGGACGCTCGCTCAACCCCGTATGCGGCCGACATGGCAAAGGGATTCAACGTGCCGATCGTCCACGTCAACGCTGACGACGTCGAGGCCAGCTCGGCGGCGATTCGCCTGGCGATGGCCTATCGCGAGCGTTGGGGTCGGGACATCGTGATCGACCTGATCGGCTACCGCCGCTACGGGCACAACGAGACCGATGAGCCGGCCTACACCCAGCCGTTGATGGCGGCCAAGATCAAGGCCCACCCGCCGGTCTCGAGATCTACGCCGGGAAGCTGATTGCCGAGGGAGTGGTGAGCACCGCGGACGTCGAGAAGGCATCGGAGGGCCGGCGCGAGCAGATGTCCGGCGCGCTCAAGGGCCTGCGTGAAAAGATCGAGACCGGCGAGTACGAGGATCCGACCGCGACCTCAACGGGCACCGGCGACCTTGACCGCACCGCCAGTCCCCCGGTCGACACCGCGGTCGCCGCGGAGAAGTTGCGCGCCCTCAACGCGGCGCTGCTCAAGGTCCCGGAGAGCTTCACGATCCACCGCAAGCTGCGCCGCCCGTTGACGAAACGATTGGAGGCGATCGACTCGGGCGGGATCGACTTTGGCCACGCCGAGGCGCTCGCCTTCGCCTCACTGCTGACGGAGGGAGTGCACACCCGCCTCACCGGCCAGGACACCGAGCGGGGCACATTCTCCCACCGCCACCTCGTCCTGCATGACGAGAACACGGGCTTGGCCTACTGCCCGATGCAAAACCTGGCGGAAGCCACCGCTCCCTTTGAGCTGCACAACAGCCCCCTCTCGGAGGTTGCCTGCCTCGGCTTTGAGTACGGCTACTCGGCGGCAACGCCTAGCGCGCTGGTCCTCTGGGAGGCCCAGTTCGGCGACTTCGCCAACGCCGGCCAGGTGATCATCGACAGCTTCATCGTCTCCGGCGAGGCGAAGTGGGGCCAGACCAGCCGCCTCACCCTGCTGCTTCCACATGGCTATGAGGGTTCGGGCCCAGAGCACTCCAGTGCCCGCATCGAGCGCTTCCTCGCGCTCGGTGCCGAGGGCAACATCCGCATCGCCAACCCCTCAACGGCTGCCCAGTATTTCCACCTGCTGCGCCGCCAGGCGCTGATCCGCAAGCCGCGCCCGCTGATCGTCTTCACCCCCAAGGGCCTGCTGCGCCTCGAGCGCGCGGCGGCCCGGCTCGAGGAGCTGACCGACGGCGCCTTCCACCCCATCCTCGACGATCCCAGCGTCGAGCGCAGGCGCGAGACGGTCGAGCGGCTGGTGCTCTGCACCGGCAAGGTGTATTTCGACATGGACACCAACGAACGCCGCGCCGCAGCCGACGCGGTCGCGATCGCCCGGGTCGAGATGCTCTACCCGTTCGCCGACCGCCAGCTCGCCGAGCTGATCGCCTCCTACCCAAGGCTGAAGGAGATCGCCTGGGTCCAGGAGGAGCCGCGCAACATGGGTGCCTGGAAGGTGATGTCGCGGCGCATGCCAGCCCTGCTGCCCGATGGCGTCGAGCTGACCTTCATCGGTCGGCCGGGACGGGCCAGCCCCGGCGAGGGCTATTCCGCCGCCCACGCGCGCGAGCAGGAGCGCATTGTCCTCACCGCACTCACACCTGGTGCCTGATGCGCAAGCCGGTCCCGGGGCCACTGTTCGTTTGGGTCAAGCGGCTCTCCTGGGTGGAGCTGACGATCTTTACCGCGCTGATCGTCTTCTGGCTGCTCCCTGGATATGAAACGGAGACGATGGTCTTCGGTTGGGCGCACGGGATCGGTTTCGTCGCGCTCTGTGTATTCATCTGGATCGCCGCGGTGAAGCGCGAGGCGCCCTACACGCTGCTCGCCGCCACCCTGACGCCGGTCGGCCCACTCGGGAGTGTGATCGGGATCGAGCTGATCGAGCGCAAAGGTTGGGGCGTTGCGGACTGCCCGCGCGGCGCGGTGGATAACCCGTAATAAGCGCCTACCGAGCTTGACCTAAACCGGTTAAGCCTGTATAGGTAAGAGAGACTGTTCCTCTGGACAGTCCCGTCTAGGGGAACGGCGGCGTCGGCATCCCTCCCTGGCTACCGACGCGCAGGTGCGGTGTGGGTCGCGCGGACCCCCCTGCCTCCCGCGGCCCCGCCGCACCTCCTTTTCTGGTCCGGCCGTCAGACTCGGCGCGCCTCGGCTCAGGAGTTGCATCAGCGCTTCAGGTTTCGCAAAACGGTCTGCAGGATGCCGCCGTTTTGGAAGGAGGTGACCTCGTTGGGTGTATCGAGGCGAACTCCTGCCTCGAACTCGACCTCGCCCGCGCTCACCCTGACAGACTTGGCCTCGCCGTTTTGCAGGTCGGCGATGTCGATCACCTCCTCCCCGGAAAGGCCGAGGGAGTCGATGCTCTCGCCGTCGGGAAACTGGAGCGGTAGGACGCCCATCCCGATCAGGTTCGAGCGGTGGATCCGCTCGAAGCTCTCGGCGATCACCGCTCGGACTCCGAGCAGCTTGGTGCCCTTGGCGGCCCAGTCTCGAGAGGACCCCGATCCGTACTCCTTGCCGGCCAGCACCACCAGGGGAATCCCCTCGTCGCTGTATGCCATCGCCGCCTCATAGATTGTCGTCTCCGCCCCGTCGGGGAAATGTCGGGTGACCCGCCAGCCCTCTCCACCAACCGGTTGCGGAGGCGGATGTTGGCGAAGGTGCCGCGAATCATCACCTCGTGGTTGCCGCGGCGGGAGCCGTAGGAGTTGAAATCCCGCGGCCCCACACCCTGTTCGATCAGCCAGCTGCCGGCGGGGCTGTCCTTCTTGATCGCTCCGGCGGGTGAGATGTGGTCGGTGGTGATCGAGTCACCGAGCACAGCCAGCACCCGCGCACCCTCGATCGGCTCGACACCGGGCGGAGCGGACGGCATCCCGTCGAAGTAGGTGGGGCGGCGCACGTAGGTTGAGTCAGGCCAGGTGTAGCGATCGCCTTCGGGCACCTCGACCGCGTTCCAGTTCTGGTCACCGTCGAACACCTCCGCGTAGTTGCGGGTGAACATCTCCGCGCGAATCGAGCGGCCGACCAGCTCCCCGATCTCCGCCGAAGCGGGCCAGATGTCGCGCAGGAAGACCGGCTCGCCGTCAGAGTCCTCACCAAGGGGCTCGGTCAGCAAGTCGAGGTCCATCCGGCCAGCCAGCGCGTAGGCGACAACCAGCGGTGGGCTGGCCAGGTAGTTCGCCTTCACGTCCTGGTTGATCCGCCCCTCGAAATTGCGGTTACCGGAAAGCACAGCGCAGACCGCCAGGTCCCTCGCGGCGACCGCCGCCGAGATCTCGGGCGCCAGGGGTCCGGAGTTGCCGATGCAGGTTGTGCACCCATAACCGACCAAGTTGAACTGAAGCGCGTCGAGGTGCTCGACCAGGCCCGCCTTCTGCAGGTAGTCGGTTACCACGGTAGAGCCCGGCGCCAGCGAGGTCTTCACCCATGGCCTGCGTGAAAGACCGCGCCGCACCGCGTTGCGTGCGAGCAGCCCGGCGCCGATCATGACGCTCGGGTTGGACGTGTTGGTACAGCTCGTGATCGCCGCGATCACCACCCGTCCGTGGTCCAGATCGAATCTCGTCCCGTCCTCGAGAACCACCTCGACCGCGTCTGCGCTACCGCGCCGGGGAGCGTTGAGTGGGGCGCGCCCCAGCGCGGGTCTGGGCCTCCCGCGCTCGTCATCGTGGTCCTCGGCGGGTGGGTCGGAGGCGGGAAAGGACTCTTCGATCGCCTCATCGCGGCCGTTGCCGAGCTGCTCGGCGGCCGCCGGGTCGAAATCGAGCATGGCCTGAAGGAATGACTCTTTTGCGCGCGCCAGGGGCACCCGATCCTGGGGCCGCTTTGGACCGGCGATGCTTGGCACAACCTCGCCGAGGTCTAGCTCCAACGTCGCCGAGAAGGCCGGATCGGCGGCGCCAACCTCGTGGAACATCCCCTGCTCGCGGGAGTAGGCGTCGACCAGCTCGATCATCGCGGTCGGCCGTCCGGTCAACTCGAGGTAGCGCAACGTCTCGGAGTCGACTGGGAAGATCGCGCAGGTCGAACCGAACTCTGGCGACATGTTGCCGATCGTCGCCCGGTCGGCGAGACCCAGCTTCGCCAACCCCGGTCCGAAGAACTCGACGAACCTGGATACGACGCCCAGCTCACGCAGCATCTCGGTCACGGTCAGGACGAGGTCGGTGGCGGTAGCGCCCTCCGGCAGCTCCCCGTCCAGGCAAAACCCGATCACCTGCGGCAAAAGCATCGAGATCGGTTGACCCAGCATCGCCGCCTCGGCCTCAATTCCGCCGACCCCCCAGCCCAGCACGCCGAGCCCGTTGACCATCGTCGTGTGGGAGTCGGTGCCGACCAGGGTGTCGGGATAGGCGCGAAGGCTCCCCCCCAGATCGCGGCTATAGACGACCTGGGCGATGTGCTCGAGATTGACCTGGTGGCAGATTCCCGTTGCCGGGGGCACCACGCTGAAGTTGTCGAAGGAGCGCTGCCCCCACTTGAGGAACGAGTAGCGCTCGCGGTTGCGCTCGAACTCGCGCTCAGCGTTGACGGCAAAGGCGCGGGCGTTGCCGAAAGCGTCGACTTGGACGGAGTGATCGATCACGAGGTCAACGTCAACAAGCGGGTTGATCGCGGCCGGATCGCCGCCAATCTCCTCCATCGCGTCGCGCATCGCCGCCAGGTCGACCACGGCAGGGACGCCGGTGAAGTCCTGCATCAGCACCCGCGCCGGCTGAAAGGGGATCTCGACGCTGGGCTCGGCGGTCGGCTCCCAGCTCGCGATCGCCTCGACGTCGGTCGCGGTGACGTTGACGCCGTCCTCCAGCCGCAGCACGTTCTCAAGCAGCACCTTGATTGAGTAGGGCAGGCGCGCGACGTTAAAGCGCTCTTTGAGCGCGTCGAGCCGGAAGATCTCGTAATCGGTTCCCCCCACTTGAAGGCTCGCCCGCGAACCAAATGAATCGCCGCTCATCTCTCCATCCTAGGAGGGAGCCCGTCCCGGGCGCTTGCTAGGCAAAAAGCCGGCAGCCCGCCCTTGGCTAACGCTTGTGCTCGGGATGGCCGTCGGCGAGGGCTTTCGCCGCCTTCTGGCCGGCGGAGCCGCCCTGCACACGAACCGAGAGGCTCGGGGTGGCGAGGGCGAGGTGGGCCAGCGCCCGCTGGGCAAGCGGCGCCACCGCCAGCTCGACCCTGTCGTGCTCGACCGCCCTGACCACGGCCTCACCGACCTGGCCCGGCGCTGCGGTCCCCAGGCCCGGCGGCGGTTTCGCCCCCGAGTCGGCGAACATGCCCGCGTCGCGGATGAAGCCGGGCGAGACGAGCGAGACGCCGACGCCGCGGGGTGCCAGATCGGCCCGCAACCCCAAAGCAAAGCCACGCAGGCCGAACTTGGTCGCGTTGTAGATCGAGCTCCGGGGAGCGGCGGCCTTGCCCGAGAGCGAGGAGACGAAGACCAGATGACCAGAGCCACGCTCGACCATCGCTCCGAACAGCGCCCGCGCCATCAGCATCGGAGCCTCGAGGTTGACGCGAAGGGCGCGGCTCACCTGCTCAGTTGTGAAGTCGGTCAGCAAGCCGGCCGCCGGCAGCCCGGCGTTGGCGACAAGGATGTCGACCTCGCCGGCTTCGGCTGCCAGGCGCTCGGCGGCGCCGGGCTCGGCGAGGTCTGCGACCAGGGCCCGGTGCCCCTCACCGGCCAGCTCGCCTGCCAGCGCGGCCAGCGCCTCTCCCTGGCGGGAGCTGAGCACGAGCTTGACCCCCCGCCCGGCCAGCGCCTTCGCTATCGCCCTTCCGAGGCCGCCTGTGGCCCCGGTCAGAAGCGCGGTGCGCCCGGCAAGTTCCATCCCAGGACGCAAGCTAGCAGCCAACTCGCCGACAGGAATCTGGATTCCAAATGCGAATGGCAACGAAATGTTTGATTTCTGTGAGCAGGCGGCCGGTAGATCGTCTAGACTGCCGCCGTTCCGAACAACCGAGACGCCGAATCCCGAGCGCCTGGAGGCGCCACGGGAGCGGGGGAACCACGTTTTCGGGGCTAACCCACCTCAGCGAGGTGGGGGCGCAGGCTCCTTTCGCGCCAGCCCGACAGCTAACCCCGTAGGCCGACGAAGGAGATCGGTTTGCTACCAGACAGGCACAAGCTCAAGCTGAAGGCGGGGTTGGCGGCAGCGGGCGCTGGCGCCCTGGCCGCACTGGCCCTGACTGTACCCAGCGGCGCATCCGCCGCCTGCAGCACCGGCGGCCTCACTGCCGCCGCAGAAAATGAATGCGCGCCGACCGCGAAGGCGAGGTTGCTGCGCGACGGGGAACTGATCCCCCCCGCCAGCGCTCCGGTTCGCGTCCGCGAGGTGATCGCCGCCGCCAACAAGATCGACACCAAACCGTACATCTGGGGAGGGGGCCACGCCCGCTGGTGGGATCGCGGCTATGACTGCTCGGGCTCCGTCAGCTTTGCCCTGCACGGCGGCGGCTTCCTCAACAGCCCGCTGCCCTCGGGCCCGATGGAGAGCTGGGGGCTCCCCGGCAAAGGCCGCTGGATCACGGTCTACGCCAACGCCGGTCACGCCTATGCCGTAATCGCCGGCTTTCGCTGGGACACCGCCGGCGACGCCACCGGCAGCGGCCCGCGTTGGCATCCCGAAATGCTGAGCAACGTCGGTTTCGTCGCACGCCATCCGGCCGGCTACTAGGCCAAGCGCTTGCTTTGGTTCGCCACTCCGGCCAACCTGCCGGCTTGGCTTTGTCCTTGCTTTCCTGAACCACTCGGATAACGTCCCCATGTAGCCGCTGGACCTCCCGACATCCGCCTCACCGGCCTCAGTAAGCATTACGGCGAGGTCGTTGCGGTTGCGGGGATCGACCTTGAGATCGCGCAGGGGGAGTTCTTTACGCTGCTCGGGCCCTCGGGCTCGGGGAAGACGACAACGCTGCGGATGATCGCCGGTTTCGAGGAACCCAGTGCTGGGACGATCGAACTGGCCGCCCAGGATGTGAGCGGAGTGCCGCCCTACGACCGGGCCGTCAACACCGTATTTCAGGACTACGCGCTCTTCCCGCACATGAACGTCGGTGAGAACGTCGAGTACGGACTGCGCGTCTCCCGCACCGCAAAGGCCGAACGGGCCAGGCGCCGCGAGGAGGCACTGGAGATGGTCCGCCTTGCCGGCTACGCTGATCGCAGACCGGGTGAGCTCTCCGGCGGCCAGCGCCAACGCGTCGCCCTGGCCCGGGCAATCGTCAACCGGCCCAAGGTCCTGCTCCTCGACGAGCCGCTCGGTGCGCTTGATCTGAAGCTGCGTGAGCAGATGCAGATCGAGCTGAAGACGATCCAGGGCGAGGTCGGCATCACCTTCGTCTACGTCACCCACGACCAGGAGGAGGCGCTGACGATGAGCGACCGGATCGCGGTATTCAGCGATGGGCGGATCGAGCAAGTGAGCTCGCCGGTCGAGTTGTACGAGAACCCGGTCAACGAGTTCGTCGCCGGCTTCGTCGGCGTCTCTAACCTGCTCGAACGCGACGGGTCCCGCTTCACCATCCGCCCAGAGAAGATCCAGCTCGTCGACGCTACGGCGAGACTCGACGGCCTCCACGTCGAGCGCGGTCGGGTCGACGACGTTGTCTACGCTGGGATGGTGACGAGGTACACCGTCACCCTGGATGCTGGGGGAGAACTTCAAGTCGTACAGCAAAACCGGGAGAGCACGTCGCTCGACGCGGCTTCCGAGAGGGGGAAAAAGGTCCTGGTCGGCTGGCGCCCGGAGCACATGGTCGCCATCCGCCGGCAATCGGCTAAAGAGGAGGAATCACCGTGAGGAGTCAGGACGCACACCCAGCACGGACAGCTTGGCTCATCGTTGGCGGCCTGCTGGCCTTCATGCTGCTACTGGCCGGCTGTGGCTCTAGCAGCAGTACGACCACCGCTAAGGAGCTGACCAAGGTCGGCAAGGGAGAGGGGCAGCTCAACCTGATCTCCTGGGCCGGCTACGTCGAACCCGCCTGGACCAAGCCGTTCGAAAAGCAGACCGGCTGCAAGGTAAATGACAAGGTCGCCGGAACCTCCGATGAAATGGTCCAGCTGATGCGGACCGGGCAGTACGACGGGGTCTCCGCCTCGGGCAACGCCACCGAGCGCCTGGTCGAAGGAGGCAATGTCGCGCCGGTCAACGTCAGCCTCGTTCCCAACTACAAGACCATCTTCCCCGACCTGAAGAACCAGCCCTACAACACCTTCAAAGGCGTCCACTACGGGATCCCACACGGCCGTGGGGCCAACCTGCTGATGTGGAACCCCAACGACGTTAAGCCCGCGCCGACCTCTTGGAACGTGACGCTCGACCCGAAGGTCGCGGCCAAGTACAAGGGCAAGATCAGCCAGTACGACGATCCGATGTCGATCGCCGAAGGGGCCGTGTACCTGAAGGCGCACGACCCGGGCCTGGGGATTGAAAACCCCTACGAGCTGAACGAAAAGCAGTTCAACGCGGCGGTCAACCTGCTCAAGGAACAGCATCCTTATGTCGGCGAATACTGGTCCGACGCGACCAAGCAGACTTCCGCTTTCGCCAACGGAGACGACGTTGTCGGCACCACCTGGCAGTACCAGTATTTCCTACTGAAAAGCGAAGGACAGTCGGTAGCGGCCAGCCCCGCGAGTCAGGGCTTCCTGCCAAAGGAGGGGGCGACGGGATGGTCTGACACCTGGATGATCAGCTCCGAAGCCAAACATCCCAACTGCATGTACATGTGGATGAACTGGATCGTCTCACCGAAAGTGAACGCCGAAGTGGCGGAATTCTTCGGTGAGGCGCCCGCGCAGAGCCTCGCCTGTGAACACACCAAGAACAAGCACTTCTGCGCCGAATACCACGCCGAAGAACCGGCGTTTTGGAAGCGCGTCTATTACTGGGAGACCCCGGTTTCCGAATGCGGAAACGGGCAGAACGACTGCAAGAACTACAACGACTGGGTCCAGGCTTGGACCTCGATCAAAGGATGAGCTGTCGGGTGTGACCCCGCCGGGGAGGCGCTGAGTGGAGGGGGGCGGGGCGACTGTACCGGCGCCGAAGAGGTCGGTGGGCCATTGGCTCGCCGGCCTCTTCCACGGCCGTCGTCGCCTCCAGGTGAGTGTCCTACTCGCCGGCCCGGTCGGCTGGCTTGTGATCGGCTATCTGGGCTCGCTCACGGTCTTGCTGGTCGCCGCCTTCTGGACCGTCAACCCGGTCAGCGGCGAGATCGTCCACAACCTCAGCCTCGAAAACTTCAAGATTCTCGTCAACGAACCCGTCTACCGCGATGTCGTCGAACGAACGATCTTGATTGCCGGGCTGGTCACCCTCACCGACGCCGTCCTCGCTTTTCCGGTCGCCTTCTATATGGCGAAGGTGGCAAGCCGCCGCGGCAAGGCGATCCTGGTCGTCGCGGTCCTCCTGCCGCTCTGGTCCAGCTATCTGGTCAAGGTCTACGCATGGCGGACGATGCTCTCCGCCGACGGGGTGATCAACTGGGCTCTCGCCCCCCTCGGTCTGCACGGTCCCGGTTACGGCAACACCGCGGTCTGGCTGGTGATGAGCTACCTCTGGCTGCCGTACATGATCCTGCCGATCTACGCAGGGCTCGAGCGCATCCCGAACTCGCTAATAAGCGCCTCCGAGGATCTCGGCGCCCCACCTTTCACCACCTTCCGCCGGGTCATCCTGCCGCTCTGCTTCCCGGCTGTGGTTGCTGGCTCGATCTTCACCTTTGCCCTAACCCTCGGCGACTACATCACACCGCGCCTCGTGTCTAACAGCCAGTTCATCGGCACCGTCATTTTCAACAACATCACCACCGACCAGCCGCTCGCCTCCGCCCTCGCGATCGTCCCCATCGTCGTGATGATCGCCTACCTCCTCGTCGCCCGCCGTCTCGGCGCATTCGAGCACATCTAGACGATGCGACTGTCACGACGTTCAACCGCACTGCTCCGGATCGGCGTTGGAGTGGGCCTCGCTTTCATCTACATCCCACTGATCGTGATCGTGATCTACGCCTTCAACTCCAGCGACATCCTCAAGTGGCCCCCTCCCGGCTACACCGTCGATTGGTTTCCGAAGGCGATCGAAAACGAAGCTGCGCGCGAAGCATTCATCACATCGATCAAGGCCGGTGTCGTGGCCACGGGGATCGCAATCGTGCTGGGTTCCCTCGCGTCTCTCGCCGTCGGGCGCCACCGCTTCTTCGGGCGGGAGACGATTTCCTTCCTGGTCATCCTGCCGATCGCCCTACCAGGGATCGTCACCGGGATCGCCCTGAGCGACACCTTTACCCAGGTGCTTGGCATACCGCTCAGCCTCTTCACCGTGATCGTCGGCCACGCCACCTTCTGCATCGTTGTCGTCTACAACAACGTCGTTGCCCGGCTGCGCCGGGTGTCGACTTCATTTGAGGAGGCATCGGCCGATCTCGGTGCCCACACCTGGCAGACCTTCCGCCTCGTCACGTTGCCCAGCCTGCAAACCGCTCTGGTCGCCGGCGCCCTGCTGGCTTTCGCGCTCTCCTTCGATGAGATCATCGTCACCACGTTCACGATCGGCGCCGGCGAACAAACCCTGCCGATTTGGATCTTCTCCAACCTCTTCCGACCCAACGAGCTTCCCATTGTCAACGTCGTCGCAGTCCTGGTGATCCTGATCTCGATCATCCCCGTCTATCTCGCCCACCGCCTCACCAGCGAGGAGGGTGCTCCCATCCCTGGCCGCGGCGGACGCGGCAGCCGGATCGAGGGCGGCGGAGTTGAGACCGAGGCAACGGCCATTCCCTAAATCCGCCGCCTCCTCACCTTCGCGTCCGAAGCGATGAGGGCGACCCCACGCTCCTAGTCGGTCAGATCGCGGCGCTCGCCAGTCGGCTGCCCCGCCGATGCGCCTACAGCGGAATGTTCCCGTGCTTTCGCTTTGGCTGTGGAACCCGCTTTGACTGAAGCATTCGCAGGGCGCGAATCAGCTTCGGCCTGGTCTGGCGCGGCTCGATCACGTCGTCGATGTAGCCGCGTTCAGCCGCCGAGTATGGGTTGGCGAAATGTGCTTTGTAGTCATCGATCAGCTTCTGGCGCCGCTCGTCCGGCGTCGGTGAGCTGGCGATGTCTTTGCGGTAGATGATGTTGACCGCCCCCTCCGGCCCCATCACCGCCACCTCGGCGGTCGGCCAGGCGACGTTGTAGTCGGCCAGCATGTGCTTTGAGTTCATCACGTCGTAGGCGCCGCCGTAGGCCTTGCGGGTGACGACGGTCAGCTTCGGCACAGTCGCCTCGGTGAAGGCGTACAGCAGCTTCGCCCCGTGGCGGATGATCCCGTTCCACTCCTGGTCGGTGCCCGGAAGGAAGCCGGGCACGTCGGTGAAGGTGAGTAGCGGTACGTTGAAGGCGTCGCAGGTGCGGACAAAGCGCGCCGCCTTCTCTGAGGCCTCGATATCGAGCACCCCGGCCAGGTGCGCCGGTTGGTTGCCGACGATCCCCACCGGATAGCCGTCCAGCCGCGAAAACCCGCAGACGATGTTCTTGGCGAAGTGCTCGTGGACCTCGAGGAACTCGCCCCTCGTCGACGATTCGCGTGATCACCTCGCGCATGTCATAGGGCTTGGAGGGATCGTCGGGGACGAGGGCGTCGAGCTCGGGGTCTTCGCGCTCTGGGTCCTCGGCCGGCTCAAAGCGCGGGGGCGGCTCGAGGTTGTTTGATGGCAGGAAGCTGAGCAGGTAGCGAGCGTCCTCCAGGCAGCTCTCCTCATCCTCGGCGGCGAAGTGCGCGACGCCGGACTTGGTGTTGTGGCTCATCGCTCCGCCCAGCTCCTCGAACTCAACCTCCTCGCCGGTCACCGTCTTGATCACCTCGGGACCGGTGATGAACATGTGCGAGGTCTCTTTGACCATGAAGATGAAGTCGGTCATTGCCGGCGAGTAGACGGCGCCGCCAGCGCAAGGGCCCATGATCAGACTGATCTGCGGGATCACCCCGGAGCACTTGACGTTGCGGACAAAGACGTTGCCGTAGGCCCCAAGCGAGACGACGCCCTCCTGGATGCGGGCTCCGCCGGAGTCGTTGATCCCGATCACGGGCGCCCCGACCTCGGCAGCGAGGTCCATCACCTTGCACATCTTCTCGGCCATCGCCTCGCCAAGGCTGCCACCGAAAACCGTGAAGTCCTGAGAGAAAACGAAGACGGTGCGGCCTTCGATCGTGCCATGGCCGGTGACGACGGCGTCGCCCCAGGGCCGTTTCTTTTGCATTTCGAAGTCATAGGTTCGGTGGCGAACGAAGGTGTCCAGCTCCTCGAAGGACCCAGGGTCAAGCAGCTTCTCGACCCGCTCACGAGCGGTCAGCTTCCCCTTAGCGTGCTGCTTGTCCACCGCCTCCTCGGAGGCGGAGTGGATCGCCTGCTCGCGCAGCTCGCGCAGGTAGGCGAGCTTCTCCTCATGGGTCACGGGGTTGCGCTCACGCATCGGGAGCGCCGCAGTCTATGACGAGAACGGCTGCTTTTGCGGCTCGGCCAGCCGGTCCAAAATTCCTTCCAGGTCGGCCGCCCCGAGGCCCGAATCCTCGCGAGCCCGGATCGCCACCCGCGTCCCAAAGCCCTTCTCGGCCATCGTCACCTCGACACCTTGCACCGCCGTGACGAGCTCGACCAGCTCGGGCTCGGACTTCATCAACGTCCGCGAGACCTCGATCATCAGGGCGGCTTTCGCGGTCTAAAAGAAAGCTCCTCCTTTGTACACACCAAATACGTCACGCATCGCGCCGCATACCTCGCCGATCGAGGCCCCGGCGGCGAGGGCGGCGCGGATCGGGTGCAGCAGGTTGCCCTCGCCGCGGGCGACCTCGCGCAGGGCGTCTAGGTGGCGATCGACGGCCTCCTGGTCGCGGCGATCCTTGAAGGCCTTCAGGCGCTCGAGCTGGCGCTGCTCGGACTCGGGGTCAACGCGGAGGATGTCGACGTCCTCGACCTGCTCTGTGACGAATTTGTTGACGCCGACGACGATGTCTTGGCCTGACCGATAGCGCTCGTGGTATGAGTGGGCTGACTCCTCGATCTCGCGCTGCATGAACTCCAGCGCCTCGACGGAGCCGCCCAGCTCTTCGACCTTGCCCATCAGCTCCCAGGCGCGTGCCTCGATCTCGTCGGTGAGTGACTCGACGAAATAGGAGCCGGCGAAGGGATCGACGGTGTCGGCGACGCCGGACTCATAGGCGAGGACCTGCTGGGTGCGCAGGGCGATCCGCGCAGAGCGCTCGGTCGGCAGGGCGAGTGCCTCGTCAAAGCCGTTGGTGTGCAGTGACTGGGTGCCGCCACTAACCGCGGCAAAGCCCTGGAGGGCGACCCGGATGATGTTCACCTCCGGCTGTTGGGCCTGCAGCGTCACCCCCCCGGTCTGGGTGTGGAAGCGAATCTTCATCGAGTTGGGGTCCTGCGCGTTGAACCGCTCGGCGATGATTTTCGCCCACATCCGCCGCACCGCACGGAACTTGGCGATCTCCTGGAAGACGTTGTTGTGACAGTTGAAAAAGAAGGCGAGGCGGGGGGCGAACTCGTCAATCTGAAGGCCGCGTTCCAGCGCTGCCTCGACGTAGGCGATCGCGTTGGAGAGCGTGAACGCAACCTCCTGCACTGCCGAGCAGCCCTTCTCGCGGATGTGGTACCCGGAGATCGAGATCGTGTTCCACTTTGGCACTCGCTCGCGGCAGTACTCGAAGATGTCAGTGGTTAGGCGCATCGTCGGCGCGGGCGGATAGATGTAGTTGCCGCGCGCCATGTACTCCTTAAGCACGTCGTTTTGGACGGTGCCGCGCAGCTTCTCGGAGGAGACGCCCTGCTCCTCGCCGACAAGCTCATAGAGCAGCAAGAGGATCGCCGCTGGTGCGTTGATCGTCATCGAGGTAGAGACACCGTCGAGGGGAATCTCCTCGAAGCAGATCCGCATGTCCTCGATCGTGTCGATCGGTACCCCGGTGCGGCCTACCTCGCCCTCACAGAGCGGGTCGTCGGAGTCGCGACCGAGCTGGGTCGGGAGGTCGAAGGCCATCGAGAGGCCGGTGGAGCCGTGCTCGATCAGGTAGCGGTAGCGCTCGTTGGTGTCCTCGGGGGTGGCAAAGCCGGCGTACTGGCGCATCGTCCACAGCCGCTCGCGGTACATCCCCTCGTGGATCCCCCGGGTAAATGGCGGCGAACCGGGAATACCGAGGCGCTGCTTTAGGCCGGGAGCGACGTCCTCCTCGGCGTAGAGGCGTTGGATCTCAATCCCTGAGTCGGTGAAGACCCGCGGGTCATCTGGCCCGACCACCGGGGCGATCGTGCGGGGCAGGTCCTCCCCGGGAGTCTCGTCGGCCTTGCCGGACATCGCGGCGGAGGATATTGAACCGGAACAAAGCGCCGGCTGAAGGGTTTTGATCAGAGCCGGGAATAACCTCGGCCGCAATCAAGGTGCCGTAAGTCGCCACTCGGGGGCAGGGGGCGGCAGCAACGGAGGATCGAATGACCGATGTAACCGAGCCGCGAACGGGCCGGGGGGCGATGCTGCCGACGGTGGGCACGCTGGCCGCTGCGCTGTTCGCGCTGGCGGCCTTCGCGCCGTTTGCCTCGGCCTCTCCGAACCCTGTGGCCAGCGGCACCACGACGCTGACCCTCAACAAGGGCTTCACGAATACGCTGAAGAAGAACAAGGCAAAGCTCGTCAAGGTGAGCCCCGCGACGCTGAAAGGCAGGGCGGCGAGGTTCCCCGTCCTTGCCAGCGGCTCCCAGATGGACCCGACCTCGGGTCAGGGAACGCTCAACAACAGCGGCGGGCTGAAGCTGATAGCGGGCAAAAAGAGCGTCGTCCTCAAGAACCTCGTGCTCGACACGGCGAGCAAGTCGCTCTTGGGTAAGCTGGGAAGCAAGAGCCTTGCAATTGCCTCACTCGCCGCGCCCTCCGTCACCCGTGAAGGCTTTGGATCGAACGTCAAGGTGGCCAAGCTCAAGCTGACGAGCAAGGCCACCAAGGAACTGAACAAGTCACTCGGTTTCGGCGCCAAGAAGAGCAAGTTCGCCTTCAAGACCAACCAGGTCCTCGCTGCCTCAGCGAGCGCGACCCAGCCATCGGAAGTGGCGGTCATGCCGACGGGCAGCGCCAGCCTCGCCCTCAGTTCGGAAGCCCTGAAACAACTGAGCAACGTCGGCCCGGAATTGGGCGGCGAACACCCATTTGCGGTGAATCTCTCGCCGATCTCGCCGACTGCAATCACAAGCCCAGGTCCTCCCGCACCCACGGTTTCCTTCCCGATCGGCGGCGGGGCGATCGGGCCGACGGCGGGTGCCGGGACTCTCCAGACCCTCGGCGGCCTGAAGCTGGTTCAGAACCTTGAACTGTCCGAACCGGAAAGCGTGACGACCCTTACCATGGGGAACATCTGGGTTGACCTCGTCACCAAGACAGCTTCGGTTGAAATCGTCATCGAAAACCCAAAAAACGCCAAAGCCAACCTCGGCAATCTGGGGCGAACCTCAATTGCTGACATCAACCTGACCGGGGCAACCTTCACATCCGATCCGACGGCTCTCACGGTGAGCGTTCAGAACGCAACCGCCACTCTGCAGGCGGTGACGGCGGAAACCCTGAATGCGGTGTTCATCAACGAACTCGAAAAAGAATTCGGACCGCAGGAAAGGTTCGCCGGCGGCGAGGCGCTCGGGACCTTCTCCTTCACCGCGCAGACGCAGTAGACAGGCCCGAGCTCGAACCAAAGGGGGGCCATCGCGCCGCCCCTGCACTTGCCCCTCCGCGCTAAAGCCGGGGAAGGGAACGGCGGAAGCGGGGAAATGGGGCTGCGGGTCTCACTCGGGCGCACCGACCAGGCGCTCGACGCCAGTCTCTTCGATCGTCTTTCGCAAACCCTCGCGCAGCTGGACCTGAGGCTCCCAATCGAGCAGGTCTCGGGCTCGCGAGATGTCGGGGCGGCGCTGGCGGGGGTCATCGACCGGCAGGGACTCGTAGATGATCTCCGAACGGGACTCCGTTACCTCGACCACCGCCTTTGCCAATTCAAGCAGGGTGAACTCGGCCGGGTTGCCGATATTGACCGGCGAGTGCGCGTCGGACTCGGCGAGGGCGACGATGCCGCGGATCAGGTCGTCGACGTAGCAGAAGCTGCGCGTCTGGGTGCCGTCGCCGAACACGGTGAGCGGCTTGTCCTGCAGCGCCTGGCGCACGAAGGTGGGCACCGCCCGCCCGTCGTTGGGTCGCATGCGCGGGCCGTAGGTGTTGAAGATGCGGGCGATGCGGTGTCGACGCCCTGCTGGCGGTGGTAGGCCATGGTCAGCGCCTCGGCGTAGCGCTTCGACTCGTCGTAGACGCCGCGCGGTCCGATCGGGTTGACGTTGCCCCAGTACTCCTCGGGCTGGGGGTGGACCTGGGGGTCGCCGTAGACCTCGGAGGTCGAGGCCAGCAGAAAGCGGGCGCGCTTGAACTTGGCCAGGCCGAGCGCGTGGTGGGTGCCGTAGGAGCCGACCTTGAGCGTATGCAGCGGCAGGCGCAGGTAGTCGATCGGGCTCGCCGGGCTGGCGAGGTGAAAGACGAAGTCGACCGCCTCGGCGACGTCGACGTGATCGACGATATCGACGTTGCGAAACTCGAAGCGCTCGCTCGCGCAGGTGCTCGATGTTCTGCAGCGAGCCGGTGTCGAGGTTGTCGAGGCAGATGACCCGGTGGCCCTTGTCGAGCAGATACTCGCATAGGTGGGAGCCGAGAAAGCCGGCGCCTCCCGTCACTACGCAGGTGCTCATCCTGACGATGCTACCTGGGTTAGAGCCAGGGCGTCGCAGGGCCGATTTCAGCCAATTTCCACATTCTCAACACCAGAAGACGCCCAGAGAACGCAGCCCGCGACGCCGCTGATTGCGCCGAGCGCCGCGATCAGCTGGCCAGATCGGCTCGCCGAGGGGAAGCGACCCCAGCCGCAGCGGCCAGGGCGCCCACACGAGACCCGCGACTTTGACAGCGCTTTCTGGCAGCGCACCGGAGCGAGCGGCCGTTTGAGCCAGGCTCAAAGCCGGTCGCGGTGGGCGGGTGCTCGACGAAACGCCGCTAGCGGAGAGCGGACAGTTGATCGGTGACCTGGTCGACCAAATCCTGGGCACGGCTGCTCTGCTGATCGATCGTCTTGCGCACCCTTTGCTCTAACTCGGTGCGGTTGCGCCTCAGCGTTGACTCGACGGTGCGCTGGCGCCTGCGGGCCTCGCGCTCGACCCGGGCCCGGGTCTTCCGGGCTTCCGCGGTCGCTTTGCGGCGGGCGGTAGCGCCGCGGCGTTCGGTCCGCTTCAGCGAGCGCCGTAGCTGGGTGCGGTAGGCCTTGATCTGCCTCTCCGCCGCGTCGCGCCCGGTCCAGGGCTCGACCAGGTCAGAGATTCGGTCGCTGACGCTGAGGACGGCGCCGACCGGAAGGTCGAGCGCGGTCTCGGCGACGGATTGAACCGGGCTCTTCTCCGCGCTCGCGACTTTGGCGCTTGGGCCGGTGGATTTGGCGCTCTCGTTGAGCTTGCCGTTGGCGGCATCACCCTTGGCTTTGGTCTTGGCGGATTTCCCGTTGCTTGTCTGCGTTGCCATGAAGTCAAGTCCCTTCGATCGTCGGATGTCCTGCCTGGCGTCCGCGAGTCTAGCGAACATATGTTCTTTACGAACACACGTTCTAACCCCGCAGCCGGGCGGCGGTTACAGTCCGCTGACCAAGCGGCCGCTCACTCGTTCTGGGCGCTGCGCAGGAGCGCGAGGCTCTGCTCATCCAGCGCCGCAGCGATCGGGTAGCGCGCCGCGAGTCCGAGGTCGGACTGCTCTAGGGAGAGGTCGCCGAAGGCGATGACTCCGCCCGCCTCGCGGACGATCAGTTGCGCCGCCGCCGCATCGACCGATCGGCATGCGCGCAGGCTCAGCATCGCGTCGAGTCGGCCGGCGCCGACGTAGGCGGTTGTGATCGCGATCGAGCCGATCACCCGCAGGCGGTAGACCCTGCCCGCCAGGACCGAGATCGCCGCCAGGACGCCCTCCGGCTCGGCGGACTCGACCCCAAGCAGCTCCATCCCCCCGCCCTCGGCCGCAACCGTGATCGGCTCACTGCCGAGCCTCGCGCCGCCACCCCGCCAGGCGATGAACTCCTCTCCGGCACCGAAGTCGTAGACATAGCCGAACTCGACGTCGGCCATCGAGGGGCCCGATGCGACCGCGACGCTGAGGCTGTGGGAGGGGAGCGTACGGCGGGCGTTGAGAGAGCCGTCGATCGGGTCGATCACGACCCGGGCCGACCGCCCCGAGCCAAATGTCACCTCGCCGCGCTCCTCGGAGATCGCGACGAAGGAAGCCCCCTGCGCGGCCAGCACCTCAAGCTCGCTGAAGACCGCGTCCTCGCAGCGGCGGTCGATTGCCAAGCTGCGGTCTCCGCCCTCCCCCACCCCCTCATAGACGGTGCGCGCCGCGATGCTCGGCACCTGCTCGAAGATCGCCTGCTGGGCGGCCACGGAACGGCGGCAGATTCCCAGCCAGTCTGCGGAGAAAACGTCCACCGAGGGCATCCTATGGACGCCACGCACTCGGTAGCGTTGGACCATGCTCGCCCTGGCCGAAGCACAGGAGCGCGCGGTCGGCCACGGCGACGGACCGCTCGTCGTGCTGGGCGCAGCCGGGACCGGCAAGAGCGAGGCTCTGGCGCGGCGCCTGGCGCGGTTGGCAGCAGAGGGGATCGAGCCGGAGCGGGTGCTGATCATTGCCTCAACCCGCGCCACCGCTCGGCGGCTGCGCTGGCGTGCCGAGGACCTGCTGAGTGGGTCCTATGGGGAGTTGTGGATCGGGACCTGGGATGAGACCTGCGAGCGGCTACTTCGCGAGCGCTGCACCGCGGTTGGCCTCGACCCCTTCTTCGACGTGCTCGGCCCGGCCGAGCGCCTGGCGATGCTCCTTGACCGGATCGACGACCTGCCCCTGCGCGGCCATGAGATCCGCGGCAATCCAGCCGGACTCCTTGCCCATCTACTGAAGCGAATCGACGCGATGAAGGCCGGCTCGGAGGCCTCAGACCAAGAGCTCACCGAGCTCTGCGTCGCCCACGATCGCATCCTCGCCGACGCCGGCAGCATCGACCGCGGCGACGTCTTCCTCCTCCTCAGCAAGCTCCTAAAGGAGCGACCCGCCTTCCGCAAAGAGATCTCCTCCCGCTTCCCCTACCTGATGGTCGACGAGCTGGAGGAGACCACCAAAGCCCAGCGGGCGATCCTCGCCGAGCTGGCCAGCGAGGCCCCGAATCATCTCTACGCCGTGCAAGCAGGCGGCGGCGCTCGCGCGGACCTACTCAGATGGTCTTCCTCCGTGCACGCCAACGCCGAGGTCCTTTCCTTTGAGCGCCAGCTGCGCGACCCCCAAGTCCGCTTCTGGAAATGCGCCAACGAGCGGGCGCAGGCTCAGGCGCTGGCGCGGGAGGCCGAGCACCTGATCGCCAACGGAACGAGTCCTGAAGAGATCTGCGTTCTGCTCGAAGACCCAGTTCGCCAGGGCGGTGACATCGCGGCCGCGATGGAGGAGCGGGGTATCCCCTTCCACCTCTCCGGACCCGCGGCCCTGTTCCAGCGCCCCGAGGTCCGCGACGCGATCGCCTGGCTGCGGGTGCTCGCCGACCCCGAAGATTCCGCCGCCGCCGCCCGTGCCCTGACCCGGCCGCCGGTGGAGCTGCGCGCCGGTGACCTGGCGCGGCTGACGACCATTTCGCGGCGGCGCAAGCTGGACATGGTCGCTGCCTGCGAGGCAGCCCTCGACAGCCCCCAGATCCAGCCCGAGGCGCGGGAGCGGATCCAATCATTCCTCAAGCTCTACCGCGCCGCCGACGCGGCGATGGAGGAGCGCCGCGCCGACGTCTTCGTTCGACGGCTGATCGAGCGCGTCGGGCTGCGGCGCCAGCGGCTCTTCGCCGCACAGCCTGAGGTAGCCGAGCGGCTGCTTGGGCTCTCGCGACTGGCCGAGCTGGCGGCCGCCTGGGCACGCCGCGAGCCGCACGGCTCAACCCGCGGGTTCGTCCGCTACCTGAGCGCCGTCGCCGACGCCGGCGTCGAGCCCGCCGGCGGTGAGGAACCGCCATCACCGGGGGCAGTGCTCGGGATGCGGCCGGGCGCTGTCAAGGGAATGGAGTTCGACCACGTCTTCGCCCTCGGCCTCGAGCAGGACGGGGAGTGGTGGCGGATCGGCAGCCCGGCCCGCAGCGGGCTCGTCCTCTCCTGGGTCAGGAGCGATGGCGGGCAGCCCTCGCGCCTTCTATGAGGAGACTCGGGCCGGCGCTGGGGCAAGCGAGGAGAGCCACGAGGAGGAGCTCTTTGGTCCAGCCGAGGGCCTGCACGCGACCTACCGGATGCTGCGCGAGGAGGTGCTGGAGGCCTCCTGGCGGGCGGGGCGAGAGCTCTCGGAGCCACGTCTTGACACGGCCGTCGACGTCACCCGGGCGATCGCCCGCTACCTTGAGCTGCTGAAACTCGCCGCCCTCTGTCAGCGGCCGGGAGATGAGGCCACTGCGGAGGCGATCGAGGCGGTCAACGGACTGCTGCGCCAGGTCGCCACACCGGAGCAGCAGTCCGAGCTCGACGCCTCCCCTCTTGACTCCTATCTGCTTGATTCCGAGCGCGATCGGGGGCGGCGGCGCGAACTGATAGCCGCCCGCGAGGAGCCCTCGCTGGCGGCTTTCCTGCCGCGCCGCGGGGACCAGCGGCTGAGCCTCTCGGCGTCTGACCTTGACCTCTACCTGAGCTGCCCGCTGAAGTACAAGTTCGCGCGGGTCTTCGGAATCCCGCAGGAGCCGACGATCAATCAGCGCTTCGGCATCCTCATCCACAATGTCCTTGAGCGCTTTCACCGGGACGAGGGCGGTGGCGAGGACGGCCTGCGCCGCCTCACCGGTCTCTTTGAGGCAGGCTGGCGGCGCTCGGGCTTTGGCGACAGCGACGATGAGCTCCAGTACCGCGAGCGAGGCCGGGAGGCGATGCGCCTGTACTGGGAACGGGAGCGCGCCGCCGAGGGGGAGCCCGTCTGGCTAGAGCGCAAGTTCGACATCCAGATCGGCGAACACCACGTCCGCGGCCGGGTCGACCGGGTCGACCGCCTGCCGGGCGGCGACTACGAGCTAATCGACTACAAGACCGGCGAACGCAAGACCGAGGCCGACCTCGAGAGCGACCTCCAGCTCGCCCTCTACCGCCTCGCCGCCCGCGAGGCGTGGGGGGTCGAGGCCGCCGCCGGCAGCTACTACTACGTGCTCGACGCCGAGAAGGTGGCCGCGCCGGCCAAACCCGACGACGCTGCGCGAGTCGAGCGGATCGTGATCGCGGTTGGTGAGGGGGTGCTAGGCCAGGACTTCGAGCCGCGACCCTCGCCCAGCGTCTGCGGGTGGTGCGATTACCGGCTCATCTGTCCCGCGGCGGAGAGCTAATCGCCCTGTTGGCGGAGGAAGCGCTGGAACTCCCTGGCGATCGTCTCCGCCGAGGGCAGTTCCTCGCTGTTGCCCAGCTGTTCGTTTTGCTCGGCCTCGATGCGCTCGACCAATTCCTCGATCTCGGGGTTGGCGGCAACGGCCCGGCCGATCTGCTCCTCATAGCTGGCGGTCTCCTGCTCGAGTTCGGTGGCGTCGACCGCTATCCCGGTCAGGCTTTCGAGGCGGCGCAGCAGGGCGAGGGCCGCCTTCGGATTGGGGACGGCGGCCACGTAGTGGGGCACCGCCGCCCAGAGGGAGGCAGAGCTCATCCCGATCTGGCGGCAACAGTCGTGGACGACGCCGACGATCCCGGTCGGGCCCTCGTAGCTGGAGCGCTGCAGGTCCAGCTCTTCCACCAGCTCCTCGTCGGAGGCAAGCCCGGTGATCGGCACCGGCAGGGTGTGGGAGACCTCGGCGATCAGCGCCCCCATCGTGATCACCATCTCTACCCCGAGCGCGTCGGCGGCCGTGGCGATCGTTTCCGAGAAGGTGCGCCAGCGCAGGTTTGGCTCGGTGCCGTCGAGCAGAACCAGATCGCGGTCGGCGGCGGGGACGCGGGCGGCGATCAAGTTGTTCTCAGGCCAGTCGATCCGGCGCGCCTGGCCGTCGGTCAGGGTGATCGTCGGTCGTGTCGACTGGAAGTCGAAGAACTCCTCGGGGTCTACCCGGGCGATCAGTTCGGCGTCGAGGGACCCGACCACCGTCTCCAGCGCGGTCGAGGCGGCCGCGGCGGCGTCGTTCCAGCCGCGAAAGGCGCAAACGAGGATCGGGGCGCGGAGTTGTGGGACATCGACTTCCCAGGTCAAAGAATCCACCATTTGAGACTACCGAGGCCCCACCGGCGAGCCGCCCTGACCTGAGATGGACGCCCGCAGCGCGCGAGGGACTAAGCGTTTGCCCGCAGCGCGCGGCGGACTAGCTGGATGGCCATGAATAGCGCCAGCGCGGCGAAGGAGAGTTGGAGGACGCGCTCGGGGACGTGGTTTGCGATGTCGACCCCGATCAGAACACCGAGCGGGGAAAGAACGCCGATCACGATCGCGTTGCGGATGTTGACGTTACCGTAGGCGTTCTGGCGGATCGCACCGACCAGCGCGACGATGACGATCATCAGCAGCGAGGTCGACTCCGCCTGGACCTGGGAGAGGCCGAGGAAGATCGTCAGTGCCGGCACGAAGAGGATGCCCCCGCCGATCCCGACCAGCCCTCCGGAGAGCCCTCCGGCGAGCGCGATCAGCGCCGCCAGGACCTCGTTCACCCGAGCCCCCTCACTGCAAGACCAGCTCGATCGCGATCGCGACCAACAGCGCCGCGAAGAGCAGCGAGACGGTGCGCTGTGGGATGCGCTGCTGGATCGCCGTTCCGATCACGACACCAAGGACCGCCGGGATCGCAAGCAGCAGGCCAGTGAGCACATGAACGTTGCCGTAGATGCCCCCTTGAGCGAGGGCGCCCAGAGCACCGATGAGGACGATCGCCGTCAGGCTGGTTCCGGTCGCGAGCCGCTCTCCGTAGCCAAACCAGAAGATCAGCAAGGGGACGATGATCGTGCCGCCGCCGACCCCGAAGAGGCCGCTGAAGATCCCGGCCGCGGTGCCGATCGCGGCGAGCTTCAGCGTTTGGCTCGAAGCCATCTCGGGGCCGGGGGCCGCATCGTGCGGCGATACTAGATGCCGTGCCTCGTGAATCTCTAAGCGCAGACTCCAGCACCCGCCGAGCGCTGCTCGACAGAGCTCCGGGAGAGGCCCGCCCAGACGGCGATCCTTACCGACGTCGACGGGACCCTGGCGCCGATTGTCGAGCGTCCCGAGCAGGCCGTCCTGGCGGCGCCGGCGCGGCAAACGCTCGCCGCGCTGAGCAGACGCTTTGGCCTGATCGGCTGCGTTTCCGGGCGCCGCGCGGCGGAGGCGCGGCGCCTGGTCGGCCTCGCGGGGATCGCCTACTCCGGCAACCACGGTCTTGAGCTCCTGCTCCCCGGCGAGGAGGCGCCGCGGCCCGATCCCTCGCTGCAGGGGCGCGAGGGGGACGCGGCGGCGTTTGCCGCCGGCCTCGACCAGCGAGAGCTTGGCTCCGTCGGGTTGCGGACGGAGGACAAGGGGCCAATTCAGGCATTGCACTGGCGCGGCGCCGCGGACGAGCGCCGCGCCGAGGCCCGCGCCCACGAGATCGCCGCCGCCGCCGGCCGGGCGGGCCTCGAGCCGCGCTGGGGCCGCAAGGTGCTGGAGCTGCGCCCGGCCGGCGGCGGCGGCAAGGGCACTGCAGTCGCCGCCCTGCTTGCCGGCGAGGCAATCGAGCCGGGCCGCCTATGCCGGTGATGACCGCACCGACCTTGACGCCTTCCGCCGCCTCCGCGAGCTCTGCGCGGAAGGGGAGCTCGAGCTGGCGGTATGCGTCGGCGTCGTCTCCTCAGAGGCCCCCCCGGAGCTGCCCGAAGAAGCCGACCTGATCGTCGACGGCCCGGCTGGCTGGCTGGAGATCCTCGACTGTCTGGCGCAGGAGTAGGAGTGCCCTACACCGACCTCCTTCGCATCACGGTTTTGCTGACCGGCGCCGAGGCAACCGCCCTTGCCGGGGTAACGGCGATTGCCGCCAACCGTGAAAGCGACACCACGACGATCCTGGTGGCGGGCGTCTGGTGGCTGGTCGCCCTCGCGGTCGGCCTTTACCTGGGCCGACCTTCCCGCGCCGCAGCCGGCGTCCGCGACGCCCTCGCCGAAGCCCGTACCGCCACCAGCCTTCCCTCCGAGTCCCCGGCGCGAATCGCCATCGGCCGCCTCTGGCCGATCGCTCTGACTGCCCTCGCCGCGGGAATCCTCGGCATCCTCTATCCCGGTGTGGCGGCGATCGGCGCCGGCTACGCGCTGCTCGTCTCCCTTGCCTGGCATACCCGCGAGGCCGCCGTCCTCGGCGTCGAGCACCGCGACGGGATCAAGTTCTACGTGGTCCCCAGCTCTGCCCTGCGCCCAATCGAACTCGTTCGCACCCCCGGACTCCGCTCAGACCGCCTGCACGCCTGAGCCGCTAGCGCTTGATCAGCTTGGCGAAGTCCTGCCAGCCGCGGGTGTTGGCGACCTGCTCGGCGCTGAGCCAGGCGCGGCGGGCACTGGCCACCGCGTAGGCGATGTTGCCGAGGGTCTCGACTCCGTGGGCGTCGGTGTTGAGGACGATCCAAACGCCGGCGTCTGCGGCGAGGCGCGCGTGCTGCTCGGAGAGGTCGCGCCGGTTGGGATTGCCGTTGATCTCCAGCATCGTGCCGGCCCGGGCCGCCGCCTCGAGAACCGCCTCGAGATCGATGCCGTAGGGCTCCCGACGCCCGATCAGGCGGCCGGTCAGGTGCCCGATGCAGTGGACGCGGGGATTGTCGATCGCCACCAGGATGCGCTCGGTCATCGCCTTTTCGTCGATCGCAAAGGAAGTGTGAACGCTGGCGATCACCCAATCGAGCGCTTCCAAAAGGTCATCCGGGTAGTCAAGCTCTCCGTCGAGACCGATGTTTACCTCAGAGCCCGCCAGCAGGCGGAAGCCACGTTTGCCCTCGTTCCACGCACGCACCTCCTCGATCCGCCGCCAGAGGCGCTCCGCGCTGACGTGGTCGCCGAAGCCATGACTGGCGGAGTGGTCGGTGATCGCCAGGTAGGCATAGCCGCGGGCCCGCGCGGCCTCGGCCATCTCCGCCAGAGTGTTGCGACCGTCAGAGAGCGTGGTGTGGGAGTGCAGGTCACCGCGGACCGCCTCGACTGCGACGAGCTCTGGCAGTGTTCCCTCGCGCGCAGCGCGCAGCTCTCCCCGCCCCTCGCGCAGCTCCGGCTCGATGTAGGAGTAGCCGAGGCTCTCATACACGCCCTCCTCGCTCTCACAGAGCTCCACCCTGCCGGTCTGGGCGTCTGCAATCCCGTGCTCGGAGACCGAGAAGCCGCGCCCGAGAGCCTCTTCGCGCAGCTGCACATTGTGGGCCTGGGAACCGGTGAAGTGCTGGAGCAGGTTGCCGAAGGCGGCGGGCGGGACGAGCCGCAGGTCGACCGAGACGCCGTTGTGGGTCTCGGCGCGAAGGCCATTGGGCCCCGGGGTTCCCGCCGTCGCGATCAGCGGGTGATCGGCGAGATGCGCGGCCAGCGCCGCCGGCTCCGCAGAGGTTGCGACCAAGTCGATGTCCTTGCAGGTCTCCGTCCAGCGGCGCACCGATCCCGCCACCTCGACCCGTTTGGCGGCGGGGTGTTCGCGCAGCGCCGCCGCCAACTGCTCGGCGATCGGCCGCACGGCGGAGAGCAGCAGCCGCCCGGGACCCTCACCGGGCTCCCCAAGGCGCTCCAGCGCCGCCAGCACGTTCTCCTCTAGCTTCGGGCCGAGACCCTTCAGCTCGCGAATCCGGTGCGCGCTCGCCGCCTCTCTGAGATCGTCGAGGGAGGCGACCCCGAGCTCCTCATAAAGCCGCCGCGCTGTCTTCGCCCCGAGGCCGGGAACCCGGGTCACCTCGATCAGCGTCGGCGGGAACTTCGTCTTCAGCTTCCCCGCCGCCGGAATCTCACCCGTCTCCAGCAGCGCGTCGATCTTCTCCGCCAGCGTCTTGCCGACCCCCGGGATCTCGGTCGCCCGCCCGGCGGCGGCAAGCTCAGCCACCGATACCGGACTCTCGCGGATCGCCTTCGCCGCCGCTCCGTAGGCCAGCACCCGGTATTTGACCGCGCCGTCTAGCTCGTAGAGCACGCCCAGCTCTTCGAGGGCGTCGGCGATCTCGGCATTGGTCACGCCTGCAAGTTAGCCAGCCGGCGCGGCCCTCTCTTTATGCGCTCTTTGGGAGTGGGCGAATAGCATCGGGGGTTATGGTCCCCTCCGCCACCACAACCGGCCCAGCCTGGTTGGTTCTGCCCACATATAACGAGGCCGAGAACCTCGCGGCGTTCGTCGCGGCCGTCCGCGACAAGCTCCCCGCCAGCGCCCATGTCCTGATCGTCGATGACAACTCCCCCGACGGCACCGGCGAGATCGCCGACCGCCTGGCCGAGGAGCCACGAGACGGTCAGCGTCCTGCACCGCGCCGCAACAAGGAAGGGCTCGGCCCCGCCTACATCGCCGGCTTCCGCCGCGCCCTCGCCGGCGGCGCCGGCCTCGTGCTGGAGATGGACTCCGACTTCTCCCACGACCCCGCCTACCTGCCGCGCCTGCTGGAGGCGGCCGAGCGACGCCGACCTGGTGATCGGCTCCCGCTATGTGGCGGGCGGCGGCGTCTCCGAATGGGGCGCGCTGCGCAGGGCGATCAGCCGCTGGCGGCAGCGCCTACGCGCGCTTCGTCCTCGGCCTCGAGGTTCACGACCTGACCGGCGGCTTCAAGTGCTTCCGGCGCGAGGTCCTGGAGGCGATCGACCTCGACAGCGATTCAGGCCGCACGGCTACGCATTCCAGGTGGAGTTGACCTACCGGGTGATCCAGCAGGGGTTCAGGGTCCTCGAGGTGCCGATCGTCTTCCGCGACCGCCGGGCCGGTGCCTCGAAGATGGACCGATCGATCGTTGTCGAGGCGGCCTGGCGCGTGCCGATGCTGCGCTTCGGCAGACGGCCGGGCAAGCAGCGGGGCGCTGCCACCGAGAAGGTGGTGGGTCAGTAGCCAAGTGGTGGGCGGCGGTTTCAGTTTGAATCTGGCAGCATCTGGGCATCGCAAGGGTCGTCTTGGCGCTGGTCGTGGTTGCACTCGTCGTCAGCCTTGAACTCTGGCGAGAACCTGGCGCGACCCAGGCGCCGTCTCTGCGAGAATGCCGCGAGGGTCCGAACTGCCGCGTATTGCACATTCCTGGGCGAATTGATTTCCCCGAACGCCGGCCCAACGCCGGGGTCATCACCATCGAACATCGTTAGGGCGTCCGCGGATTAGGCAAATCTGGGCTCAGCCGTATAGCGCTATACTTTCTGAAGTATTGAGTGCCAGAGCGCCGAACTTCGAGACCCGGGAGAGCGATTCCAGTGACAGGCAAACTGCGCGACGTGACAGACGCCAACCTTCAAGTCTGAGGTTCTGGAGGCCGAGGGCCCCGTCCTCGTCGATTTCTGGGCCCCCTGGTGCGGCCCCTGCCGCGTCGTCCACCCGGTCCTCGAGGAGATCGAGGGCGAGCGCGAGGACCTGAAAATCCTCAGCCTCAACGTCGACGAGAACCAGCAAACCGCGGCCCAGTACGAAGTCCTCTCGATCCCGACCATGATCCTTTTCAAGGACGGGGCGATCGCCAAGAAAGTCGTCGGGGCGATGCCCAAGCGGCGCCTTGAGGCCGAGCTCGAGCCGGCCCTCGCCTAGGGCGAGCCCTCAGCGATGCCGTTCGTCCACGTTCACTGGTTCGAGGGCCGCACCGACGAGCAGAAGGCCGAGGTCGCAAAGCGCATCGGCGAGGCCCTGGTCGAGGTGGCCGGAGCCGCGCCCGAGCACTGTTGGGTTAAGTTCTCGGACTCCTCGAAAGCGGACTTCATCATCGGCGAGCCGCCTGGGTAGGCCCCCGCTCAGCCCGGCTCACCGAGATCCTGAGCTCGCGCCCATCGACCTTGGTGCTCGCGCCACCACCAGCGCTGCCGTAGGTGAGCGAGTCTCGCCAGGACCTCGCCGGCCAGATAAGGCTCGTGGGCACGGGCGGCCTCGATTAGCTCGGGGTCCCCGCTGAGGGCCAACTCGATCCGGTCGGTGACCTCCAGGCCCGCCGCTTTGCGCGCGTTCTGGACAGCGTGGACGATCTCGCGCGCAAGACCCTCGCGGCGCAGCTCCTCGTCGAGTTCGAGCTGGAGGGCAACCGCGTGGCCGGCCTCCGCCTCGACCTCATAGCCCGCGCGAGGCTGGAGGGCGAGCGTGATCTCCTCGGGGCCGAGGGCGTGCTCGTCGCCGTCGACGGCGATGCCCACCTCGCCGCCGGCGGCGATCGTCCTGGCCACCTGCGCCGGGTCAAGCGCCGCGACCGCGGCCGCCACCTGCGGCATCCGCTTGCCAAAACGCGGGCCGAGAGCGCGGTAGTTGGGCTTGACCGCGTAGCTGAGCAGGTCGACCTCATCGGAGACGAAATCAAGCTCCTTCACGTTCAGCTCGGCGATGACGAGCTCGGCCTGGGATTCGATCGACTCGCGCTCGGCCCCGCTTGCGACGATCACCGCGCGTTGCAGCGGCTGGCGCACCTTCACCTTGGCCTGGGCGCGGGCGGCGCGGCCCAACTCGACGGTGCGCCGGACCGCCGCGATCGCCGCCTCCAGCTCGCTGTCGGCCAGCGCGGGGTCGGGCTCGGGGAACTCGCGCAGGTGAACCGAATCGGCCGCCGCCCCGGCTTCGCCCCCCGCCAGATTGAGATGGATCTCCTCGGCAAGAAACGGGATGAAGGGTGCAAGCAGCGCGGCCGTTTGCAGCAGGCAGTGGCGGAGGGTCGCAAACGCGACGCGGTCGCCTACCCAGAAGCGACGGCGCGAGAGGCGCACGTACCAATTCGACAGCTCCTCCACGTACTCGGCGATCGCCCGCCCGGCGGCGGTGCAGTCAAAGGCATCCATCCGCTCGCAGACCGTGGCGGTGGTCGCCTGCAGACGCGACAACGCCCAACGATCCAGATCGTTGTTGGCGGGCGGGGTGGAGCTGGGAAAGTCAACGGGGTCCAATCCCTCGGCGTTGGCATACGAGCACCCAGAACGAGTACGTATTCCACAACGTGAGGAGGAATTGGCGCACCGATTCGCCCACCGTCTCGACCGAGAATCGGTACCCCGACCAGGGCTGCTGGGCGGTCAGGTAATACCAGCGCAAGGCGTCGGCTCCGTGGGCGTCGATCACGTCCCAGGGCTCGACCACGTTACCCCGGCTCTTTGACATCTTCTGCCCCTCGGGGTCGAGGATCAGGCCCAGACAGACGCAATTGCGGTAGCTGCTGGTGTCGAACAGGAGGGTCGACTCGGCGAGCAGGGTGTAGAACCAGCCGCGGGTCTGGTCGATCGCCTCGCAGATGAAATCGGCGGGGAATCGCTCTTTGAACTCCGCCTCCTCCTCGAACGGGTAGTGGAACTGGGCGAAGGGCATCGCGCCGCTGTCGTACCAGGTGTCGATCACCGCGTCGACGCGGCGCATCTCACCGCCACATTTCCCGCAGTCGACGATCACCTCGATCGATGTAGGGGCGGTGTAGGTCGGCGGGAACCTCGCCCCTAGCGCGCCCGCGCAGCTCGGCAACTGAGCCAAAGCAATCGAGATCTCCGCAGCGTCCCTCGGTGCAACGCCAGACCGGCAGCGGCGTCCCCCAGTAGCGATCCCGCGAAAGCGCCCAGTCGACGTTTCCCTCAAGCCATTTGCCAAAGCGGCCGTGCTTGATGTGCTCGGGGTGCCAGCCAATCGTCTCGTTGTTGGCGAGCAGGCGCCCTTTTACCTCGGAGGTTCGGACGTACCAGCTCGACCTCGCGTAGTAGATCAACGGCGTGCCGCATCGCCAGCAGTGCGGGTAGGAGTGCTCGTATGCCTGCTCGCGAAAGAGCAGGCCACGCTCGCGCAGGTTCTCGATCAGCGCCGCGGTCAGGGCGGGGTCCTTGACGAAGCGGCCCTCAAAGCCGCGGACGCGATCGTCGAAGGTGCCGTCGGGCCGCACCGGGTTATAGAGGGAATTGGGGCCCTCGGCGGGGTCATAGATGCCGCTGGCGATCGCAACCTCGAAGTCCTCCTCGCCGAAGGCCGGGGCGATGTGGACCAGGCCGGTGCCGTCCTCGGTGGTGACGAATTCACCCGCGATCACCCGATAGCCCCCCTGGGTCCGATCGGAGAGCTCGAAAAGAGGACCCTCATAGGATCGGCCGACGAGCTCTCGCCCGAGCAGGCGACCGGCGATCTTGACCCCATCCCCGAGCACCCTCTCCACCAGCGGCTCGGCGAGGATCAACGTCTCCCCCCCGACCCGCGCCTTCGCGTAGCTGACCTCCGGCGCCACCGCGATCGCGACGTTGCCGGGCAATGTCCAGGGGGTCGTCGTCCAGACCAGCAGGTACTCGGTCGACCCGCTCGGGTCGCGGCGCCGCGGCGAGGCCGAACCTGCATCGATTGCCGCGCTGGTTGGGGGATCAGCGGCTAGGAGTGGGATCTTGAGGTAAACAGAGGGCTCGACGACATCCCTGTAGCCGAGCGCGACCTCGTGGGAGGAGAGCGCGGTGCCGCAGCGCGGGCAGTAGGGGACGACCTTGTGGCGCTGTAGAGGCGGCCGGCATCCCAGATCCTGCGCAGCGACCACCAGACCGACTCGATGTAGTCATTGTCGAGGGTGACGTAGGGATCATCGAGGTCGATCCAGAATCCGACCCGCTCGGTCAGGCGGTTCCACTCCTCGACGTACTCGAAGACCGAGGCTCGGCAGCGCTCGTTGAAACGGTCGATCCCGTACTCCTCGATCTCCTGCTTGGAGGCGATGCCGAGCTGCTTTTCGACCTCCAGCTCGACCGGCAGCCCGTGGCAGTCCCAGCCCGCCTTGCGCGGCACGCGGTAGCCGCGCATCGTCTTGTAACGCGGGTAGATGTCCTTGAAGACCCGGGAGAGGACGTGGTGGGACCCGGGCCGGCCGTTGGCCGTCGGGCGGGCCCTCGTAAAAGCTCCAGACCGCCGCCCCGGCGCGATTGGCGAGCGAGCGGTGGAAGACGTCGTTCTCGCGCCAGCGCGCCAACACTCGCTCCTCCAGCTCGGGGAAGGACTGTCTGGGGTCTACGGGGCGAAAGCCGGGCATCAGCGCGAGCAGGTGATTCTAGGAGGGGGTAGTGTGCGCGCCGCGTGGCGCGATATGACCTGAACGGAAAGGTTGCACTGGTGACCGGCGCCGCGCGGGGGATCGGCTTCGAGACAGCGCACCAGCTCCACCTGCACGGTGCCTCGGTCGCCGTCGTCGACCTCGACGCCGACCAGGCACAGGAGGCGGCCGAGCGGATCGGCCCGCGGGCGATCGGCCTCGCCGCCGACGTCACCGACCAGGCGGCGATCATGCGCGCCGTCGCTGAGACCGTACAGCGATTCGGTGGGCTCGACATCGCCGTCGCCAATGCGGGGATCGCACAGCCGACGGTCGCGACCGTGCGCGGAATCGGGACCGAGGAGTGGGAGCGGGTCTTTGAGGTCGACCTGCTCGGTGTCTGGCGCACCGTGCGGGCGGCGCTGCCGCAGATAGTCGAGCGGCGTGGCCACATCGTCCTCACCTCCTCCGTCTATGCCTTCGCCAACGGCGTGCTCAACAGCCCCTACGCGGTTGCCAAGGCCGGGGTCGAGTCGCTGGGCCGCACGCTGCGAGCGGAGCTGACGCCGCTTGGGGCCAGCGCCAGCGTCGCCTACTTCGGCTGGATCGACACCAAGATGGTCCAGGACGCCTTCCAGCGCCCCCACTCCGGGCGCATGCAGGAGAACCTGCCCGGCTTCCTGCGCAAGCGGCTGCCGCCCAGCGAGGCGGGGATGGCAATTGTCCGCGGCATCGAAGAACGGGCGCCGCGGATCTTCGCGCCGCGCTGGTGGCGCTATGTCTCCGCCCTGCGGGGCGTCCTCAACCCGCTCCTCGACCGCCGCCTGGAACGCGACGAGACGATGCGGGCGACGGTGCGCGAGGTCGAGGCCGACGCCGACCCCCAGGGCGCCGCCGCGGTCTCAGCCGCCACGCGTTAGCTCCTCAAGCAGCAAGCAGAAGGACTCATAGCGGGCGCCCGTGGCGCGGCTGAGGCCGATCTCACAGGTACGGTTGCTGGAGATATAGGCGTCAAAGCGGCGGTCGGCCAGCTCGGCGGCCTCTTCGCGGGTCGCCGCCGCGGTCAGCTCTGGGTGGGTAATACCGCGGTCCCCAGCAAAGCCACAACATGTCGTCGACGCTGGCACGTAGACCTCCTCTGCGAGGGCGCCGGCAAGCGACTCAAGCTGGGCGAGGAGACCCAAGCGACGGGCTGCACAGGCCGGGTGGACCGCGATGCAGCCAACCCTGCGGCGGACCTCCAGCCGCGGCAGCAAGCGCTCGTGCGCCCAGGCGAGCGAGTCGAGGATCTCCAGCTGAGCGAGGTGCTCGGCGTTGTCCTTGCTGAGGACGGCCTCGCCCGGATCGGCGAGGGCGTCCGTGCAGGAAGATGCGTCGATAACCACCGCCAGCTCGCCCTCCCCGCTCCAACGCCAGAGCGCCGCGACCATCTCATTTGCCTTGTGCCGGTGGGCCTTGGCAAAGCCCTTGGAGCTCCACGGCAGACCGCAGCAACTGCCCTTCACCTCGTCGGGGATCCAGAGCGGTAGCCCCGCTCGGCGTGAGACCTCGACCAGCGCCTCGGCAACCCCCCGACCTCCTCTCGCGGGGCCGAAGATGCGGTTGGTGCAGGAGGGGAGATAGACGGCGGCGGCGGCGGCGCGTGAGGTCGCGGGCGGGCGGGCGGGGGCCGGCGGCGGCAGCGCCCGGCCGCGACGGGTACCTCGCGCGAGCGGAGCGCCGAGCAGCAGAGCGGCGCGCGAGCCGGCTTCGATGACCCCCCACCTCCTGGCGGCGAAGAGCGCCAGGGCTTCAGCCCGCTCGGTGTGGCGCTTTTTGCGCAGCTCCTTGACGAGCTTGCCGGTGTCGATCGCCGACCGGGACACGCGAGCTGCGCACGAGCCGTCGGCGGCGCATGTCTCCAGCGCCGTCGTACGCGTACTCGTTCAGCAGCGCCCGACAGCACCGGCGAGCCGCTCGGCTGGCGCGCCATCTCGCGTCGCAGCACGATCCGTTGGCGCGGCGTCGTGGTCAGGTTGCGCTGACGGACAGACCGGCTCACAGAAGCCGCACTCGATGCACTTGGTCACGGACTCCTCGATCTCCGGCGATGCTCTTGAGGTTGCGCAGGTGGACGCCGCGGGTCGCGGTTGAGCACGATCCCCGGGCCGAGGATCCGCGTCGGGGTCGGCGAGCTGCTTGACCCGCCACATCAGCTCGGTCGCCTTGGCGCCCCATTCGCGCTCGACGAACGGCGCCATGTTGACCCCGGTCCCGTGCTCGGCCTTCAGCGAGCCGTCGTACTCGTCGACGATCAGCTCGACCAGGCTCGTGCATGAACGCGTCGTAGCGCTCGAGGTCGGCCTGCTCGGCGAAGTTCGGGCGTGAGCATGAAGTGGAGGTTCCCGGCCGACGCATGGCCGGCGACGCCGGGCAGGAACCCGTGCTTGCCGAGCAGCGCCTGGAGGTCCTTGGCGGCCTCGGCGATCTCGCTCGGGCGGCACGCAGATGTCCTCGACTGATCAGCGACACGGCCGGAGGCTCGAGCGCGGCCATCAGCCCGTGCATCCCCTCCCGCACCCGCCACAGCATCTCGATCTCGCTCGGGCTCGCGGGTGAAGGCCGGCTCGGCCGAGCAGCGGCTCGTGCGCGGCGAGGATCTGCCAGCGCGCTTGCGCTCGGGCTCGTCGAGCGCCTCGTCGGTTCTCGGCGCGGAACTCGACCAGCAGCGCCGCCGACGTCGGCGGGAGCTCCTTCCACTCGCTCGGGCATGCCGGGCATGTTGTAGGCGGCGGCGATCAGGGTCGGCGCGACCATCAGCTCGGTCGCGGTCGCGCCGGCGCGCGACCAGCTCGCCGACGGCGGCCGCGGCGCTGTCGAGATCCTCGAAGCCGACCAGCGCGAGCGTCGTGTGGCGGCCGAGCGGCAACGGTCTCGAACACGGCCTCGGCGAGAACGCGAGCGTGCCCTCCGAGCCGATCGACAAGCCGCCGGAAGATCTCGAGCGGCGTGTCGGCGTCGAGGAACGCGCACAGACCGGTAGCCGGTCGTGTTCTTGATCTCGAACTTGCGGCGCGATCCGCGCTCGCTCAGCTCGGCGTCGGCCCGGATCTCGTCGCGGATCGCCGACCAGCCCCGCGGCCAGCTCCGGGGCGGCCTGCCGCGAAGCGCTCGCTCGGCGCTCGGGGGCGGCGGTGTCGATCACCGTCCCCGTTGGCCAGCACGAACGTCATCGAGCGCACGGTCGGTAGGAATCGTGGCGCGACCCCGCACCGCATCCCGCCCGAGTTGTTGGCGACGACGCCGCCGACGCAGGCGATCTCGGTGCTGGCCGGGTCGGGCCCGAGGCTTGCGCCCGTGGCGGGCGAGCAGCCGGTTGGCGAGGCCGAGCGTGCCCGGCTGTACCCGAGCCACGCGCCCCGCATCCTCGATGCCACGCCGCCGCCAGTGGTGGCGGACGTCGACAGGATCGACGTCGGTCTGCGACTGGCCGTTGAGGCTCGTGCCCCCGGCGCGGAACACGACCGGGCATGGCTCCGAGGCGGCGCGCGAAGGCGAGCGACCTGGCGACGTCGCTCGCGGTCGTGGGCCATCACGACCGCCTGCGGGATCAGCCGGTAGGGGCTGGCGTCGGAGGCGTAGCGGACCAGATCGCAGTGCGCGTGCCGAGACCTGGTCGGCTCCGAGCGGCGCTTGACCAGCCGCCCGCGCAGCGGCTCCGGCGTCCCGGCGCGACCCATCGGGCGCGCGGTCGGCCGCCGGCTCCGACGCCTGGCGGGACCAGCGAGTCCGGCTCCGGGCAAGCAGCGCCTTCAGCGCCTCATTAACAAGCCCATCCCCGGGCGCCACCGGGACTTGGACCAGCTCGCGGGCCGTCACGGCGGCGAGCGCCCCGCGCAGCGCCTCGGCACCTCTCACGGCCCGACACCCCTGTGCCCGGACCCCATAGGCCTCCGCCGACCGCGGCGACGTCGAGCCCGGGCAGGTCAAGACCCGGCGCACCGCTCACCTGCTCGACTTCGGCAAACCACTTGAGGATCATGTACTCCTCGTTGCGCACGACAAGGAAGGTGACCGGCGTCGTGTACGCGACGGCGCTCCAAAACGCGGTGATCGCGTACTGGGCCGAGCCCTCGCCGAGCACGCATACGACCGGACGGTTCGGTCTGGGCGAGCTGGACGCCAACGGCGGCGGCGATGCCGAAGCCGAGCCCGCCGCTGGCGCTGAAGTAGTAGCTGCCCGGCCGGGAGATCCGCAGTTGGTTGCGAAGGGCGAGCGTGCTGGAGGGCGCCTCGAGCGACCGCGATGCCGTCTTGGGAAAGACCTCGGCGAGCGCCGAGCATCGGTCGAGGGGTTGAGCGGGTCGGCCGCGCGGGTCTCCTGGGGCCCCTGGTCGGGCTCTGGAGCGGGGCGGCTTGACTGGGGGACCGGACTCCAGCAGCGCATCCAGGGTGAGCGCTCACGTCGGCGACCAGGGCGTCGCCCATCGGCGCTCGGGCGGCCTCGTCGGGGTCGCTTGTGATCGCCACCAACCCCGCCCCCTGGGCAGCAGCGGACCGGGGACGTGCGGGTAGTAGGGAAAGACCGAGCTGCCGGCGACGAGGATCAGGTCATGGCCCTCGAGGGTCTGGGCGACCGGACCGATCGCCGGCGGCAGCACGCCGCGGAAGTTGGGATGGCTCTCGGGGAAGCCGAGCCGAAAGCCACCGGTGGCGGGCGAAGCCCAGACCGGCAGGCGTTGGCGCTCGGCGAGCGCGACCGCGACGTTCCACGCACCGCTCGCGTCGATGTCGGGGCCGGCGATGAAGACTGGGCTGCTCGCCGAAGCGAGGCGATCGGCAAGCGAGCGCACCGCCTCGGGGTCGGCGGCGGCGCGGCCGTTGACCGTCCGCCCGATCGCCTCGCGAGCGTCGGCCTCCGCGACCTCTGCTACCAGTCGTCCATCGGTACGGAGACGAAGACCGGTCCGCGCGGCGGCAGCGAGGCGAGGTGCGCGGCGCGGGCAAGGGCGAGCGGCACGTCCTGGGCGCGCGGCGGCTCGTAGGACCACTTCACGAGCGGGTGCGGCATTCGCGTCGCGTCGCGGTTGGTCAGGTTCGCCTGCAGGGTGATCTGCGCTCGCGCCTGCTGGCCGGCGCTGATCAGCAGCGGGGAGTGGTTTGCCTGAGCGTTGAAGATCGCCCCCATCGCGTTGCCGAGCCCCGGCGCGGTGTGGAGGTTGACCAGGGTGGTGCGGCCGGAGGCCTGGGCGAAGCCGTCGGCCATCCCGACCACAACTGCCTCCTGCAGCCCGAGCACGTAGCGCAGATCCGCCGGGAACTCGGCGAGCATCGGCAGCTCGGTCGAGCCAGGGTTGCCGAACATCGTCGTCATCCCCTGCGCACGGAAGAGGTCGAAGCTGGCGTCGCGGACGGTCGGCATCGGCCCAACCCTATCCGGGCGACCGATCCCAGCCGCGGCCGAATACGCTGCGGGCACGACGATTTAGATGGAGGCAATCAATTGAGTGACCAACTGTGGGGCGGCGAGACGAGCAAGGCGGTCGAGAACTTCCCGGTCTCGGGCGAGCCGATTCCCGTCCCGGTGATCCGCTGGCTCGGCCGGATCAAGGGCGCCGCGGCGCGAGGCCAACGCCGAGCTCGGGCTGCTCGACGCCGACAAGGCCGAGCGGATCGCGGCCGCCGGCGACGGCGGTCGCAGCGGGCGAGCACGACGACCAGTTCCCGATCGACGTCTTCCAGACCGGCTCCGGCACCTCCTCGAACATGAACGCCAACGAGGTGATCGCCAACGCTCGCCGGCGCCGGGCGTGCACCCCAACGACGACGTCAACATGGGCCAGTCCTCCAACGACGTCTTCCCCTCGGCCGTCCACCTCGCGGCGCTCGACGAGGTCGACCGACGACCTGCTGCCGGCGCTGGGCGAGCTCGCAGGCGGCGCTCGGCGGAGAAGGCGGCCAGAGTTCGACGACGTCGTCAAGTCCGGCCGCACCCACCTGATGGACGCCGTGCCGGTCACGCTCGGCCAGGAGTTCGGCGGCTACGCGGCGCAGGTGCGGCTAGGGCATCGCAGCGCGTCGAGGCGACCCTGCGCGCGGCTCGGCCAGATCCCGCTCGGCGGCACCGCGGTCGGCACCGGGCTCAACACCCACCCCGAGTTCGCCGCGCAGCGTGCGCGCGCAGCTCGCCGCCGAGACGCGGCCTGACGATCTCCGCGCCGGCCGACCCCTTCGAGGCGCAGGCCGCCCGCGACGCGCCTCGTCGAGGCTATCGGGCGCGCTCAAGGTCGTCGCCGTCTCGCTGACGAAGATCGCCAACGACCTGCGCTGCCTGGGCTCGGGCCCGCGCGCCGGGCTCGCCGAGATCGCCTGCCCGAGCTGCAGAAGGGCTCCTCGATCATGCCCGGCAAGGTCAACCCGGTGATCCCCGAGGTCGTGATCGCAGGTCGCCGCGCAGGTGATCGGCAACGACACGGCGATCACGGTCGGCGGCATGCAGGGCCACTTCGAGCTGAACGTGCTGCGTGCCGCTGATCGCGCGCAACCTGCTCGACTCGATCAAGCTGCTCGCCACCGCCTCGCGCCTGCTCGCCGAGAAGTGCGTCGCCGGGATCGAGGCGAACCGCAGCAGCTGCGAGCGCTACGCCGAGCTGACGCTGGCCGCGGCGACCGCGCTCAACCCGTACATCGGCTACGACCGCGCCGCCGAGATCGTCAAGGAGGCCGCCGCGTCGGGCCGCTCGCTGCGCGAGGTCGCCCGGGAGAAGGGCGTCGAGCCGGCGGTCCTCGACGAGGCGCTCGACTACCGCAAGATGGCCCGTCCCCACGGGTAGGCGGGCCGGGCGTCAGCCCTGGAGGGTGATGAACCGCTCCTCGGTGAGCTCCAGGACTGAGTAAGCCGGCCCCTCGCGGGTGTTGCCCGAGTCCTTGACGCCGCCGTAGGGCTGTTGGTCGGCGCGGAAGGTGGGGACCTCGTTGATCAGGACGCCGCCGAACTCAAGTGCCCGAGCCGCCTGCAGGCCGCGGCCGAGGTCGCGGGTGAAGACCCCCGCCTGGAGGCCAAACTTCGAGTCGTTGGCCATCTCCAGCGCCTGCTCGAAGTCCGCGAAGCGGTCGATCGTCGCCACCGGGCCGAAGATCTCCTCGCACCAGACCTTGGCGTCTTTGGGCGGTGCCCCGAGCAGAGTCGGGGCAAGACAGCGACCCTGGTCAACCAGCTCGCCACCGCTCAGCAGCTCGGCGCCCGCCTCCACCGCCTGGTCGACCCACGCCTTGACCCGGTCGCGGTCGGTCGGGGTGATCAGCGGGCCAACGTCGGTCTCAGGGTCAAGCGGGTCGCCGACCCGTAGCGCCTCGGCGTTGGCGACGAGCCGCTCGGTGAAGGCGTCGGCAACCTGATCGTGAACCAGCACCCGCTGAATTGAGATGCAGCTCTGACCGGCATGGGAGAAGGCATGCAGCTTCGCCTTGTCGGCGGCCAGCTCCCAGTCGCCGTCGGCGTTGACGATCAGCGGCGCGTTTGAGCCCAGCTCCAGGTTCACCTTCTTGTGGGGGACGCGGCTGCGGATGCCCCAGCCGACGGCAGAGGACCCGGTGAACGTGATCGCCCGAGTCAGCTCGTGCTCGACGATCGCGTTGCCGACCTCCCGGCCCGGGCCGGGGATGACGCTGAGCCAGCCCTCAGGCAGTCCGGCCTCGACCAGGATCGCAGCGAGCTTCAGCGCCGAGATCGGCGTCTGGCCAGCCGGCTTGAGGACGACCGCGTTGCCGGCGGCGATCGCCGGGCCGAGCTTGTGGGCGACCAGGTTGAGGGGGAAGTTGAAGGGGCTGATCGCACCGACCACGCCGTAGGGGACCCGCAAGATCACCCCGAGCTTGCCGGCGCCGGCGGGCGAGGCCTCCATCGGCACCGTGGCGCCGGTCAGCTTGCGCGCCTCGACCGCGGAGAAGGTCAGGGTGTCCACGCAGCGCTGCGCCTCGACCGTGGCGGTCTTCAGCGGCTTGCCCGCCTCGGCGGCAATCGCCAGCGCCAACTCCTCGACCCGCCCAGCGGCTAGCTCGGCGGCGCGATCGAGCGCCGCAGCGCGCTCGTGCTGGGGAAAGTCGGCGGACTCGAAGGCCGCCTGGGCCGCCAGCACGGCGCGGTCGACGGTCGAGGCCTGGCCCTGCGCGACCCGCCCGACCACGGTTCCGTCGTAGGGGCTGCGCACCTCCTCCCACTCACCGCTCTCCATCCACTCCCCAGCCGCCAACAGCTTGTGATCGACCGCTTCCACGGTCTGAGTCGCCATCCGGGTCCCTCCTCACGTTCCAATCTCCTTCCCCTACGGGGGGAAGGCAACAGTTCAGTGCCCAGGGTAGAGCAGGCCGCCGCCCGATCGCCGCCCGACCCCCTCTGACCTGGGCGGGCTGGGTGGATCGGTGGGAGTTCAACCGTCGGCGTAGGGCTGCAGGGCAATCCCGGGGGCTGTCTCCCTCATCCCGAGCTCGTAGGCGGCGCCGGCGGGGAGGGAGAGCTGACGGCGCGGCGCGCCGGGGCGCTCAATCGCCAACTCGAGGTCGGCGACGGAGCAGTTGATCGTGTTGTGCTCGGGGCCTTGGGGGTCTGCGTAGATCCAACCGACGAAGTCCTTGCGGGGAGCCGAGACGCGGCCGCGGAGGAGCACGTCCTTGCCGGGGAGGGTGAACTCGCAGCCTACCGCTGACTCCCCGATCGAGGTGGAGCGGATCTGGCCAAGGCCTCCCAGGCGGTGGGCCCTGCCGTCGAGGAAGAGCATCCCGGATGGAATCCAGGGCGTCGTCCATCGGCCGAGCTTGACCCGCGCGGCGCCGGCATCGAAATAGGCACCGGCCGCGGCGGCGAAGCCGCCGCCCTGCAGCCAGACCCAGCGCTCGGCATGCTCGCTGCCCCAGTTGTGGCCGATCATGCCCGGCCAGCCGGCGAGGTTGATCGGCTCGCCGTCGACCTCCAGGCGCCCGTCGAATCTGGCGTCTGGGTAGGGGGCGATGAACTTGGTGCGGGGGACGGGCGCCTGATAAAGCCAATCGGCCGGCAGGTACTTGCAGGGCCCCGCCTCGCCGGCGAAGGTGAGGTCCCAGGAGGCGGCGAGCGCAGCCGTGCGGACCGCGCCCCGAGCCCTGCCGGGCCCGATCTCGGCGTCGCCGACCTTGATCCAGGAGCTGGCCGGAGCCGCTAGCTCGGCAGCCGGAACGGTGACCTTGGTCGCCCGCGGACTCTGCGCCTCGCGGTCAAAGAGGGTGAACCAGATCGAGGCGCTCGGCTCCGCCCCGGGGCGCTTGTGCACCGTGTGCCTTACCCACAGACCCTGCCCACCGCCCGGCCGGCAGGCCTTGAGGTAGAAGCTCTCATAGTGACCGGCCTTTGCCGGCACTCGCGGGAACCTGGCCCCCTGATCCATTCTCAGACCTTAATCGTGATCACGTCGCCGTCTTGGACGACGTAATCGCGGCCCTCGATGCGAAGCAAGCCTCGCTCCCGGGCGCCGGCGTAGCCGCCGCACTCGACCAGCGCCTGCCAGCCAACCACCTCGGCTTTGACGAAGGCATCCTGGATCTCGGTGTGGATCGTGCCCGCCGCTTCCCAGGCCGTGGCGCCGCGTCGTAGCGGGCGGGCCACCGCCTCCTTGTCCTCGCCGGCGGTGAAGAAGGTGATCAGCTCAAGCAGCTCATATGCGGAGCGGACCAGCCGCGCCAGTCCCGAGCCCTTTACCCCGTAGGAGGCCCGCATTTCCTCAGCCTCGGCTGGGTCAAGTTCGGCCAGTTCCCCCTCGATCCGGGCGCTGACCGCGACGACGCCGGCGCCAATCTCGGCCGCGTGCGCGCGTACCGCCTGCGGCGCCTCGGCGTCGCCCTCATCGACGTTGGCGACGTAGAGGATCGGCTTTGAGGTCAGCGCCTGGAGCCGACGGGAGGCCTCCGGAGCGGCCTCCCGAACGGGAACGGAGCGCGCCGGGCGACCGGCTGCGAGCGCCTCGTGCACCGCCTCAAGCCAATCGCGCTCGGCAACCGCTGCCCCACCCCCGGTCTTTGCCTGCTTGGCGACCCGTTCCAAGCGCCGCTCAACCTGCTCATAATCAGCGAGCGTGAGCTCGGTCTCGATCGTCTCGATATCAGCGATCGGGTCAACCCGCCCGTCGGGGTGCGGGACTCCCGGGTCGGTGTGGCAGCGCACGACGTGGCAGATCGCATCGGTCTCTCGGATCGAGGCGAGGAACCGGTTGCCGAGCCCCTCTCCTTCGGAGGCCCCCGCTACCAGTCCGGCGATGTCGTGGAAGCAGATCGTCGCCGCGACCAGCTCCGAGCTGCGCACCGTCTCGGCCACCCGCTCCAGCCTCTCGTCCGGCACCCGAGCGATCGCCACGTTGGGCTCGATCGTCGTGAACGGGTAATCCCCCGTCTGCGCTCCGCCCTTGGTCAGTGCGTTGAAGAGAGTCGACTTGCCGGCGTTGGGCAGCCCAACGATTCCCACTTTCATAGGGCGCCGCCGCCGGCTGTCATAGGGAGAGGGGGACGATCAGGCCGAGCCCGACGCCCAGCACAATCCCGGCCAGCACGTCGGAGGGGTAGTGCATCCCGAGATAGGGTCGCCCCAGCGAGAGTGCCAAAGCCACCACGAGCGCGCCCGCGGTGGCGGGATCGACCCGGAACATCGCCGTCGCCACCGCAAAGGAGGAAAGCGCGTGTGCGGACGGAAAGCTGAGTGAGCTGGGAGCCCCGCCAAGCGGCGGCAGCCCCTCCAAGACGGGCCGCGGCCGCTTGACCACAAGCTTGATCGCGTAGTTGAAACAGATCGCAACCGGCCCAAGCAAAGCGCAGATCAACCAGGCTTCCCGCCGCGATGGATCGATCAGCGCAAGCACGATCCCAAGCACCACCCAGACCAGCGCATTGTTCCCAGCCCGACCGAGTGCCTGGGCGGACCTCTCCACCCTCGGGGTGTGCCACTTGGTCCGCATCAACCGCAGTACCCTGAGGTCCAGATCCTCCATCGGCGCAAGCAGAATACGGGCGCCGGCGTCCCCGCCTCCTCGCCGCCGTCAATATCCAGCCGATGCCCTCCGTCCCCAACTACCGGCACACCCCCGGCAACCATTGCGGATCGACCGCGCTGCGCAACCTCCTCTCCCATCACGGGACAGAGATCAGCGAGGAGATGGCGTTCGGACTGGGCGCCGGCCCCTGCTTTTATTACGTCGCCCTCACCGAGGCCTCACCCAGCCGCTGGTTCAACGGCCGCACTGCTCGGCTGGAGGAGAACTTCCGCGACCTGACCGGCGCCGCGCTGGAGATGCGCACCTTCCCCGCAGGGGACCCCGATGCCTGGGAGGCAGCCCGAGAAGCGGTGGATGCCGGCAGGCCAGCGCTCCTGCTCACCGACCTTTTCTACCTCGACCACTACGGCAGCTCCGCCCACTTCCCCGGTCACGCCGTCGTCCTCGCCGGCTACGACGAGGGGGTCGCTCACCTCTCCGACACCGGCTTTACGGAGCTGCAGACAACCGCCCTGGAGAATCTCGCCAGGGCTCGCCACGGCACCCATCCCGCCTACCCGCTTGCCGGACACATGTTCACCGTCGCCGGCCCCGTGGACCCGGATCTTCTTCAAGCCGCCATCCCCGCCGCGATCGAACGGGCCACAAAGGAGATGCTTGAGCCGAGCTTCGGGGAGTTCGCCGGCCTGCCCGCGGTCGACCGCTTGGCCGCCGAGGCCGGCTCCTGGCCCGAGGTCGCCGAGGATTGGCGATGGTGTGCGCGCTTTGGATACCAGGTCATCGAGCGTCGTGGCACCGGCGGCGGCGCCTTCCGACTCATGTACTCGCGCTTTCTCGAAGAGGCTGGTCGCCCCGAGGCCCCCCTCGCGGTGAAGGCGGCCGCCCGCTGGACGGAACTGGCCGAGGCCTTTCGAGCCGCCAGTGAGAGCGAGGGCGCCGACGCGGCGCTCTGGCAGCAGGTCGGCCAAGCAGCCCACCGTGCCGCCGAGGCCGAGCGCCGCCTGTGGACCAGCCTGGGGGGGTCCTGAACGACCGCGGCTCAGCGCCCGAACCAGCGGGCGCGGCGGCTCGCGCCGAACTCGCTGCTTCTCGGCGACGAGCGCGGCTGGACGGCGCCTGGAAGGTGCCGGTCGGCTTCGGCCCCGAGAGGAAGTCGACGTCGACGCGGCCGACCCGGCCGGCGCCGAACTCGACGTAGCAGGAGCCGCGCCCGTCGTAGCCCTCCGGGCGGCTCCCCGCCCCGCACGCGCGCGATCAGGGCCGCGGCGACGACCCGCGCGGCGCCCTCGGCGAAAACGCCCGCCTTCGGCACGCCGACGCTGGCGACGTCGCCGACCGCGTAGACGCCCGGGAACCGCGTCTCCAGCGTCGCTCGAGTCGACCGGCACGTAGCCGTCCTCCGTCATCCCGCTCGCGATGACGACGTCGGGTGCTCGGTGCTTGGGGACGCCGAGGAAGAGGTCGAAGGGCAGCTCGCCGCCGTCGTCGAGCACGCGCGACCCTGCGCGCCGGGTCGAGCGAGGCGACGCGCACGCCCGGCGACGAACTCGATGCCGCGCTCGGCGAAGGCGGCCAGCAGCGCCTCCGAGGTCTCCGGCGAGGGCGGCACCGGGTCTCGACAGCGGGATCGCGAGCGAGATCTCGGCAGTCGTCGCGGATGCCGCGCTCGCGAGAGGTAGTCGTGCAGCAGCAGGGCGGCCTCGCTCGGCGCCGGCGGGCACTTGAACGGCGCCCCGCAGACGCCGACGATCGCCCGCCCGCGCGTGAACGTCGGGCAGCACGCTCGGCCAGCCGCTCGGCGCCGGCGCACCGAGTAGAACTCGTTGCCCGCCTCGGCCGAGCCCCGGCGTCGCGTCCAGGTCGTAGTCGGCGCCGAGCGCGAAGACGAGGACGTCGGCCTCGTGGTCGCCGGCGTCGGTGGTCACCCGCCGCGCCGTCGGGATCGATCGCGGTCGATCGTCTCCCGCAGGAACCTCACGCCGGGCTTGCGCGAATCTCGCGGTAGGGCAGGCGGACCGCCGCCGCGCGTCTGCCGCCCGAACATCAGGTCGAGCTTCGAGAAGCCGAACACGAACGCGTCGGCCCTGTCGATCAGGGTCACCTCGACCTCGTCGCCGAGCCCCTCCGAGAGCGAGGTGGCCAGCTCGAGGCCGCCGAACCCGGCACCGAGAATCAGGACTCGCGTAGCCACCGAGGCGACCCTACCCCTCGACCCCCGCCAGGCGGGCGAAATAGCCGAACCAGTTGCCCGAGCGGATCGGCGCGGCGAAGCCGGCGGCTGCTGCCTTGCGCTTGAGGCTGGCAAAGGTCGTGAAGTGGGGGTCGCCGAACAGCTCGCCGACCACGAGGCGCCCGCTGGGTTTGAGGACCCGGCGAATCTCCTGAAGGGCGGCGAGCGAGTCGGGGATCTCGCCCAGCACCGCGGTCAGGATCACGCCATCGATCGAGCCCTCCGCGTAGGGAAGCGCCGTGGCGTCCCCCTGGCTGGGGATCAGGTTGCCGAGGCCGCGCCCGGCGGCCGCACGCATCGTGTGGTCAAGGAACTCCTGCTGGAGGTCGAAGAGCTCCAGCCGCCCATCGGGGCCGACCCACTCGGCCAACTGGAGGCTGTAGTAGCCGGTACCGACCCCGATCTCCAGAAGGCGCTCGCCGGGCTCGGGGCCGAGGACCCCGTACAGGCGGGCGCGGCTGATGATCGGGTGCGGTACCTGGACCCAGAAGCGCTGACCGTAGGGGCACGCCGATGGGTTTCGGCGCCACCAGAGCGCCGCGGCGCCCAGCGCGGTCCCGGCGAGCGCAAGGATCGTTCTCGCCCTCATCCCCTCTTGCTGTCGGTGGCCGAGGAGGCGACGCTCACTCCGAGCGCCCGGCAGGCAGCAAGGGGGCAGTGCGATTTGATCCTCTCGCCGGGGGGCGCGGAAGTCCTGCCGCGCTTCGCAAGGCAGCGATCACCGACCTCGATAAGCGCTGGCCCACAGGCTCCTCAGAAGCCGACGCGGTGCTCGCCAGACTCAATCCGGATGAAGGTGACTTTACCCAGATAGAGGGCGAGCACGCCGTCGTCGGTGTGAACGTCGTGCCAGCCGCCCTTCTCGAGTGCCTTGCGCAAGTCCTTCAGGTCGGGGTCGGCGAGGCGGGCCGAGATCACCTGGCCGCCCTCGAACCCGATCTCCACCCGCTGCGCACCCGCCATCAATGACCCCCCGCCGATTCGACGATCTCGGTCAGCACCCCACCGGTCGAGCGGGGGTGCAGAAAGGCGACCCGGCTGTCGCGGATGCCGGTGCGGGGCTCGGGGTCGATCGCCTCGATTCCGGCGGCGAGGACGCGCGCCAAGGTCGCGTCAATGTCCTTCACGGCATAGGCAACGTGGTGCAGGCCTGGCCCCTGCCGGGCAAGGAACCGGCCGACCGCGGTCTCGGGCCCGAGCGGTCGCAGCAGCTCGACGTGCCCGTCGCCGACTGTGAGCAAAACAGCCTCCACACCCTGGGACTCGACGGTTTCGCGGTGGGCGAGCTCCATCTCGAAACTGTCCCGGTAAAGCGCGATGCCAGCCTCGATGTCCGCGACGGCGACGCCTATGTGGTCGATCCTTCCAAACACCGCGGGCCAGTCTATTGCTCGGCCCGCAGGATCTCGGCCAGCGCCGCGACCCCCACCTCGAGCTGCTCGGCGGTCGGCTCCTTGGTCGCGAGCAGGCGCTGGATCTCCCGTCCCGGGGTGTGAAAGGCGCGGGCGGGCAAGCTGTCGTGGTGGCGGTCACTCCAGGCGAACATCTCGACGGCGATCGAGGCGCCACCCAATCCCACCCCGGCGCGGAGGAGCGGCCCCGGGTTCTGGACGAGCCGCTCCAACACCAGCGTGCCTCCCGCCGAGAGCAGCATCATCGGCGCGATCAGGTTCGAGCCGCAGCGATCGTGCTCCTTCGGCACCCCCGCCGGATCATCGACCCCCCGCTCGTAGGCGGCGATCGCCTTGTGCTCGACCCCGTGGTAGGCGGCGAGGTTGCGGTCCATCAGGGCCACCACCGCGGGCACCGCGCCGATCGCCTGCACGAGCCCCTCGCGCATGACCGAGGCGGCCAGCCGCCGGCGAATTAGCGCCGTCACCCCCAGCGTCACGCCGACCGCCGCCGCAACCCGCCAATTCTCAAACGGCAGCCGGGCCGCGGGGAGGCGGCGACGGGCCAGCGGCAAAACCGCCATCGCCTCGGCCAGTTTGAGCGGTCCCCGCACCCCCGGCACCCGCGCCGCAAGCCCTGGCGCCAGCCTCGGCTTGGGCTCGGAGGCTAGCTTGATCTCCCCGTCGCGGTCGCGCACGGCGGCCGCCCAGTGGGTCGGCCCGTGGATCAGCAGGCCGTTGCGGAGGGCCATCCCGCCCAGTCGGAGGGGGTGCTCGGAGCTCATCGCCCCCACGATAGACGCCGGCGGCGCGGACGCGGGCGGCCGCGCCCTTCCCGGCGCGGCCGCTGACTCTCTCCCTGTTTTGAAGAGTCCGACCGGAGGCCCCCAGTCCAGGCCTCCGGCCGGTGTGTCGGCTCTCCCTGGCTCTAGCTTGGAAAGCCGCCTTAGAAACACGGTGCTCCGCGGGAAGTTGCGCCGCGGATTACAGCTCGCGGAAGATCTCTCGCAAGCGCTCCAGGCGCCGACCCAGATCGGCCTCAAACCCGCGGTCGGTGGGGTTGTAGAAGCGGCGCTCGCGCAGGGACTCCGGCAGCATCCACTGGTCGCCGAGCGCGCCCGGGTTCTCGTGGGGGTAGCGATAGCCCTCGCCGCGACCGAGCCTCTCGGCACCGCGGTAGTGGGCATCGCGGAGGTAGTCGGGCGGTGCCTTGGCGCCGTTCTCGCGGATCTCCGCGCGGGCCCCTGCGAGGCCCGTGGAGGAAGCGTTGGACTTCGGTGCCAGCGCCAGATAGACGGCGGCCTGGGCCAGGTTTAGCGCGCACTCCGGCAGCCCCACACGGTCCACCGCCCGCGCCGCGGCATCGGCGATCAGCAGCGCCCGTGGGTCGGCGTTGCCAACGTCCTCGGCGGCGAGGATGACCATGCGGCGGGCGATCACGCGCGGGTCCTCGCCGCCCTCCAACATCACCGCCAGGTAGTAGAGGGAGGCGTCGACATCAGAGCCCCGCGTCGACTTGATCCAGGCGGAAATGAAGTCATAGTGGCGATCCCCGTCGCGGTCGTAGTCCAGTGCCTTGCGCTGAAGTGCATCCTCGATCGTGGCCACCTCAATCGGGTCGGCCCCCGATCGCTCCGCCGCCCGCTCCAGGGCCGCGAGCGCGACCCGGGCATCCCCGCCCGAGCGGGCGGCGAGCAGCTCGAGCACCGAGTCGGTGACCGGCGGCGGATTCGCGATCCCCCGCTCGGGGTCGCGCAGCGCCCGTCTCAGTAGCTCGAGGATCTGCTCGCCCTCCAGCGGCCGCAGCTCATATACCTGGCAGCGCGAGAGCAGGGCCGCGTTGACCTCAAAATAGGGGTTCTCGGTCGTCGCCCCGATCAGCGTCAGCAGCCCATCCTCTACCGCCCCCAGCAGCGCATCCTGCTGGGCCTTGTTGAAGCGGTGGATCTCATCGAGGAAGAGGACCGTTGCTCGCCCGGCGGTCTGCCGTCGCCCCCGGGCCCGCTCGATCACCGCCCGCATCTCAGCCCGCCCGGCGTTGACCGCCGACTCCTCCTCTGAGGCGCCCGCCGCGGCGGCCGCGGCGACCCGCGCGAGCGTCGTCTTCCCGGAACCAGGCGGCCCATGGAGGATCGCGCTGTGGGGGCGACCGCTCTCAATCGATCTGCGCAGAGCCGACCCCGGCCCGAGCAGGTGCTCCTGGCCGACCAGCTCATCAAGGCTACGCGGCCGCATCCTCACCGCTAGGGGAGCATCAAACGCGGGCACCTCCGGCCGGCCGCCCTCGCCGTCGCCGGGGTGAAATAGGCGATCCTCCATTGGGCTGAGTATGAGGGTGGGAGGGGAAGTCAGCGCAAGCCAAGCGAAGTCGCGCAGCAGAGTCGTTCTCGGCCGCAGAGCCGCCGGACTCCAGCGGCCTGGGGCGCTGCGCTTTTCCCCCGTCAACCCCTCGCAGCGCCTACACTCACCGCCATGGAGAGTGCAACCCAGACCCCCCCCGCCCAGTCCACACTCGAGTCCTTTAATCCTGCCACCGGCGAGCTCGTTGGATCGGTCGCGACGATCACCCCTGAGGGGGTCCAGGCTGTTGTCGATGACGTCGCGCGCATCCAGCCTGCCTGGGCGGAGCTGAGCCTTGCCGACCGCGCCCGCTACATGCGTCGCAGCGCGGACGCCCTCCTCGATGAGATTGATGAGATCGCCGCCCTGCTCGTCGCCGAGCAGGGCAAGCCTCGGGTCGAGGCCTACACGATGGAGCTTTTGCCGACCGTCGATGCCCTGCACTGGTGCGCCAAGGCCGGCCCGAAGATCCTCGCCGCCGAGCGGGTGCCGATGACCCAGGCCTTCACCTTGAGCAAGAAAGCCCACTTCAGCTACGAGCCGATCGGGGTCGTCGGCGTGATCGCGCCCTGGAATTACCCCTGGTCGATCCCCTTCGGCGAGGTCGCGATCGCGCTGATGGCGGGCAACGGCGTAGTGCTCAAGCCGGCCAGCCTCACGCCGCTGCTCGGTGAGGCAATCCGCCGTGTGTTTGAGAAGGGCGGCCTGCCCGAGGGGCTGGTCCGCGTCATCCACGGCGGCGGCGCAGTCGGCGATGCGTTGGCGAAATCCAGCGTCGGCAAGATTTTCTTCACCGGTTCGGTCGAGGTCGGCCGCGAGGTCGGCGAGGTCTGCGCCCAGCGGCTCAAGGGCTCGGTGCTTGAGCTGGGCGGCAAGGACCCGATGATCGTCTGCGCCGATGCCGACCTCGACAAGGCGATCGCCGGCGCGGTCTGGGGTGGCTTCGCCAACGCCGGCCAGACCTGCTCTGGGATCGAGCGCGTCTACGTCATGCGCGAGGTAGCCGATCGCTTCCTCGATGGCGTCGTGGAGGAGGCGAAGCGGTTGCGCCTGGGCAATCCCGCCGAGTGGGAGACGGAGATCGGCCCGATGAGCTCCGAGGGGCAGTATGAGCTCGTTGTCGAGCTGATCGAGGACGCGCTCGGCGCCGGCGCAACCAAGCTCTGCGGCGGCGCCACCGAGGTCCCCGGCCTCAGCGGCAGGTTCCTCGCCCCCACCGTCCTCACCGGCGTCACCCACCAGATGCGGATCATGCGCGAGGAGATTTTCGGCCCGGTCCTACCGGTCCTCGTCGTCGGGAGCGAGCAGGAAGCAATCGACCTCGCAAACGACTCCGAGTTCGGCCTCGGCGCCTCCGTCTGGACGAAGGACCGCCGCAAGGGCGAGCGGATCGCCCGCCGCATCCAGTCGGGGATGGTCTGGGTCAACGACCACTCCTTCAGCCACGGCGCCTGCCAATGCTCCTGGGGTGGGGTCAAGGACTCAGGGCTCGGGCGTTCACACTCCAAATTTGGCTTTTATGAGTGCGTCAACATCAAGCTGAACGCCTGGGAGCCGGGTCTCACCCGCGACTTTTGGTGGCACCCCTATGACCGCACCCTCGGCGAAGCGGTGCGCGCCTCGGCGAAGCTGCTCTACGGCAGGGGGGCGACCCGCACCCAGGCGCTCCGCCAGGGCGCCAGACCACTGCTCGAGGTCGGCGCCCGCACGCTTCGCAAGCGGCGTTGAGCAATCCGGCCGTCGCGGTAGCGGCGCTGCGGCGGGACTACGGCGAGAGCATCGCGCTCGCTGGGGTCGGGTTCGAGCTGGGCCAAGGCGAGTCGCTGGCCGTGCTCGGTCCCAACGGCGCGGGGAAGACAACGCTGCTGCGCATCCTCGCCACCCTGCTGCGCCCGAGCTCCGGGGAGGTGAGGGTGCTGGGCTGCTCGCTGCCAGCAGAGGCATGGAAACTGCGTGGGCGGGTCGGCTTTCTCGGGCACGAGCCGCTGCTTTACCGTGACCTGACTGGGCGCGAGAACCTCCGTTTCCACGCCAGGCTGCATGGGATCCAGCACGCGGGCGCAGAGGCGCGGATCGCCGAGCTTCTCGAGGCGGTGGGCATGGCCGAGCGCGCCGAGGAGCGCGTTGCGACGCTCTCGGCCGGGATGCGCCAACGCCTCGCGATCTGCCGCTGCGTCCTGCATGAGCCTGAGTTGCTGCTCCTCGATGAGCCTGACTCCAACCTCGACGCTGAGGGCCGCGGGTCGGTCCGGGCGCTGATCGGGCCCGGCGTGGGGCGGACCCGAGTCCTCGTCACACACGACCCCGAGCGGGTGCTACCCGAAGTCGACGGCGCCCTGACCCTGGGTGACCCTTGACCACCTCGCGCACCGCCTTCGCGGCGATCCTTGCCAAGGATCTGCGCTCCGAGCTGCGCACCCTGCAGTCGGTGCCGACAATGGCGCTGTTCGCCATCACCACCTTCGTCATCTTCCGCTTCGGGCTCGACCGCACCAGCCTCTCCGGCAGCCTCGCAGCCGGCGTCCTTTGGATGACGCTGCTGTTCGCCGCCGTGCTCGGCATCAGCCGCCTCTTTGTCGCTGAGCGCGAGGAGGGCGGCTTCGACGCGATCCGCCTCGCGCCGATCGACCGCACCGCCCTCTTTGCCGCCAAGGCCACGGCGCTGCTCATCTATCTGCTTCTCCTCGAGCTGATCGCAATCCCGATCTTTGCCCTCTTCTTCCTCCGATCCCCCGCCGCGCTGGCGCCGCTCGCCGCGGTCCTCGTGCTCGCCGACCTCGGCCTCGCAGCGACCGGCACCCTGATCTCCTCGATGGCGGTCAACTCTCGCGCCCGCGATCTGCTTGTTCCGCTCCTCCTTCTGCCCCTGGTCGTGCCGTTGATGATCGCCGCCACCGGCGCCACCGAGCCGCTGATGGCGGCCGGAGGACCCCTCTACCACCGTTTCGGCACCTGGCTTGCGATCCTCGGGCTATACGATCTGATCTTCCTCCTGGTCGGATACGCGGTGTTCGACTTCCTCCTGGAGGACTGAGCGGCGCGCGCTGCGCCCACCCCGGACATGTACGGCAAAGGACTGAGAGCCCTCTCGATCGCGACCGTGGTCACCCTCGCCGCAGGGTTGTGTCTGGTCTTCTTTTACGCACCGCTTGACGCCAATCAGGGCTTCATCCAAAAGATCTTCTACCTGCACGTGCCGCTCGCGATGACGGCGCTCGCCGGCTTCATCGTCGCCGGCCTCTTCGCGATCGCCCACCTGCGCAGCGGCGAGCGCCGCTGGGATGCCTACTCCTACGTCTCGATCCACATCTCGGTGATCTTCGCCGTCGCGGTACTGATCACCGGCTCGATCTGGGCCAAGGCATCGTGGGGGCACTGGTGGGTCTGGGAAGAGCCGACCCTGGTCAGCTTTCTAATCGTCTTCCTCCTTTACGCGACCTACTACCCGTTCCGCTACGCGATCGAGGATCCCGAGCGCCAGGCCCGCTATGCCTCGGTCTTCGCGGTTATCGCGGGTGCCTTCGTGCCGCTCAACTTCCTCGCCGTGCGGCTGACGCCGAGCCTCGTTCACCCGCGTGTCTTCGCCACCGCCAACGGCGGACTGCCCAACTCGATGCTGTTCACCTTCCTCGTCTGCCTCGCCGCGATCGTCTTGCTCTGGACCACACTGGTCAAGTTCGAGCTGACCGCGAAGAGCGCTTCGGGACAGGTTAAGCGGCTGCGCCGCGCCCTGGACGCGCCAGCCCCCGCCAGCAGGTCACGGGTCGCGCCGGAGGTGCACTGAGTGCCCGCCCTCCCCCTCGGTGAAGCAGGCAAGTACGTCGCTGCCGCCTACATCGCATTCCTCGTCCTGATCGTCGTCTACGTAGCGATCATGGCGGCGAAGCTGCAGCGGATCGAGCGGGAGCTGCGCGAGCTGGCGCTGTTTGCCGAGAGCCAGCCTGGCGGCGAGCAGGCCGCCGCTCAAGACCGCAGTGAGGAGCCATCCGTATCTGATTCGTTGGCCTCGCAGGGAAGCCGGGGAGGCGCGCCCGATGAGTGAGCTGCTGACCCTGGGCGTCTCACACAAGACCGCTCCGCTTGAGTTGCGCGAGCGGCTCTCGCTGACCGAGGGGCGCGCGGTCGGCGCGCTGCGCGAGCTGACCGCCGCGGCCGGAATCCACGAGGCGGCGGCGATCTCGACCTGCAACCGCACCGAGCTGTATCTGATCGTCTCTGATCCGGTCGAGGCAGAGTCGACGGCGCTGGGTGTCCTCACCCGCCAAGCCGAGATTCGCCCCACCGAGCTGCTCGGCCACCTCTACTCGCTGCGCTCGACTGACGCCGCGCGCCACCTCTTCAGCGTTACGGCGGGGCTTGATTCGATGATCGTCGGCGAGGCCGAGGTCCAGGGTCAGGTCAAACGCGCTTACGAGCTGGCTCTGGTCGAGGGAGGCACCGGTCCGATCCTCAACCGCCTCTTCCGCGGCGCCCTCGCCACCGGGGGCCGGGCGAGGGAGGAGACCGGGATCAGCGAGAAAGGGCTCTCGATCTCCTCGGTTGCGGTCGAGTTGGCGCAGCGCACCCTCGGAGACCTTGGCAATCGCCGCGTCCTGGTGATCGGCGCGGGGGAGACCGCCGAGCTCGTTGCCGGTGCCCTCCTCGCGCGTGGCGTGAGCACCGTCTTTGTCGCCAACCGCCGCTATGACCGCGCGATCGGCCTCGCCCAGCGTTTCGGCGGCGGCGCCGTCCGCTTCGAGGAGCTACCGCAGCAGCTCGAGGCCGCCGACATCGTCGTCTCGGCCACCAACTCGCCCCACCACATCGTCGAGCGCGACGACATCGCCCAGGTGATGGCCAGCCGCGCCGGCCGGCCGCTGCTGCTGGTCGATATCGCCGTGCCGCGCGACATCGAGCCGGCCTGCCGCGAGGTCGCCGGCGTCACCCTCCACGACATCGACGACGTGCAGCAGATCGTCGAGCGCAATGCGAGCGGCCGGCAGGCCGAGGCAAGACGCGCCGAGTTGATCATCGCGGCAGAGGTGGAGCGCTTTGAGCGCTGGCTCGCCTCGCTGGAGGTGGTGCCGACGATCGTCGCTCTGCGCGAGCGTGGCGAGGAGGTGGTGCGCCGCGTGCTGGCGGAGAATGACTCTCGCTGGGAAGACCTCGGCGAGACCGACCGCAAACGCCTCGCAAGGATGGCCAAGGCGATTGTCTCCCGCCTCCTCCACGAGCCCACCCTGCGGATGAAGCGCGCGGCGGGCAGCGAGGACGCCTACCTCTACGTCAGCGCCCTGCACGAGCTCTTTGGCCTCGATGCCGAGACCGAACCACCGGGCAAGGCGCCCGGCAAGGTCACCCAGCTTCGCCGGGCCCAACCCGACAGGGGTTCACCCTAACTCCCTCAGGCCGCGTAGTCACTGGCAAGGATTTGCGCTCGGGCGCAGCCCTAGATGCAGTTCACTGCGAGAGGATGGTTCCATTAACCACACGCGCTCCGTCTGAATGATTCGAATTGCCACCCGCACCAGCGCGCTGGCCAAAGCGCAGGCAAACTACGTCGCCGGGCTATTGGGCGAAGGCGAGTTGGTCGAGGTCTCCTCCGACGGGGAGCCGGGAGATAAGGCGCGCTTCGTGCGCGGAGTCGAGCGAGCGCTGATCGACGAGCGCGCCGACATCGGCGTCCACTCAGCCAAGGACCTGCCCGTCGGGATGTCGGGGGGGCTGGCGATCGCCGCGGTACCCCAACGCGAGGATGCGCGCGATGTCTGGATCGGGCCGGGCTCCTCCCTTGGCGGGGTCCCCGAGGGTGCGCGGGTCGGGACCGCCAGTCTGCGCCGCCGCGCCCAGCTGCTGGCGGCGCGGCCGGACCTGAGGGTGGAGGAGCTGCACGGCAACGTCGACACCCGCCTGCGCAAGCTTGCCGAGGGCGAGGTGGACGCGATCGTGCTCGCCTCTGCCGGGCTGGCGCGGCTGGGGCGCGAGTCTGCTGCCGCCTTCGTGATCCCCCCCACAGGAGATGACTCCGGCGGCCGGACAGGGTGCCCTCGCCCTGCAGGCGAGCGTCGCCAACGGGGCCGCCTGGCACGCCGCGCGGGCCCTCGCCGACGAGGCCTCGATGCGCGAGCTGATCGCCGAGCGCGCCGCCGTCGCCCTCCTGGAGGCGAGCTGCGCGACGCCAATCGGCGTCCACGCCAAGGTTGAGCCGAGCGCGGGCGGGCGCGAGGGAAAGGGCGGCCGCCTCCTGATCGAAGCCTTCGTCGGCCTGCCCGACGGTAGCGAGTGGATTCGCGATCGCGTCGCGGGCGACCTCGCCAACCCGGCCGAGGCCGGCGAGCTGATCGCCGAGCGGCTGCAGGCGGCGGGCGCCCGCGAGATCCTGGAGCGAGCCGCGGCGGTGGGGGGATGACCGCGCGGGATGGGGTCGTCTACCTGGTCGGTGCCGGACCCGGGGACCGGGGCCTGATGACGGCGCGCTCGCTGGAGCTGATCGCCTCGGCCGACTCGATCTTCTATGACCGCCTCATCCCCCGCGGCGCGCTTGACGGAGCTCGCGCCGGCGCCGAGCTCGTCTACGTCGGCAAGCAGCCCGGCGTGCCCTCCGTCCCCCAGGGGGAGATCGGCCGAGCGCTGATCGAGGCGGCGCACGCCGGCAAGAGCGTGGTGCGGCTCAAGGGCGGGGACCCGTTCGTTTTCGGGCGCGGGGGGGAGGAGGGGGAGGCGCTGCGCGCTGCCGGGGTTGAGTTTGAGGTCGTCCCGGGGATCACCGCCGGGGTGGCCGCCTCCGCCTACGCCGGTATCCCCCTGACCCACCGCGACGATGCCTCGGCGGTGGCCTTCATCGCCGGCCACGAGGACCCCGAGAAGCTCGGGGCGGCGCTTGACTGGCGCTCGCTCGCCGCCTTCCCCGGGACCCTTGTCTTCTACATGGGGCTCGCGAGGCTGGCGGAGAACGCGCGGACGCTGATCGAGGCCGGCCGCGACCCCGGCGAGGCCGCTGCGGCGATCGAGCGCGGCACGATGGCGGGGCAGCGCACCGTCGTCGCGACCCTCGGCACGATCGCAGCAGCGGTCCGGCGCGAGGCCATCGATGCCCCGGCGCTCGTCGTCCTCGGACCGGTGGTCAAGCGCCGCGCCGCGCTCGCCTGGGTTGAGCGCCGCCCCTTGCACGGGCGTCGGGTCATCGTCACCCGTGCCCGTGCCCAGGCCAGCGGCCTCGCCGCCGACCTGCGCGATCTTGGCGCCGAGGTCATCGAACTGCCCTCGATCCGGATCGAGCCGCTGATCGAGAGCGAGGAGGTGCGGCGGGCGGTCGCCTCGATCCGCGACTACTCCCTGGTCTGCCTGACCAGCCCCAACGGTGTGCGGTTGCTGTTCGAGGCACTCGCCGCGGTCGGCCTCGACGCCCGGGCGCTGGCCGGCGCCACCGTCGCCGCAATCGGACCCGCCACCGCGCGTGCCTTCGCCGAACGCGGGATTACCGCCGATGTCGTCCCCGAGCGATTCCTAGCCGAGGCGCTGGTGGAGGCGCTGGCCGATGTGGCGGTGAGGGACCGCCGAGTCCTCCTCGCCCGTGCCGCCGAGGCTCGCGACGTGCTCCCCGAGGCGCTGCGCGAGCGCGGGGCCGATCTGGACGTCGTGGCGCTGTATGAGACCGTCTGCGAGAAACCCGACACCGAGGCGCTCGCCGCAGCGGAGGGGGCCGATTACGTGACCTTCACCTCCTCCTCGACGGTGCGAAACCTGCGTGCCGCCCTCGCTGAGCGCTTCCCCGCCACAGCGCGAGTTCGTCTCGATCGGCCCGATCACCAGCGAGGCCGCCCGCGCCGCTGGCCTGGAGGTCGCGGTCGAGGCCGAGCGCCACGACCTCAGCGGACTCCTCGCCGCGCTCCTCGCCGACGCAGCCTCCCGATGAGCGAGACCCCAACCTTCGGCGTTCCGCACCGGCACTTCGCGAGGACAACTTCGACCAACACGCGCGCCCGCGAACTGGCCGCAGCCGGCGCACCGCACGGCACGATCGTCACCGCCGCCGAACAGACCGCGGGGCGCGGCCGCCAGGGTCGGACCTGGAGCGCCCCGGCTGGCAACGCCCTCCTTTACTCGGCGATCCTCCGCCCCTACCTCAGCCACCCGCTGCTGGCCCTCTCCACCGCCCTCGCCGTCTGCGAGACGGCCGAGGCGCTGCGCCCCGGGATCCGGTGCGCGGTCAAGTGGCCCAACGACGTCTGGCTGGGGGGCGCAAGCTGGCCGGAGTCCTGATCGAGGCGCGCCCCCAGGACGGCTGGGCGGTCCTCGGCGTCGGCCTGAACCTCTCGATTGCTCCGGATCAGTTCCCGACCGAGCTGCGTGGGACGGCGACCTCCCTTTTTGGCTGCGACGCGGCCGGCGACCGGGTGGATTCTCTGCCGAGCCCCCTGACCGCAGCCGCGGTTTTGAACCGCCAGCTCGATCGCTGGTCCGCTGCGGCTGGGGGGCGAATCCTCGCCGCATGGCGCGAGCGGGATGCACTGCTCGGCCGCGAGGTAGCCTGGGAGGGCGGCTCAGGCCTCGCCGACGGCGTCGATGACCGCGGCCGTCTCATCGTCCGCAGCCCCGCCAACGGGCGCCTCGCCCTCGCCGCCGGCGAGGTCCACCTCGATGCTGCCTGAGTCCTTGACCGCGCCGTTGTCAAGCTCACCGTTGTCGGTCGCGGTCCGCTGGCGTTTGTTGGCCCGTCGGCGGCGCCGCTTGCCCCCCTTGGGAAAGTTCCGCAGCAGCTCCCGCGCGATCGCCGACGGTTTCCGCGCCATCCGCATCCGCGCCCCGCGCAGCACCTCCTCCCCCTCCGGCGTATGTGAGACCGCGGCGGCGAGCAGCGCCACCGCCAGGCGACGGTCCTGTTTGCGGGCCGCGTGCACCAACCGCCGCGCGTTGCGCCCGTGGGCCCGCCCGGAGGAGTTGACCAAAAGGCCCAGCAGCCGCTTGGTCTCCGGCCAGCGCTGCACGGCGTACTCCTCGTGGAGCTCTCGCGTGTAGGAGGCCAACCGCCAGACCCAGGCCTGCGCCTGGTCGCGCCGCCCGATCCGCTTGTCAACCAGCGCCTGCAGCAGCGTCTTGGTCCCCGCCCGCTTGTCCTCGCGGCTCCAGGCGCCGACGATGTCGATCGCGTCGTCGAACGCCTCTGGATCGCCCAGGTCAGCGACCTCCGCCAGCGCTTTTAGCCGCAGCTGCGCGTTGCGGTTGCGCTGCACACAGGTCAGCAGGAAGCGCCGCCGCAATTCCTTGCTCTGGTCGTTTTGGAGCATCGCCCGCGCCCGCCGCCACCCCTGCTGGTTGACCCGCGCCCCGGCAAGGGCCGCCCAGGCGTGCTGCTCGGGGTAATCGAGGTTCTCGACCGCGATCCGCCAGATCTCGCGCTCCAGCACCTCCATCCGCCGCTCCTCCTTATCGGAGACGGGGACGATCCGCCGCTCAACCCGCACCTGGCGCCCGCGCCCGCGTCGCACCGGCCCGACGACGATCGCGCCACCGCGGTAAACGTCGCGGTCAAGCAGGCTGTGCAAGGTGACGATCGTCTCGTCGTGGGTCGTGGCGGGATGGACGAAGTCGATCACCAGTCCCGCCTCCTTGCCCGGCGCCCGCCGGGTCACGCGGCCGACCCGCTGCTGGTAGACCCGCCGTGAGGCGGTCGGCGCCAGGTGCATGCAGATCGTCGCCCGCGGCGAGTTCCACCCCTCGGCGAGCAACATCGCGTTGCACAGCACGTCCACCTCACCCCGCTCGAAGGCGGCGAGGATCTCCGCCAGCTCCCGCTTCGGCGTCTCCCCGGAAACAGCCGCGCGACGATACCCGCGTCTCGGAAGGCCTTCGCCACGTTCTTTGCATGCTGCACGCCCGCCGTGTAGAGGACGCCGGGCACCTTGCGGAAGCGCGACTTGTAGAGGTCGGCGATCGCCACGTTGAAGGGCTCTTGATCAAGCAGCGCGGCCAGCTCCTCCTGGTCAAAGTCCTGGTCGACCTCGCCTTTTCGCAGGGGTACCTTGGCGATCGTCCGCACCCCAGGTCCCGGTGGAATCCGCAGGCAGCGCAGGGGCGAGATGACCCCGCGGCGCGCGGCCTGGGCCAGGTCAAAGCGCGAGGTCTGGGTCGGGAAGAGGTCGGCTACGTGGCGCGCGATCAGAGCTCCCGTCGCCGTCATCCCGATGTAGACGGGACCGGTCCAGGCGCGGATGCAGGCGCTGGTTTTCTCGCCCAGCGCGGTGTGCGCCTCGTCGCAGATCACGATCGAGTAGGCATCGGAGACGCGCCTGTGGTTGCGGACGAACCACTGGTAGGTCTCCACCGTCACCGGCCCGTCGGGGTCATCGCGACCGTCCATCAGCGGCGGGCGCAGCCGCTCCTTGTAGCCGCGGTCAGAGATCTCGCCGATGAACTGTTCGACCAGGTTGCGGCGGTGGGTGAGGATCAGCACCCCGCCCGTGCGGGAAGCGTCGATGAAGCCGACCGCGGCGACCGTCTTGCCGGCGCCGGTGGCGTGCTCAAACCAAAAGCGCCGCTCGGCGCCGGGGTCCTCGGGCGCCTCCTCGATCGTCTCCTCATCCCCAGCCGCGGCCTCCTCCCAATCCTGGGGCTCCTCGTCGGCGGCGAGCTCCTCGTCCGAAGACAGGGGCGCCACCCCGTCGGAATCAGCCCCGTTTGGCTCGATCCCCGCCGCGGAGGCCTGATCGCCGTTGCGAAGCTCGCCGACGGCTGCGGCCTCCTGCTGCTCGGTCATCAGCTCGGCCAGCGTCCCCGAGAGCGCGTCAACCTGGTGGGGAGACAGCTCGGCACCGTCGCGCAGCCTCGGCGGCTCCTCGGACAAAAGCCGCTCCAGACCAAGCAGCAAAGAGAAGTCGCGCCGCCACTGGATCGAGGGCACCTCGGCGCCGTCGGCCAACTCCGCCAGCGCCGCCTCGAGTGCCCGACGCCTCGCCGTCCCCGGCGCCAACGCCTCCGGCCCCTCGCCATCGAGCAGGAATGGCTCGCGGGCAAACGCCGCCGCACGCTCGATATCGGCGCCTGAAGGAACTGCCGCCTGCGCGGCAACTTCGCTGGTCTTGGCCATCAAGGCTTCTGGGTCCGTCCTAGCCGAGACGCGAGACGTGCGGCCGGGACAAGGTAGTGAGGATGCCGGGCTTGCTCCGCCCGGCGCTCTCAGCGGCCCGCTTCCGAGCGGACCGAACGCTACGTATTGTAACCACCGGATTGGACTTTTCGGGACGCAACCTGCAAATCGCCCTGATCTGCATCGCTGCCCTGGCGCTCGCCTGCACCGGCTGCGGCCCCGCGGCGAGCGAAGGCGGCAACTACGGCGGCGCGCATCCCGACTACGCCAAGGCTCTGGCCGGCTCTCCGGCCCCGCTCGCGACGCTGCATGCCAAACACGACCGCCTCCTGCCCGGCGGCCTTGCCGCCTTCCAGAAGGCCATCGCCGCGCTGCACGGCTATCCGGCGGTGGTCAACGTGTGGGCCTCGTGGTGCTGGCCCTGCCGGGAGGAGTTCCCGGTCCTCCAGAAGCTCTCCGCCAAGTACGGCAGAGAGGTGGCGTTTCTGGGAGTCGACTCCGATGACTCCAACGCGGCCGCCTCCAGCTATCTGAAGGAGCGCCCGGTCCCCTACCCAAGCTTCGCCGACCCAGGCAAGCAGATCGCCGCCGCCCTGCACGTCGGCTTCGGCATTCCCGACACCGCCTTCTATGGTCCAGGCGGCAAGCTCCTGTACCTCAAACAAGGCCCCTACGCACATCCCGTCGAACTCGAAGCCGACCTCGAGCGCTACGCACTGCGCTGATGCGAACCGCGGGAGGGTGATAATGCAGCGGTGAGCCTCGCCGTCGTCCTCCTCCTCGCGCTGGCCGTCGCCCTCCTCATCGCCGAGGCACACATCCCCAGCGGCGTGCTCGGGGCTCTCGGGATCGGTTCCCTGGTCCTCGCCGGGGTCCTCTACCGCGAAGAAGGGCACGACCTGCCGATTCTCGCCATCGTTCTCGTCGCGATAGCGCTCGGCGCCTTTGTCTGGTTCGCCTCGCGCAAAGTGCTCGCCTCCTACCGCAGCCAGCCGGTGCGCACCGGCTATGAGGAGCTAAACGGCGCCGTCGCGGAGGTGCGCTCCCCCGTCGACCCGGAGGGCCAGGTGTTCGTGCAAGGCTCTGTGTGGAGTGCCCGCCTTGCCCCCGGCGAGGCCCCGGCACCGATGGGAGGTAGAGTCACGGTCGAGTCGGTTGACGGGCTGACCCTTATCGTCCGGCCGGTGACGGAGACGGGGAAAGGAGCGCACAGGTAAATGGCAGCGGCGATCGCGGTAGCGGTGTTCCTGGCGATCGTCATCGTTGTCGTGGTCGGCGCCTCGATCCGGGTCCTGCGCGAGTACGAACGCGGCGTCGTCTTCCGCCTCGGCCGGCTGGTCGATCAGAAGGGGCCCGGCCTGATCCTGCTGATCCCCTTCGTCGACCGCATGGTCCGGGTCGACCTGCGCACCGTCACCCTCAACATTCCCCCGCAGGAGGTAATCACCCGCGACAACGTCCCCGCCGGCGTCAACGCGGTCGCCTACTTCCGCGTGATCGAGTCCCGCAAAGCCGTGGTCGAGGTCGAAAACTTCCTCCTCGCGACTTCGCAGATCTCCCAGACAGCGCTGCGCTCGGTGCTCGGCAAGGCCGAGTTCGATCAGCTCCTCTCCGAGCGCGAGCGCCTCAATGAGGAGCTGCAGAAGATCATCGACGAGTCGACCGAGCCCTGGGGCGTGAAGGTAACCGCGGTCGAGATCAAGGATGTTGAGATCCCCGAGCAGATGCAGCGGGCGATCGCGCGCCAAGCCGAGGCCGAGCGCGAGCGGCGCGCCAAGATCATCAATTCAGAGGGCGAGTTCCAGGCGGCTCAGAAGCTCACCGACGCCGCCGACATCATCAGCACCAACCCCGCCTCGCTGCAGCTCCGCTACCTCCAGACCCTGCTCGAAATCGGCAGTAACCAGAACACCACCGTCGTCTTCCCCTTGCCGCTCGACATGCTCGAACCCTTCTTGGGCGGCAGCGGGCCGAATCCAAGGCCAGCCAAACCGCCCGCCGCCCCAGCGGCCGAGCCCGACGCTGACCTCCCCCCCTCCCGCTCCTGAGCACGCCCGAGATACGCATCGACCAGCTGAGCGGGCTGCGGACGATCCTCGCCCCCGGCCGGGCCGAGCGACCGGAGGCCTTTACCCCGCCCGTGCGCAGTGAGCCGGCGGGGCAGGAGTGTCCATTTTGCGAGGGTCGGGAGGACCGCACCCCTCCCGAGCTCTACGCGGTGCGCCCCGGCGGCGGGGCGCCCGATGAGCCCGGCTGGAGCGTCCGCGTCATCTCCAACCTCTACCCGGCGCTGGTCGGCCGGGGGCCGGCTGCTCCGGCCGCTGGCGCCGGAGCAGAGGCGGGTTCATTTGCCAGCTCCGGTGATCCGCTCTTGGCCTCACGCCGCACGGGCGAGCCAGACCTTTTCTCCTCGCGTCCGGCGCTCGGGGCCCACGAGATAATCGTCAACGCGCCCGAGCATGTCAGCGCGATGGCTGAACTCAGCGAGGAGCGCTTCGCCGGCGCGATCGCCGTCTGGCGCGAGCGGATCCGCGCGCACGCCGGGGCCCCCTACGTGCAGCTGATCGTCAACGAGGGCGGGGACGCCGGCGCCTCGCTCGAGCACACCCACGCCCAGCTCTATGCGCTGCCGTTCGTGCCGGCCGCCGTGGCGCGCGAGCGCGAGCGCTTCGGCGCCTACCGCGAGCGCTCCGGCGGCGGCGGACTGCTCAGCGACGTCCTGGTCGAGGAGGTGCGCCGCCGCGAGCGCCTCGTCGCGATCGACGATGAGGCGGCTCTGGTCTGCCCCTGGGCCTCGCGCTCGCCCTTTGAGCTGCGCGTCATTCCCCGCCGCGCGGCGCCCAGCTTCGCCGAGGATGCAACCGGTACAGCGATGCTGCGCACCGCGCTGCGCGCCCTGACTGAGCGCTTTGGCCGCTCACCCGAGCTCAATCTCTGGGTTCGCACCGCCCCCCGCGGCACCGAGCACTTTCACTGGCACATCGACATCGCCCCCCGCCTCACCGTCAGGGCGGGGTTTGAGCTTGGCACCGGCGTCGACATCAACGTCTACCCCCCCGAGCGCGCCACCGCCGACCTTCGCGAGGCCCTCGGCGAATAAGGTGCAGCGGTGCCGCCGAACCCGCGCCCGATTCCGCGCTTCATCGCCGACTCAACCCAGGAGGGGATCCCCAGCGGGCGCTTCGCCGAGCGTCTGACGGAGGCGTTCGCCGAGGCGTGTGCGGAGCTGGCTGAGTTGCCCGACGGGGTCGCCGTCCCCTCCCAGGTCGACTGGTTTCCAGAGCGCGCTTGGGGCGGGCGCGTCTGGGTCCCCTTCTCGGCTCGCGCCGAGAGCAGCGAGGGTTCCGTCGAGCTGTTCGGCCACGTCTCCTACCTGCAACCGCCCGGCGGCGAGCCCACCGAGTTCGAGGCCAAGGCCGACTTCACCGACGTCCTCGCCGAGGATAACCCTGGCTGGAGGATCGACCTCAACGACGACGTGATCGGCCGCTGGCGCGGTGAGGGCGGGCGGGGTGGCGCCGTCACCCTGGTCTGGGGCCGTCCCCTCGTCCGCAACGCGGTCGCAGCGACCGCCGAGCTCGACGCCGAGACCGTCGACCAGGAGGTGATCTCCAAAGAGCGCTTCACCCTGATCGCCGTCGACGCCCTCGAGGGCTTCGGCGATGAGCTCTTCATGACGGTCAAGCTGTGGAGCCGTCGAGCCGGGGAGCTGGCATCGGAGAGCCTCTACGATGAGCCGCCGAGCCCCGATAGCTCAGCCGGATAGAGCGATCCCCTCCTAAAGATCGGGCCGAGTCGGCGCTTGGTGCGCTGAGTGTCTCGAGTGTATGCCTCTATAAAGCCAAGAAGTCACCGGGGGCTGGAGGGTCAGCGGCTATTGATTAGTCGAGTATGAACACGGGGGCACCATTGATCATGCCCTGCGTGCTGCAACAACTCGCCTGTGCAGAAATGGATGTCTAAAGTTACTGCGATGGGCGGGACCGAGAAACGCACGCGGGATTGTGCGTGGTGCGGAACCTCACTCGACGACGGTGAACGGCTATCGGGCAGAACCCGGTGCGCGGCTTGCGGTGTGGCAACCACCGATCCTTGGCCCTCCGCTGCCGATCTGGATCAGGCCTATGGTGGTTGGTATCGACCGTCAACCGGACGCTTCGCAGGCGCTGGTGATGCGGTGCTCCGCTTTTTGCGCGCCTCAGCGGCACGCCGTATCGATCGGATTGCCCCGCCGGGACCGGCGTTAGATGTTGGTGCCGGTGATGGTGCCATGCTGGATGCTCTTCGAGCACGCGGGCGCGGAGTGGCCGGGCTGGAGCGCTCCAACTTGCGGCCAGACATTCGGGAAGGCGATCTCAGATCTGAGCCTGAAGGCTCGTGGGCGGCCATCATCTTCTGGCACTCGCTCGAGCATCTGCCAGAACCGGCGTCCGCGCTGGAGAAGGCTACGAATCTGCTTGCGCCGGGAGGAATACTAGTCATTGCCGCCCCCAACTCAGCGAGCCTGCAGGCATCCGCATTTGGTGACCGTTGGCTCGCGCTCGACCTACCGAGGCATCTCGTTCACGTCTCGGACAAGGACCTACTGGGTCGCCTTCAAGCCCTTGGCTTGAAGGCCGAGCGGGTGAGCTATCTTCGCGGCGGCCAGGTCCTTTTCGGCTGGCTCCACGGCATGGTCGCCGTCCTGCCCGGTCACCTGAGCCTCTATGACGCCATCCGCCGACCCCCAGCGCGTTCGAGGGAAATGGGGAGGGCGGCTCGGATCGGCGCCCTCGCCGCAGCCGCGGCGCTATTCCCTGTCGCCATATTGGCAACTGCAACAGAGGCCGTCACGCGTCGCGGGGGTACTGTGTACGTCGAGGCGAGGGTCCCGAGAGATGGAAGCCGAGAGTCAAGTACCCAAGGTGATCGTCGTGTTGCCCGCGATGAATGCGGCGAAGACACTTGAGCAGACGGTGAGGGCGATACCGCGCTCTGTTGTCCATGAGGTGATCCTGGTTGATGACTACTCGACCGATGAAACGCGGGAGCTGGCAACTCGACTTCCCGTGCACCTCGTCTGGCACCCGCATAACGCCGGTTACGGAGCCAACCAGAAGACCTGTTATTTGGAGGCCTTGCAGCGCAGTGCAGATATCGTCGTGATGCTGCATCCCGACGGACAGTACGAGCCCGAGTTGATCCCAGCGATGTGCGCCCCGATCCTCGCCGGCGAAGCCGATCTCGTACTTGGCTCGCGGTTCGCCGAACCTGGGATGGCGATCTCCCAAGGTATGCCTCGATGGAAGTTTGTCGCCAACCGGATTCTGACAGCGCTTGAGAACCAAATTATGGGAACGCGCCTAACAGAGGGGCACACGGGATACCGCGCCTACTCCCGCAGTTTTCTTCTCACCGTTCCATTTCTACGCAATGCCAACGATTTCAGCTTCGATTCGGAGATTCTGATGCAGGCTGCAGCGTTCGAAATGAGGATTTCTGAGGTTCCGGCCAAGGGGCGCTATTTCGAGCACGCCTCTTCGGTGGGCCTTCGCGCCGGTATCGTCTACGGCCTAAGGACGATCCTTGCAGGGGTCCGCTTCTTCCTACACCGCAGCCGCGTACTGCGGTCTCGTAAATTCCAGCCTTGAGGATCCGCTCACGAAGCCCCAGCGCGACAGATCGCAACGAGGTCAAGACATTTAGCGAGCGGCGCCTTTCTCAGTTGGAAATCTGAGGGGTTGATAGCGCCGGCCTGAATGTCGGCTGTGGCTCGCCAGCGCCGCAGCCCCCAGTCATAAGCGCGTTTTCGGACCGACCTCGGCAGCAATCGCCGTGCCCGCACTGGGTCGAGTCGCAGCAGGCGGTATAGCCTTGAGCGCTCGGCAGCGAGGCAAGCAAGGTAACGACGCGAGCCGAACAGACCGAGCAGGTCGACCTTGTCAAAGCTCCTCGAACAGCAGACACGCAGCTCCTCAGCTGAGAACTCAACGTAGTGGTAAGGGTCGACGATCTCATCCGATGGGCTAAACGTGAGGCGGTTGGGCGTAACGAAGACGGCCACACCCCCAGGCTTGAGGACGCGGCGCGCCTCGGCGATGACGCGCTCGGGGTCGGGCACGTGCTCAAGGGATTGCACGGCGAGGACTGAGGCGAAGCTGGCCGGTCCGCACGGCACGGAGCGCATGTCGGCCAGCACGGTCTCTCGGGTCTGTCCGGCCAGAGCCTCGGGCTCGATGTCCAGCCCCACCGTCGGCCGTGGCGCGAGTAGCTCGTAGCTGTGTCCAGTGCCACAGCCAAGGTCAAGGACCTGACCCTGTGGTAGGAGCGGTGCGCAGAGAGCGTATGCGGCAACGTGGCGCTGCCAGGTGGGATTGAACCCTTGAGCGGGCGTGCTCACCCGCTCCCCGGTGACGCGCACCCGTCTAGGCCGCCGGCGCGATGCGGATCGCGCCGGGGCCGGGAGTGGTCTGGCCCTGATCTTCATCGGTCGCCCCGACCAGAATCGAAATCTTCCCCAGATGGCGGTTCTCATAGATAAGTCGATGCGCTTCGGGCAGATCCTCGAATCCGATCGCCCTCCAGATCACGGGGCGTATCTTCCCCTCGCGGACCAGCTCGTTGGCACGCCAGGCCTCATAGGCGTTGAAGGCGTGAGAGCCGATGATCTGCTTCTGGCGCATCCACAGGTAGCGCACGTCGAAGTCAAGCTGAAACCCTGACGTCGCGCCGCAGATCACGATCTTGCCGAAGGGCTTGACGAGGAAGACGGAGGTCGGGAAGGTCGCCTGGCCGACGTGCTCAAAGACGATGTCGGGGGCCTCGCCGAGGATCCCCTTGCGATCTTCCTTCGAGTTGGTTCGCGCAGGGTTATGAGCTGCTGCGCGATTGCGAGTGGACGCGCTTTCATTCCTTGCGAGCGACAGAGGGTGGCTTCCGGCCACTGCTGAACGTGATGGAGGGCGAGACCGTCGACGTGGTGATGGCAAACATGGTCTTTCACCTGATCCCTCCACGCGCCCTTGAGCGCTCAATGGACGGACTAGCAGAGGCGATGGCGCCCGGCAGTCGCTTGTTCTGGAGCGCACCCGATCTGGGCCCGCCGGGTCCCGGTTCCGCGCTCTTGCACGATCCGAATCGAGCGCTCCGTGAGCTATGGATCAAGCTTCTCGACCCAAGCTCGCCTGCCTGCATTGGCCTCAATGGGCAAGCGCCCTCTCCGCATCTGGAGGAGGCCATCCGGCGCGCTCGCGAGAGCCTCGATGGCAATGCCTTACGTGAAGCTCAGAATCGTGCCGATCGGCGCATCCGACCGCGACCGCTTGCGAGCGATCTGACTACCGTCCTCGCGCATCGCTTCTCCGGAGTGATCGAGCTGGAGACCTATGAGATGCCCAATGAGGAGATCGTGCGCGGCTTGCTCGTTCCCTCCAACCAGGCAGAGTACCTGCCGGAGATTCCAGATCGGGAGTTGCGCGAAGAGGTCATCCGTGAGCTGATGCTCCATCATGTTCTGCCCGCGATGCACGAAGGGCCCGCCGGCACCGGACTCGGCGTCAACCTGCAATGGACACTGGGGGCCTTCACCAGATTGCCCTGATTGTTATGCACAGCGACCCGCGGCCTGTGCTTCGGGCGCAGCGACCGAACGCTCTGGTGAGAGCTACCAGCTGGAGCTGGCACCGGCCGGTAAAGATCAACCACCCGAGCCGCTGCCCCCTGGCTCGCAGCCGGTGCCCAGCTACCCGTTGGGCGATCTTCCGCCAGGCCACGCGCAGCGTCAGTGCCCCGGGCCGGATTCGAACCGGCGGCCTGTCGCTTAGGAGGCGACCGCTCTATCCTGCTGAGCTACCGGGGCTAGCTGGTCGAGATTATCCGGCTGCCCTCGAGCTCTTGAGTAGGAACAGAGGTAGGAACAAATCTGCCATCTAGAAGCTCTCTCAGTCTCTTCGTGTTCTTCCTAGAAAAAGCCTATGAGCAGGGATTTCCCGATATCAGCCTACTGGGTAGCTTGGCTTAAGAGTCCCTCCTAAGGGATAGGTCGCTGGTTCGAATCCAGCTCGGGGCGTAGGTCAAGAGCGGTCGGGGCGGTCTGGATAAAGCTCGTCGATCGTGACCAGTGCCCGGTAGGGAGCGCTGGCCGCAGCTTCGATCGCCTCCCCACCCCCGGCGAGGCGATCGACGACGGCGAGTACGGCGGCAATCTCAAGGCCCTCCTCTTGGATGCGCTCGATCGCGCTGACGGTCGAGCCACCGCTGGTGACCGTGTCCTCGACCACCAGGCAGCGTGCAGCGGGGCCGACCGGGCCCTCGACCCAGCGCTGGAGGCCGTGTTGCTTGCGCTCCTTGCGGACGAAGAAACCGACGAGATCGACGCCGCCGGGTACGGCGATCGCCGCACAGGCGAGCGGGATCGCCGCCATCACCGGGCCGCCGACCGCGCTGGCGCCGGCCTCGGTCGCGCCGGCCGCGATCAGCGCCCCAGCGGCGCGGAACCCGGCCGGACGCAGCAGCGCCCGGCGGGCATCGACGTAGTACTGGGCGGCGACGCCACTTGAAAGCGTCACCTCGCCGATCACGAGTGAGTGCTCGCGCAGCTCGGCGAGAAGGGTGTGCCTGGCGGCGTCGAGATCGGCCACCGCGTCAGAAGACGAAGATGCTCTCGCCCTGGTGGAGTTGGTAGTAGATGCGGGGCTGGTCGGCGATGTAGGTGCGGACGCAGCCGTGGCTTGCCGGGTAGTTGGGGACTTCCGCGTAGCCGTGGACCGCGTAACCCCGGTACCAGTAGAAGGAGTAATACATGCCCTCTGAGTTATAGCCGGGGGAGCGCAGGTAGAAGTGGTAGTGGCCGGTGACCGTCGGAGTCGAGGGCTTGCCGGTCGAGACCGGATAGATCGCAAATGCTCTGCTGCCCCTGGCGAGGACGAGGACCTGCTTTGAGAGCGATACCTCGGCGTGTTCGCCGGCTCCCGGGTAGCGAACTCGGTAACCGCCGCGCCCGTCAAAGACCCGCTGGACGAGGCGGGCACCTGCCTGCTCATCGCGAGCCATATCGTTGACTTTGCGGTAGGCCAGCACCTCGCGGCCAAGCCTGGCGTTAAAGCACGAGCCGCCACCGGAGACGTAACCCATCCTGGCCAAGGCGCCTTTGAAAGCGCCGAGGACCTTTCCGCACTGGCCCGGACGCAGGGAGGGAAAGTGGACCCTCCAGCTGGTCCGGGGAGTGGTGTCGCCGCCGAGGACAGGGGTGGCGTGGTGGGTTGCACTGACCGCGTACCTGCCGTCCGTGCGGATGACGATGCTGGTGCGGAAGGTGCCGTCCCCACCAGCGCCCTTGCGGATGGCGAGGGTCCGAGTAAGCAGCGGGCGGGAGTCGCGGTAGAAGGAGACTTCGACCTTCTGGCCGGCGAGGTAGGGGGAGATCGAGCCGCTGACGGGGACGGTGGCGAAGATCGGCGCCCTGCCCCCGCGCAACCCCCCGACCCGGAGCTTCAAGGTGGCGAGGGGGGGCCCGCCCGGCGCGGGCGGGGAGGCCGCGGCGGCGGCAGCGGCCGGGAATGCCAGCAGGGCAAGGAGGATCAGCGTGGTTGGGAGGCGGCGCACCACGGGACTGGGATTCTTGCGGATGGGCAAATAACCTTCCAGTTGGCGGTCAAAATGGCGACTGGCCCTCGCCTGTGGAGCAGGGCCGCCCTCGCGAACCCTTGACCTGAGCCGCTAGTGCCCGAGCAGGGCTACTGAGTTGTTCAGCATGTGCAGGAGGATGCCGGGGATGATCGAGCCGGTCTTCTCATAGAGGAGGGCGAGGAGAAAGCCGAAGACGATCAGCGGGGGGATGGCGCTGACACCGGTGGTGGCGTGCAGGCCACCGAAGATGGCGCCGCTGAGCAGCGCCGCAGCGAGGCGCGGGAGGCGGGTGCGCAAGCCACCGAAGAGCATCCCGCGGAAGCAGAACTCCTCGCTGATCGGGGCCGCGATGACGATCAGCAGCACCTGGAAGGGCACCGCGCCAAAGCCCATGGCGATGTCCTTTTGGTGGGGCTGGCCGGCCAGCACCGTGTAGAGGAAGCTGCAGAACAGGTAGACGCCGATCGCCGCCGCCATCCACTTCAGGGCGGAGGGACCGAAGCGGCGCACACCGAGGCGGGAGATCGCCTCCCGGGCGCTGCCGCGATGCCGCATCGCGATGACCAGCGGCGCCGCGACAAAACCGACCGCGGTGATGAACTGGAGAACGACGTTCGCGGCGTCGGCGAATTCGCCGTGAACCGGGGGGGAGATAAGGACCACCGGGATCGCCATAGCGAACTGGATGCCGAACGCCAGCACGACCCCGAGGAGGGCGGCGAGGGGTCCCCAGTTGGCGTAGGGGAACTGGCGCTTTGCGGATAGATTTGCCTCCATGTCGCCGGCAGTCTCACAGGTCTCGCGGTCCACGCGGACGCGCCTTCGGGTGCTCCGCCGCCTGGTCTTGGTGGCGGTCATCGTGGTCCTGGCGGCGATCGTGCTCAGTCAGTTCACCGAGCTGAAGCGGCTGGCGACCGGGATCCTCGCCTCGACCGCGGTAATCGGCCTGATCGTTGGATTTGCCGCGCAGCACACGATCGCCAACATGGTCGCCGGGGTGCAGCTCGCGGTTACCCAGCCGATCAGGATCGGTGACCGGATTGGCTTTGAAGAAATCGAAGGTCGGGTCACCGATATCACCCTCTCCTATACCTACGTCGACCCGGGCGACGGCAGCGCCATCGTCATCCCCAACCAGATGCTCGTCGACGGAATCGTGCACAACCACTCCACCGGGGACACCCAGGCCTGAACGGGCAGGCGCGGCGGAAGTACGCTGTCTCGCATGACCCAGCGCAGCCGACGCCACCGGCGCCGTGGCAGCGCCCGCCAGAAACTGCTGGTCGCCGCGATGGCGATCGTAGCCGTAGTCGTGATCGCACTCATCGCCGTCACTTCCTGGGTGCTGAATGTAGCCGCCAAGGCGCCGTCGCTGGCCACCTGCAGGCCGGTGGACAGAGGCGCCAATACGGTCCTCTACGCCGGCGACGGCAGCAGGCTCGGCGTAATCGCCTCCGAACTCGCAGCCGCGCCGGTGGCAATCAGGCGGGTACCCCGCGATCTGCAGGAGGCGACGATCGCGATCGAGGACCAGCGCTTTTACCAGCACGGGGCGCTTGACCCCGAAGGAATCTTGCGCGCAGCGCTGAAGGACCTGGAAGCGGGCAAGGCGGTCGAGGGAGGCTCGACGATCACCCAGCAGCTCGTCCGTAACCTCTGCATCCGGCGCCCGGCCCGCAACCTCGAACGCAAGATCGTCGAAGCGAAGCTGGCGATCGAGTACGCGCAGCAGCACTCCAAGCGCGAAATCCTCGGCCAGTACCTGAACACCGCCTCCTACGGGACGATCGCCGGCAGCACAACGGTCGGCGTGGGGGCCGCCTCGCGGATCTACTTCTCCAGGCCGGTGTGGCACCTGCGCCTGGAGCAGGAGGCGCTGCTGGCGGGGCTGCCGCAGGCACCCTCTGAGTACAACCCGATCCTTCACCCCGGCGCGGCTCGGCTGCGCCGCAATGAGGTCCTCGGGAAGCTGGCCTCACTCGGCTACGTCTCCGCGGCGGCGGCGGCGCGGGCGGAGCGCAGCGGCCTCGAGCTCGACCTCTCCCACGGCTACTTTCAACATCGCCAGCCCTACTTCTTCGACTACGTCGAAAACAGGTTGATCGAAAAGTACGGCGCCGCGACTGTGCGCAAAGGGGGGCTGAAGGTCTACACGACGGTCGATCCCAGGCTGGGGAGCGTCGGGCTGGATGCGATGCGCTCCACCCTCCCCTACCCCACCGATCCCTCCTCGGCGCTGGTCTCGATCGACCCGCGCAACGGGGAAATCAAGGCGATGCTCTCCAACTCCCCCTCCACCCACAACCAGTTCAATCTCGCGGCGCAGGGACACCGCCAGCCGGGTTCCACCTTCAAGGCGTTCGTCCTGACCACGGCGCTGAAGCAGGGAATCGATCCCTACAGCACCTACTACGTCTCCAAACCCCTCAACCTCAACCTGCCGAAGTGGGGGCACTGGACGGTGCATACCGCCGATGAGGGTTACCAGGGCAAGATCAACCTAAAGCAGGCGACCGTCACATCTGACAACACCGTCTTTGCCCAGCTCGACCTCGGAGTGGGCCCGGGGAACGTCGCGGCAACGGCGAAGTCGATGGGGATCGAAACCCACCTGCAAGGGCTGCCAGCGGAAGGGATCGGCGGCCTGCGCTACGGCGTCTCGCCGCTGGAACTGGCCGATGCCTACTCGACGCTTGCCTCCGGCGGCATCCACCACGACCCGGTCGCGATCCGGCGGGTGGTATTCCCCGGGGGAAGGGTCGAGCACCCCGAAGCACCCGACCCGCGGCGGGTGATCAGCCGACAGGTCGCCTACCAGGTGACGCGGCTGCTGCGCGACAACATCACCGAAGGGACGGGGACCGCGGCCTACACGGGCTGCGGGGGGCAGGCGGGTAAGACGGGGACGACGGACAACTACACCGACGCCTGGTTCTCCGGTTACCAGCCCAACCTGGAGACCGCAGTCTGGGTCGGCTACCCACAGTCCAACGGCATCTCGATGACGGACGTGCAAGGGATCATCGTCTTCGGTGGGACCTTCCCGGCGGAGATCTGGCACTCCCTCTACGCCAACGCAAGAGTGCAGTGCGTCGAGATCCGCCGGGCACCGGGGAGGCCGAGCTGGGCGCCGTTCTTCGGCCAGTACACGGTCACGGCACCGGGCTCTGGGGGGACCGGCGGCGGTCGGGTCGCAGGCGGGGCCGGCCCGCCGCCGAAGGGGTCCGCCGCGGTCGGCGGCTATAACCCGGATGCCTACGCGCCCGGGTTGGGGCAAAAGCCGGCGCCGCTGCCGCCACCGCTGCCGCGGGAACAGAGCTCCCCACCCGCGACCGGCGGCGGGGTGGGCAAGGGCGCGCCACCCGCCAACGCGGGGAGCGGTTAGCTGACTATCTCCCCTGGGGTGGCCGATGCCCTCATGTGGGCTGGCTTTGGCGCCTATCTGGGGCTCTTGCTCCTGGCGCCCACGCTCGGCCGAGCGGTTGTCTGGACGGTAATCGCTGTGCTGGTCGCCTTCTTCGCTGTCCTCCCGCCGCTGCTCTCCCACGACATCTACAGCTACGTCGACTACGCCCGGCTCGGAGTCGTGCACGGCATCAACCCTTACCTGCGCGGACCCGCCGCCGCCCCGGCCGACCCCGCCTTTGCCGATGTCACCTGGCCCCACACGCCAAGTGCCTACGGGCCGCTGTTCACGCTGGTCAGCTACCCGCTCGCCTGGCTGGGGGTCTCAACCGCGGTCTGGGTGCTGAAGGTCCTGGCCGGAGTCTCGGTGCTCGGAATCGCCGCGATCTGCGCCCGGATGGCACCGCTTCGCGGTCTTGAGCCCCAGCGAGCGGCGGTCTTCGTCGCCCTCAACCCGTTGGTCTTGGTCCACGTAGTCGGGGGCGGCCACAATGACGCCCTGGCGATGCTGATTGCGATGCTCGGTGTCGCCGGCGTTCTCGGGGCAAGGGAGGGCGCCGGCGGGGCGGCGTTGGTTGCGGCGGCAGCGGTCAAGGCCTCGAGTGCCCTGCTCGCCCCCTTTGCCCTGTTGGGCGCCGGCCGGCGGCGGCGATTGTTGCTCGGCGCGGCCATCGCCCTGGCCGCGGTGCTCGCGGTTTCCTACCTCTGTTTCGGCTGGCAGTGGCTGAACGCGATCGGACTCGCCGGAGAAAACCAGACAAAGACGAGCCACCTCGGCATCCCCTCGACCGCCGCCCGAATAACCGGCCTCGGCAAGCAGTCGACGAGGGTCGGCGCCCTTGCGCTCTACGCGGCCCTGGTCGCCTATTTGCTGGCCTGGAGCTGGCGTGGAGGCGACTGGCTGCGTGCCTCCGCCTGGGCATCTTTCGGCCTCCTTATCGCCACCTCCTGGCTGCTTCCTTGGTATCTGATCTGGGCCCTACCCCTGATCACCCTCTCCAGGGATCGCCGGCTCCAGTTCCTCGCCCTCGCTCTCACAGCCTTCCAGCTCGGCGCCAGGCTTCCCTGAGCGAACATCCCGGGGCCCCCGGCCTCAGATGATCTCGGGGCTGTGGGCGCCCGCGGCGGGACCGGCAGCCTGCTCCTCGGCAGATGCGTGAAGAACTCCGGTGGGCACGGTCCAGCCCTGCCGGCGGCCGACCGCGGTGACGATGCCGACGTAGATCACCTCGACCACCGTCAGCACCGCCCGCACGGCAATCGCGATCAGCGAGCCGACGGCGAAGCTGTCGCCGGGGGTGGCCACCTTCACCGCCCAGGCAAAGGCCGCATCGCGTACGCCGAGGCCGGCGGGGGCGACCAGCGTGACCAGGGCGGCGAAATAACCGATCGCCTGTGCTGAGCCGACGATGAGGACGTCACTGAAGGGGATCGTGGTCACCGAGCGAGCGACGCAGTAGATCCCAACCGCGACGACCCCCCAGTTGAGTGAGTAGAAGACAAGCAGGGCGAGCACCCCGCGCAGCGAGATCACTGCCGGTAAAGGCTCGCGGCCGAAGGCGTGCATCACCCGGTTGGCCAGCGGCCCGAAGACACGCGGGTGCAGCAGGACGATCGCCAGCGGAATGAGAAGCAGCACCGACCAGCGCAGTGGTTGCCCCTGCAGGTCGGGGTGGTTGATGATGAAGTAGGCGGCAACGGCGATCGCCGACGTTGCCGAGATCGCCTGCTCGTAGACGATGCTGGTGATCGTGATGCGCCGCGGCACGCCGGCCCGCTCGGAGAGCAGGACCCTGCCAAGCACGTAGAGAACGCTGCCGGGCACGTAGCGGGCGAGCAGCGGCTGCCCCAGGCGACCTGGGCGCGGCCGGCCCCGATCCGGTAGCCGAGGAAGCGCAGGGTGAGGTCCCAGCCAAGCGCGCTGAGCGCGTAAAAGCAGGGCAGGACGACGAAGGCCGGAATCAGCCAGAGGCCGTGGAAGTGGACGCCCTTGCTCTTGATTTCGGCCCACTGATCGACGACGGTGAGGACGAGGAAACCGAAGATCACCAGGGCCAGGCCGAGCTGGATCGCAAGCCGCAGACCGCGGCTGCGCGGGGGGCGGTTCCCGAACCGCGCCCCGGCCTCACCAAGGCGGTGCAGAAGTGGCTGGCGTCCCTCCACGTTCGTCGCACCTTAGTGACGCGCGCCGCTCTCAGATTCCGTCGCTGTGACCGCTCAACGAAGATCAGGGGACAATCGCGCGATGGGCGAGTTTGAGTTGCTGGCGCGGGTGCGGAAACGGCTGCCGGCGCCGGGCCGCGGGTGCGGATCGGGATCGGCGACGACGCGGCGGTCACCGTGCCAGGTGGTGCAACCGCCACCTCGGTCGACGCTGCGGTCGAGGGGGTCCACTTCCGCCGCGGGCAGGCAAGCCTGGCGCAGATCGGTCGCAAGGCGCTCGCCACCGCCCTCTCTGACCTGGCGGCGATGGGCGCCGATCCGGGTGAGGCATACCTCGCCCTCACCGTCCCCCCCGATCTCGATGAGGACGGCTGCCTCGAGTTGATCGACGCGATCGCCTCGCTTGCCAGCGAGACGGGCACCACGCTGGCCGGCGGGGACCTGGTCCGCGGCCCCGGCTCTCAGCGTCGCGCTGACCGTGGTCGGACACGCGCCGCGCCCGGAGCTGTTGGTCGGCCGCGACGGGGCACGCCCCGGCGACCTGCTGGCGCTGACTGGGGAGATCGGCGGCGCGGCTGCGGGCTTGCTGCTGCTCGAGGTACCCCAGCTGAACCGTGCAGTCGGCGAGGAGATCGCGGGCCGGCTGCGCCGCCGCCAGCTCGAACCGCGGGCCCGCCTCAGCGCCGGCCGTGCCCTGGCGCGTTGCGGTGCGCGGGCGATGATCGACCTAAGCGACGGGCTGGCTGGGGACGCGCGGCGGATCGCGGAGGAGAGCGGGGCCCTGCTGCGAATCGAGGTCGCGGCGCTGCCGATAGCCGACGGCGTCGCCGAGGTCGCGGCGGCCGCCGGGTGGGACCCGATCGAGCTGGCCCTCTCCGGCGGTGAGGACTACGAGCTGCTGGCGGCGTTGCCCGCCGAGCGGCTGAACGAGGCGGCCTCGATGCTGAGTGAGGCCGAGACGGCCCTGACCCAGATCGGCGCAGGTTGCCGCCGGTGAGGGAGTCGAGATCAGGCTGCCCGGTGGCCAGCTGCTGAAGACGGAGGGGTACGACCAGCTGCGTTGACTTTGAAAGAGAGTCGAGGGTCCCCCAAGAGCCCCCTCACACCCCGACGGCGCAGCATCGCCTCGGCCACCAGCGATGGCTCTGGCTTGTAGTGGCCGGACTCAACTAGGCTCTTCAGCTGTCGCGGTTGCATCCTGCGTCTCATATCGACCTCCTACTCGCGATCCTTAGTACTTAGTACTAGCACATGCGTCCAAGTACATTTTGTGGGTGCCAAACGGGTCGACCCGAATCCTCCTCGTCGACGACGAGCAGTCGATCCAGACGCTGCTCCGCTACCCGCTGCGCAAGGAGGGCTACCACGTCACCTCCGCGCTCGACGGCCGGGAGGCGCTGCAGCGCTTCGACGAGGGGCGCTTCGACCTCGTCATCCTCGACCTGATGCTGCCCAAGCTCGACGGCATCGAGGTCTGCCGCCGCTGCGCGCCCAGAGCCAGGTGCCGATCATCATGCTGACCGCCAAGGCCGAGCGAGATCGACAAGGTCGCCGGGCTCGAGCTCGGCGCCGACGACTACATCACCAAGCCCTTCTCGCTGCGCGAGTTCCGCAGCCGGGTAAAGGCCGCGCTGCGGCGCGCGCGAGATGAGCGGCGGCGCACCGCGCCCGACGAGGAGGCGATCGAGATCGGCGAGCTGACGATCGACTTTCGATCGCCGCATGGTGACCGCTGCGCGATCAGGAGGTGCCGCTCACCTACGTCGAGTTCGAGATCCTCGGCGCCGCTCTCCCGCTCCCCGGGTCGCGTCTCAGCCGCGAGATGCTGCTGGAGCTGTCTGGGGCGACTCCGAGTACCGCGACCCGCGCACCGTCGACGTCCACATCCGCCACCTGCGCGAGAAGCTCGAGCGCGACCCCAAGGACCCCGAGTTCCTCTTCACCGTGCGCGGCGTCGGCTACCGGTTCCGCGAGTAGATGCGGCGTCCCCGCCTCACCAACCTCGGCAGCAGGATCACCGTCACCGCGGTGGCAATCTGCCTCGGCACCCTCGCCGTCCTCTACGTCTACGTGTTCGGGGTCGGTCCAACTCCGCACAGCATCTCCCAGGTCAAGGGACAGATGGTGCTCGGCGGGTTGATCGCCCTGGTGGCGACGACAATCGTGGGGGTCTATTTTGCGCAGATGGCGGCGGGCCAGATCTCGCGACTACAGGACGCCGCCCGCAAGGTCGCCGACGGCAACTTCGAGACCCAGATACCGATCGCCGCCGTGGGTGAACTGGGACAGCTGGCCCGCACCTTCAACGAGATGCAGCGTCGCCTCGCCGAGCTTGACATCGCTCGCAAGCAATTCATCGCCAACGCCTCCCACGAGCTGCGCACGCCGATCTTCAGCCTCGGCGGATTCGTCGAGCTGCTCGAAGAGGAGGACCCTAGCCCAGCGGAGCGGGCCGAGTTCGTGCACACGATGCGCAAACAGATCGAGCGGCTGACGAAGCTGACCGCGGACCTGCTCGACCTCTCCCAGCTCGACGCTGGTGCCCTGGTGATGCAGTCGCGCAGCGTCGACCTCGGCACCCTGGCGCGCGAGGTTGCACGGGAGTTCGGTCCGCGTGCGGACCGTCGCGGCTCGCGCCTGGAGCTGCGCACGCCGGAGACCCCCGCGATCGCCCGTGCCGATCCGGACCGGGTGCGACAGATCATCCGTATCCTGCTCGACAACGCCCTTACCCACACCCCCGAGGGCACCAAGGTAACCGTGACCACCTACTCGGCAAACCACCGCGCAGAGCTGACTGTCTCCGATGAGGGAACCGGGATACCCCAGCGCGTACAGGGGCGGGTCTTCGAGCGCTTTTACACTGCCGACTCCGCCGGTGGCTCGGGCCTGGGGCTGGCGATCGCCAGGGAGCTGGCACAGCGGATGGAGGGTCGGATCGCGATCACCTCCAGCAAGCGCTTCACCGCCTTTACCCTCGACCTGTCCACCTGATCGGGTCCAGCCCTTGCCGCCGCGGCTCCCGGCGGCGGCAGAGGTCCAGGCGTGATGCGAAAGGCGGTCTCTGCCGCAGCGCTGGCGCTGGCCTTGGCACTCCTCGCCGGCTGCGGGGGTTCAAGCGGCGGCTCAACCTCCACCTCGCAGGCGTTTGGCGGCGGCACCCTGCCGAAGGTTGCCGTCGAGGCCGCCGAAAGCGGCTTCAATGCAGCCCGGGTCTACCGCGAAGCTTCCCCGGCGTGGTCACGATCCGCTCGGTCTTCGGCCCGGCCGAAGGCAGCGGACCGAGCGCCGCCGAGGGCTCGGGCTTCGAGCTCAACCACAACGGCGAAATCGTCACCAACGCCCACGTGGTCACGGTCGAATCGGGCGGCAAGCGCGTCCCCGCGAAGGCGGTCTTCGTCGAATTCACTGACCGCAACGTCGTCTCCGCCAAGATCCTCGGCTTCGACCCTTTCGCCGACGTCGCCCTGCTCAAGGTCACCCCGCCCCCCGGGCTGCAACTGCACCCGCTGGCGCTCGGCGATGACCACAAGCTGGTGGTCGGCGAGCCGGTGGCGGCGATCGGCAGTCCCTTCGGCGAGCAACAGTCGCTATCGGTCGGAGTCGTCTCGGCGACCGATCGCTCGGTCAAATCGCTGACCCAGTTCGAGATCGAGGGAGCGATCCAGACCGATGCCTCGATCAACCCCGGCAACTCCGGCGGCCCGCTGCTCAACGCAAACGCCCAGGTGATCGGGATCAACCAGCAGATCGAGACAAACTCCGGCGCCAACGACGGGGTCGGTTTCGCTGTTCCGATCTCGGTGGTCAAGCGCTCGGTCGCGCAGCTGCAGGCGAAGGGCAAGGCCGAATACGCCTACCTCGGGGTCTCCAGCCAGCCGCTTTACCCGCAGCTTGCCGCCAAGCTCGGACTCGACACCAAGTTCGGCGGGTTGATCGCGGAGGTCGTCCCCGGTGGGCCGGCCGCGCGGGCCGGGCTGAAGGGGGGCACCGGCAAGATCCAGTTCCAGGCCGCCGAGTACCGCACCGGCGGCGACGTGATTCTCGCCTTCGACGGGCGCCCGGTGATCAGCCCCGAAGACCTCGCCCGCGACACCGAAGCCCACGCACCGGGGCAGAAGGCGACGCTGACGATCCTCCGCGACAACCAGCGCAAGCAGGTCGAGGTGACGCTCGGCAAGCGGCCCGAAAGCGGGACAAGCGGCTGAGAGCCGCCCCGCCGCTCGTCGCCGCTCAGACAGGTAGAACTCTGCGGGTGCTGCAGGAAGTCGCCCTAGGCCAGAAGTCGTTGGCCGACTACACCCACATCGCTGGCAAAGAGCTTGCCGAGAAAATCCGCGAGCTCGCCGAGCCCCTGCGCGGGCACCGGGTCTTGCACGTCAGCGCGACCGCTTTCGGCGGCGGCGTCTCGGAGATCCTCTACACGCTGGTACCGCTGATGCGCGACGCCGGCCTCGACGCCCACTGGCAGGTGATCTTCGGCAAAGAGGAGTTCTTTAACGCGACCAAGCTCCTGCACAACTCGCTCCAAGGCGCCGAGGAGACGCTGAGCGCGGAGCAGTGGCAGCTGTTCGATGAGATCAACCGCCTCAACGCCGAGGGCTGCAGGGGGAGTGGGACACGATCATCGTCCACGACCCGCAGCCGATCGGCTTGCGCCGCGGCGCCGCGCCCCAGAGCCGCAACTGGGTCTGGCGCTGCCACATCGACCTCTCTGAGCCCAACCCGGCGCCGATCGCCCGCCTGCTGCCGCTGATCGAGGAATACGACGCGACCGTCTGGCACATGCCCTCCTATGTGCCGGCCGGGATCGACGGCGGCCATAACGGCATCAACGTCATCCCGCCGGCGATCGACCCGCTCTCGCCGAAGAACATGGCCTTCTCCCCCGACGATGCGGCGTTCGTCTGTCGCCAGTTCGGCATCGACGTTGACCGACCGCTGCTGACCCAGGTCTCCCGCTTTGACCCCTGGAAGGACCCGATCGGCGTGATCGACGCCTACCGCGACGTGACCGAGCAAATCCCGGAGGTGCAGCTTGCTCTGGTCGGCTCGATGGCGACCGATGACCCCGAGGGCTGGAACTTCTTCCAAAAGACCTTTGAGTATGCAGACGGCGACCCCGACATCAAGATCCTCAACAACCTCAACAACGTCGGCGCGATCGAGGTCAACGCCTTCCAATCGCAGTCAGACGTCTGCCTGCAGAAGTCGATCCGCGAGGGGTTCGGGCTGACCGTCACCGAGGCGCTGTGGAAGGGTCGGGCAACGGTGGCCGGCAACGTCGGCGGCATTCCCCTGCAGATCACCGACGGGGTCAGCGGCTTCCTCGTGGACTCCCCCGCCGAATGCGCGCGACGCTGCACCGAGATCCTCGCCGACCCAGAGCTCGGCAAGCGGCTGGGGAGGGCCGGCAAGGAGCACGCCCGGCGCGAGTTCCTCTCCCCCGCCTGCTGCGTGACTGGCTGCAGCTGTTCACCGCCCTGGACACCTAGCGGGCCAACGGCCGGGGTAGGCTGGCTGTGTGCAAGGCACCGCCGATCCGCTGATCATCGTCTCCAACCGCGGACCGGCCCAGTTCGAGCGCAACGAGGACGGGGAGCGGACCGTGCGGCGCGGCGGTGGCGGCTTGGTCACAGCACTCTCGGGGCTGGTCTCCCACCGCGACGCGCTGTGGATCGCCTCGGCGATGACCGACGAGGACGTCGCCGTCTCCGAGGAACGCGGCGGGCCGGTCGAGCTCTCGATCGACGGGATCGAGTACCGGATGCTGTTTGTCGACAGCGATGCCGAGGCCTTCGACCGCTTCTACAACGTCATCGCCAACCCAATCCTCTGGTTCATCCAGCACTACCTCTGGGACCTCTCCAACGCACCCGACATCCGCCAGGAGGAGTTGGACGCCTGGGATTTCGGCTACCAGACGGTCAACACCGACATCGCCCGCGCGGTGCTGCGCCAGATCGAGGGGCGAGAGCGACCGTTGGTGATGCTCCACGACTACCACCTCTACACCGCTCCGGGGATGATCCGCGTTGAGCGGCCCGACGCCTTCCTTCACCACTTCGTCCACATCCCCTGGTCCCAGCCAGACAGCTGGCGGATCCTGCCGGGGCGGATCCGCGAGGCCCTCTTTCAGGGGATGCTCGCCAACGACATCATCGGCTTCCACACCCACGCCTACTGCATCAACTTCCTGCGCTGCTGCGACGAGCTGCTGGAGGCCGACGTCGACTACGAGGGCGGGCGGGTGCGCCACGGTGGCGGCGAGACGCTTGCCCGCGCCTACCCGCTCTCGATCGACGCCAAGCGGCTGGCGCGGGCGGCCGAATCCCCGGAGGTGGCTGCCGCCGAGCGCGAGGTGTTGGAGCGACGCCGCAAGCACCTGATAATTCGCGTCGACCGGGCCGACCTCTCCAAGAACGTCCTGCGCGGATTCACCGCCTTTGACACCTTCCTCACCCAGCACCCCGAGTTTCGCGAAGAGGTCACCTTCATCGCCCACCTCCAGCCCTCGCGGCAGGACGTGCCCGAGTACGCCGAGTACCTGGAGCGGATCGAGGCGCTGGTCGCGGTCGTCAACCAACGCCACGGGACCACCGACTGGATGCCGATCGACCTGAAGATCTATGAGAATTTCCACGACGCCGTCGCCCGCTACAAGCACTTCGACCTGCTGATGGTCAACTCGCTGTTTGACGGGATGAACCTGGTCGCCAAGGAGGCCCCGGCGGTGAACACCCGCAACGGAGTGCTGATGCTTTCGGAGAACACCGGCTCCCACGAGGAGTTGGCCGACTGCGCGCTCTCGGTCAACCCGTTCGACATCCAAGAGCAGGCCGACGCGATCTACCGGGCCCTGACGATGGGTCCCGAGGAGCGGCGGGTGCGGGCACAGCGGCTGAAGGAGATCATCTACTCCCGCAATCCCGGCGATTGGGTGGACGAGCAGCTGGCAGACATTGCGGAGCTCCGCGAGGCCCTCGCCTAGTCAAAGCACTCATCGGTGCGCCGGGCGGGCCGATGGAGTACGCACCGCACTAGCTATAGTCCCTCGCCGTTTGGCTGCCGCCGCGCGCGAATATGAGCTGGTCTTGATGCTTGACCCAAACCTCGGCGAGCCCGAGCGGGAGGCGCTTGCCAAAGATGTCCGGGGGCAGATCGAGGCCGACGGCACGGCAAAGCACGAAAACAACTGGGGCCTGCGCAAGATGGCCTATGAGATCGGCGGGCGCAACGAGGCCGACTACCGTTGGTTTCGCTTCGAGGCTCCCGCCGAGCTGCTCGGGCAGCTCGACCACAACCTGAAGATCGCCGACGGAGTCCTGCGCTTCCGCATCTTCAAAGTGGACCCCAGCGCACCGGTGATCGTCCCGCCGGCCGTCGGCGCCACCCCGCCGCCGCGCGAGCGAGCCGCTCACGTTGGCCGCGACGAGCGCGCAGACGCCGAGGAGTAACCCGCCGGCCTCGATCGGCCGAAATCGGGCCATCGGGCCAGCGCAACCCCCGCGAGTTGCGGAAATCTCTCCGATCGAGCGCCGATCGCGCCGGCTGCCCTCTTAGACTGGTTCAGAAAAGCGAATCAGAGGAGTGGGAACCGTGGCAGCTTCGAACGTCAACGTGGTAGTCATCACCGGCAACCTGACCCGCGATCCGGAGCTGCGCAGCACTCCCGGCGGCACGTCGATCTGCGAGCTTCGGGTGGCGGTCAACAGCCGCCGCAAAGACGGTCAAACGGGCGAATGGGTCGATAAGCCCAACTACTTCGACGTGACCGTCTGGGGAGCGCAGGGCGAGAACTGCGCAAACTACCTGTCCAAGGGCCGCCCGGTGGCGATCGAGGGCCGGCTCGACTGGCGCGAGTGGGAGGCAAAAGATGGCGGCAAGCGGCAGGCCGTGCAGATCATCGCCAACTCGGTCCAGTTCCTCGGCTCGCGTGACGGCTCGGGGGGGGCCAACGGCAACGGCGGCTTCACCCCAAGCAGCGACGTGCCGGCGGACACCTCGGACTTCGAGGGTGCCGCGGCCGGCGCCGGCAGCGACGACGACATTCCTTTCTAGGTAAGCTGTTCGCCGCTTGGTTTCCGTCGCCCGGCCCCGCCGGGCGACTTCCACGTAAGGGACCGACGAAGTGGCAAGAACGAGAGAGACGACATCGACCCCACGCCGCGGCCGGCGAATGCCAGATCGGATGCGGCCGCGGAAGTACACGCGGGTCAACGCCGATTCAGTCGACTACAAGGACCTCAACCTGCTGCGCCGCTTCCTCTCCGACAAGGGCAAGACGCGGGGCCGACGGGTCACCGGTCTCTCCCGCAAGCACCAGCGCCAGCTCTCCGTCGCGGTGAAGCGCGCCCGCGAGATCGCCCTGCTTCCCTACGTCGGGGAGCGCTGATGGCGCAGGCGATCCTGCTCCAGGACGTCGCGGACCTCGGCCAGCGCGGCGATCCGGTCGACGTTGCACCTGGCTACCTGCGCAACTACCTGATTCCGCGCAAACTCGCCCAACCGGCGACGCCGGGAGCGCTGGAGGAGGCAGGGCGACGCCGTGCGGCCGCCGAGAAGGCGGAGCGGGCGCGGGCCGAGCGCGAAGCCGCCACCGCCGGCCTGCTTTCCAAGACGGTGCTGACGATCCACCAGCGCGCAGGGGAGGACGGCAAGCTGTTCGGATCGGTCGGGCCCAAGGAGATCACCGAGGCGATCCGTGAGGCGCGCGAGCTGCGTATCGACCGTCGCAAGGTCCGCCTCGAGCAGCCGATCCGCGAAATCGGCACTTTTATGGTCGAGATCGAGCTGGCCGACGGCGCCACCGCCGCGGTCAAGACGATCGTCGCCGAAGAGAAGTAGCGCAATGGGCGGGATCGGCCCGGGCAGCCGACCTGCCCGTGTGGTTTCTTCTTAGCTGCGATGCCGCCCTCACCGACAACGCACGTCCCGCCCCAGAACATCGAGGCCGAGGAATCGGTCCTCGGAGCGATGCTGGTCGCTGAGCCGGCGCTGACCCGGGTGATCGACGAGGTGAAGCTGAACGCCGCCGACTTCTATCTCGACAAGCACGCGGCGATCTTCACCACGCATCCACGACCTCTACGCCGCCTCCAAGCCGGTCGATGAGCTGACCGTGACCGAGGCGCTGACCCAGCACAACCAGATCGAGGCAGCGGGTGGCAAGCACTACGTCTCCGAGCTGGCCGCCAAGGTGCCCGCCGCCGGCAATGCCAAGCACTACGCGGAGATCGTCCAGCAGAACTCCCTCCTGCGCCGCCTGCTCGGCGCCGGGCAGGAGATCCAGGGATGGGTCCACGAACGCGACGGCGAGCCGCGCGAGCTCTCCGAGCGGGCCGAGAAGCTGCTCTTTGACGTCGCCCACAAGGAGCAGGCGAGTGACTTCCGGCTGCTCTCGGAGATCCTTCATGACGAGGTCGACCGGTTGGAGAAGCTCTCGACGGGGGAGACGGAGCTGACCGGCACGCCGTCGGGCTTCAAGGACATCGACGCGATCACCGGCGGCTTTCAGCCGGGCAACCTGATCATCGTCGCGGCGAGGCCGGCGATGGGGAAGTCGGCGCTGGTCGCCAACATCGCGGAGAACGTGGCGGTGAAGCGGGGACTGCCGGTCGCGTTCTTCTCGCCTGGAGATGTCGGAGGTGGAGCTGGCCCAGCGCTTCATCGCCTGCCGGGCGCGGATCTCCGGCGACAAGCTGCGCAAGGGACAGGTGGCACAGCGGGACTGGCCGAAGGTCGTGCGCGCCTGCAACGAGCTGGAGGAGGCGCCGCTTTGGTTCGACGACTCCTCAGACCTCGGCATCCTCGACCTGCGGGCGAAGGCTCGGCGCCTGCACGCCCAGGAGCAGGACCGGGGGGGATTGGGGCTTGTGATCGTCGATTACCTGCAGTTGATGCGCACCGATGACCACCGCGCCAACCGGGTCGAGCAGGTCGGCCAGATGAGCCGCGGGTTGAAGATCCTCGCCCGCGAGCTGGAGGTGCCGGTGCTGGCGATCTCCCAGCTCTCGCGGGCGCCGGAGCAGCGCACGCCGCCAAAGCCCCAGCTCTCGGACCTGCGCGAGTCCGGCCAGCTCGAGCAGGACGCCGACCTGGTTGCCTTCCTCTTCCGCCAGGACTACTACCGTGACCCCGAGGAGGAGCCGGACGGCCTCGCCGATCTGATCGTCGCCAAGCACCGAAACGGCCCGATCGGGACCCGCAAGCTGGTCTTCCTCGACCGCTTTCCGAAGTTCGCCGACTACTCCGGTCACGAGCCGCCGATCGAGCAGCCGGCCGGAGAGGAGTCCTCCTTCGAGGACGCCGCGGCCGCCGCGGGGCCTGATTTCTGATGCCGGCGATCGCGCGCAGCGAGCCGTTTCGCGAGCAGGCCTGCCCGCTGGGTGTCTGCGACGGCTCGGGCTGGATCCTCGGGCCAGAAGACGTTGCTCGGCCGTGTGAGTGCCGCGAGCAACGCCTGCGGCGCGGCCGCAGCCGCGGGCTCGCCTCCGTCATCCCCCCCGCTACCGCGGTGTCTCCTTCGACCGCCCGCCGGTGACGCTGATCGAGCCGATGGTGGTGCGCGTCGTGCGCAGCTGGGTCGAGGACCTCGAGGCAAACCTCAACGGGGGCCGCGGCCTGTGGCTGATGGGAGACACCGGGACCGGCAAGACCACACTGGCGATGCTCGTCTCAAAGGCCGTCCTGCAACAGAGCCGCTCGGTGGCGATCTACTCGCTGCCGAAGCTGCTGGCGCGGATCCGCCGCACCTATGACTCAGGGCCCGGGGAGGACTCCTACCTGCCCTTCTTCGAGCGCCTCACCGCGGTCGACCTGCTCCACATCGACGACCTCGGCGCCGAGAAACGCTCCGACTGGGTGCTCGAGCAGCTCTACGCGCTGGTCAACGAGCGCTACGAAGCCCAACGCTCGATCCTGGTCACCACCAACCTCGACCAGCAGCAGCTGGAGGAGCAGATCGGGCCGCGCACGGTGTCGCGGCTGGTCGAGATCTGCGGCGATCCCCTGCCCCTGTTTGGCCCCGACCACCGCGTCCTCGCGCGCGCGGTCGGCGGTTAGAACCAGGCACGATCCCCGGCTCATGCCCGGTGTGGTGATAGTGGGGGCCCAGTGGGGCGACGAGGGCAAGGGCAAGGTCACCGACCTGCTCGCCGAGCGCGCCGATGTGATCGTGCGCTTCCAGGGCGGCAACAACGCCGGGCACACGATCGTCCGCGACGGCGATGAGTTCAAGTTCCACCTGATCCCCTCCGGCATCCTGCACCCCGCCAAGACCAGCGTGATCGGCAACGGGGTGGTCTTGGACCCGCGCATTCTGCTCGGGGAGATCGACGGGCTGCGGCGGCGGGGGATCGACGTCGCCAACCTGCGGATCTCCGCCAACGCGCACCTGATCATGCCCTACCACGTCCTGCTTGACACCGCGGGGGAGACGAAGCTCGGCAAGCTCTCGATCGGAACCACGCGGCGCGGGATCGGGCCCTGCTATGCCGACAAGGCGCTGCGGCTCGGGATCCGGGTTCAGGATCTGCTCGACGAGAAGATCCTGCGGACCAAGATTCGTGCCGCGCTTGAGCCCAAGCAACAGGCCCTGCGCGAACTCTCGGTGCGCCGGCGAAAACTGCGCAAGGAGGCGGGCGAGGGCGACCGCGAGGCGGTCGGGGAGGCTCCCGACCCCCGCCTCGACCTGCACACCATGACCGAGGAGCACGTCAGCTACGGTCACCGGCTCGAGCCCCACATCGCCGACACCGCGCGCCTTTGCTGGGAGGCGCTTGACCACGAGCGCACGGTCATCTTCGAGGGTGCGCAGGCGACGCTGCTCGACCTCGACCACGGCACCTACCCGTTCGTCACCTCCTCCAACCCGATCGCCGGGGCGGCCTGCGTCGGGGCCGGCGTCGGGCCGACCGACATCGACGAGGTGTGGGGGGTCGCCAAGGCCTACACGACCCGGGTCGGCGCCGGTCCATTTCCGACCGAGCTCCACGACGAGGTTGGCATGCGGATGCTTGAACAGGGCCATGAGTTCGGGACGACGACCGGGCGCCAGCGGCGCTGCGGCTGGCTGGATCTCGTCGCACTGCGCTACGCGGTTCGGCTCAACCGGATGAGCGCGCTGACGATCACCAAGCTCGACGTGCTGAGCGGGATTGACCCGCTGCGGGTCGCGGTGCGCTACCGCTCCAAGGAGGGAGCGGTCCTCGACAGCTTCCCCTACCACCAGTCGATCCTCCACTCGGCCGAACCCGAGTACGAGGACCTACCGGGGTTCGATGCCGATATCAGCGGGGCACGCAGCGAGTCAGACCTTCCCGTCCAGGCGCGCGAGTACCTGCGTTTCATCACCGCGGCGGCGGGGGTTCCGATCCGCCTGGTCGGCGTCGGCCCCGATCGCGAGCAGGTCATCTGGATAGATGGCTAAGCCCGCCTGGGCCGGATCGGTGCGCAGCGGGCGGATAGGGCGCGGGCGCTGCTCGGTAGGGGCCGCTGACTCGGTTGCCGATCCGAGAGCTCCCCTGCCGGGGAGATAGGGTCGGCTGAGCTGCCGTCCTTGGGCCGCTTGATGCCAGAGAACGCCAGCGGGCCCGGTTCTCCAGCCTGAACTCCATGCGCAAGCTGCCGCGGGGCGCTCTTTTCGTTAACGAGCGGGTTTCTTTTCTATAGAGGTTGGTACTTTGGCTCTTGGAGAGATATCCAAAGCTTTCGATCGGCAGCAGCCCCGGTGGGCAAGCCGCAAAAGGAGAGATACACGGACATGCGCAAACGTCTGACTCTGATCATCGCCCTGGGCGCCGCGATCGCGGTCTCGGTGGCCTCGGTGGCATTCGCCGGTGGCGAAAGGCCGGCCGTGGTCGAAGCGGGAAACCTGGTCGTCACATTCAATGGCGGGGTCAAGCCGACGACGCTGCCCAAGAACAGCTTTGCGCCGATCACCCTTCACGTCAGCGGCGGGATCAAGACCAAGGACGGCTCCCAGCCGCCGGCGCTGCGGGAAGTGATCATCGACACCGACAAGAACGGCACGGTCAACCCCAAGGGGCTGCCGACCTGCACCGCCTCCAAGATCGCGGCCACCGACACCCAGGCCGCGAAAAAAGCCTGTCCCGGGGCAATCGTCGGATCCGGCAAGACCACGGTCCGGGTCGAATTCCCCGAATCGACCGCGTTTAACGCAACCGGCCCCCTCGTCGTCTTCAACGGTGGCGAAAAGGGCGGCGTGACGACCCTCTTAATCCACGCCTACGTCTCGGTCCCGACCCCGACCGCGATCGTCACCACGGTGAAGATCAAAAAGGAGCACCGCGGCCGCTACGGGCTGCGCTCGATCGCCACGATCCCGACGATCGCCGGCGGCTCTGGCTCGGTGACGAGCTTTGAACTGACGATCGGGAAAAACTTCAGCTACAAGGGCAAGAAGCAGGGCTACCTCGAGGCCAAATGCGCCTCCGGCAGCTTCGCCGCCGAAGCTGACGCGATCTTTGCCGGCGGGACCGAAGCCAAAGGCTCTGTGATCCGCACCTGCAAGGCGAAGGGCTGAGCGCCACCAGCCGACCCAAACCGCACCCGGGTGGGGCGCGCTGAGGCCGCGCCACCCGAGCCCTCACTCAGGACGGGCAAAGGGAGGGAAGGGGCGAGCGGCCGCTCGCCCCTTCCCTCATCCTCTGCTCCCTACTTCCCCTGCTGTTCGAAGGTCTGCTGGTAGGTGGTCGGCGAACCGGACTTGCCGATCGGGTTGAAGGGAGCCTGCTGGGTGCAGCCTGGCGCCGGAACGGTGGCCGAACTGCTCTGCCCGGCGAAGGCGAACTTCTTCAGCCGTTCGAAGAATTCGGTGGCTTTTTTGACGTTGCCTTCGGTGCGCCCGTTGAAGGCGGGTTCGCTGGGCGTGTTGGGGTTCAGTGACGCGGTGATCCCGGAACTGCACTGACGGGTCTCGAAGCTGGGAAGGCCGCTAACCAAGCTGCTTGCCCACAGCGGCGGACTGTAGGCGCTCGAGCGGTTGGTCGTCAGCCGGTGGCCGAAGGTGGCCACAGATTCCGGGTTGAGCGGCCCCATCGTGCGCAGGTAGTGTTGCGGGGCCACTCCGGTTTCTTCTGGCAGGATCGCATTGGACGCGACGGCCAGATTGGCCATCACTCCGGTGATCTCGTGCTTGTAGAGCCCGAGGCCGGTGAGGATCGGGTTGAGATTGCGCAGGAAGGGATCAAGCGCCCGCAGCAGGGGTGGGAACTCGTCGCGAAGCAGCTTGCGCAGAGCTGGAAACCCGGACGGGGCGAGGGCGATCACCGGCGCCAGCCCTTCGAAGAGGCCCTTCGCCTGCGGCGCCAGCTTGCCGAAGGCGACGATCGTCGGGGAGAGCTGTTCGGCGACCGGCACGAGCTGGCGCATCAGCGGATCGGCGTTGAGCGAGAAGGTGCGAAGCCGGGCCAGGGTGAGTTTCGACTGGTCAAGGAAGGTCGGGAAGGCGCGGAAGAGTTCTTCGATCTCGGTGTCGCGCACCGCGGTGGTCTGAAAGACCGCGTTTGAGTTGCGGATCAAGCCGGCCAGCTCACCCCCGCGGCCGCGCAGCGCCGCCAGCGCCACCGCGCCGTTGCTAAACAGCTGGCGGACCGCAAGGCGCTGGCTGTCGAGGATGCGAAAGAGACGGTCAAATTCGGTGAAGGTCGGGTCAAATTCCCCCAGCGCCGCCGATAGCGATGCGCCCTGGCCGCCGATCGCCACCGATGCTTCCTGCATCCAGGTCTGAAATGCTGCGCGCGTCCTCGGGTTGAAGGTGCGAAAGATCTCGTCCAGCTGCACCGACTGTTCGACCTGCGCGTTTGGCAGGGTGCCGCCGTCGGCGAGCTTGGGGCCGTTGCGGGCGCCCGGCGTCAGTTCGACGTAGGTCTCACCGAGCAGGGTCTTGGTGCGCAGCAGCGCCCTGGTCGAGAGCGGCAGCGGCGCGTACTTGTCTTCGATGTAGATCGTCGCCAGCGCCTGCTTGCGGTTGGGGGCAAGGGCGATGCTCTGCACTTTGCCCACGTCAACGCCGGAGATCCGCACGTCTGACTGTTCGGCCAGCTGCGTCGCGCTGTTGAAGGGGATCTTGATTTCATACGGTTTCGCCTTAAACGGCGTCGGGCCGCCGAAGCTGATCCAGAGGAAGAGCAGGATCCCAAAGCACGACAGCGCGAAGGCCGCGATCGCCAGGAGCTGTTTCGTGCTCGGTGCCCGCTTGCTCATCAGCCTTTACCCGAGTGGGGGCCGCAGCCTTGGACCGGTGATTCGCCCTGAGGGATTTCAGGGAGTTCGGCGGGCTTGGGGGTATGGGCAGTTTCCAGCAGCGTCTTGATGAAAGGTTTGCTGTTTGCGAAGCCGTCCGCGAGCTGGAGGCCGTTGCAGGAGAACAGCAGCAGGCCGCGCTGCACCGGCCCCGCGGCGTCTTGCAGATTGAAGTCGGTGTTGAGGTCGTGGTTTAGCCACGGCAGGTAGAACAGGTAGCTCTGTTTTGAGCCCTGCGGCTTGTAGGCGAGCTCGTTGAGGAAGGCGTTGAACCCGCCGAGGGCGTTGCCGAAGCCGGTCACGGTCTTCTTCAGCGGCCCCGAGCCTTCCTTGGCGTGGGTCAGCACCGGGCGGATTTCTCGGGTGAAGGGGCGGATCCCGTCGCGAATCGGCGCCGTCGTCTGCCGGAAGAGGCGCTCGGTCGCCTTGAAGGCGGGGGTCAGCGCCTGAGCCTGGGGGATCAGGCCGTAGAGCGCCGGGCGGGCGGTGGTGGAGAATCGATCTGAGCTGGCGAGCCCGGCCTCGGTCGCCTGCAGCGTCGCCGGGAATTCGCGCAGCGAGGCCTGGATTGATTCCTGCTGGTTGGCGAAGTTTCCAAGCGCCGCATCTGAGGAGGTGACGAAGCGCTGGATCTCGCTGTCGTGGCGACCCAGTTCGGTGGCGAGCAAGGAGAAGTAGTGGATCGCGTGGGCAAGCGCCACGTGGCGCTTGGCAACCGCGCCGTTGAGCTGCGCGATGTAGTGGGAGAAGGGTTGGAGCCGGCGGAAGGCTCCCGAGAGATCACGGCTGTGGCCGCCGACCCCCTGGGCGCCGCCGGCGAGCAGCAGCTGCAAATACTGGCGGGTGTCGGCGTCGAGGGTGTCGAGGAACTGGTCGAGGTTGACGTTGGACTGGGTGCGCGAGAGGGGGATATTGCCGCCGTTTTCGATCTGCCCGCTGCCCGTGCCGGGTTCGATCTCGACGATCATGTCGTTGAGGTTGGTTTTCGGACGCAGCAGGGCGCCCGCGTCGGGATGGATCAGCGCCATGTACTTCGGTTCGATCGACATCCCGACCACGGCGTGGCCGTCTTCGAGGTTGACCGAGCTGACCTTGCCGATCTGGATGCCGGCGATGTCGACCGCCTGGCCCTGGCCCGGAGTAACCGCCTGCGCGGTCGTGAAATCGGCAGTGAGGTGGTCAAAGCTTTCCCCGACCAACGGCAACCAGGACGGAAGCGAGGCTTTCTGCTCGATGAAGATGCCGAGCATCATCGCGATGCCGAGCGCGGCGAGGACCGCGATCGCGATCGTGTCCTTGCCGCGGCCGCGGGCCTGGCGCCCCAGCGCGGCACGGAAGTGCTGGAAGCGGCTCACCTCGTGGTTGCCGTCGCTCATGGGTTCACCGGCTGCAGGCTTGATGGGCCGACCTGGCCCAGCGGCCCGTTGACGTCGGGCACGGGGTTCTTGTAACAGCTCACGCCCGGCTTGCTCGGCGGCTTTCCGCCGAGCTGCGGCTGGTCTCCCAACGGCGTTTCGATCGCGTTGCCGAAGTCTTCTTTCTCAGTGGTTAGCCGGCCGTTGGGGTTTGACTGGCGCAGGAGCGTGCCGCCGCCACCGCCCTGGACCCGCAGGTAGGGCCCGTTGCCGTCGAAGTTCTGGGTTGCCCCGGCGAAGTTACTGAGGGCGTAGAAGAATTCGCGGTAGTTGGGGGCGCCGGTGCTGAAGCGGTCTTCGATCGTCTGATTGCCCGTCGGCACCAGCACCTTGGTCGTGCAGAGGCCGAGCAGGTTGAGTTGTGGCAGGGCGATCGCCTTGCCCGCCTGCGCCGCGCCGGCGTAGCCCGGGGTCAGTTCGCGCAGCAACTTCGCGGTGCCGCCGCCCTCCTTGCCCGAGAGCAGCGGCCGCACCTGCGCCAGCCACGGCTTGGAGGCGGCGATCAGACCCGGCAGCTGGGCGACCGCGGGGGTCAGCTCGATCGCGTAGGTGCGCAGCGGCGGCAGCGTGCGGTCGAGGCTGACCAGCGAGGCATGGGCGGTCTGCAGGGTCGGGCCGAGCAGGTGGACGGTTGCGGAGAGGTTTGACGACTGGGCGGCGAGGGCGCCGGTGAATACGTCGAAGTTGTCGATCAGGCCCTGCAGGTCGCTCTCGCGGCTGGCGAAGGCGCCGAAGGTGCGCCCGGCGCCGGCGATCAGCCGCGAGAGGTCGCCCTCCTGGGTCCCGAGCAGGGCGTTTGAGACCTGGGCGCTGTAGCGACCGGCGGGGCCGCCGTAGCGCAGCGCCCCGTTCAACCCTTCGGCGCCACTCTTGCCCTGCACTTCGGGAAGCTGGGTGGCGTCTTCGGCGGCGGTCGGCTTGTGGGTGAGCGCTTCGCCGTAGCCTTCCAAGAGGCGGCTGAGATCGGCGCGGACCGGGGACTGCAGCGCGGTCAGGACTTCGTCGAGCTGGACCGCGGTCGAGGTGCGGCTGACCGGGATCGTCCCGCCGCTGCCAAGTTCGGGCGCGCTGGGGCTCCCGGGGTCAAGTTCGAGGAAGAAGTTTCCCTCGAGGAAGATCCGCGGTCGGATCGTGGCGTAGGCGTCGCTGTGGATCGGGCGGCCGGTGCCTTCGACTGTGAAGGTGACGGTTGGTGTCATTGCCTTCGCGGCTGGTCGAGATCACTTCACCGACTTCGACCCCGGCGATCCGCACCGGCGATTTGACCGCGATGTTCGCCGAGTTGGAGAAGGTCGCATTCAGCTCGTATCCGTAGCTGGTGAAGGGCACGTGCCCGGTGAAGGCCAGGTAGGGGCCGAGCGGTGAAGATGAGGATGAAGATGACGGCGATCAGGGCGTTGCTCGGCCGCCAGCTGAAGCGGCCGCTGGGAGCGCCCTGCTTTGTTTCGCGCTCGGTAAGCCGGCTCACTTCGCCTCCCCCTGCCCCTTCAGCTGGCCGGAGGTCTTGGTCCCGTGCTTGCCGGGGACGATTGCCGATCACGGTCTGTCCGGCCTGATAGCGAACGTTGCCCGCTTCGCAGGTATAGGGCTGGCCCGGCGATGCGGTGTTCGGGAACGGGTTGTAGTGGAGGTGGTTTTCGGACTGCCGGTCCGTTGGCCGGCGCCGAGGCGGGGGCGCCCTCGGCTGTTGGGCCCTTCCGGTGGCTCGAAGAGATGAAGTCCAGCCAGTTGCCGAGCCCGTTGCGTTTCGCTGGTCGGCGTTGGCGAGGTTCTTGAAGGCGAGGGTCAGGTAGTTGCAGGTGGTCTGCGCCGGGGCGATGAACTCGATCGCCGGGCCGAGGAGTGTTGTTGGTGTCGATCAGCAGGTCGAGCCCGTTGAAGACGCCGGGGGCGTTCTGGAAGGCGAGCAGCGCTTCCGCCGTCGGCACCAGCTGGGCGTTGAGGGTGGGCAGGCGTTGAGGGCCGGGACGCCGGCGCGCTCGGCGGCGGCGATCGTCGGCGAGGTTCTTGGCGAGCGCCGCCGCTCCGGGCTGGAAGGCGGTGAAGAATCGCTGGCGTATCGTGCAGAAAGGCCGCAGCACCGGCAGGTCGGCGTTGGCGGCATCGAGCGTCGAGGGGCTCTTTGAGATCGTTTCCTGGATGTAGGGGCGCGAGACCCGGGCAAAGGCGGCGAAGGTCTGATCGAGGGCGACGAAGAGGCTTGCCTGCGTCTCGGCCACCGGGGCCACCGTCGCCGAGAGGTCCTCGAGCGCGTGCCAGAAGCCGCCGAAGTTGGTGCTGGGGGGCGACCAGGTTGCGCAGGGCCGGCTCGGCCGCTATCGACCAGGTCGCGCAGTGCGCCGAAGGCTTCGTTTAGCCCCGGCCCGCGGCCGGCGAGTGCGTTGCCAAAGCCGGCCTCGTTGATCCGGATCGCGATCGCGGGTCTTGGTGTTGAACATGTCGAAGAACTGGTCGATGTCGACCGGTTCGGGCCGAGCCGCGGAGAGCGGGATCGTTTCGCCGGCGGCAAAGCCCTTTGAGGAGTTACCGGGGACGATCTGCAGGTACTTGAGGCCGAGCGCTGACTTCGGCCTGACGATCATCGTCGAGTCCACCGGCAGCGGTTCGACGCTCTTGTCGAGGCTGAGTGAGAGTTTGGCGGCGAAGCGCCCGTTGCCGAGCGCTACCGGCACGACCGACCTGACCCGCCCGACCAGGACGCCGCCGATCCGCACATCGTTGCCTTTGACCAGCGCATCGGCGTTGGGCAGCTCCGCGCTGAGGTTGTAGGTGGAGACGAAGGGAAGTCCGTTGTTGGCGTTGTAGGCGAGGAAGACGGCGACGATCACGACCAGCACGGTGACCGCACCGACCAGCACCGGGCTGCTCGCGATTCCTGTTAGTCCGCCGCGGTTCCTCATGGCCCCAGCAGGTAGTTGAGGAGCGGGGAGGTGCCGCCGGTCTTCGCTTCAGGGCCGGCTTTGGCTGCCGGGCCGACCTTGGGCGCCGCCGGGGCGCCGGTCGGCGTCGGGGCGGGCGCCGCTGTGTCCGCCAAGCTGGCGCTCGAGGCGACGGTAGAGCTCGGCGCTACTGCCCGTCGCCTGCTTACGGGCGCCCGGGCCGGTGAAGTTGCCCGACTGGCCGCATAGTCCTTCTAATCCATCTTCGTAATCAACACAATTGGTGAGGGTGAGCAGGGTGCGGCCGAAGTGGCCGTATTTGTCAAATCCGTTCAGGGTCGCCGTCGTGTTGTAGATCAGTTCGACCAGCCCGTTCCAGCCGCCGGTTTCCTTCGTGTTGACGAAGAAGTTGGCGAGGTTGGTGGTCGAGCCGACGCCGCTGCGGGCGAGTTCGCTCGCCTTGCTGACGACTGGGTCGGCTTCGGCCAGCAGCGGCCCGGCGACCTTGCCGGTCGCGCCGAGGCTCTTCAGCGCCACGGTCGAGGCCGCGGAGAATGGGGTCAGCTCCCTGGTTGCTTCGGTCAGCGAGGGCGCCGCCTTACCGAGGTCAGAGAAGACCGGGGTGCCGGCATCGGAGAAGCCCTGCAGGCTGCGCATCGTGAGCCGGAACTCGCGCAGGAATCGGGGGAACTTGCGCAGCGAGGCTTCCAACGCCGCGCCGCGTTCGGAACTGGCCTGGGCGGCGGCGCCTGAGTTGGCGAGAAACCCGGCCACGTGGGCCCGCTCGCGCGAAAGCGGGCCGAGGACTGTCGCGGAATCGCTCGCCAGCTGGGCGAGGCGCTGGCGCTGGGAGTTGAGGATCCCGAGCAGCTGGTCGACCTCGCGCAGAACCGGGTTGGCACGGAGGATTACTTCTTCGAGGTCCTTGCCGCGGCCGGCGAACCCGGCGCCGAGTTCGTTGAGGATGAGGCGGAAGCGTTGCGCGTAGGGAAGCGTCTGAATGTCGTTGATCAGATCGGGGTCAACGCTTGTGCTGTTGTTCTCCACCGGCAGCACGTACTGGCCCGCGCCGGGTTGTCCGGCGGGGACCTGCTTGAGAGGAGGCGGCGGCGGTGAGCCGGGCGCGCGCGGCAGGGTCGGGTTGCAGTCGACGAACTTCTCGCCGATCAGCGACTGGGGACGGATCAGGCAGCTCGCATCGCTGCGGAAGTCCTGAAACCCGGAATTGGTGATTTCCATCACGATGATCGCTTTGCCGGGAATCGATTCCGGCTTGCCGTCGTGGTAGGCGTCGACTTCACCCGGCATCGAAACGTCGACCGACTGGATCGAGCCCACGTTCGCCCCGGCGATGCGGACCTGCTCACCGGGAACCATGAAGGAGCCGTTGTCGAAGTAGGCGCGGACCAGGTACCCGGTTTCTTCACTGGAGGAGGAGATCAGCGCGATGACCGCCACAACGACGATCGCCACCGCTGCCCCGATCAGGACCTTTCTCATGGGCCCGGTGGTGCGTCGGAGGGATTGCACTGGGATGGGGTGATGCCGGCCCCCGCCCAGGGCGGATCGACGAAGGGGTTGGAGTTATCGGGAGCAGACTGGGTGGCGCCGCCCGGGCAACGCCGGTGGGCGGCGGCGGAGGTGCCGAAGGCTTCGAACTGCTGTTTCGGCGTGATCGGTTCCAGTTCGTGGCTGGCGCTGTTGTAGTTGAAGAGGTTCTGATCGGCCAGCGAGGCCCTGACGTAGTTGCCGTTGGCGTCGTAGTAGCCGGAGGCGACGCCGAGCTTGCCGAACCCATTGAAGATGTCAGGCGTGTAGGGGCGGGCGAAGTCGAGCGTGGGTTGGAAGGCGGCGATCGCCTGTTCTGCGTGGGGAAAGGCCTTTGCCGCAAGCCGCTGGACATCAGGGAGGGCGGCGAGCAGTTCGGCGGCGTCGTTGGCCTTGCCGGGCTTTTTCACGGTCAGGCGCAGGTTCTTGAACACCGGGACCGCCTCCTCGACGACCGGGCGCAGTTCGGCCAGGAAGGGCGCCAGGTTCTTGGTCGCTGGCTTGGCGGTGTTGACCAGCGGTTCGAGGTCCCCGATCGCGGCGCGGAGGTTGACGAAGGTGGTGTTGCTCTGACGCAGGACGGCGGGGAATTCCCGCAGGGCCTGATCGAGGGAGGCGTTTTGGCCGGCGATCGCGCCGAAGGCCGTGCTCGCGTTGGAGATCGCGCTGGAGAGCTGGCCGCTGCGCTCAGAGACGGCTGTGGCGAGCTTGCTGGAGCTGACCAGGAATCTGGTGAACAGGCTCTGGTCGGCGTTGAGCGCGTGCACGAACGCATCGGTGCGGTTGAGCGCCGGGCCGAAGTACTTGTAGGCCTGGTTTGCCTGCTGGCCAACCCCGGCGTAGACCGACGCGTTGCCGCGAATGAACTCGCCGCAGCCCCCTGCGGACGCTGGGCGGGAAGGTATTGAAGAGCTGGTCGATGTCGACCGGCGTGGTGGTGGAGGCGAGGCCGAGAGTGGCGCCTTCTTGCAGTGGGGGGCTGCTATTGGGTCCGGGGCTGATCGAGACGTAGTGATTGGCGACCCCGGCAAGGCCCGTGGCGCGGATCACGGCGGTGGTTCCCTGATGCAGCTGCTGGCTGATCCCGACCTTGATGCTCGCGAGGTTATTTTCGGTTAGTTCGATGCTTTCAACCGTGCCGACCGGCGATCCGCCGATCATCACCTGGTTTTCGGGGACGAGCTGGCCCGCGTTCTGGAAGAGCAGCTGGTAGTGGTATTCCGCCGCCGCCCCCAAACAGCACGACGCCGAGGGCGATAACCACCACCGCGAGGGCACCAATGGCCCCGATTCGGGCGGGAGAGTACCTCCGGCTTGGCGCCGGACTTATCTCCTCGCCTGAGGGATTGGCAGCCACGGATCGTCGCTTGCGGTTCCCCGGCCTCCGACCCGGGGGAACGGCGCCGGAATCGTATCCGAGCCATCCCCGGCCAAGTGGGTACCACGCAGGGACTTAACTGGAATTCAACGCACTCCCCGGCGCTACTCCGGCGCTTTGGCGCGGTTAGAGCAAGAGGAGGCGCTTGACCCGTGCTTCGATGAGAGGAGTCAAGCCCCAATGCGCAAACTATCCGCCCTGGTCCTTGCAGGATTGATCCTGGCCATGGTCGCCGGAACTGCGGCGGCGGCGGCGGGCCCAACCGTCTCCGGAGCCAACGGCAACACCCAGTCGATCGAAGCGACGGTGTCGCCGAAGCGGCTCTCAAAGCGCTCTCCGACCCCGGTCACCCTTCGCGTGCGGACCACGACGGGGACCACATCGGCCGCCAACGGCGTCCCTGTGCCGGCGGTCTCGGCGGTCATCGATTTCGACCAGAACACGAAGCTGTTCACCAAGGGCGTCCCCACCTGCGAAGCCGCCAAGCTGCAGAGCGTCTCGACAGAAATCGCCCTGCGCGAATGCGGCAAGGCGAAGATCGGCGGCGGTTCCGCGACCGCGCTGATCCCGGTCGGTAGGACGGTCTTCAGCGAGCCGACCGTGGTCACCGCGTTCAACGGGGTACCCCAGGGCGGCAAGCCCGTCGTCCTCCTCCATACCTATGGCGTCGAGCCGGTGCAGACCACCTTTGTCCTCAGCGGCGTCATCACCCGCTACGACAAGCAGGGTTACGGGCCCCGGCTGACGGTGAGCATCCCGCTGCTGGTCGGCGGCACCGGCGCGCTGACCGAATTCCAGACTTCGATCGGCAAGAGGTTTAACTACAAGGGCCAAAAACGCAGCTACGTCACCGCCGAATGCAGGAGATCGCCGCTGAAATCCCGTGGCACATTCACCTACCTGGACGGCCAGTCGTTGACAGCCACCTCGACGCAGGCCTGCACGAAGCGGGGGTAGGAGCGCCCCGTCAGACGTTGAGCCGCGGCAGCAACCGCGCAAGGGGCTGCGGCAGCCACCAGACCCGCTCGCCGATCAAGAGCATCAACGCGGGGAGCAGGACGATCCGCACCACCGTGGCGTCGAGCAGGACCGCGACGGTCAGGCCGATCCCCAGCTGGCTGACCGTCGCGATCGGCGCCCCGGCGAAGGCGATGAAGACGGCCATCATGATCGCAGCGGCGCCGGTGATCACGCGGGCGGTCCGCTGCAGGCCGAACTCAACCGCGGCGGCGTGATCGCCGTCGCGGTCATAGCGCTCTTTCATCCGCACCAAGAGGAAGACCGCGTAGTCGATCGAGAGCCCGAAGACGATGCCGAAGATCATCGTCGCCCCGACGGCGTCGACGTAGCGGTGGCCGCTCAGGGGCCAGCCCCCCGGTAGGTGGGCGAGGAGGCTGAGGATGCCGAAGGCGACGCCGACCGTCGCCAGGTTGAGCCCGACCGCGATCGCGGCAAGCGGCAGCGAGCGCAGGACGAGGACCAAGACGAGGAAGGTCGCGAGGGTGATCGCCGCGACCACGTCGGGGATCCGCGCCCTGCTCACCCGGCTGTAGTCGTTGAGCTGCGCCGCTCCGCCGGCGACTCCGGCCTTGATCCCGGTGCCGCTGCCCATTTCTGCCGCGATCGCGTTGAGGCGGCGGTTGAGCGCGATCGAACCAGGCGTGTTGAAGCTGTAGTCGGAGATCACGAGCATCGTCGCCGCCTGGCCGCCACTCCCTAGGTCGATGGCTTCCGCGGCCCGCTGGCGTTGCCTGGGAGGCGCGCCGTCGAGCGCGGAGAGGACGAAGTAGCCCGAATCAAACAGCCCCGGGCTCCCGCGGCGAACCCGGCCGATGCGCCGCTTGATCCCTCGGTTTCCGGAGATCACCTTGACGGCCGCGCGATTTAGGCCCGATTGAAGCGGGGCGGTTTCTCGGTAGCCGTCGGCGAGATTTTCTTCCAGAGCGGTGGCGCCGCCGTCCAGCCGCGAGATCCCCGCGGCGAGAGCCGTGGAGCCCGTGAGCAGGCGGCTGAGGCCGCCGTCAAGAGCGGAAGCGGCGCGGGCGAGCCGCGCCGAGCCGACGGCGAGGTGGTCCCCACCCGTTTCGAGCTTGACCAAGCCCGCGTGAAGTTCTGAAGCCCCCGCCGAGAACTGCTTCAGATGGTTGATGGTGCTTTCCAGCCAAAAGACGACTTCCTTGGTTTCCTCGTAATCGTGCTCAAGGCGCTTTTGGAGTTCCGCAAGTTCGGTGGGCAGGCCGGCGTAGCCGCGAGCGTAGGGCTCACCGCTGACCGGGTCCGTGCCGCCGACCGCGGCCGATGCTTTGCCAAGCGCTTCCAGCGCCGGCTCATAGTGTGGGTCGGTCTTGCCCACGTTCATCTCCTCCAGCTGCTGCATGGCGGCCTTCAGCTGTTCGTCGGCGACCTTGGCCGGGGCGATGAGTTCAGGCAGCTTTTCGTGGGCATCCTGCTCGAGCGACCGTTCCGTCGCCCGCGCCCTGCGCAGGGCGTTGACGCGCAGATTGGGGACTTCGTCGCGGAGGCTGAGCTTCAGCTGCAGCGATCCAAGTGCCGCTTTCTGCTGGGCACCAGCCAGCCGACGCGTCCCCCTGGCGAAGGCGTTGAGCGCTGTAACCGCTCGGAGGCTGCCGGCGGTGGCGACGGCGAGGCCGTGGGAGATCGCGACAGCCCCAGCGGCCGCCTTCCCCGAGCCCTGAGCAAGCAGCCCGGCGCCGGCGCTTGCTTCGGAGAGGCCGCTACGCAGTTCGGCAACGCCACCGGCAGCGACCGCCAGCTTGCGGCCCAGTCCGCCGAGCTGACCAAACGGGCCCGAGCTCCCTTCGGCGGCAAGCAACGCGCTGGCGCCTTCGCGCAGCGGCGCGACCCGTTGAGCGACCTGTCCGGGCCCGATCACCGCCTGCACGCCGGGCAGCTGGGCGATCCGACGCTGCCAGCGACTGAGCGCAGCGAGTCGGGCGGGTTCGGTAATCGGCCCATCGTTGGTGGTGGCGATGATCTGGAACGGGGCATCCCAGCCCGGGCCGATCACGCGGTCGATCAATTCTGCGTCGCGGCGGGCCGGATCGTTCCTCGAGAGCTGTTCGGGGCTGGGCGGCCCGGTCTTCAGCGCCAGCGCGGGAGCGGCAAGCAGCAGGACCACGGCGCCGATCAGCGCCGCCACCGGCGCCGGGCGGCGCAGTGCGGCGTGGACGAAGCCCATCAGCCGGGAGCGTCCATCCGGCGCCGTGCCGATCCTCCAGCGATCGATGTTGGGGCCGATCAACACCAGCGCCGCTGGGCCTACCACCGTCGCGACGAGGACGCTCAGCACGACGACCATCGCGACCGTACCCGCGAGCGAGACGAGCAGGGAGCCGGGGACGATGAACAGCGCGACGATCATCGATATCAGCAGCGTGCTGCCCGCGAAAGCGGTCGTGCGGCCTGCCGTTTGCCGCGTCGCCCACGCCGCCTCGACGGGGGTCGAGCCGCCGGCGAGCTCCTCGCGGAAACGAGAGACCATCAGCAGCGAGTAATCGACGCCCAGCGCCAGCCCCATCATCGTGCAGACGGTGAGGGCGAAGGCGTCGATACCAAGCCACGCGGTCGCCGCGTAGAGGATCCCGCGCGAGGCAAAGACGGTGAGGGCGCCGAAGCCGAGCGGGATGGCGGCTGCAAGTGGCGAGCGGAAGACCAGTAGCAAGACGATCAGGAGGACCGGGATCGCGATCAGCTCACCGTGCTCTGAGGCGGAGATCGACTCGTCCTGGAGCGCCCGTGAAATGCTGGCAAAGCCCGTCTGAGTGGCCCGCACCGGCGAGTGGATCTCTTCTTCGAGGATGCGGTCGAGCTTGGGGACCGTTTCGTTTACTGCCTGATCAAGTCCGACGTGGAAGTCGACCAAGATCAGGGCACGACGGGGACTGGGGCGGAGCCGCTGCACCGAGCCACGGTCCCAGGGCGAGAGGGTGGTGACCTTGGGGTCCCGCCGCAGGGCGCGGATCAGCGCCGGACCCTGGCGATCGATGGCAGCGGCAGGGCCGCGCAGGAGGATCGCGAACGGGGCCGAGTCCCCGAAGCCCTGGCGCAGCATTTCCCCGGCCCGAGCAGACGGGGTCCCCGGAATGTTGAGCGAGGTCGGCTGCAGCCTTGATTCGACTCCGGTCCCGAGGATCCCGAGTCCGACCAGCGCAATGAAGGCGATCGCGAGCACCCGCCTCGGATGGCGGAGGAGCGCCGGTGGGCGCAGCTCCGTGCCCGCCTGCGTGGCGCCGCCTCGGCCAGGGCTCCTCCTCGTTGGCACCCGAGTAGTTTGGCGGGCCGAGGAGGGGGAGAAGGCGAACGTATGCGAAAGGCTCTGTTAAGGGACGGCTGAGCTCCTCGTCAAAAAATCGGCTGTCCGGACGAGCGAACCTTCACACCAGGGGCATTGTTGAAGCTGTGTGCGCTCAACGGGCAAACCCTGACACTCGGGGTAACCTGGGGGCCACTGGGGCGGGGATCGTTTGAGCAAACGCCTGACAATCGCAATTTTCGCCGTTGCATGCCTTCTCATTGCAGGCAGCGCCGCTGCGGCCGTGGTCAAGGTAGGCAACTTGGTCTTGCGGGCAAACGGCGGCTTTGAGCCACAAGTCCTGCCCCGAAGAACGTTCGCCCCGATCGAATTCCGCGGACACTTCGACATCGCGGCGAGAAGCGGGGGGCTGCCCGCGGCGCTCCAGCAAACGGTGCTCGAATTTGATCGCCAAGGTCGGTTGACCACTCGCGGACTGCCCACCTGCTTGGTGCAGCAGGTTGCCGAGGCCACGCCCCAGGAGGCGCGGAACGCCTGCAGGGGCTCGATCGTCGGCACCGGGCATATCGCCGCGACGATCGCCCTTCCCGGGCAGGCACCGGTGCTTGCAACCTCGCCGCTGACCCTGTTCAACGGAGCACTTCAAAACGGCGATCCGACGATCGTCGTTCAGGCACGCGTAACCGTGCCCTCAACCCAGACACTCGCCATCGTCGTGCCGATCGAACGGCTTTCAAGCGGGGTCTTCGGCTACCGGGCGACGATCGACCTGCCGGTGATCGCCGGCGGCTACGGGGCGCTCACCCATGTCGATGTGAAGATCGGCCGACGCTACAGTGTCGCGGGCCGGCGGCTCAGCTACATCTCCGCCCGCTGCGGAAGCGGCGTCTTCCAAACCCACGGCAGCTTCACCTTCGCCGAAGACACCACGATCAGCGGTAGCGTGTTTGAGCCCTGCAGCGTCCGGTAGCCGAGGAGGCTTCCTATACTTGCCGGCCCGGGCCGTTAGCTCAGTTGGTAGAGCAGGAGACTCTTAATCTCAAGGTCGTAGGTTCGATCCCTACACGGCCCATCACTTCTTCACGATTCTATAGATGCACAGCCAACTCTGAGCTCGCCTCAGGCAAAGGCGGAGAACTCGACGCGCTGGTCTCAGTCGCGACTCAGTGAAGGCCCCAACAGAGACATGCCGTGCTTCTCAAAGATTGCAGCGACGACGGCTCGATCTGGTGCTCCGTCCCTAGTAGCCGGGCCCAGCTCTTCATAGAACTTGTGCCTGCCCCCCGGCGTGTACACCACGATGATCTCACCCGGCTCATGGGTCAGGTTGAGGAACGCATGCGGGATCTCAGACGGCAGATACGCAAAGCCCCCCTCTTCCAAATAGAAGTTCTCATCACCGATCCTGACCTTAAACCGCCCCTTCAGGACATGAATCGTCTCCTCCTGCATGTGGTGCACATGCAGAGGGGGTCCGCCTTCGGGCGCGACCTCGACCGTGAAGTAATCAAAGGCGCCGCCGGTGTCCTCCCCGGTGACCTTGAAGATGAGATCTCGGCCCGGTCCCGACTGGAGCCGCAGGCCTTCGTTTGGCCCTAGAACCGTGTGGGCAATGGTGGTGGCGTCGTCATCGCGCATCTCCTGTGGAGGCGTTGCTAAAGTATTTGCAATGCACAAACAACCTACCAGGGTATTTGCGGGTGTCAAGTAGTTTGGGCAGCCCTTCGACCGCGCCCGACGGGGGGCCCGAGCCGAATCCGTTCACGCCCGGCGAGTTCGACGCGTGGCGTGGCATGCTGCGCGTGCATTCAGCGGTCTTTCGGGAGCTCGATCGTCGACTCTTGGCTGGTCATGGCTTTGGCATCGAGCCCTACGGGGTGCTGATAACGCTCGTAACTGTGCCCGACGGTGAGCTCGCGATCGGAGAGCTGGGGGAGCGGCGCAACCTCAGTCCGAGCGGGGTCTCGAGGTCGGTCGACCGGCTCGCGAAGACCGGCCTGGTCGAGCGGAGGGCCAACCCGGCCGACGGGCGCAGCCTGCTGGTCGGACTGACTTCGGAGGGCCTCGCTCGCCTGCGCGCTGCGCAGGTCACCCACCATGCTGTGGTGCGCGAACTATTGCTGGACCGCTTGGACGACGCCGATCTGAAACGCTTGGGCGAGCTATGGGAGAAGGCGATGCCCGGTTCGGTCTCAAGCCCGGCCTGGCCGCTACAGGGGCGCGCAGGCTGTCCCGCCTGTGGCCGAATCGAGCGAGCCGGCTAGTCGTGCTTCCTAATAACCTTGGGAAGGCTTCACGATAGCCAATGGTTTTCAAGGTCGTTCCTAAATGCCGAAGGGATCACCGGCCAAGCGCACGGTGCCCTGGTTCTTCCAGTGACAGGTTCGGCCCATCCAAGGCCAAACTTTTGCGGTCTCGCCTGTCACAACGAGAACCCTTTGCCTGGCTCGGCTGCCTCTGACGTTGTGCACCGACCCGATTATCCAGGCGGATTCAACTTGGCGCCGCTAAGGATTCGCGATCAGGAGCTGCGATTGGATACGGTTGCTGAGAGGGCCAAACCAGCTCTATCGGCTAGAGCGAAGCGAGGAATCGGAGGAACGACATGACGTTTGATCCCAATGCCTATCGCGAGCAGAGCCGTCAGACCTGGGGAAAGATGGCACCGGGCTGGGAGAACCGGAACGAGTGGATGACCAACCTCGCTGGATCGGTCAACGAGTGGATCCTAGAGCGGGTCGACCCACAGCCCGGGACCACCGTCCTCGAGATCGCAGCCGGGCCCGGCGACCTGGGCTTCCGAGTTGCAGAACGGATCGGCGACTCCGGTCGCGTGAAGTCCACAGACTTCGCGCCAGAGATGATCGACGTTGCTCGCCGCTTGGGAGAGGATCGTGGGCTCAGCAACGTTGAGTACCGGGTGCTGGACGCCGAGCGGATGGACTTTGAGGACGACAGTGTGGACGCGGTGGTCTGCCGCTGGGGCTACATGCTCATGGCCGACCCGGTCGCCGCCCTAGGGGAGACGAGGCGGGTGCTTCGCGAAGGCGCCCCTCTTGCATTTGCCGTATGGGCGCCGCCCGACCGCAACCCCTGGGCGGCCATTCCCGGCATGACCCTGGTCCAGCGCGGACACATGCCTCCGCCCGAGCCTGGAGCGCCGGGGATCTTTGCGATGGGGGATCCGGATCGGGTCCGCGAGCTGGTCACGGGGGCGGGCTTCGATGACCCCGAGTTGGAGGAGATTTCATTCGACTTTTACTACGCGGACGAGGACGAACTCTGGGACACGCTGATAAGGCTTGCTGGCCCGCTCGCGCACGCGGTCGAGGCACTGCCGGATGATGAGCGACAGGCGACCCGAGCGGCAATAGTGGAGAACATGGCGCCGTATCGGAATGAGGATGGCTCCTATGCGGCACCCGCCGTGAGTTGGGGGGTGCTGGCCCGCTGACCGACTTTGACTGAGATCTGGCTACCTCGAGAAGACCTCCTAGGTGAGCACGGCTGACGTTGGTTCAGCTGAAGCCCCCTTGCCTAGCCGGACGTGCAGCGCGTTTGGAGACCTTGCTAGACGCCGAGAGGGTCCCCGGCTAGGTGGATCCCATCCCGGTTCTTCCACTGACCGTTCGGCCCATGCAGCTGAAGGAACGGATCAAAAGAGTCCTGCGCCGGGAGAAGTTGCTGCGGGGAGACTTCGATGGATATGAGTGGTGGTCCAGCGTGTCGTCTCCTTAACCGGGGTTGGTGAGCCGCAGCCCTGGTCGGTTGAATGCTCAATAGCAAGGAGACGTTGACGGTTGGCCGACCACCACAGCTGGTAGCGGTCGTCGTTCCGACCTTCAAATCTAGGCGGTGGAACGCCGCCGGGCTCCGGTCACGGCGTCTTGACCGCTGGAAAGGTGGCTGTGAAATACCCGTGGTGCGCCACAAGGAGCGTTTGGCTTGGCCCGTAGAGTCTTCCGCGAAGAAACACCGTCCGGCACCGGAAATGATTGCAGACCCGATTAAAGTCCCCGGGGCGTTTTGATCAGTTTCCCTGCCGTTGACTCCAAGACGGCCTCCGAAGACAGCACTGGTCCGGCTGTAACCCATTGGCCAGACGGTGGTGGGCCGGAGTGTCTTGCCAGATGAACCGTCGGCGGGCCCGAGCGGCTCATGCTGAGATCTCCGCCCGATCTGAGGGACGACGTCGAGCCAATCCGCAGGCAGGGGCGGCCGTCGAACGTGTCTACGCCAACGGACTCACCTCGGACTTCGGAGACGATGCTCTCCTTGATCTCAAATGAGACACGAGTAACGTCGCCTTCGTCGAGAGTCGTAAGAACCCGTCCCACCCGCTGATCTTCAAAGACGACCGGCGTGCCGGGTTCAAGGCCACTCGCCGAGGTCGTGGGAACTCGCGTGTAGTACTGCACGCTGCGTTCGCCGATCCCGACAGCTGCGACGAGCGCCACCACCCCAACTACCGCGGCGGTGCAGGCAGCCAATCCGGCCACCCGAAACGGCGCCGGTCTTGAAAAATCAGAACGAGGCAAGCTCTGGAGGTCCTCGAGCGTTGACTCGCCACTGTCGTAGCGCAGCAGGGCCACGACGAAGGCTTGCGCGGTGGCAATTCCGTAGAGGACGGTCAGGAGACCGGCGAGCCCACCGACGGTCAGAGCGATCAACGAACCCGCGTTGGGATGGCCACGGAAGGCACGCAGGGCTGGCACGTAAACCATCAGACAAAGGAAGGCGGCGAGCGCCCAAAGGGTCGCGATCGTAAAACCCCCAAGGAGCTCCTCTCCCCAGCGTCGCTTCGCGAGCGCCGCAGACTCTCTAATCGCTTCGCCTGCGCTCGCGGCCTCAAGCACGATGATCGGTACCACGAAGGCGACGCAGAAGTTCCAGACCGCCAGCCCGAGATTGCCGGCCAGAATGCCGCCACGGCCCGTCAGCAATATGAGCACGACGCCGGCGAGAAATGCTGTGCCAATCGACAACCAGACCACCAGTTGCCCGAGCGACTCGCGGGCTTCTGCAATCGCTTCGCGAACCGTCATCGGGATCCGATCCAAGCCGGCGCTGACCGCATGCGCCATCGCTGCGCTGAAGAACGCGATCAAAAGGTTGATGCAGAAGGCGAAGCCAAGCAAAAGTAGGATCCCGAGCGATTGCTCGTGGATCCCGAGCGACAAATACGAGGTCGCTGCGTCGAGCGCGGTTATCGCGAATGCGACCGAGCCGGCCAACACAAGCGCCAGCGGTGCAAGCGCCGGGTCACGCCGCGCTAGGCGCCACGCCGCTCTCACGAGCCGAAGGGCTCGCCTATGACGCTTAGTATGCGGCTGTTGAGTGGTCCCGTCTTGCCAGGCGCCCTCCATCAAGGACATATCGGTTGAGTAGCCCGCAGACCTAATGGCCGAAAGCCTTCCCTAAGGGGTGTACTTTCACCCTGGTTCATCCACTGAAAGTTCTGCCCATCAACTGCGGCCAGCGAGGACTGCCTGACTTCTTGACCGCGGCTTGCCCGCGCCTGCGGCTACGGAAGCGTCGAGCCTTCACTCGAGAGGCCGCCGAGCGGGTTTTTCAGCGCTTCCTTGCCTTTGCCCTTTGCTTCTTTGGCCTCTTCCTTCACCTGTTTCTGAAAGGCCTTCGCTCGGCTGCGGACTTGTTTGAGCTCCGTCTGCAGCTGCGACTTCTGCGCCTTGGATGTGGCGAGCGATCGTGCTTGCTTTCCGGTCTTTTCGGCACCCGGGAAGTCGAATGCGAACAACTGATACTCGGCCAACGTACTGACTGAACCGAGAGTGGGCTGAGCTTCGGCGACGATCTGCTGAGTCTGGGCGGCAGCCTTCAGGTTTGCCTCCGCTTCGGCCCCCGAAGATGAGGATTCGGCAAGCCTGAACAGGGCTGAAGCCGCGAGCTGGGCAGTGGAGGGGCTTGGTTGCTTGCCGGCCTGCTTCAGGTACCGGCTCCACGCTTCGCTCGCCTTTTCGAGCTGCTCGCGGGCGGCGGGAGTTACCGTCGGCTGGCCGGTCTTGGGGTCGACCGCCGACAGCGCGTTGCCGGCGCTGATCCGGTCTCGGGTTAGCGCCAGCAGCAGGCTCACGTCCTGCGGGTTCTTCCGCAGCTTCCTTTCGGCCCTCGTCGCCTCTTCTTCGTAGATGCTCGCGGCGTTGGTGGTCGCGGTGTTGGAGCCGAGCAGGCTGCCGATGTTGACCGGCCCGACGACGAGGAAGAGGCTGGCGCCCATCAGCAGCGCCAGGATCGCGTAGACAACACGGACGACGTGTTTGCGCCGCCCACGGATGTCAAAGACCATCCTCCGCTCGCCACTCGCTGCCATCAGCCGCCTACCGCTCCTGAGTTGAGGGCTCAACAATGCCCCCGGCTCCGCGTGGCCGGCCGAAGGCCCGAGCGAGCAAGATACTCAACTCGTAGAGCACGAGGAGCGGGACCATCTCGATGATCATCGTGATCGGGTCGACCCCCGGCAGGGCGGCGGCGATGATCGAGATCACGAGGTAGGCGTAGCGCCGGTTGGCGCTGAGCTGCTCGACCCTGACGATGCCGAGCCGGGTCACGGCTACGATCGCCAGCGGCAACTCGAAGACTAGGCCGCAGGCCAGCATCATCATCGAGAAGAAGCTGTAGTAATCGCTGGCGCGGACCTGGACGTTGAACTGGCTGCTGTTGAAGCCGAGCAGGAAATGGACGGCAGCCGGCATCACGGCGAAGTAGGCAAAACCGACGCCGGTGAGGAAGAGCAACGGCGCGAGCAGGAGGATCGGCAGGATCAGCCGGCGCTCAGCCTGGCTGAAGGCGGGCAGGACATACGCATAGATCTCATAGAGGACGAACGGCAGTGAGAGGACGATCGCTCCGTAGGCTGCGACCGTGAGGGTCGTCGTGAACGGCTCCGTTACTCCGAAGGTGAGCAGCTTCTTGTGATTGGCGGGAAGCGGTCCCGAGGCGATCTGCAGCAGCATGTGGTTCTGCCAGAAACAGAGCACCAGGGCGACGGCGAAAATCGCCAGCGCGACGATCAGCCGGCTGCGGAGCTCATCGAGATGCTCGACGAGGGTGAGGCGATCCTCGTGAGAGACCGCTCTCACGCGGCGGGGCATCGAGGCGGTCCTCAGGCCCGCTTGCCGGAGATTACCTCGCGTTCGGGCTGCTCCTCGGGGGCGCTCGCCGTAGTGCTTTGGCTCTCCAGTCGTTTGGCCTCACCGGCCCCCTCGCCGCTGAGGGCGTCTCGGACCTCGCGAATCCCGCGCCCGAGGCTGTTACCCAGCTCCGGCAGGCGCTTTGGGCCGAAGATGATGAGCGCAAAGACCAAGACGACGAGGATCTTCAGTGGGCCGATGTTTCCCAGCATCGACCCATGGTAACGCTGCACCGGGGCGATCGATCAGCGTTTACCGACCTCGCCACTACCCGGTAATTGGATTTTGTCGCCCAGTCGCGGAAAAGTGCGGATCAAGCGCCCCGCTGCCGGGTTCGATAGTGCAGGGAATGAGAGACGCCGCTCACAGCCAGACGAAAACAGCCATCGGGCTCCATGTCTGCCCGCGATGCGGCTCGCGCCTGGTCCAGCCGACCTGCTGGGAGCAGACCGAGGACCGCTTCCACTGGCGTGTCTGGCGGCGCTGTCCCGACTGCGAGTGGACCACCAGCGCCGTTCACGGCGAGCGCGAGATCGACGACTTCGACGAGCAGCTTGACATCGGCACCCAAGAGCTCGCGGAGGACCTGCGTGTTCTGGAGCGCGAGAACATGGCGCAGATGGTGGCCGCCTTCGTCACCGCGCTGGAAACCGATCTGATCACGGCTGACGACTTTCAGCTGTAACGCTGGACCACGCCGTCGGCGACCAGTTCCAGGAGGTGGCGCTGTTCGGGGCCAAAAGCCGCCGCCGGGAGTCGGTCCTTGGCCGCGGTGATCATCTCGATCGCCGCGGCGCGAACCTCCTCGAGGGCGCCGGTGGAAGCGATTCGGTCACAGAGGGCCTCCGCGGCCTCCGCATCCAGCTCGTGCAGATTGATGGAGCGGATCTCCGGGTCGATCGCGGCGGCGGCGATCAGCGGCAGGGTGACGGTGCCGTCAAGCAGGTCGGTTCCGCGCGCCTTGCCGGTTCTCTCCGGCGGGCCGGCGACGTCGAGTACATCGTCGAGCAGCTGGAAGGCAAGCCCGACCTCCTCCCCGAATACCTCGAGCGCCTCCTCGTCTCGGCCCATCAGGCAGGCACATGAGAAGAGCTTCCCCGTCTTCAGCCGACAGCGCGCCATGTAGCGCTCCGCTGAGATCCCGACGTCAAAGGCGTCGTGGCGCTGGGCCAACTCCCCCCGGGCGAGGGCGACGGAGGCCTCGCTGAGCAGCGCAACTGCGCGCCCGTCTCCCGCCTCGGAGAGCAGTGCGAATGACCTGGAGAAGAGGAAGTCGCCGGTGGCGATCGCCCGATCTCGGCCAGCGGTCACGACGACCGTCGGCTGGCCCCGCCGCAGGGGCGCATCGTCAAGGACGTCGTCGTGAACGAGGGTCGCCATGTGAATCAGCTCGACCGCGGTCGCTGCGCGGACCGCGGTCTCCCCCACCCTCCCCGGCGCAGAGCAACACGAGCAGCGGCCGCAGGCGCTTACCGCCTGCGGCCAGCGTCGTACTCGAGACCTCGCTGAGCAGATCGCCGTGGCCGGCGCTGGCCGCTCGCAACGCATCCTCCACCTCGCCAAGCCGGGTCGGCAGCCACCGGCTGGAGGCGTCGAGGACCGCCGTCACCGGCGGCGGTACGGCCGAGGGACGGGTCACGCGCGGACGCCGCTGTGGATGGCAATGATCCCGCCAGCAAGGACCGTACCGCGGATACCTTCCAGCCCGACGGCGTCCATCTTCGCCGCCAGGGCGCGGGGCCCGGGAAAGCTGCGGACGGATTCGGGGAGGTAGGCATAGGCCTCCCGATCGCCGGAGATATTGCCGAGAACGGGAACGAGGCGGTCAAACCAAAGCGAGTAAAAAGTCGAGAGCGGCGGGCGGCGGGGCTGGGTGATCTCGAGGATCACGAGCCTCCCTCCCGAGCGCAGCACGCGGGCCATCTCGAGCAAACCGCGGTCGAGATCCGCGAGGTTACGGGCGCCGAACCCGATCGTCACCGCGTCAAAGCGACCGGCGTCGTAGGGGAGCTCGAGCGCGTCGGCCCACTCAAAGCGGACACCCGCCTCGCCGAGCGCAGCGGCCTTCTCGCGAGCCAGGTCGAGCATCGGCTCAGAGAAATCACAGCCAACCACGCGGCCATCCGGCGCCACTCGGCGGGCCAACTCCAGCGCCATGTCTCCGGTGCCACAGCAAACGTCAAGGACGGTCTCCCCGGGCGCCAGCTCGGTGCGGTCTGCGGCGCGCTCACGCCACCGATGGTGTAGCCCCGCCGTCATCACCGAGTTCAGCACGTCATAGCGGGCCGCGACCCGATCGAACATGCGGTTGACCTGCTCCGCGAACTGGGCGGAGTCCCGGGATGGCTTAGTTGAGTGAGGAGAGGAAGTCAGCTAGCTCGTTGAGCTTCTTCGGCGGCAGATCGCGGAAGGAGGGCATGATACCCGGGCCGATTTCCAGCGAGCGAATGATCGCCGCGCGGGGAATCCGAGCGCCGATGTGGGTCAGTTCGGGTCCCGGGCCTTTATTTCCGTCTTCGCCCAGCCGGTGGCAGGCAAGGCAGCCCTGGCCGGCAACTACCTCTTTTCCCGCTTCGTATTGGGGTGCGACCTTCAGGCTGATTTCCGTCGGCGCGCCGGCGACGGCCCCGGAGTAGGTGAGGTAGGCCATCGCGAGGATGGTCATCACGCCGGCGGAGAGGGCGATCGGGCGGCGCTCGGGGCGGCGCTCGGGGCCGCGGTCATAGAAGGGCAGCAGGAGCAGCAGCACCATGCAGACGGTCGGGATGCCGATCGTCGCGATCGGAACCAGGTCTGGACCTTTGATGATCCGCAGCAGCTCGAAGAGGAAGAAGAAGTACCACTCCGGCCGCGGAACGTAGGTCGTCGTCGTCGGGTTCGCCTTCGGCCCCTGCTGGGCTCCGAGGATCAGCGACATCGCCATGATCACGGCGACGACGATCAGCGCCATCGTCGAGTCCTTCAACACCGCGTAGGGGAAGAAGGGCTTGCCCTTCTTCTTCAGCAGCTCGTATTCCTCGAGATATTTCTGCTTGTCGCGCGGCTTCATCGGGTCAGCTCGGCGAGGCTCCGTTGCCCTCCACACCTGCATCAAGCTGGGTAGCCGGAATCGCGACCTTCGGCTTCTCGGCCCGCACCCAAGGAGGTGCGGTGGTGCCCAGCTTGACCACCAGATATAGATGGGCACCGATCAGGGCGATGACCGCGCCTGGGAGCAACAGCATGTGGATCGAGTAAAAACGCGCCAGCGTCGTCGCCCCGAACTCGGGACCGGCGCGAAGGAAGTCGCTGAGGTATGGGCCGAGGATCGGGGCCGTGCCGTTGATGTTGATCCCGACGATCGAAGCCCAATAGGAGCGCTGATCGAAGGGCAGCAAGTAGCCGGTGAAGGCCATCGTCATGGTCAGGATCAAAAGCACCACGCCGATCACCCAGTTCAGCTCGCGGGGGTACTTGTAGGCGCCGAAAAAGAAGGTCCGTCCCATGTGCAAGAAGACGAGGATGACCATCACGCTGGCTCCCCACTTGTGCATCCCGTGCACGAACTGGCCGAGGAACACGTCGTTGTTGATGTGGGAAATGGAGGCGTAGGCCTGCGTCGCCGAGGGCGTGTAGAACATCGCCAAGAAGACGCCGGTGACGGCCTGAACGATGAAGGCAAAGAGGGTCGCCGAGCCGAGCGTGTAATACCAGTTCGTGCCCTTCGGGACCTTGCGATAAAGCAGCCCGGTGAGGAAACCGCTGGCGCCGGTGCGCTGGTCGACCCAGGCAAGCACCTCGGCGGGAGCCTCTTTGGCCTGGCCGCTGACCCGCTCGCCGTGTGACGGGCGCTGGGGCGGGGCGGTCTTGAGGTCGGTCGGTGCCTGGCCCTTGCCGTTGCCCCCCGCCCCGGGCTTGGCCGGTTTGCGAAGCGGGGCGGGAACGATCGCGTCGGGAATCTTCATCTTGGCCGTGGCCTAGTGCGACGGTGGTGGAAAGGTGGACGGGCGGGGCGGGTAGAGGTATTCCCAGATGCCGCCGGTGAACTCGCCTGGGTCGCGCGCGCGCACGGGTTCGAGTTGGTTGGTGACGCTGTAGCGTGGACCGAGCTCAACCTGGCCCCTGCGAATGCGCGTCTGGAAATGGTCGAGGGGACGCACCGGCGGGCCCCCGATTCGCTTGCCCTGGAAGTCATAGACGCCACCGTGGCAGGGGCAGATGAAGTTGCCCGCCGCTTCAACGAAGCGAACCGGACAGCCGAGATGCGCGCAGCGATTGGAGAGAGCGATCAGTTCCCTGGCGTTCTCGCCCAGTTCCGGGGATCCCTTGCGCACGTACGCGGTGGCCTTGCCGATCTCACCGATTCCCTCGGTTTCGGTGAAGATGACCTGCCGGTAAGTGTCTTCGACGAAATTGCTCACCGGGCCAACCGCCTCCCAGTGCTCCTTGCCACGTTCGAAGATCGGGGCGATGGCAAAGCCGACCGCAGGAAGGACGATCGCCAGTCCGGCGACCCCACCGACGCCCTGGGCGGCGATCGTGAAGGCGCGGCGTCGGGTCATCGACTCGCCCTCGAAGTAGCCCGGCGGGGCGGGCTGTGCCCGCTCCCCCTGGGGAGCCTCTTCGGTCCCGTTCCTCTTGTCCGCGTCGTCAGCCACTGCGCTTCTGGAGCCGTTCAGTCTATTGACTCCGGGAGCGATGCGGTCGGCCTGATCGAAGCGCCAGCTTCGCCGCCTCGTGGCCCCCGCTCGGCCCCGTCCCGACCGCCCTGGCGGACGCTGTCCACAACGCCGGAACAGCGGCCTGCCTGCCTTCGCTGTGAAGTTGGGCGCAGAGGCTGATCAAGTCGGCCAGCTCGTGGACGGCGGCGGGGTTGCCGAGGAGCGATAGCCGCTGGATCCCAAGCGCATAGAGGTAGTCGCCGGCGAGCAGGTCTAGGTCAGCGTCGCCGCGATCGAGCAAGCGTGGCTCGCCATAGTGGAGCAGGTAACCCTCGCGCACAGCCTCGACGACGAGGGCGTACTCGGCCGCTGCGGACGCGGCGGCCGGACCCGCAGCGGCGAGCAGGCCGAAGGTCGGCTCGCCGCTGGGCTCCAGCACGTAGGGCGAGATCGGCGTGTCCTCCTCCCGCAGCTGCCTTGCGAGTGAGATCAGGACGTTCCCCACCTCAGCGATTTCGGGCTTCCTTTGCCCGCGGTTGGTGGGTGGAGGGTTCCCGAATTTCATCCCAGCGCCTCTTCGATGGAATCCGCGGCGGCGGTGAGGGTGCGTTCGATCGCCGCCTCGTCGTGGGCGAGGGAGATGAACCAGGCCTCGAACTGGGAGGGCGGGGGGTATATTCCGCGAGCGAGCATTGCGCGGCAGAAGCGCGCGTGGGCCTCAAGATCGCAGGCTTCAGCGGCGGCAAAGTCGCCGATCGGCGCGGCGCTGAAAAAGAGCGTGAGGAGACCCGGCACCGCGGCGACCTGCAGAGGGCGCTCCCGGGCAAGCTCGGCGAAGCCGGCGGCCAATCGGTCGGTGAGTTGGGTCAGTCGGTCGTAGGCGGCGCGATCCAGCTGGCGCAGGGTCGCGACGCCGGCGGCAACCGCAAGCGGGTTGCCCGAAAGTGTCCCGGCCTGGTAGACCTTGCCGGCGGGGGCGAGCAGCTCCATCAGCTCCCGCCGGCCAGCGAAGGCGGCGGCCGGAAGGCCGCCGCCGAGGACCTTGCCGAGAACCGTGAGGTCAGGTTCGACGCCGTAGAGCTCCTGGGCACCGCCGCGGGCGAGCCGGAAGCCCGTGATCACCTCGTCAAAGATAAGCAGTGCCCCGGCATCGACGGTGGCCGCGCGGAGGAACTCGAGGAAGCCCTCGGCGGGAGCAACGACGCCCATGTTGGCCGCGATCGGCTCGGCGATCAGCGCGGCGACGGGGTGCTCAGAGAGGGCGCGCTGCACCCCAGCGCGATCGTTCCAGCCAACAACCACGGTCGAGGCTGCCTGGGCGGCGATGACGCCGGGACTTGCCGGGATGCCCAGTGTCGCAACCCCGGAGCCCGCGGCGGCGAGCAGGCCGTCGGAGTGCCCGTGGTAGGCGCCGGCGAACTTGACGATCAGCTCACGCCCGGTGGCAGCGCGGGCGAGGCGTACGGCGCTCATCGCCGCCTCGGTGCCGGAGCTCGTCATCCGCAGCATCTCGACCGAGGGGACGCGGGCGACTACCTCCTCCGCCAGCTCGACCTCGATTGCGGTCGCAGCGCCGTAACTGGTCCCCCGGCGGGCCGCCTCGACCACCGCAGCGAGGACCGCCGGGTGGGCGTGGCCGAGGATCAGCGGGCCCCACGAGCAGACCCAGTCGATGTATCGATCGCCATCGGCGTCGACCAATTCGCAGCCCTCGGCGCGTTCGATGAAAATCGGCTCGCGCCCGATCTGCCCCATCGCCCGGACCGGACTGTTCACCCCACCGGGAAGAACCTTCAGCGCCCGCTGGAACAACTCGGCGGAGCTAGGAATGCTCGGCCTCCCAGCGCGAATACTCCTCGGTGAAGTAATGCAGGCGAATCTTCTTGTACTCAGTCGAGGAGTAAAGGGTGGCGCGATCGTCTGGGCCCATCCCGCACTCTGCGGCGATCGAGTCGAGAATCGCGTCGCACTCCTCCTTTGAGCGACCGTGGGCCATCGTGAAGATGCTGTATGGCCAGTCCTCGTAGGTGGGGCGCTGGTAGCAGTGGGAGATACCGCGGAAGGACGCCATACGTCCGCCCACCCCCATGATCTCCTCCTCGGGCACTCTCCAGACGCCCATCCCGTTGGCCGAAAAGCCGGCGCGACGGTGATAGAGGATCGCCGCCACCCGGCGAAGGATCTTGCGATCGACCATGCCCCGCAGCCGCTCAAGCAGCTCCTCGGTGGAGACCCCGAGCTCTGAGGCGGCCTCATCGTAGGGGCGCTCGACCGCGGCCATTGGCCCCTGGAGAGCGCGGATCGTGGCTACGTCGGCCTCGTCGTAGGGCTGGGGGTCCAGCTCGCGCGGTGCAGAAGCTTCGGCCGCCGCCGCCAGCGCCTCGGTCCCCTTCTCCATCTCCAGGTTCATGTTGATCTTGAACAGGGTGAGGGTGGGGAGCTGGCGCATCGAGGTGGCGCCGGTCTCCCCCATCAATACGTCGAGCGTCCCGGCCAGGCCGAGCTTCGAGTCAGGCGGCGTCGCGATCGTGAACCAGAGGTTGAAGTCGTGGGTGCGCAGGTAGTTGTGGGAGACCCCGGGATGGGAGTTGACTATCCGCGCCGCCCGCTGGGGGTGCTCGGGATCGACTTTGGCAGCGACGAGCATCGACTCATAGCCGAGGGCCCGGGTATCAAAGATCGGCGTGATCTCGCGGATGATCCGCCCCTCGAGCAGGCGCTTCGTGCGATCGAGGGCGTCGGCGAGCTCCAGCTCGGCCTCCGACGCGAGCAGAGCGAAGGGCTCGGGGTCAAGCGGGAAACTTGACTGCAGCAGGTTCATCAGGCGCTTGTCGGTCTCATCGAGCGGGATCGCGGCGCCGCCGCGGCGGGATCGGGTCTTGGACTGCGGTGCCTTCACTGAAGCCATGCCGCTGCCTCCTTCGCGTAGTAGGTGACGATCGCGTCGGCACCCGCCCGGCGGATCGAGGTTAGGGTCTCCAACACCGCCGCTCGCTCATCGATCCAGCCGCGTTCGGCCGCGGCCTTCAGCATCGAGTACTCGCCGGAGACGTGGTAGGCAGCGAGTGGGGCGCCGGTCTGCTGCTTGACGCGACAGACGATGTCGAGATAGGGGGTGGCGGGCTTGACCATCAGCATGTCGGCGCCCTCCTCGAGGTCCAGCTGGGCCTCGCGGACGGCCTCCGCGGCGTTGGCAGGATCCAACTGGTAGCCGCGCCGGTCGCCGAACTCCGGAGTCGAGCCCGCGGCCTCGCGAAACGGGCCATAGAGGGCCGAGGCGTACTTCGCGCTGTAGGCAACGATCGGAACCCCCGCGTGGCCCTCCTCGTCAAGCTGGAAGCGGATTGAGCCGATCCGGCCGTCCATCATGTCGCTCGGCGCCACCGCATCAGCACCGGCCTCTACGTGGGAGATGGCGGTCTTGGCGAGCAGCTCGACGGTGATGTCGTTATCGACTTCGCCCTCGCGAACGAAGCCACAGTGACCGTGGGAGGTGTACTCGCAGAGGCAGACGTCGGTGATCACGACAAGCCCGGGGTGGGCCTCCTTGAGGGCACGGATCGCCATCTGGACGATGCCCTCATCGTCATAGGCGCCCGACCCGGACTCGTCCTTGGCCGAGGGCACCCCAAAGAGGAGGATCGCGCCAACTCCGGCGGCGGCGAGATCGGCCGCCTCGGCGATCAGACCGGAAATGGAGAAGCGCTCGATACCCGGCATCGAGGGGATCTCTCCGCGCAGACCCTCGGCCGCGACGACGAATGCGGGCTGGATTAGGTGGGAGGGAGAGAGCGTCGTCTCGCGCACGAGCCCGCGCAGGGCCTCATTGCGACGCAACCGGCGCATGCGTGTAGCCGGAAAGGGCACTCGGCCGATTCTAGGCCGGGTAGCGTTCCGGCGATGGCCGCGGGGACCAAAGCAGCACTGGAGGCGCGGGGGCTGGTCAAGCGATACGGCGAGCGCGCTGCGCTGCGTGGGGTCGGTTTCGAGGCAGCGAGCGGCGAGCTGCTGGCGGTGATCGGACCGAACGGCGCCGGCAAGACGACGCTGCTCTCGATCCTGGCCGGCATCGCAAGGCCCGACGAGGGCGAGGTTCATCTCTCCCGAGGAGAGGTGGGGTGGGTACCCCAGCAGGCCGCTCTGTACAGGCGGCTGACGGTGGAGGAGAACCTGCTGCTGTTCGCCCGGCTCGAGCGCCACGAGGACCCTCGAGCCTCGGTCGAGGAAATGCTCGAGCTCGCCGGCCTCAGCGAGCGGCGGAGAGAGATTGTCGCCCGGCTCTCGGGTGGCAACCAACAGCGGATCAACATCGCGATCGGGCTGTTGTCCCGGCCGATGGTGTTGTTGCTGGACGAGCCGAGTGTCGGGCTCGATCCCCGACAGCGGGCGCGGCTTTGGGAGTTTGTCTCCACCCTGGCCAGGAAGGGGACGACCGTGATCTTCTCCACCCACGACATCCAGGAGGCCGAGCGCTACGGCAAACGGATGCTCGTCCTCGCCGACGGTGAGGCACTTTTCGACGGGCCTGCGGAGGGCCTGCGCGAAGTGGTTCGCCGCGAGGCTCCCGAGGCCGCAGACCAGGACTTCGAGACCGCCTTCGTCGCCTACCTTCATCACCGGGGACACTGAAATTGGGCTGGCTGCTGCTAAAGGACCTGCAGATCCTCCGGCGCTCACCGTTGCAGGCGGTCCTGTTGGTCGCCTACCCGGTCTTGATCGCGATCTTGGTCGGCTTCGCGATCTCCCGCGGCCCAGAAAAGCCGCGCGTCGCCTTCCTTGACGAAGTCCCGGCCGGTTCACGGGTCAGCGTCGGCGGCCAGCAGCTGCCGGCGGCGGGGGTCGGCAACCGGATCTGCGCCAGAGTCGACTGCGTCCGCGCAAAAGATCGCAGCGAAGCAGCCGAGGAGGTCCGTTCCGGCGATGTGCTGGCGGCGCTGATCCTCCCAGCCAATCTGGTCGATCAGATCAACTCGCTCTCGACCCTCACCCCCGGCGCGCCAGAGGTCGAAGTCCTGGTCAACGAAGACAACCCGGTCAAGGCTCAGCTGGTCGACGAACGGATCTCCACCCTGCTGGCCCAGGCGAACCTGGCGATCGCGCGGCGGATCGCTACCGAAGGCGGCCACTACCTCCACCTGCTGATCGACGGCGGCAAGCTCGAAGTGCTCGGCCAAAGTATCCCCATCCTCGGCCTCGGTGCCAGCGCGCGAATCCTCACGGCGCTGGGACCGGCGCTCCCAGCCGGACCCCTGCGCAACTCGCTCGCTCAGGTGACCTCCTTCGCCAATCAGGCTCGCGACAACCTCAACGTCGCTGGACCTCTGATCGAGCGACTGGCACAGCCGATTGAAGTCAACAAGAAAGCGGTCAACGCATCGACTCCACCGCTCGAAGACTTCGCGATCGCCGTCGCCGCGACCCTCACCCTGACCTTCGTCACCGTGCTGCTGGTCGCCGGCTCGCTCGCCCTAGAGCGCGAGGAGAACGCCTTCCCCCGACTCACCCGTGGACTCCTCTCACCGACGGCCCTGGTCGGCGAGAAGGTCGCCCTCGGGATGGGCGTCGGGCTGGGGGTAACTCTGCTGATGCTTGCCGGCCTGACGATCTTCGTGCCCATGCATTGGGGCCGCTTTGGCCTCTGGCTGGTAGCGATCCTCGCCGGCGGCGGGGCATTGGCCGCCGCCGGCGCGGCGCTCGGCGCCGCTGCGCGCGAGGTTCGCGCCGTCTCCCTGCTCGCCTTCATGATCACCCTGCCGATCGCTTTCCTCTCCCTGATCCCCACCGGCGTCGTTGGTCAGGGACTGTATGACGCGATCGCTTTGCTCACGGCTCTGTTTCCGTTCAAGCCGGCGCTGGAAGCGATGTCTGCGGCGCTCGATCCCAGCGGCGGAGGGCTCGCCGCGCCCTTGCTGCACCTGATTGCTCTAATCGGCGCCTACGCCCTGATCGCTCGGCTCGCGTTGCGTCGCTTCGCCTCGGTCTGAGGCCTCGGCGTCTAGGCTGCGGCCATGCGGGTGCTGTTCATTGGCGATGTGGTCGGCGGCCCCGGGCGGCGGGGCCTGCGCGAGGTGATGCCAGCCCTGCGCGAGCGCTATGCACCCGATCTCACGATCGTAAACGGCGAGAACTCGGCCGGCGGGATCGGGATCACCGAAAAGACGGCGGGCGAGCTGTTTGCCGATGGCGCGGATGTGATCACCAGCGGCAATCATGTCTACCGTCACCGCGATGCCTACGACTTCCTGGATCGCGAGGAACGGATGCTTCGGCCCGCGAATTACCCCCACGCCAACCCCGGCCGCGGGCACACCGTGGTCGAGCTGGTGGGCAGGCGGGTCGGGGTGATCAACCTGAGCGGTGCGGAGGGGTTGAAGGTAGCCCGCTCCCCCTTCCACGAGGTGGACAGCATCCTCGAGCGGATTGAGGCCGACTGCGTCATCGTCGACTTTCACGCCGAGATGACCAGTGAGAAGGTGGCGATGGGCTGGCACCTTGACGGTCGGGTCGCGGCTGTGCTCGGCACGCACACCCACGTTCCAACCGCGGACGCCCGGGTGCTGCCCGGGGGAACCGCGTTCATCTCCGACGTCGGCATGACGGGTTCGCGCGCCGGAGTACTCGGGGTCAAGTCAGAGCAGGCGCTCGAGCGCCTGATCACCCAGATGCCGGTGCGGTTTGAAACTGCCAGTGAGGACGTTTGGGTCATGGGTGCGGTGGTCGCGGTAAACGACGCTGGGCTGGCTGACTCGATCGAGCAGGTGTTGGTCCCGGCTGATCGATAGCGAGCAGACCCCTTACACCCCAACGGAACCCGCGGCGGTCCTTGGGCGCTGACCCTGCGCGGCAGAAGCCGCTTCGGGCTGTCGCTGAGCGCTCCGAGAAAGGTCACCGTCGATCCCCGTCAGCGCCAACAGGAGCAGGGGGTAAAACCAGACTATGTAGAGGTAGAACCAGTGGTGCATCGTGATTTGGAGCGCTATCAGAAGCGCCGCTCCAAGGGCGGCTACCTGGATCAGGGTCTTGTTGCGGGGTCGAACCGCTAGGAAAACAGCCAGCACCGCTGTGGCAACCAGGAAAGCTATGCGGAGGGGTTCCAGGCTCGGTAGCTGACCCCAGATGCTGAAGGGAGAGTTGCGGCCCGCCTGGTAGGCAATGGTTCGTTCATAGAAAGTGTGTAGGCCGGGTTCGATAGCCGGCCAAAGGAGTACCAACACCGAGACCGCCAGAAATCCCAGCGTGAACGAGACTGGCCCCCCAAAGCGCCCGCCCACGCCCCTCCACCTCCGGCGCCGAGCGGGGCCCATCGGGGAGATGGGGGGGTTGAGTGTGAGCGCCTCCCTCGCACTCCCCGCGGTCGCTTTTGCATTGCCCGGGACACTACCCCTGTAGGTCAGCAGCATCGGTGCCAATATCACTGGGGCAAACTTGGTCAAGGTCGCCAGAGCCGTCATCGCGCCTCTTGCCATCGGCCTCGCCAGCACAAGCAGGGTTGCGACCAGCAACATCGCCACCAAAGAGTCGTTGGAGTTGGACTCCAGCACGTAGGCGGTGAAGGGGAAGGCGGCCCAACCGAAGGCCAGGGTGGCGGCGAGCTTTCGCCCCTCCGGGCCGGGACGGATGCGGATGCCGAGGAGGATCAGAAAGCCGAAGGTGAGGAGGTCGAAGGCGACGGCCGCGGCATGGGCGGAAGGGAGGTCGTTCCAGGTGCCCGACCAGGGCCAGATCCGCTCGAAAGGCACGTAGGCGAGGTAGTTGACCGGGCCGTAGGTGTCCCCCTGGGAGATGTTCTCGGGGAAATTGTCGTAGATCGGCTCGCCGTGGGCGATCCGATCGGCGCCGACCACACCCGCGTAGCCGACGTCGATTACGCCGGAGTCGGCGAGGTTGAGCCCGACCCGGAAGCCGATCAGAAAGAGGGAGCCGATCAGCAACCAGGTGGCCGGCCAGGCCGGCCGGATTCCCTCGCCGCGGCCACCGAAACCGATCCATAGGGCGCGACCGAGAAGGTAGACGAGTGGCGGGTACTGGAGGGGAACGGAGACCCCGATCTCACCTTGGTTAAAGAAGGCAAACGATACGCCGAAACCGATCAGGACGAAGAGGTCGAGGTTGGCCACCCGCCAGGGGCGCCGCCAGTCCACCAACCCAAGCAGGAAGAGCGCGCAGAGCGGGATGAAGACATAGACGGCATCGAGCTTGTGGCCGAATGCACCGGGATAGCCTCGGGCCATCTTCCAGGCGACCTGATAACCGGTCCACGCTTCGCGGACCGCCCCCGTGCTGGGATCGACGACGACCAGCGCAACCTCCTTGCTCCCGGCGAAATAGCCGACTTCCCAGTTGCCGTCGTTCATCGTCGGGCTCGACGTCAGGCCTGGGTTCTTGCGTCGCTCTTCGATCGCTTTCGGGTCGCGGTTGGCGATCCTCGTCGCTTGGCTCGCGCTGATTGCCGTTGCGGCTGCCGTGCTCGGCCCAAGCAGCGCGGCCGCGAGCAGAACCAAGAGTGCGGCGCGCTTCACTCCTCTTCCCCGATCCCGAAGTGCTCGAGGACGACGGGGGTGACGTCGCGCAGCGCCCACTGCTCGCGCACCCGCACCGTTCGGGGCCCGCAGCCGGCGAAGAGCAGCGGTCCAAGCGAATCGCCGGCGTGAAGTGCGCCGTGGCTTCCGCCGCCGGCATGGCTGACACCGCCCCAGTCGAGTGCCTCGAAACCGGGCGTGAGGGAAAGGATGAAGTCGCCCGCGTTGGGCGCAGTTAGGGCCGACCAGACACGGGCGAGGGGATCAGGGTAGGTGTCGCTGTGCAACCGCCCGTCCTCGACCTGCGCCGCCAGCGCCGATAGCTCTCCCTCGATGTCCCAGCCCCGGCCACGAAGGTCTGCGACCGAACCGCCCGGCTGAAAGCGGAGCCGCTCGCCAGCGCGTTCGATTACCGCCGTCTCTCCACCGCTCGCAGGCATCCCCGGGTCAGCGCGGTCCAGCGGCTCTCCGTCGGGCCCCTCTAGGCGGCAGACCAAGTCGATGCCCTCGATCTCAGTCAGGGCCCGAGCGACCGCTCGGGCATCGGCTCGCCTCCCATCGCTGGGGAGCAGGTAGACGTGGGCCGCGCGACCGCTCGGGCTGACCGCGAGCTGCGCCCGCTCGGGTCGGTCCTCAGACGGCTGCAGGACCGCCCATTCGCGGTCCAGGAGCTCGGCCAGCGGCAGCCCCCGGTGGACGCGCGTCTGGGCATGGTCGGCGACCAAGATCAGGGCGTAGTTGTCGAGGAATGCTTCGAGGCCGCCGGCGGCGTCGGTCAGCTTCCTGAAACAGCCGTCGGCCTTGGCGATCGACTCGACACTCGCCCCGGGCCCGTGCCTGTGGGAGTAGTTGTCGTTGTCGGGGAGTGAGAGAAGGAGGAAGTCGAAGAGGTCGTTATTGACCAGCTCCGCCGCGCAGCAGGCCGAATAACCGTCGCGGCTCCCCGGGATCGAGGACGGCTTGCAGGGCACCTCGCGGCTCGAGTACAGGTCGCCGTAGAAGAGCTCGCCCGGGCCGTAGGTGTGGTGGCGGAACTTGAGTCGGGTTGCCTCGACGGCGCGGCGCAGCAGGCCGTCGAGCGAAACCTGGTGGCGGTGGCGCCCTCTGTAGATCAGGTACGGCGTGCAGGCGGTGCGGGCGCCGGCGTCGTCGAGGCGCTCAAAGAGCGTCGCCGTCTCCGGATTGAGGTGCGCGAGGTTCAGGTTGTAGACGAGGTCATAGAGGGTGCGGAAGATCCCGAAGGCGCGGCTTGCCTCAAGCGAGGAGCCGTACTCGACGTAGCGGCGCTCCAGCCGGTGGTACCAGTTCATGCCGCTGATCCAATGGCTGTCGGCTCCCACCCCGGTGACCATCTCCGCACAGGCGACCGGGGTCACCGACGGGAAGCTGGACACACAATCGGGGACGAGGACGCCGCGCTGCAGAAGCGCCGCGAAAGTCGGTGCCCGGTCCTCGGCGATGGCTCGTTGCAGCATGTCGGTGCGCAGCGAGTCGACGTAGGCGAGGACGAGCTTCTTCGCTAGCTGCATTTCCTCCAATGATGCTCGACGCCGGGGCGACTACCGCAGCACGCGCAGTCCCGCGTGTTTGCGGCGGGCGCGGCGCCGGCGGGAGATCGCCAGCCAGACCAATGCGGCGAGCGCCAGCAGCGAGGCGAGCGGCAAAAGGACTGCTACCGCGACGATGACGAGGGCGATGAGCGAAACGAGGAAGCCGAGCGCGCCCCCGCCCCCACCCTTGCGCTTTCCCGCCGAGCCGACCACGTCGCTGACGACGATGCAGCCGAATACCGCGCCGCCAAGGCAGAGCAGCGCCCCCACCGGACCGCTGAGGTTGGCCGTTCCCGCGAGCAGGAAGCCGATGACCAGGCCGATTAGCCCCGCGAGCAAGGTCATCCTCCCGCGCGCTGATCCATGGGTTCCGGTTGTCCCAGCGAGCATCCCGATCGCGATGCCGATGCCGAGCTCGAGGCTGATGCCGGAGATGACGCTCACCGTTCGGAAAACCTAACTCCTCCCGCGTTCGCGTGGATTCGCCACACTGAGGGGATGCGCGAGCCGCCCCGACCGCCGCAACGGCGCCGAGCCCACACCCGCACGCGGGACCTCGAGCGCTACGCCGGGCTGTTTGCCGAGCGCACCTCGGTAATGCGCTCATCGGCGATGCGAGACTTGATGGCGGTTACCGCCAGGCCGGAGGTGATCTCGCTTGCCGGAGGCCTGCCGGATACCTCGACCTTCCCGCCGCAGAGCTTCGCCGCGCAGATGACCCGGATCGCCCAAGAGTCGGCGGCGCAGGCTCTGCAGTACGGACCGACCGAGGGCTTCGAGGAGACCAAGGACTGCATCCTGGCGGTGATGGGCGCCGAGGGGATGCTGCCTGACCCCGAGGACGTGATCGTCACCACCGGCGCCCAGCAGGCGATCGATCTGATCGCCAAGACGCTGATCGATCCCGGTGATGTGGTGATCTGCGAGGCTCCTACCTACCCCGGGGCGGTCCCGGTCTTCTGCAGCTACCAGGCAGAGGTGCTCCAGATCGACTGCGACGAGGAGGGAATGCGGATCGATACCCTGGAGGAGGAGCTGCAGCGGCTGGCAAATGAGGGGCGCCGCCCCAAATTCGTCTACTCGGTGCCGAGCTTTCAGAACCCATCCGGCGTCACGATGTCACTGCGGCGGCGGCTGCGGCTGGTCGAGCTCGCGCAGCTGCACGAGCTGCTGGTCGTCGAGGACAACCCCTACGGTCTGCTGCGCTATGGCGGCGAACCATCCTCGCCGCTGTACCAGCTTGACGGCGGCGACTACGTCCTCTATGTGGGGACGTTCTCGAAGATTCTCTCGCCGGGCATCCGCCTCGGATGGGCGGTCGCGCCGCCGCCTGTGATGGAGAAGATCGTGCTCGGCAAGCAGGCATCGGACCTGTGCACCTCTACCCTGACCCAGTACTTCGTGCGCGAGTACTTCGCCGAAGGGCGTTGGCGGCAATACATCGAGGACCTGGTCGGGATCTACCGTGGGCGCCGCGACACTATGCTCGCGGCGCTGCAGGAGCACTTCCCGGCGCAGGCGACATGGACCCAACCCGAGGGCGGCCTCTTCATCTGGGCGACCCTTCCCGAGTACATCGACACCGGGGACTTGCTGGCGAAGGCACTCGGCGAGGACGTCGCCTTCGTGCCCGGCCAGGCCGCCTACGTCGACGGCCGCGGTCACAACTCGATGCGCCTCAACTTCTCCGGCGTCGACGACGGACAGATCCGCGAGGGTGTCCGCCGGATCGGCAAGGTGATCGAGGAGCAGGTCGAGCTATACGCCGCTTTGATCGGCGAAGCACCCCGGACTGAGGCCGACTCGCCTACGGCGGGCGTGGAGGCCCGCGAAGGGGGGCGAAATCAGGCTGAAGACCACACTCCTGGAGTGGCGAAGGGCGGCGGAGAGGTCCTTGCCTTCCCCAAGACCGGCCGGGCAGGCCAATGAAGGTCGCCGTGCTCAAAGGAGGCCGCTCCCTTGAGCGTGGTGTCTCGCTGCGCTCTGCCGCCCGGGTCGAGGATGCCCTCGAGCGACTGGGACACGAGGTCTTGGCGCTCGACGTCGGTGGCGATCTGGTCAAACGGCTGATCGCGGCGCGCCCGGACGTCGGCTTCGTGGCGATGCACGGACCGGGTGGCGAGGACGGCACGGCGCAGGAGCTGCTCGAGATCTTGGGAATCCCATTCACGGGCCCCGGAGTAGCAGCATGCGCTCGCTGCATGGACAAGGCGCTGACCAAGGACGAGCTGCGCAGGTCAGGCGTGCAGACCCCTGACTGGTTCGCCTTTAACGAGACGGCCTTCCGCGAGTTGGGTGCCGCCGACGCCCTCGGTCTGCTCGAGGAGCGCCTCGGCTTCCCGCTCGTTGTCAAGCCCAGCCGCGGCGGTTCGGCACTGGGCCTGAGGTTTGCCGCGAGTCCGATCGAGGTACCCGAGGCTCTGGTCGCGGCCTTCAGCTACGACGGGCGGGTGCTTTTGGAGCGCTACGTCGAGGGGCGCGAGCTCGCCGTGAGCGTGCTCGGCGACGAGCCGCTGCCGGTGGTCGAGGCGATTCCCGCCGAAGGAGACCGCTACGACTTCGAAGCCCGTTATGAGATCGGCCGCACCACCTTTATCTGCCCCGCCGAGTTGGTAGAGGCGGAGGTCCTCGCGGTGAGGGACGCGGCTCTGGGAGCCTACCGCGCGCTGGGTTGCAGCGGCTTCGCCCGGGTTGACTTGATCCTGGGCGGCGATGGCCCCCAGGTACTCGAGGTCAACGCGATCCCCGGTCTCACCGACACGAGCCTCCTTCCCCAGGCCGCCGAGGCGGCTGGAATCCCATTTGAGGATCTCGTAGACCGAATCTTGGAGCTCGCCTTAGCTGGCCTGCAGCCGACCGGCTCGGGGGCGGGCGGGCGGCTAACAAGCAGCGCGCACTAGTTGACGCAGGCCCAGCGAGGGCCCCGACGTCCCGGCGGGGGAGGGCTAGGAGTCTTCCCCTTGTGCGAAATCCTCGGGCGAGACCTCGTCGAGGAACTCCTTGAACTTGTCGACGACTTCCTCGGTGTCCTCGACCTCGTGTTCGAACTCGATTGCCGACTCCTCAATCACCTCCTCGGCCGCGAAGATCGGCGCGGAGACGCGGACGGCGAGGGCGAGGGCGTCGGAGGGGCGGGAGTCGATCTCCATCTCCGAGCCGTTGACCGAGACCGTGATCGACGCGTAGAAGGTGTTGTCGCGGAGCTCGGTGACGGACACCCGCTCGCACTTGGCCTCAAGCTGCTCGAGCACATCAGAGAGTAGGTCGTGGGTCATCGGCCGTGGGGTGGAGGCGCCCTGCAGCTTCATCAGGATCGCCGCCGCCTCCGGGTGCCCGATCCAGATCGGCAGAAACTTGTTCCCGTCGACGGTCTTCAGCAAGACGATCGGCTGCTTGCCGACCATGTCGAAGCTAACGCCGTAGATCTGCATCTGCTGCACGAATGGGCGATCCTGGATTCGAACCAGGGACCTCGTCCTTATCAGAGACGCGCTCTAACCGACTGAGCTAATCGCCCGGATCCGTGGGCGATGATAGCGGCCTGGCTGGGGCTCCCGGCCCGGTCCTCAGTCGCGCTGGCGGGCGAGGTTTCGGGCCAGGGCAAGAGCTTGGTCGAGGTCCTCAAAGCGGATCTCGACCGCGATCTTCCCCGCCCGCGGTCGCACGGTGACCTCGTGGCCGAGCGCCGACTCGAGCTGATCGGCGGCTTCCTCCAGCGCCACCGACTGCTCTGGGTCGAGTTTCCTTTCCCCGCGCCGACCGTTCTTTGGTTGGCCAGCCAGCTTAGCTTTGTTCTCGGTCTCGCGAACCGACCACCCTCCCCGCGCCGCGTCGCGAGCAAGGCGGCGGCGGACGTCGTTGCCGGGAGCGGCAAGAAGGGCACGGCCGTGGCCCTCGCTCAATTCGCGCGACTCAAGCAGCGCGAGCGCCTCGTCAGGGAGATCGAGGAGACGGATCAGATTGGAGACCGCCGGGCGGCTGCGCCCGACGCGGCGCGCCAGCTCCTCCCGCGAGAGGCCGAGCTCCTCGACCAGGGCAGCACAGGCTCGCGCCTCCTCGACTGGGTTGAGGTCCTCGCGGACCATGTTCTCGATCAGCGCGGCCTGCAGCCGCTCGGCCTCCGCCCGGTCGCGAACTACAGCTGGCACCTTCTCAAGTCCGGCCTGCCGCGCCGCTCGCCAGCGCCGCTCGCCAGCAATCAGCTCATAGCTACCATCGTGGAGGGGACGGACAAGCAGCGGCTGGACGACCCCGCTGGACTCGATTGAAGAGGCCAGCCCCGCGAGTGCCTCGGGGTCGAACTTCGTCCGCGGCTGCCGCGGGTTTGGCTTGATCAATCCAACCGGGAGTTCAAGCAGCTCCCCGGGCGCGCCCGCGGCAGTCGCGGGAAGGATCGCGGCGAGCCCTTTACCGATCCCACGCTTCGACCCACTAGCCACGCTGCTCGAGCTCCTTTGCCAGCATCCGGTAGGCGTCGGCGCCGCGTGAGTGGGGCGAGTGCTCGATCACGGGGAGACCATAACTAGGGGCCTCGGCAACCCGAACACTGCGGGGTATCACCGTCTCGAAGACCATTCCGGGGAAGTGCTCGCGCAGCTCGCGCTCGACGTCCTGGGCAAGCCGCGTGCGCTCGTCGTACATGGTGACCACCAGCCCCGACACCTCCAGAGCCGGGTTAAGCGCGCGGCGAATCAGGTTGAGGGTCTCAAGGAACTGGACCAGACCCTCCAGGGCTAGGTACTCGGCCTGCACCGGCACAATCGCGCGGTCGGCGGCGCTCAAGGCATTAACGCTGACCGGGCCCAGCGAGGGCGGGCAGTCAAGCAGCGACACCTCGAAGCGTTCGCGAATTGGCCCCAGGCGTTCGCGGAGTCGCGTCTCGGAGCCCTCGATCCTCGGCAGCTCCACTGCGGCCCCCGCCAGATCCCGGTTGGCGGGCACCAGCCAGAGGTTGTCTGGCCCCGCCGGGCGCGCGGCCTCGGCAACCGAGACGCTACCGGTTAGGCAGTCATAGGAGGAGGGATGAAGATCGCGGTCCTTGCCGAGCGCGACGGTGGCATTGCACTGGGGGTCTAGGTCAACGAGCAGGGTCTGGGAACCTGAAGCGGCGATGCAGGCGGCGAGGTTGACCGCGGTGGTCGTCTTGCCGACGCCGCCCTTTTGGTTTGCCACTGCGTAGACGAGGCCCATGTCGCGCCCAGACTATTGCTGGGTCAGCCGCGGGGGCGCTTCTTGGCTACTCCCGGGCGGCGGGGAAGCTCAGCCGGGGTCAAGCCGTGCTTACGGATCAGGTGGAGGTGGCGGTGTTCGCTTCCGGCGGAGGGGCCCACCGCCAGGACCCGCTCGGGCGCCACGCCTAGCTGGCTTGCAGCCCGGTCAAGCTGGGCCTCCTCTTCTGCATCGCGCTTTCCCTTCCATGCCACCAGTACCCCGCCGTCGATAAGCAGCGGCGAGGCAAGCTCAGCCAGGGTCGCGAGCCGGCCGACGGCCCGGGCGGTCGCCGCTTCGTATCTCTCCCTCCCCGCCGAGCTTGCCCATTGCTCAGAGCGGGCGTTAACCACACGGGCATTGCCAATGTCGGCGACATCGATCGCTTGCTGCATGAAGTCGCACTTGCGCCCCACGGACTCGATCAGGTCGACCTGCGCCTGGGGCAGCGCGACTGCCAAGGCTAGGCCCGGAAACCCCGCTCCCGAGCCGATATCAGCGATCTTGACGGCGTCACGAAGATCTTGCACCTCGAGTCCGCTGAGGCTGTCGGCGACGTGGACCCGCCAGGCGCGCTCGTCGACGACCGAGCTGACCGAGGCCCTCTCCCTGCCGAGCAGATCGAGGATGACCAACAGGGTCCTCCGCTGCTCGGGAGTGAGGGGAAAATCCTTTGGGGATGAGGCCCCCAGTCGGTTTTCCTCGCCCGCCATCCTCCCCAACCAGAGGCTTAGCTCGGGAAGTTAAGGGAGGATCGCGCCGGGATCCCCCCTACTCGGACACGAGCGGGGCGACGACCACACGCCGCTGCGGCTCGTCGCCTTCGCTGAAGGTCTCGATTCCGGCGCGTCCCTTAAGACGCTCGTGGACGACCCGTCGTTCCTGCGCGCTCATCGGATCCATCTCCACCGAGCAGTTGCCCTCGAGGGCCTGCTCGGCGGCGCGGTCGGCGCGGGAGACCAGCACCTCCCGCCGACGCTCGCGGTAGCCGGCCGCGTCCACCACCACCCGCTTGCGCTCTCGGATCCCCCGGAAGGCGGCCTGATAGCAGAGCAGCTGAAGAGCATCGATCGTCTGCCCGCGCCTGCCGATCAGCAACCCGTAATCGTCCTCGCCGACGACTACGGCTACGATCCGCTCCTCGTCCTCGCTGACCTCGACCTCCCCCTCGAGGTCGAGCTCGTCGAGAACCCCCTCGACGAGCTCCCTGACCCGCTCAGCCGGCTCCCGAGGCCAATCAGTCGTCTCGCTCACACGCGCCCCTATCGCCGCTTCTTTTTCTTTTTTGGCGGCGGGGGTGGTGGCTTGGCCGCCGCGATCTCCGCCGCGGTTGGCAGCGGCGGCGCCGGCACAATCTTCTGGATCGCGTACTGCTGGCCGATTGTCCAAATGTTGGTCGTGATCCAGTAGAGAATCAGACCGGCCGGGAGTTTGATGATGAAAAAAACGAAGAGCAGCGGTAGCGCGAAGATCATCATCCGCTGGCTTTTGTCGGCGGTCACCGACATCATCAGACCGGAAACCAGCTGCGTGCTGACGTAGAGGATTATCAAGGCGACCAGCACCCCGCCGGTCGCCTTCGCGGTCAGGTCGGGGATGAAGAGGAAGGAGGCTTCGCTGCCGCATTCCCCGGCCTTACAGCCGATGTCGGCTGGGAGCTGGGTGCGAAGGACCTGGTAAAGCGTGAAGAAGACCGGCAGCTGCGCTACAAGCGGGATGCAGGAGGCAAAGGGGTTAACTTTGTTCTGTTTGTAGAAGTTCATCATCTCTTGCTGCATGCGCTGTTTGTCGTTCTTGTATTTCGCCTGGATTTCTTTGATCTGCGGCTGCAGCGCCTGCAGGGCGCGCATCCCTTTCAGCTGTTTGTAGGTGAGGGGGATCAGCACCGCCCTGGTGCAGACGGTCAGCGCGATGATCGCCCCGCCCCAGCTCAATCCCGCGTTGTCGTGAAAGAACTGCAGGACGCTGTTGACGATTTCGACGAGGAACTGGGGGGCGAGCTGGATTGCCAGCGGCAGCATCAGACGCGGGCCTCCCTGTGGTACTCCGCGGGGTCGACCGGGCCGGTGCGGAGCGTGAAGCGGTCGGGAACGGGATCAAACCCTCCCGCGCTGAGGGGATTGCAGCGCAGCAGCCGCCAGGCGGCGAGCAGGAGGCCGCGGGCAGCTCCAAAGCGCTCGACCGCGGCGGCGGCGTACGCGGAACAGGTCGGCTCATAGCGGCAGCGGCGTGGTCGGCTCGGGGAGATCCAACGTCCGTAGGCGCGGATCGGGAAAACGACGATGCGTTTCACGTGGAACGCCTCCTGGGGAGCGCGGCAGAGAGGGCCTCTTCGATGCTCCCACGAACCCCGTCCGTCCCCTCGCGGTCGACCAGCCCGCCGATTTCCGAGCGGGCGACGAGCACGAAGTCGTGCCCGGGCGGAAGCTGGTCTGAGAGCCCCCAGAACGCCTCCCGAAGCGCCCGCTTGACCCGGTTGCGCTCGGCCGCTCCGCCGATCTTGCGGCTCGCGGAGACGCCGAGCCTCACCGTCTGCTCCCGATCGTCGCGGCGCGGAAAACTGTAGAGCACGAGGTAGCGGGTCGCATGAGATGAGCCGTCGCGGTAAACGCGGTCGAACTCGCCGCTGCGCGAAAGGCGGCGGCGACGGGGCGCCGCCATTTAGGGAGTTAGGCGCTTCCGCCCTTTGCGCCGGCGTCGCTTGAGGATGGCGCGGCCGCCGCGGGTGCTCATCCGCGCTCGGAACCCATGGGTCTTCGCCCGCTTCCGCTTCTTGGGCTGGTAGGTCCGCTTCATCCGGCCGGGAGTATAGGGGGACTGTTTTGGCCGGGATTTGCGGAAGCGGCCCGGCTGAGACGCAGCGGCGACGCTATGGTCGGCCGCCGGTGCCCGGCGACCTCGATCGACACGAACTCGACGCTCTTTGGCGAGACACCCAAGCGCAGTTGAGGGCCTCGGTTCCGGACTCGACTTTCAGGCTTTGGCTGGAGCCGCTACGGACGCTGGGCGCGCAGGGGCAGACCCTCTACCTCACCGCACCGCCCGGCATCCGCACCTGGGTCGAGCGGCGCTACACCTCACTGATCCGTGACGCGCTGGCCGCCACCGGCGCACCCTTTCGCGAGGTCGGCTTCACTTCCGCTGCCGGCGCCGGGGGCAGCGGGGAGGTGCTTGGCGAGGTCGAGGTCAATCCCAGCTACACCTTTGAGCGCTTCGTGATCGGGGAGGGGAACCGGCTCGCCCATGCCGCAGCCCTGGCAGTCGCCGAGGCGCCGTCAGAGGCCTACAACCCGCTCTTTCTCCACGGCCCACCGGGCCTGGGAAAGACGCATCTATTGGTCGCGATTGCCAACTACCTGGGAGCCAATGCGCCGGGCCTGAGGGTGCGCTACACGACCGCCGAGTCCTTCACAAACGAGTTCATCGGTGCCTTGCGCTCGACCGGAGCGGAGGCCTTCAAGGGCCGCTACCGCGATATCGACGTGCTGCTGATCGACGACGTCCAGTTCCTCGAGGGCAAGCAGCACACCGAGGAGGAGTTCTTTCACACCTTCAACGCGCTCTATGAGGCCGGCAGCCAGCTGGTGCTCTCCGCCGACCGCATCCCCAGCGAGCTCTCGACCCTGGCCGCTCGTCTGCGCGACCGCTTCGAGTGGGGGTTGACCATCGAGGTCAGGCCGCCAAACCTCGCCACCCGCCTCACCGTCTTGCGCCGACTTGCGCGCGAGGCGGGCGTCGAGATCGCCGACCGCGAGGCACTGGCAGAGTTGGCCGGGCGGATCGACGCCAACGTGCGCCAGCTGCATGGAGGGCTGACCCGGGTGATCGCCTATGCCTCGCTGATGGCTCGGCCGCTCAGCTCGGAGTTGATCGCCGAGGTCATCCCACCCGCGTCACGGTCCCCCGACTCCACGCCCGTCGAGCAGATCCAGCGTCGGGTGGCCGATGATTTTGGCATCTCCCGAGCCGAGCTCATCGGTCCGACTAGAGCAGCCACCCCGGTCCGAGCCCGGCAGGTTGCGATCTACCTGACCCGGGAGATGACCGAGCTCTCGCTGCCTCAGATCGGCCGGCTCTACGGAGGACGTGACCACTCGACCGTGCTCAACTCCCTGCGCCGAGTCGAGGCCGGCGTCGCCGCAGATCCGGTCCTGGCCGAGCGCGTCGCCGGTCTCCGCGCCACGATCCACAGGCCCGGAGCCTGATGGCCGACCGCATTGTAAGAATCGGAGCGCTCCACAGACGCACCCACAACCCGCAAACCGCATTCCGAGGCCGGATCGGCGATGGTTCAGGCAGTTTCCACAAGCTCTACTCCAACTCAAGAAGGCACTAATCACTTGAAGCTCAGCGCTCAACGAGAAGAACTGGTCTCGAAACTCTCCGTCGTCTCGCGCGCCGTGTCCAACCGCGCCGCCACCCAGGCGCTTTCTGGAATTCTCATCTCGGCTTCCACCGACGGCGCTAACCTCGCCGCCACCGATCTGGAGATTGGGCTCCGGACCGGCCTACAGGCGGAAATATCCGGCGAGGGGTCCGTATTGCTCCCCGGCCGACTGCTTGCCGAGGTCTGCCGCTCCCTCGCCGAGGAGACCGTGGAGATCGAGTCCCGTGAAGGCGAGCGCGATGTGGAGATCCGCAGTGGGGGGTCGAGCTTCCACCTGCGGCTGCTGCCAGCTGAGGACTTTCCCAAGTTCCCCGACTCACAGGGCAAGCCCCTGACGATCCCGGCCGCTGCCTTTGCCACCTCGATCGAGCTGGTCTCCCGCGCCGCCTCTCGTGATGACATGCGTCCGGTCCTGACCGGCGTCTTGGTCACCGCCTCGGGCAGGGAGATAACGATGGTCGCGACGGACTCCTACCGCCTCGCGGTGAAGCGGACCGAGCTGGAGGGTGAGATCGGAGGCGAGCTGGATGCCAACGTTCCAGCCCGCGCCCTGCGCGAGCTGAGTCGGATCCTGACCGCGGAGGAGGTGGATGACGTATCCGTGACCCTGCTTCCCAACCAGGCAATCTTCAAGGCAGGGACAGTCAACCTCAACACGAGGCTTATCGACGGACAGTTCCCCAACTTTCGACAGCTCCTCCCAGAGTCCTACGAGCACGACGTCCGAATGCCTCGCTTGGAGTTCCTCGAGGTGACAAGACGGGTCAGCCAGCTCGCCCAGCGCAACGCACCGCTGCGACTCTCCTTTGAGCCCGGCAAGCTGACCGTTGCTGCGGAGACCCCAGACGTCGGCGACGCGGAGGAGGCCATGCCCGCGGCCTTCGACGGTGAGCCGCTGGAGATCGGGTTCAACCCGGAGTTCCTCAAGGAGGGGATCGAGGGTGTTGAGGGGGAGGAGATCGTGCTGCGGCTGATCTCACCACTGCGCCCCGGGCTGCTGCAGCCGGTCGGCAGCGAGGACTTCCGCTACCTGGTGATGCCTATCCGCCTCAACGTCTGAGGGGCCGGGCGGGATGCTCGTCACCACCGTTGAAGCGAGGTCGCTGCGGAACCTTGACTGCGTGCGGATCGAGCTGGGCCCGGGGATCGCCAGCTTGGTCGGCCCCAACGGGGCCGGCAAGACGAATCTGGTCGAGGCGCTTTACTTCGGCCTGACTGGCCGCTCCTTCCGCACGACCGACCGCCGCGATCTCATCCCCTTCGGCGGCTCCCTCGCGCGGACGGAGATCATCGTCCGCGACGGGGACGGGATCGATCACGTCCTGCTCGCCTCGGTCAGCCGGACGGAGGGCCGTCGTCACCTTCTCGACGGCAGCCCTGCCCCTCCGAGCACCCTCACCCGCAATCGCCCACCGGTGGCGGTCTTCTCCCCCGACCGACTCACCCTGGTCAAGGGACCTCCAGCAGAGAGGCGCGCCCATCTCGACGGTTTCGTCGCAGCGCTCTGGCCATCGCGCGCGGAGCTGCGCAGGCGCTACGGCCAGGTGCTCGCCCAGCGCAACGCTTTGCTGGCGCGAATCGCCCCCGGGTCGGCCGCAAGCGTCGACCTGGACGTCTGGGATGCAGCGCTTGCCGAGGCGGCTGCGGCGCTGATCGCCGCGCGAACCGAGGCGGCTGCGGCGCTGGCACGCCCGTTTGCGGAAATTGCCACCGAGCTGGGCCTGGAGGGGACGGCCGCTCTCGAGTACGCCCCCCGCGCGAGGGGCCCGGCTGCGGAGATCCGCGATGGCCTGACGCAGCGTCGCGAGCAGGACCTGAGTATGGGACGGAGCTCGTGGGGGCCGCACCTTGACGAGCTCAAGATCTCAGCCTCCGGGCGCTCGCTCCGACGCTACGGCTCCCAAGGCCAACAGCGGACTGCGCTCCTGTCGCTCCTCTTTGCTGAGCGCGACGCCCTGCTCGCGGCCCGGGGAGTGGCGCCCCTACTGCTCCTTGACGACGTGATGAGCGAGCTCGACCCGGGCAAGCGCGAACGCCTGGTCAAGCGGCTTGAGGGAGGCGGGCAGACGCTGATTACGGCCGCCGACGCGGAGTCGGTCCCGGCGCCAGCCAAAACCAACGTGGTGCGGATGCCGTGGGTAGCCCCGCCGCGGGCCGTTGCCGCGTGAGCAGGCGCTCGGCCCCGCGGCCAGCCGCGGAGGGGTTGCGTCGCGCGCGCGAACGAGCCGCACCGCAGACGCCGCTGGCGGCGGTCCAGGCCGCTTGGCGGGGCGTTGTCGGCGCACAGCTTGCGGCGCGAGCAGAACCGGTCTCAGAACGCGCCCGGACAGTGACGATCGAGTGCGCTGACCCCGTCTGGGCGGATGAGCTCGACCTGATGGGAGAGCAGTTGCTGAGACGTCTGCGCGCCGAGCTCGGACCCACGGCGCCGGAGGCCTTGCGCTTTCGCGTAAACGGCGGCCGGTTCTAGCCCAATCTTTCGTAAGCGTTCAGTTGCCTCCTCGAGGTAGGCACGGTCGGCGACGATGGGCGGCAAGGGAACCGTGGATCAGGCCAGCAGCGGAGCTGGATCCCCACGAACCCGGGCGTCGAGCACCCCGGCCAGGTATGCAAAGAGAGAACGACCCTGCAGGCGACAGGTGACCGAGGCAGAGAGCAGCCGCTGGATGGTGGTCTCCCCCCGCTCGGACTGGCTGCCGAGCGAGAGCTTGCGGTAGATGACCGGGCCGCGCAGGGCACGCTCGGCTCGGTTGTTGGTCGGCTCCACCCCCTCGACCTCGACAAAGGTCCAAAGCGCTGGCCAGATCTTCAGTAGGTTCTTGGAGAAGCCCCAGGTGAGCTTGTTGCGCCGGCCTTTGGAGCCGCGCTTGAGCAACGCTTTGAACTCCCGCTTGAGCGGCGCCGTCTCGCGCTTCAGGCGGCGGCGGTCACCGTGCTCGTGGAAGTCCTCCCAAGCTGCGAATAGGCGGCGGGCGATATTGAGCCCCGCCTCCCCGAAGCACTTCTGGGCGGCGAGCCCTTCGGAGTGCGCGGTCAGATCGCGGATCAGGTGCAACCAGCAGGCTTGGCGGCGCTCCGGGTCAAAGCCGCGGTAGGCCCACCAGCGATCGGAGCCGACGATTCCGGCGAACTCCCCACCCAGAAGCCTCGCCACCTCGTGCTCGTGGCGGTCGGGGGCGATGCGAAAGACGGCGGCGCGCGAAGTAACGGCGCCCCACAGGGTGCGCTTCTTGCCCCGCAGCTTCCAGCCTGTCTCATCGACGTTCAGCGCCGGGGCTTTGCGGATGCGCGCCAGCAAATCCTCATAGGGCCCAGCAAGCGCCTCACCCGCTCGGGCGAGGATCGCGTCGACCGTGCCGCTCGCGAGCCCGGCGCCAAACAGCTCACCCGCCAGCTCGACCGTGTCGCGGCGCGAGACGCGGTTGCGGACCGCGAGCGTCGCCACGGCGGCTTCCAGGCGAGGCCCGAAGGCGCCGACGGGAACGTCAGCCGGCAGCTCGGCGCGGGTCGCCTTGCCGCAGTCCGGGCAGCGGCGGCGGTGCAGGCGGTGCTCGGTCACCGCCACCGCGATCTCGGGTAGCTCGGTGACCTGGTGGCGGGCGGGGCGGCCGAGCTCCTCATCTGCCTCGGCGAAGGAGCGCCCGCAGCCGCAGCTCTGCGGCCAGTGGTCGATGACCCGATCTACCGCCTCGGCCGGCAGCAGCTTTCTCCCCTTGCCCCGGTGCCCTTGCTGGGCCCCTTGGGAGCGCCCGGAGGGATCGGGGCGCTTTCGATTGGGTGCACCCGGCGGGTCCTGGCTCGGCGGGGTAGAGGAGTTGCGCGAGTTGCGGTTAAGGAGCCGCTTGAGCTCCGCGATCTCCTCACCCTGCTTGGCCACCTGCCTGCTCAGCTGCTGGATCTGCTCGTCCATCCGCAAAAGGACGGCGACCACAGTCTCGCGACCGGAGTCGTAAATCGCCTCGGCCTCGACTCGCTCCACACCGAGGAGTTCGCCGGGCGATGGTTATGTCCCCCTACCCAACTGAACGCTTACAATCTTTCCACGATTTGCAGGGAATTTCTACTCTTTAGCCGGGCGTTCCGCGGTCCCGGGCTGGTATCCTTATGTTAACTCGTACTTGCGCCCCGACCGTGTGGAGCAGGGCTCCAGGCAGTCGGGGTTTTCTTTGAGATCGGAAGGACTAATTGCCTAAAAAAACGACCAGGGCCGGCGAGCCGGCCGACTCCTACGGCGCCAAGGACATCACCGTCCTCGAAGGCCTTGAGGCGGTCCGCAAACGCCCCGGCATGTACATTGGCTCAACCGGTCCCCGCGGCCTCCACCACCTGGTCTATGAGGTCGTGGACAACTCCGTCGACGAGGCGCTGGCCGGGTATTGCGACAGCGTTCGCGTTGTCCTACACCCCGACAACAGCTGCACGGTTGCAGATAACGGCCGCGGCATCCCGGTGGAGGTGATGGAGAAAGAGCAGCGCCCGGCGGCCGAGGTCGTGCTGACGGTTCTCCATGCCGGCGGGAAGTTTGGCGACGGCGGCGGGTACAAGGTTTCCGGTGGCCTGCACGGCGTCGGCGTCTCGGTGGTCAATGCGCTATCTGAGCGGCTGCACCTGGAGATCAGCCGCGACGGACACGCCTGGTCACAGGACTATGAGCGGGGTGAGCCGCTGACCGAGCTGACCAAGGGAGAGTCGACGAAAGAGCACGGCACCACGATCACCTTCCTACCGGACCTCGAGATCTTCGAAGAGATCGAGTTTGACTTCCAGACCTTGGCCGAGCGGCTGCGGGAGACGGCATTTCTCACCCGCGGCCTGAGGATCGAGCTAATCGACGAGCGGGGCGCCACCAACAGCGTCACGTTCCAATACGACGGTGGCATCGAGGACTTCGTCCGCCACCTCAACGAGAACAAGGACGAGTTGCACCGCAAGGTGATCTTTTTCGAGGGCGCTGAGGAGGAGGGCGAAGTCGAGCTGGCGATGCAGTGGAACTCCTCCTACCAGGAGTCGATCTTCAGTTTTGCCAACAACATCAACACCCACGAGGGAGGCACTCACCTCTCCGGCTTCCGCGCGGCGCTGACCCGAACGCTGAACGCCTATGCACGCGGCAAGGGACTGCTGAAAGAAAAAGACGACAACCTGGCCGGCGAGGACGTGCGCGAGGGCCTCACCGCGGTGATCTCGGTCAAGCTGCACGATCCCCAGTTTGAGGGGCAAACCAAGACCAAACTCGGCAATCCGCCGATCAAAGGCCTGGTCGAGGAGACGGTCAACCGCAAGCTGGGCGAGTTCCTCGAGGAGAACCCCGGCGACGCGCGGCGGATCATCAGCAAGGCTGTCGACGCGGCGCGCGCACGGGACGCGGCCCGCAAGGCCCGCGACCTCACCCGTCGCAAGTCTGCCCTGGAGAACTCGACGCTGCCGGGCAAGCTCGCCGACTGCACGGTCAAGGACCCGAGCCTGGCCGAGATCTTCGTCGTCGAGGGTGACTCCGCCGGCGGCTCGGCTAAGCAGGCGCGCGATCGCAATACCCAGGCCGTCTTGCCCCTGCGCGGCAAGATCATCAACGTCGAGAAGAGCCGCATCGACAAGGTCCTCGCCAACAACGAGATCCAGGCGCTGATCACCGCGATCGGTACCGGCGTCCACGACGAGTTCAATCTCGAGGACGCCCGGTACCACAAGATCGTGATGGCGACCGACGCAGACGTCGACGGCGCCCACATCCGCACCCTCGTTCTCACTTTTCTGTACCGACAGATGCCGGAGTTGATCGATGCCGGTTACGTCTACATCGCCAAGCCACCGCTCTACCGGGTCAAACAGGGCAACCAGGAGACCTACCTTGAGCGTGAGTCAGAACTGGAGGAGCTACTGCTCCGCGACAAACTCGAGCATTTCGAGCTGACCGACGCGAGCGGCAAGAAGACCAAGCTGACCCCCGCCCGCTGGCAGGCCTACGTGCGCCGCTCAAAAGAGTACGAGGGCTGGAGCTCTTCGCTGCAGGCGGAGTTCGGCCATGAGCTGGTCCGTTTCCTCGAGGAGTCGGCGCTGCTCGACAAAGGCGTGGCGACCCTGGCCACGGCCGCCAAGCTGTTGGGAGAGAAGGCGCCGGCCGAGGCTCCGTTCGAATCCGAGGTGCTGGAGAGCTCCGAGGAGCTGCTCGTCGTCAAGGCGGTAGAACGCAAGAGCGGCCTGGCCCGGACCCACCGCTTCCCGGCCGAGCTCTTTTCACATCACGACTACCGCAAGTTCGCCGAGGTGCACGAGGCGCTGCTCAAGCAGGTCGGCCGCCCACCGTTTGCGATCTCCTTTGAGGAGCGCCAGTCCGCCGCGCCCTCCTTCCAGGCACTGCGCGGGGCGGTTCTCGACCTCGCCCGCCGCGGCGTGACTCTGAACCGCTTCAAGGGGCTTGGCGAGATGAATCCCGAACAGCTGCGGGAGACGACGATGGACCCCGCCAGCCGCACCCTGGCGCGGGTCACGCTCGAGGACGCGACCGCCGCCGACCAGATCTTCTCGATGCTGATGGGCGACCAGGTCGAGCCGCGTCGAAACTTCATCGAGGCACACGCGAAAGAGGTCAGATTCCTCGATGTCTGAGTCAATGCCGCGGGCCGGCGCATCGCGGGGTCTCAGATCGCCGTTCCAAGACCCCGCCCCCTGGTACCCGCTGAGTGAGCTCCACCCCCCTGCGCGTCGCCGGAGGGCGTGCTGATGGCGCTGGAAGCGCTGACCGGGCGGATCGAGGAGCGCGAGCTCGAGAAGGAGATGCGCTCCTCCTACCTCGATTACGCGATGAGCGTGATCGTCGGCCGGGCGCTGCCCGACGTCCGCGACGGCCTCAAGCCGGTTCACCGCCGCGTGCTCTACGCGATGCACGACATCGGCCTGCAGCCGACCCGGCCCTACCGCAAGTGCGCCTTCATCGTCGGCGAGGTGATGGGCAAGTACCACCCGCACGGCGACTCGGCGATCTACGACACGCTGGTGCGGATGGCGCAGGACTTCTCGCTGCGCTACCTGCTGGTCGACGGCCAGGGCAACTTCGGTTCGATCGACGACGACCCGGCGGCGGCGATGCGCTACACCGAGGCGCGGCTGGGGCGGCTGGCCACCGAGCTGCTGCGCGACATCGACGCCGACACGGTCGACTTCGGGCCCAACTACGACGAAAAGGCCCAGGAACCGCTGGTCCTTCCCGCCCGCTTCCCGAACCTGCTCGTCAACGGGACGGCGGGGATCGCGGTCGGAATGGCGACCAACATCCCGCCGCACAACCTGCGCGAGGTCGCCGCCGCGGTCGCCGCCTACATCGATGAACCCTCGATCGACCTCGACGGACTGATGCAGTTCGTCAAGGGCCCGGACTTCCCCGGCGGCGGGATCATGAGCAGGGAGGGGATCCGCGACGCCTACGCCTCTGGCCGCGGCAGCATCCGGGTCCGCGCCCGAGCCCATGTCGAGCCGCTCAAGGGTGGCAAGGAGGCGATCGTCGTCACCGAGCTGCCCTTCATGGTGAAGAAGGGAGGCGAAGGGGGTCTGATCACGAAGATCGCCGACCTCGTCCGCGACAAGAAACTCGAGGGTATCTCCGACCTCCGTGACGAGACCGATCGCTCCGGCATGCGGTTGGTGATCGAGCTGAAGCGGGGAGGCCCGCCGGCCAAGGTCGTACTCAACAACCTCTACAAGAAAACCGCGATGCAGTCGACCTTCGGCGCCAACATGGTCGCCCTCGTCGACGGCGTGCCGCGCACCCTGAGCCTGCGCGAGATGATCCACCACTACGTCGAGCACCAGCGCGAGGTCGTCACCCGCCGCACCCAGTACGAACTGCGGCGGGCGGAGGCTCGCGCCCACATCCTCGAGGGCTTGCTGTCGCGCTCGACAACCTCGACGCCGTGATCAAACTAATTCGCGGCTCGAGTCGACCCCGAGGTCGCCCGCGTCGGGCTGATGAAGAAGTTCGAGCTCTCCCACGAGCAGGCGCAAGCGATCCTCGATATGCGCCTGCAGCGCCTCACCGCGCTTGAGGCCGACAAGGTGCGCGCCGAGCACGCCGACCTGATGGAGCGGATCGGGGAGTTGCGGGCGATCCTCGGCGACGAGGCCCGGGTGATGGGTTTGGTCAAGGAAGAGCTGGCCGAAATCGTCAAGTCATACGGTGATCAGCGCCGCACCGAGCTGGCCCATTTCGAGGGCGAGGTTGGGATCGAGGACATGATCGCCGACCAGCAGATGGTGATCTCGCTGACCGCGTCGGGCTACGTGAAGCGATTGCCCCTTGCGACCTACCGCCAGCAGCACCGTGGCGGGGTCGGCGTGATGGGGATGAACCTCAAAGAGGACGACTACATCGCCCACCTCCACATCTGCTCGACCCATGACTTCCTGCTCTTTTTCACCAACCGCGGCAAGGTCTACCGGCTCAAGGTCTACGAGCTGCCGGAGGGGTCGCGGACCTCGAAAGGCAGTTCGCTGCGCAACCTGCTGCCGCTGCGCGAGGGCGAGACGGTGATGGCGGTGATCCCGACCCGCGATTTCAAGGAGGACAAGTACCTCGTCTTCGCGACCGCCGACGGATTGATCAAGAAGACCGAGTTCCTCGCCTACAACACCCCGATCCGCGCCGACGGAATCATCGCGATCAAGGTCCGCGACGGCGACGAGCTGGTCCAGGTGCGGCTGACCTCGGGCGGGGACGACGTCCTCATGGTCTCCCATTCCGGGCACGCGGCCCGCTTCCCTGAGAGCCTGGTGCGGCCGATGGGACGCGATACCAGTGGGATCAAAGGGATGAACGTTTCCGGCCCGGAAAACCGGGTGTTGGCGATGGACATAGCCCGCGACGACACCGAACTCTTCGTTGTCACGGAGAACGGTTACGGTAAGCGGACCCCGGTCGCCGAGTATCCGGTGAAGGGGCGCGGGACCAAAGGCGTATTAACCGCGAAGCTGACCGAGAAGAAGGGGGGCCTCGCCGGAGCGCTGATCGTCCGCCGACCACCAGGAGCTGCTCTTCATCTCCCAAAACGGGATGGTGCAGCGAACCTCCGTCAGCGGTATCTCCAAGATGGGCCGCGCGACGCAGGGCGTCAAGGTGATGAACATCAAAGACGACGACCGGGTCAGCGCCGTGGCGCTGGTAGTGGAGTCTGAGACAGCGAGTTCGGGGGAGCAGCTAAAGGCCCCCGATGCGAGCTGAGCACTCAGCTCAAGTACTTAGCGAGCTGGGCTTGCCTTCGCGAGCGACCGAGGACCCCGAGGGGCGCCGGTCAGTTCAGATCAGGCCGCAGCGGGAAGGTACTGCTGCCAAGCGGGGGGAATCGACGGGCTCGCGACCTGGATGAAGACAGTCGGCCCCGGTGCCTTGGGGCTGCTGCGGGGGTGCATCTGGATCTCCCGCGGCAGGCGGTTGCCCTTACGGCGATTGCAGCTGGCGCAGGCGGCGACGATGTTCTCCCAGACGGACTTGCCGCCCCGGCTGCGGGGGATCACGTGGTCTACGGTGAGGCCAGACTTCTTCGCACCGCAGTACTGGCAGGTCCAGGCGTCCCTGGCCAGGACCGCCCGGCGGGTGATCTTGCGGCGGTGGGCCTCGCGCGGGATCCGCACGTAGTTGATGAGGCGGATCACGTCGGGGCGCTCGATCGTCATGTGCTCAGAGCGCAGCGCCCCTTCCTGATGCTCGAGCAGCACGGCCTTTTCCTTTAGCAGCAGCACGGCTGCACGACGCAACGTGCAGACGTTGATCGGCTCGTAGGTCGCATTGAGGACCAGAACCCTTGCCATCGTGCTGGCGATTGTACGGGGGTCAACCGATTGGATAAGAGCCAAGCAGGCGAACCGACTCGGCCTTGGCGCGTAGCGCCTCGATCCCCTCGGCAACCGGAGGATCGCCCACGCCTCCTTCCAGGTCACAGAAGAACATGTAGCGCCCGAGTCCTTGGCGTAGTGGCCGGGACTCGATGCGACTCAGGTTGACGCCGCGCCGGGAGAACTCCTGGAGGGCCTCGACCAGGGCACCGGGGTGGTCCTCGCCAAGCTCAGAGAAGACCAGGGAGGTCTTCCATGCGCTCCCCTCGGGGACCGCGGTTCCCTCCGGCGCGATCCAGACGAAGCGGGTCACGTTGTCGGCCGCATCCTCGATTCCCTCGCGCAGTACCACGCACCCGTAGAGCTCGGCGGCCGAGCGCGCCCCGATCGCAGCCCAGGGACGCTGGGACTCGCCGACCATTCGCACCGCCGCCGCGGTGCTGCTCACGCTGCGCCGTTCCACCTCCGGGAGGTGCTCGCGCAGGAAGCGTGCGCACTGGGCCAGGGGCTGAGGATGGGAAAGGACCGCCTCGATCTGCGCCAGCTCGACCCCCTCCCGCGCGATTAGGTGGGCGTGCACCGCGAAGTCGTGCTCACCGACGATCGTCACCGCTTGGGTGTCGAAGGCAAGTGCATCGAGAGTGCTGCGCACAGATCCCTCGATCGAGTTCTCATACGGCACCAGCGCCCGCTCGGAATCGCCGCGCTCGACGGCGAGGATCGCGTCGTGGATGGTTGCGGTGCGCAGCGGCTCGAACTCCCTCCCACCGAGGGCTTCCTTCAGAGCGTCTTCGGTGAAGGTTCCCGCTGGCCCGAGGTAGGCGATTCGCATGCCGCTCCGCCTATTCGAAATCGACGGTGTAGCTGGCTTTGTTGTTGGTCAGGACCTTCTCGCCGGGAACCGGATGGGCTTCGACTTCCAGGGTGACCTGGCCCCTGGGGACGGGGGTCAGGGGGATTGTCACCGACTGCGTTTCGCCGACCCCGATGCTGCTGATCGTCCCCTGCAGGGTGTGGCCACCGTTGACCATGACCGAGACGATCACGCCATTCTCAGTCGATTCTCCCTGGTTTTCGACCTTGGCTTCGACTTCGGGGGTGGTCCCTTTGGGAATGGTCGTCGTCGAGCCGGCGGCCAGTTCCGTGCCGTTGATCGCGGTGCTTGCCAACCCCAGCCCGTGGATGCCGGGCGTCGCCGAGGCGGTCGATCCAGTGACCGAGCCCAGCGCCGCGCTGACGTTCGCCGGATCGAGCCACTTCGTCCCATCCGCGAGGAAGACGCTCTTAGGCACGTTGCTGCCTTCGAGCCCATTGCTCTTCAGCACGCCGTCGATTTCCGGCCGCACCACCGCCGCGTAGAGGGCATCGCTGGCGAGCAGCTTCTGCATCTGTTTGGCGATGTCCGCTGTGGCCCGGGCGGCACCGACGTTGCCCAGCGCCGTGCTCATCTTGTTCGCAATTTCGTTCATCGCGCTGCCGCGCAGCTCATAAACCAGTTCAAGCGCGTTCTGCGCACGGCCCATTCCACCCGGGGCGCTGAGGCTGTCGACGCGGGTCACGTAGTTGTCCATCGCGCTGCGATCGGCGTTGACCTCGGCGACGAACTCCGTGACCGAGAGGTTTCCCGGGTTGGCGAGCTTGCCGAAGAAGGATTTACTTGTCTGCTCGGTCTCCTGGACGATCTGGGTCACCTTGTTCGCGTATTCGCTCAGTTCGCTGCGTGCCTTTGCGTCAAGGCACCCCTTCACCCCGAGCACGACCAAGATCAGCACGATCAGCGCGGCGCCGAGCGCCAGTCCCCGCCGCAGCATGATCTGTTGGCGCTCGGGCCGGCGCGGCCGGCGCGGCCTGCGGCCCGGCCTGGGTGCTGAGAAATCCTCCAAGGGAGGGCAGTATGTCGCAGGAGCAAGCGTTTTCGCGGCGAAGTTCTCCGTTGCTTTGGTCGGTTCACTGGTGCTTAACCGTTTCCTGATCGAGCGCCGCATCGGCAGTGGCGGGTTCGGCGTCGTTTATGAGGCCTGGGACGGTCGCCTCGAGCGCTCAGTCGCGGTCAAGGCGATCGAGTCGCGGGGCGAGGCCAGCCGGCGGGTGCTGCGCGAGGCGCAGGCGGCGGCACGCCTCAACCACCCCGGCATCGTGACCCTCTATGAGATGGGGGAGGAGGATGGCAACGCGCTGCTTGTCACCGAGCTCCTTGACGGTTCGACCCTCGCCCGCCTCGCCCGGGAAGGCGAGCTGAGCGATCGCGAGATCGCAGAGATCGGTGCCGACCTCTGCGAGGCCCTGGACCACGCCCACTCCCGCGGTGTGGTCCACCGCGATATCAAGCCACAGAACGTCCAGGTCACCGAGGGGGAACCGCGCGCGAAATTGATGGATTTCGGCATCGCCCGACTGGCCGACGGCACCTCGCTAACCGCCCCGGGTGACGTTGTCGGCACCCTCGCTTACATGTCACCCGAGCAGGCCGAGGGCCGCCAAGCCGGGCCCGAGGCCGACGTCTATTCGCTCGCCCTCACCCTGTATGAGTGTTGGAGCGGGGAAAACCCCCACCGACGCTCCAGCGCGGCGGCCACGGCGCGAGCGATCGGTAGCCGCATCCGCCCCCTGCGCCGCTTGCGAGCTGACCTACCGCGCGAGCTGACCGGCGCCGTCGACGCCTGCCTCGATCCGCGCCCGTCCAGCCGGCCGCCTTTGGAGGAGCTTGGGACGGCGATTGAGACCTCACTCGATTACCTCGACGAACACCCTCGACACGCTCCCCGCGCGATCGGAGTGCGTCTCGGAGTGGCAGCCGCAGCGGCCCTGCTCGGAGCCTTGCTCGCAGTCGGCCACGGAGTCGCGCTCCCGTAGGATCTTGGCTGGCCCTCCCGCTCGGAGAGCCGCCCGCGCGCCAAGGAGCCATCCGATCAGCGTCCTACGCAACCTCGAGTCCCGGATCGAAGGTCTCGTTGAGGGGATCTTCAGCCGTGCTTTCAGCTCCGAGGTGCAGCCGGTCGAACTGGCGCGCAAGCTGGCCAAGGAAATGGATGCCCACAAGACCGCCTCGATCGAGCGCGTCTACGTGCCCAACGAGTACACGGTCTTCCTCTCCAGGCAAGATCGCTCCAAGTTGGAAGGTTATGAGCGATCGCTCGAGCAAGAGCTGTCGGGGTATCTGCTGGAGCACGCGCGGCGGCGCGGCTATGACCTGCTTACTCGCCCTGCCGTCGAGTTCAGCACCGACGAGCGCCTGCGCCTCGGCGAGTTTGGGATCCAGGCGCGGCTGGTCAAGCCGCCCGCCCACGAGGGCGAGCGCCCGAGCCAGGGCGAGGAGGGCCACACGATGGTCTACTCGGCGGTGCGCGAGCGCGACCGGGAGCGGCCTAAACGGCCCGCGGAGGCAGTCGGCGCGCTCGTATCGACCCGCGCCGTCGTCTCGCTCGAGGATCGCCGCTACGTGCTCGACGGTCCGCGGGCGACAATCGGTCGTTCCAAATCAGCGGAGTGCGTGCTGTCGGACCCCAACGTCTCCCGGCGTCACGCCGAACTGCGCCGCTCCGACAGCGGCGACTGGCAGATCGTCGACCTTGGCTCGACCAATGGGGTGAAGGTAAACGGGCGACGCGTGCCCGCGACCCGCCTCAGCCCGGGAGACGAGGTGACCCTGGGAACCACGACCTTCGTTTTCGACATCGAGCAGTAGCGGCGGCTGTCCGTAGTGTTCGGAGCACGTGGCCTACGACCCTGTATCGGTAGCTCTCAAGTTCGGCTTTCTGGCCGTCCTGTTTCTGTTCGTCCTCTTCATCGCGCGCAGCTCGCTGAAGGACCTGCGTCGGACGGTCGCACCCGCTCCCGACGCGACCGGCTTTCACTCGGCTCCGGCCTTCGGCGAGGAGAGGGCGCGGGGCACCGAGGCCTGGCTGGTGTGCGAGCGCGGTGGTGGCCTGGACGTCGGTGAGCGCTTCGATTTGATCGGCGGGCTCTCGATCGGCCGCTCCAAGGAATCCGACGTGCAGATCGAGGATCGTTACGCCTCCTCCGTTCACGCCAGGTTCTTTTCCCGCGAAGGCCGCTACCTCGTCGAAGACATGGACTCGACCAACGGCACTCTCTTAAACGGCGCCACCCTGAAGGGAGAGGCAGAGCTGATCGACGGGGACGTCGTGCGGATCGGGGATACGGAGTTCCGCTTCCAGGCGCATGCGTAAAGACCGTCTCCAGGGAGGATGGGCCGATGCTGCGGGTGAGTGAGCAGGCGTTCCGCAGCGACACCGGGCGCCAGCGCAATGCGAACGAGGACTCGTTTTTTCTCCGCCCGCCGGTCTTTGTCGTCGCCGACGGGATGGGCGGGGCACAGGCCGGTGAGGTCGCCTCAAAGGCAGCCGCCGAGGCCTTTGACCGCGAGCTGCCTGTCGCTGCACCAGAGCGGGCGCTGAAGGAGACGATTCAGACAGCCAATCGTGAAATCCACGATCACGCCCACAGCGATCCCTCGCTGGCGGGAATGGGAACGACGATCACAGCGGCAATAGTCGACGTCGCCGGCGAGGAGGTAGCGATCGGCCATGTCGGCGACAGCCGCGCCTACCGGTTGCGCGCTGGGCGCCTTGAGCGGCTCACCCGCGACCACTCTTTGGTGGAGGAGATGCGCAGGAGGGGGCAGCTCACCGACGCACAGGCCGAGGATCACCCGCAGCGTTCGATCATCACCCGGGCGCTGGGTCCTGAGCCCGACGTCGAGGTCGACGTGCAGACCGTCCCGGCACAGCCCGGCGACGTCTTCCTGCTCTGCTCCGACGGGCTGACGACGATGCTCGACGATAGCCAGATCGCCCGGGTTCTCAGCAGCGAAGCCTCCCTTGACTCTGCGATGGGGGTGCTGATCGACGAAGCCAACCGAGCCGGAGGGCGAGACAACATCACCGCCGTCGCCTTCCGCCTGCAGGGCGCGGCCGTTCCAGCCACCCCGCCGGAGGGCGCGACCTTGGTTGGGGCCTCGGCCACCGAGGCCGGCCTGACCGCCACCGAGGTCCGCCGCCGCGCGGCCGCCGCCGCGGCCAGGGAGCGTCGCGAAGCGCTGGAAGCAAGGACGCCGCGCCACCGGCTGCGGACGGCGGCCAAGCTGGCCGCCGTCGCCGTGATCATCGCCGCGGTCGGCTTTGGAGCCTGGTACGGAAACCGCCAGATCTGGTTCCTCGGCACCGATCAGGCCGGCCGCGTCGCCCTCTATCGCGGCCTGCCCTATGAACTCCCATTCGGAGTCGATCTATTCGAAGAGCGCCATGCCAGCCCGCTGCAGACAGCATCGCTGCCACCGCGCCGCCGAGCCGCGGTCATCGGGCAAAGCCTGCGCTCCCACTCCGACGCTGTCACCCTGCTCGAAGAAATCCAGCATGGTCAAGGAGTGCCTTGAGGTCGGCCCGAAACAGGGAGCTGATCGCCCTGGTCCCCGTCGCGCTGCTTCTCACCGCCGGCTTTGCTGCAGTCTTCGCCCAGGAGAACGCCCGGCTCGGCAACCTCAGCCTGATTTACGGCGCCTACTTCCTCGCGATCTGCCTCGCCACGCACATCTACCTGCGAATCCGCCTCCCCAACGCCGACCCCTACCTCTTTCCCCTCGCTGCCCTCTTGATCGCCTTCGGGCTGGTGATGATCTACCGGATCGATGCGACGCTGGCCCGCGACCAGGCCAACTGGTTTGTCGTCGGCCTCATCCTCTTCGCCCTCACCATCCACTTCCTGCGGGACTACGACGTGCTGGAGCGCTACCGATACACGATCGCCGCCGTCGGCCTGTTGCTGTTGCTCTCACCGCGCCTTCCAGGGATCGGACAGCAGGTAAACGGCGCCTACCTCGGGGTCAGGTTGGGTCCGATCGAGTTCCAGCCAACCGAGTTCTCGAAGATCTGCATCGTCGTCTTCTTGGCCAGCTATCTGCGCGAGCACCGCGAGGTGCTGATCGTCGGCGCGCGGCGGGTGCTGGGAGTGACCCTGCCGCCGCTCAAGCACCTCGGCCCGATGCTCGTCGTCTGGGGCGCATCGATGTTCATGCTCGTCTTCATCCGCGACCTCGGCAGTTCGCTGATGTTCTTCGCCGCCTTCTTGGCGCTCCTTTACGTCGCGACCGGAAGGTTCTCGTTCGTCGTGATCGGAATGGTGATGTTCATGCTCGGCGCCTGGTTCTTCTCCTCGACGGTCCCTCACGTCGAGGCTCGGGTCGATATTTGGCTCAACCCCTACAAGGAAGCGGCCGGCAGCGGCTACCAGATCCTCCAGTCGATCTTCGCCCAGGCCGAAGGCGGCCTCTTCGGCAGGGGCTTCGGGCAGGCGCTGCTCACCGACCCCGGCACCCATTACGCGCTGCTGCCGGCGGCGCAGACCGACACGATCTACTCGTTGATCGTCGATGAGCTCGGCCTCTTCGGCGCCACCGGCGTGATCCTCGTCTACCTACTGATCGCGGCGCGGGGGTTCAAGATCGCGCTGCTCGCCGACGACGGGTTCTCCAAGCTCCTCGCCACCGGGCTGACCGCGGTCTTCGCGATCCAGGCCTTCGTGATCATCGGCGGGGTGACGAGGGTGATCCCGCTCACCGGTGTCACCCTGCCCTTCATCAGTTACGGTGGCAGCTCGATCGTCGCCAACCTCGTCTTGCTGGCGCTGCTCTTGCTGATCTCCGATCGTGCTCGGCGCGAGGCCGTTGCAGCGGGGCGAGCGGGATTGGCGATGGAGGGCGCGTGAACCGCCAGATTGTCAAATTGTTCGCCTTCATCGTCGTCCTCTTCGTGGTCCTGATCGGGTTCACCTCCTACTGGTCGGTTTTCGACGCCAAGGCGCTGAAGAACAACCGCGCGAACGAGCGGCCGTTGCTCCAACAGCAACAGATCAAGCGCGGCAGGATCCTCGCAGCCGACGGTAGCGTGATCGCCCGCTCGGTCGCCCTCGGCCACGGCTCCAACCTGCGCTACGTGCGCCGCTACCCCGAAGGGGCGCTGTATGGGCACCCGATCGGCTACAGCTTCGCCCGCCAGGGGCAGAGCGAGTTCGAGCAGTCCCACAACGAAGAGCTGGTCGGCAGCAGCTCCGAATTCGGCTCGATCCTCAACCAGCTCACCGGCCAAAATCAGGAAGGCGATGATGTCGTCACCAACCTCGACCCCGCCGCGCAGCGGGTGGCGCTCAACGATCTGCAGGCGGCGGGCTTCGGAGCGGTCGTGGCGATCGAACCGCGCAGCGGTCGGGTGCGGGTGATGGTCTCCAACCCCGCCTTTGACCCCAACCGGATCCCATACGAACTCTCCAAGCTCGACACCAACGCCGACTCGCCGCTGCTTGACCGCGCCACCCAAGGCCAGTATCCGCCCGGCTCGACCTTCAAGGTGGTTACCGCCGCCGCGGGGCTAAACAGCGGCACGATCACCCCGGAAACGACGATCGACGCGCCGGGGACGATCGAAGTCCAAGGCCTCCCGCTGCAAAACGACTACAACCAGAGCTTCGGGCCGATCAGCCTGGACACGGCGCTCACCTACTCGGTCAACACCTGGTTCGGCCAGCTCGGCCAGCGGATCGGCGAGAGCACTCTGTTCAACTACATGGACCGCTTTGGCTTCAACGCGACGCCGGCGATCGACCTTCCCGAAGACGAGGTTTACAAGAGCGGGGTCTATGACGAAGAACAGGAAAGGCTTCTGGGACCCGCAGCCCCGGTCGACCTCGCCCGGATCGCGATCGGCCAGGAGCGGTTGAAGGTGACGCCGCTGCAGATGGCCGAGGTGGCGGCGGCGGTCGCCAACCGCGGCCGGCTGATGAAGCCGCAGATCTGGAGCCGGGTTGTCGAACCGGACGGGCGGGTTGTCAAGCGTCTCCGCCCCTCTGAATACAGCCGACCGATGAGTGCCAAGACCGCTGCCGAGCTGACCACCGCGATGGAAGGCGTGGTCAGCGCTGGGACCGGCACCAACGCGGCGATCCCCGGCGTCGCCGTCGCCGGCAAGACGGGCACCGCCGAAACCCCCGACAACGAAGCCTGCGGCGGGGGGGCGGCCGAGAACCAAGGTTGGTTCATCGGCTTTGCCCCGGCGAAGAACCCGAAGATCGCGATCGCCGCCACGGTCGAGTGCACGACGAAGTTCGGCAATGACGTGGCGGCGCCGATCTTCCGCGACGTGGCGGAAACGATCCTGAGTGGGAAATGATGATGATGAGACAAGGAGGCAGGGAGCGTGCCTGAGGTAAGCGAGGGCAGCGTCGTCGATGGGCGTTACCGGGTGCTGAGGCGAATCGGCGCCGGGGGGATGGCGGATGTCTGGCTGGCCGATGACACACACCTAAAGCGCCGGGTCGCCCTCAAGGTCCTCCACAGCCGCTTCTCCCAGGACCGCGAGTTCGTCGAACGCTTCCGGCTTGAGGCCGAAGCCGCCGCGGGGCTGCAGCACCCAAACGTCGTCGCCGTCTATGACCGCGGTGAGTTCGAGTCCTCCTACTACATCGCGATGCAGTACATCGAGGGGCGCACCCTGAAGGAGCTGATCGACGCTGGGCTGACCCCCGAGCAGGCGGTGGGGCTGATCCGCCAGGTGCTGGAGGCGGCGCGCTTTGCCCATCGCCACGGCATCGTCCACCGCGACTTAAAGCCACAGAACGTGATCGTCGACGCCGAGGGCAAGGCGGTCGTCACCGACTTCGGCATCGCCCGCGCCGGGGTCTCTGAGATCACCCAGGCCGGCTCGGTGATGGGTACCCCGCACTACCTCTCACCCGAGCAGGCCCAAGGGCTGGATGTAACCGCGGTCTCCGACCTCTACTCGATTGGCGTGATGCTCTATGAGGCGCTCACCCGCCGGGTTCCATTCGAAGGCGAGAGCGCGGTCGCGGTCGCGATGAAGCAGGTCTCCCAGATACCCCAGCGGCCCAGTTCGATCAACCCACGGGTCTCCCCGGCGCTCGACGCAGCGGTGATGCGGGCTCTGGAGAAGGATCCCAGGACAGCGTTTCCAGAGCGCCGATGCGTTCATCTCCGCGCTTGACGCGGCACTCGGGGACGCCGGCCAAGGCGGCGCCGGCACCGCGGCCTTTGCGCCGCTGCCCCCGATCGTCGCGACTCCCACCGATGCCGAGGCAGAGGAGGAGGAGCCCGATGAGGCGCGGGCGAAGAGGCGGCGGCGGAGGCGCTGGATCCTGGTCGGGATCGCCGTCCTGATCGGCGCCCTGGTCGGCTTTGCGCTGACCCGGGAAACGACGACCTCGGTGCCCAACCTGACCGGCAACCAGCTCAACGTCGCGATCTCGCTGCTCCAGCAGGACGGCTTTTCGATCCGCGAAGTGAGGCGGGTTGAAAACCGGGCCCCCAAGAATGAAGTCCTCGAGCAGGACCCCCTCGCCTCCCCACCCGCCGACAAGGCCTCCCTCAACTGTGCCTTTCTCAGCCTCTTTTGCTCAAAGCCGGCGGTGACGCTGACCGTCAGCGCCGGGCCGGGTAGCGCCAAGGTCCCGGCGACCGCCGGGCTGACCCGCGCGGCGGCCGAAGCGAGGCTAAAGAAGGCGGGATTCGGGACCCAGGTCGAAACCGTCCACTCCAGCACCGTCGGAGCCGGGGTGGTCATCCACTCGACCCCATCGTCGGGAACGACAGCGACGCGGGGCTCGGACGTCCTGATCACCATCTCCAACGGCCCGAAGCTGGCCAAGGTGCCGGTGCTTGTCGGTACCCAGCGCTCGGTCGCGGTGCAGCAGATCCGCTCCCGCGGGCTTGTCGCTTCTGTCTCCGAAGAAACGAGCTCCACGCCGGTCGGTCAGGTGCTCCGTCAGTCGCCCAGCGCCGGCAAGGAAGTCGAACCGGGCTCGGCCGTCGCGATTGTCGTCTCCAAGGGCCAGCAGAAGGTCGCGGTGCCGAATCTGGTCGGCAAGCTGCGCTCAGAAGCGGTGGCGGCTCTGCGCGAAGCCGGACTCAAGCCGATAGTCCAAGAACAGGAAACAGAAGCCGAATCGAAGATCGGTCGGGTGATCAACCAGTTTCCGGCCGGCGGGACGAAGGTCGAAAAGGGTGCCGAAGTGACGATTGCGGTCGGCAAGAGCGCGGCCGAACCGACCGAACCCGCCGAACCGGGCAAGCCGTGAGGGAGGACGCGGTGGCTGGCCGGGGTCGAGGATGAAGGTCGCGGTGCTTTGCGGCGGGCGCTCCTCCGAGCACGACGTCTCGGTGCGCTCGGGCGAATCGGTGGCGCGCGGGCTAGCCGCCGCCGGCCACGAAACGGTGACGGTGACGGTCTCCCGCGACGGGCGCTGGAGTTCGGCGGATGCCGAGGTGAGGCTGGTCCCGGCGGGGGGGCTGATGGGCGCGGGGGCAGTGTTCCCGGCCCTGCACGGGCCATTTGGAGAGGACGGCAGCGTCCAAGGGCTGCTGGAGTGGCTAGACGTCCCCTACGTCGGCTCCGGGGTGCTCGCCTCGGCGACATGCATGGACAAGCTGACCCTGAAGCGGCTCTTCGCCCAGCGCGGCGTGCCCCAGGTCGATTTTGTCCAGGCCGGCGAGGACGGCTGGCGCGAGCGCTGCGCTGCGCTGGGCCTGCCACTCTGGGTGAAGCCCTCCCGGCTTGGCTCAAGCGTCGGAATTAGCAGGGTCGAACAGCCGCAGGAGCTCGACGCGGCGGTCGATCTCGCCTCGCGCCACGATCCCCGCGTCATCGTCGAGGCCTCCGCCGCTGGTCGGGAGATCGAGTGCTCGGTGCTCGGCAACGATCGCCTCCAGCTCTCGCCCCCGGGGGAGATCCTCGCCAAGGCCGAGTGGTATGACTTCGAAGCCAAGTACCAAGAGGGCGGAATGGAGCTGGCCGTACCGGCGCCGATCCCGGCCGAGCAGGCCGCCTGCGTCCGCGACCTCGCCGCGGATGTCTTTGCGCTCGCCGGCTGCGCGGGCCTCGCCCGCTGCGACTTCTTCGCCGAACCCGACGGTGGGGTCCTCGTCAATGAGATCAACACGATGCCCGGCTTTACCGAGACCAGCGTTTACGCGAAGCTGTTCGAGGCCGCCGGGATCCCCTACCCGGACCTCTGCGATCGTCTCGTCACCCTCGCGGTCGAGCACCACGCGCGGCTGCGCTCGTATGAGTTCTAGTCAGTTCAGCAGCTTGATATCGCTGATTTCGACCAGGTAGCCACCGGTCTGGTCGGGGGCCGGCACGGCCTTCTTCAGCCAGAGCAGAAAGTGGAGAGCCGGGTGCTGGAGACTGAGGTCGATCTCCTGCACGCTCGCGGCGCCGTTCACCTCGCCCACCTGCCTCCCCCAGCCAGTTATCCCGGTCGGCGGTTCGCCCGCGGCGGCGAAGACCTGTGCGTCCCAGCCGGGCGTCGGCGTGCGCACAACCATCTTCGAAGGCCTCGCCGGCGCCTTGGTCGTGACGTAGATGCCCGTACCCGAATCGGGCCCCGTCTTCGTCCCGGCGAAGGTCGGCGATTCGTAGTGCTCGGTGCTCCAAGCCGCTCCCGGCGGGGCCCCTGCGATCACCAGCCCCACGGCTTCAGGGTTTTCTTCGCCGTCACCCTCGGGGTTGTAGCTGGTAGCGGACGAGATCGGGATCGGGATGCCGTTGTTCCGCTCACCTCCGCCGTTTCCGAGGCTCCCGTTGCCGATGAAGTGCGCCGCCGCGAGCGCCGCGCCGCCGATCAGGATCATCGCGACGATCGTCGCCCAGGACCAGCGGGCGCGACTGGAGAGCCTGCGACGCGGCGCCGGCACGGCCTCGAGCACGCTGGTCGCCTCGCCGGTGGTCGAGCCGGCCCGCGCCGCCTCTACCTCCAGGGCGGTGGAGAGGTCGTCGATCATCTCGCCGATCTGCTGGTAGCGCTCGCCGGGATCCTTCGCCGTCGCGCGCTCCACCACCAGCGCCGTCGCGGCGGAGACCTCCGGCCGCAGCCGCTGCACGTCGGGCAGCTCCTCGTTCACGTGTTTCAGCGCCACGCCGACCTGGCTGTCGGCGTGGAAAGGGACCTTCCCGACCAGCATCTCATAGAGGACGACCCCGAGCGAGTAGATATCTGAGCGCGGATCGGCCCCCTTGCCCATCGCCTGCTCGGGCGCAACGTAGTCGGTGGTGCCGAGCACCCGTCCGGTCGCGGTCATCCCGTCCTGCTCGAGCTGGCGGGAGATGCCGAAGTCGGTCAGCTTGGCCCGACCCTCGCTGTCGATCAGGATGTTCTGGGGCTTGATGTCGCGGTGGACCATGTTGCGGGCGTGCGCGACGGTGAGCCCCCGCGCGATCTCGATCGCGTAGGCGATTGCCTCCTGGGTGTCCAGCGCTCCGACCCGGGCGATCCGCTGCTTCAGCGTCTCCCCCTGGACGTACTCGAAGACGATGTAGGGATAGCCGCCATCCTCACCCGCGTCGATCACCGAGACGACGTTTGGGTGGGAGAGCTTCGCTACCGCCCGCGCCTCCTGGCGAAAGCGCTCGAGCTGGTCTTGCTGCTCGGACATCTCGCGGTGCATCACCTTGACCGCGACAGGTCGATCGAGAGTCTCGTCGCGGGCCAGGTAGACGGTCGACATCCCGCCGCTGCCCAGCTTCGCCTCCAGCCGGTAGCGGCCCGAGAGTACGGTCCCGATCATCGATCTCGACGAGCGGGCCTCCATCTAGACGGCTCGGCCGATTTGCTTCGCTTCGGGATAGTGACGATGGAGAAGCCCAAGCGCGCCAGCCACCTCCTCCGCGGCGACGACGACGCAAAAGCCGCATCCCAGGTTGAAGACCTCGCGCATCTCCTCATCCCCGACCGCTCCCCGCTCTTGAATCAGCTCAAAGATCGGCGGGACCGGAAGCGGCTCGTCGATCTGATAACGGACATCGGCAGCAAGCCGGTCAAGGTTGCCGGTCCCGCCCGAGGTGATGTGGGCGAGGCCGCGCACCTCGACACTCGAGCGCAGTAGCTCAAGCACCGCCTTGACGTAGATCTCAGTCGGCTCCAGCAATACCTCGCCCAGTGGGCGCCCGAGCCGCTTGTCATCGAGCGCGATTCCCTCCAGCGCGGCTCGGGCCAGGGTGTAGCCGTTGGAGTGCAGCCCTGAAGACGGCAGGCCGATCACCGAATCGCCGGGCTGAATGGTCGAGCCGTCGATCACCGAGTCCAGAGCGACGATTCCGATGCAGGCTCCGGCGACGTCAAAGCCGCTCACCATCCCGCCGAGCTCGGCCAGCTCCCCGCCGGGGATCTCGATCCCGGCTAGCTCAGCGCCGCGCGCAAGGCCGACCGCGATCTGGCCGCAGAGCTCGGGGTCGGCGTGCTCGATCGCGATGTAGTCGAGCATCGCCAGCGGCTCGGCCCCGACGCAGATCACGTCGTTGACGTTCATCGCCACGCAGTCGATTCCGATTGTGTCGAAGCGGCCGAGCTGCTCGGCAACCAGCAACTTAGTCCCGACCCCGTCGGTCGAGAGGGCGACCCCCGTCCGATCGTCGAGTCGGATCACGCTCGCGTAATGGCCCGGTAGCGGCAGCTGCCGGCTCGGCCGATCAAGGCGGATTGCCGATAGCTCGGCGAGGATTGCCGCGACCGCGGAGTCTGCCGCTCGCTGGTCGACTCCGGCCTTCGCGTAGGCGTCGGTCATCTTCTCTGGAGCTTTGCAAGAACCGCGGCCGCCAGGAGGACGCGGTAGGCGCTGTAGGGCCAAAGCGCTCGGTCGCGCTCGACCAGCCGAATGAGGCGCTGAGAGGCAAGCGTCGACGCAAAAGAAGCCCCCAGACCGATTGCGATCGTGCGCCCCAGCTCCGCGGGGGGCTCGCGGGAGCATAGGCGGGCGCCCTTCAGCGCGCTCGCTCCGACGATGATCGGCAGCGCCACGGTGCGGGAGAGCAGGTTCGCCTGCTCGCGGGAGAACCGACGCCAGCGGGCGGCCGTCAGGGTTGCGCCGTTGCGCGAGACGCCTGGAGCCAGAGCTGCAGCTTGGGCTACTCCCAGCGCCAGGCCGTCGCGCCAGCCAGCCTCTCCCCGACCTCGTTCTTGGGGCCGTCGATCAGCGACAGCCATTGCCACCGCGCCGAGGGCCAGCCCGAGCGCGGTCGATTGAGGCCCGCCGAGGTGTCGCTCGATCGGCCGCTCCAGGATGTAGCCGACGGCCGCCGCCGGAAGGAAGGAAAGCACCAGCACCGCCGCGCGGCGCAGGTCAAAAAGGCGCAGCTCCTCGGCGATCGCCCGCCGCTGGCCAACCAGCAGAGCCGCCGCCGCGCCGGCATGCAGGGCCACCTCAAAGCTCTTGCGCAACTCCGGGTCAATTGACTGCCAGTCCCATCCGGCAAGCCACGGAACCAAGACGATGTGGGCGGAGCTTGAGACAGGTAAGAGCTCGGCGGGACCCTGGATCAATCCGAGCGCAACGGCATGCCGTGTCGCAACCCGCCCGTCGAGGACCTCGTTCAACCGACCCCTGCGGGCTCGGTCGCCTCGCCCTTGCCGGGTCCGCCGCCGCGCCGGCGCTTGATGATCGCGTAGACGATCAGCCCGACGATCGCCGCGAGGACAAGATAATCAAGGACCTGTAGGTGGTTGCGCCACTTTTCCCAGTTCTCGCCCACGGCCCGTCCGATCAGCGCGAAGCCGAGCACCCAGGGCAAGGAGCCGAGCGCCGTCAGCCAGGTGAAGCGCCAGAACGGCATCTTGGCGACCCCCGCCGGCAGCGAGATGAAGGCGCGGACCAGTGGCACCAGCCGTGCCAGGAAGACGGTCGCGTCGCCGTGGCGTTTGAACCAGCGGTCGACCCAGGCCAGCCGCGTGGGGCTGATGTGGATCAACTTATTGCGCTCCAACAGGTCGATCCGCCCGTAGTAGCCGATCGCATAGGTCAGCCAGGACCCGGCCATGTTGCCGGCAAGGCCCGCCACCGTCACCCCGATCAGCGTCTGACTTCCGTTGGAGACGTCGAAGCCGCCAAACAGCATCACGGCCTCGCTCGGGATCGGGATGCAGGCGCTTCCCGCTGCCATCAGTAGGAATATGCCCGCCAGGCCAGTGCTTTCGACCGTTTCGACGCAGAATTCGACGATCGGCCCGGTGATGTCCGCATAGAGGAGGGCGTTCGGCATGAGCGGACCCGAGATCCTAAGACCTCAGCCTCTAAACTCGCCCTTCTCTATATGCAGCGGCTGAACCACCCCGTATATCGCAACCGGGCCCTGCAGGTCGCCGCCGACGCGGTTTTAGTCGCGCTCTCTTTCTTCCTCGCCTTCCAGCTCCGCTTCCTCGATGACCCGCACGGGCTGCCGCCTCGCTACCAGTTGCTCTTCGCCCAAGCGGTCGGCATCGTCGTCGTCACTAAGCTGGCCGTCTTCGGAGCTTTCGGCCTCTACCAGAAGTGGTGGCGCTACGTCAGCGGTCGCGACTTCCTCCTGATCCTCCGCGCCGTCGCCTTCGCCAGCATCATCGTCGTCGTCCTCTTTGCAGTGGTGCAACCGTTCAAGCACACGCTGCCGCGCTCGGTGGTGGTGATCGACTTTATCCTCACGATGCTGCTGATCGCCGGTGCCCGCCTCGCGGTGCGGCTGATCGTCGAGCGTCCATCTCGGGGCGCCCGCGACCCCAGGCGCGAGGTCCTTGTCGTAGGTGCCGGTTCGGGTGGACAGATGGTGGTCCGCGAGTTGCAGCTCAACCCAAACCTCGGCTCGACCGCGATCGGCTTCGTCGATGACGACCCCCGCAAGCGGGGGATGCGAATGTCGGGCGGGCTGAAGGTGCTCGGGTCGACTGAGGAGATCGCCGCGATCCTCGACGAGACCGAGCCCGACGAGGTCGTGATCGCGATCCCCTCTGCCCCCGGGACGCTGCGTGCCAAGGTTGTCGCCGCCTGCCGCGAGCGGGAGATCCGTGTCCGCACCCTGCCCACGGTCTTCGAGCTCCTGCGGGGCGGCGTCCAGCTCAACAAGCAGCTGCGCGAGGTCCAAGTTGAGGACGTGCTCGGTCGCGAGCCGGTCGTTTTCGAACTCGACCGCGCCGGCGCCTACTTGCGTGACCGGATCGTCCTGGTTACCGGCGCCGGCGGCTCGATCGGCGCCGAGCTTTGCCGCCAGATCGCCCGGGTCGGGCCGCGGCTTTTGGTCATGCTCGACCACGCCGAGGACAACCTCTTTGAGATCGACCGCGAGATGGTCGAGGAGCGCCACTTCACCAACGTCGAGTCGGTGCTCGCCGATTGCAAGGAGCCCCATCGAATGCTGGAGACGATGCAGCGTTTCAAGCCCTCGGTCGTCTTCCACGCCGCCGCCTACAAGCACGTGCCGCTGATGGAGGCCAATCCGCTGGAGGCCGTTCGCAACAACGCGATCGCAACCAGGGTGACCGCGGAGACCGCGGCTGCCTCGAAGGTTGAGCGATTCGTCCTTATCTCCACCGACAAGGCGGTCAACCCGCAGACGGTGATGGGCGCGTCGAAGGCGATGGCGGAGTGGATCGTCGAGGCGGCCGGCCACAAGCACCCCGGCACTCGCTTTGCCAGCGTTCGCTTTGGCAACGTGCTCGCCTCCTCGGGCAGTGTCGTACCGATCTTCCGCAGCCAGATCGAGCGCGGGGGACCGGTCACCGTCACCCACCCTGAGATGACCCGCTACTTCATGACGATTCCCGAGGCGGTCCAACTCGTGATCCGTGCCGGCGACATCGGCACCGGCAAGGGTGAAGTCTTTGTCCTTGACATGGGCGAGCCGGTGAGGATCGTCGACCTTGCGCACAACATGATCCGCCTCGCTGGCTACGAGCCTGAACGAGACATAGCCGTCGAGTTCACCAAGCCCCGCCCGGGCGAGAAGCTACACGAGCAGCTCTTCGGGGTAGGGGAAAGCGAGCAACCGACCGCATCGAAGCGGATCCGCCGCGCCGTGCGGGAGGCACCGCTTGATCCGGAGTGGGTCGAGTCGACCCTGAATTCGCTCGAGCACCTGGTCTTAGCTGGCGACGAGGCCAACCTGGCCGAGAGAGTTGTCGAGATGATCACCGCGTCAAGCGGCGAGGAGGCGACGGTCGCCTACGACGAGTAGCCTCTCGCAGCCATTACGTGGACCTGATCAAGGAAATCGGCGCTTTCGCCGGGCTGGCGGCGTTCTTCGGCCTCGCCCTGCTCGCCCTGCTCTCCTTCACCCATGGGCGCGACATCCGCCGCCTGCGCGAGTGGGCCGGCTCGGCTCCGGAGCGCGACGCGGAGCGCAAGGAGTCGACCTCAGCCGCGGCGGCGGTGCGGGCCGAGGAGCTGCGCCGGCTTGAGGAGGCACGCACCGCAGAACAGCAGGCGATCGCCCAGCGCGAGGAACGTCGCAAGCGGCGGGAGTCGGGGCTGCCCGAGTCAACCCGCGGGGAGCGGCTTCGCGGGTGGCTGTCCAAGAACGGCGAGCGCCTCGCCGAGCCGCGCTACCTGGCGGCGGTGTTCGTCGTCGTGCTCCTCATCGGTGGTGGCATCGCCTACGCGGCGTTGCACGGATCCAAGGAAGGCGACGGCGGCGGCAAGCACGGCAGGAACGTCAGCGCCACCACCAAGCCGAGCGAAGTGGAAGTCGCGGTGCTCAACGGCACTGCAGTGCCGGGGCTCGCCGGTCGCTACGGCGAAAAGGTTCAGCGCAGGGGCTTCAAGCTGGGGACTGTGACCAATAGCAACGCGAGCTTCGCCGAAGGCACGGTCATGTACCGCGGCGGCCATGCCCCCGAAGCGCGGCTCGTGGCCCGCGAGCTCGGGGTCGGCAAGGTGCAGCCGATGACCTCCGAAGTCGACTCTGTCTCCGAAGGGGCGCCGGTCTCGGTGATCGTCGGCGAAAACGATGCCTCAACGTCGGGTTAGCGCGGCCGGCCTGGTCTTCGCGCTGCTCGTCCTCGCCACGGTCGCCGCCTTCGCCTGGTCGCAGCGCGTAAAGCGCGACCCGCTCGTTCTCGACCACGTCCAATTCGGCGTCAAGGGCCTCTCCTTCGAGGCGAACGGGCGTTGCGGAGCGCGCAGTGCTCGGATCAAATTCCGCCTCACCACAACCGATCACGCGACCGTGCAGGTGATCCGCCCCGGGGGAGCGCTCGTCGCCACCCTTGCCTCCGATCGATATCTGCCCCGCTACAACTACTTCACCTTCCATTGGGATGGCCGCGGCCTCAGCGGCGCTGCGGCCCGGCCCGGTCACTACAAGCTGCGGGTCAGCCTGATTGGCCAGGAACGCGTCCTCGTTCTGCCCGGCACGATCCACCTGCGCCCCGCCACCGCCGCCTGCGCCCGGGTCGCGAAGGGCGCCCGTTGAGCGCCGTCCTCTCGGGTGCAGGGGTTCTGCTTGCAGCCACCGCGGCAGCCACCGCGATCCTCGCCTCTCCGGGGCGCCTGCGCTCGGCGGCGATGCTCGCCGCGATCGCCCTCCTGCCCTTACTCATCCTCGGCGACCAGTGGCACTCCCACCGCATCGTCGATCTGCGCGATCACCCCACGCACCTCGCCGCCCTCGCGATCGCCGGACTGGTCGCGGCCGGGACTCTCGCCGCCACCTTCCGCCGCTGGCCGATCGTCTTGCCACTGGCGATAGTCGCCGCTCTTCCCTTCCGAATTCCGATCGAATCGGGGGGTGAATCGGCCAACCTGCTGGTACCGCTTTACCTGGTCATTGCCGGCGGTGTGGTGGCGGCTGCGATCGGGGACTGGAACGCTCCCAGCCCGCCCCGGCCACCCCCGCCCAGGGGCCCAGTTGCATGGCTGCCGCGGGTATTGGCGGCAGTTGTCGTCCTTTACGGGCTGGGGGTCCTCTACTCGGCCGATTTCTCCAAGGGACTGCAGGACGTGTGCTTTTTCTACGTGCCGTTTGCCCTGGCCTATGGGTTGCTCAGTGATCTCGAGTGGGATCGGCGGAAGCTGACCTGGGTCCTCTGGCTCGTCGCGATCGAGGCGGCGCTGTTTGTCTTGGTCGGGTCCGTGGAGTACGCGAGCAGAGCCCTGTTTTGGAACGACCAGGTGATCCGCTCCAACGAATTCCACACCTACTTCAGGGTCAACTCCGTGTTCTGGGACCCCAATATCTACGGTCGCTACCTGGCCCTGACCATAGTCGTGGCCACCGCCGCGCTGCTCTGGGCGAAGGAGCGGCGGAGCTTCCTGTCGCTGACCGGCCTGATCGCGCTGGCTTGGCTCGGGTTGGCGCCCACCTACTCGCAGTCGAGCTTCATCGCCCTCTTGGCCGGCCTGGCTGTGCTGGCGGCGCTGCGTTGGAGCCTGAAGTGGACCGCCGCCGTGGTGGCGTTCGGCGCCCTCGGCGCGATTCTCGTCGTGGTGGTGGTCGGCGGCGCCGGGAAGATCAACATCAACCGACTGAACATCGATACCAGCGGCCGGGCACACCTCGTCTCCGGCGGCATCCACCTCTTTGACCGGCGGCCCATCTACGGCTACGGCTCGGGCTCCTTCTCGGCCGCCTACCGCGAGCACTCCAAAGACCACCGGGCTCCAGTCTCGGTCTCCCACACCGAGCCGATAACGATCGCGGCGGAGCAGGGCGCCATCGGCCTCGCGCTCTATGCAGCCCTGCTGCTCACTGCCCTGTGGACGATGGCCGCGGGCCTGCGTCCCGCCTTGTCCGCGCTGTCCTCGCCCGTGAGCCAGGAAGCGATAGCCCGCGCGGCGGTGCTCGCCGCCTTCATCGCCCTGATCGTTCACACGATGGCCTACGCCGGCTTTTACGAGGATCCGATCACCTGGGTCCTCCTGGCGGTGGGCGCGTCTCTCGGCGCAACCTCCGCGGTCCGCGACCCTGCGTAATCTCGCATGGGCGCGGAGCGAGCAAGCATCGATGTCCTGCTCATTGTGCCGCGAGCGAAGCGCGAAACCATGTGATGTCGGGCTACCTCCGCCGCCTAGCGACCACCGGCGCCGCCTACACCGCGGCGAGCATCCTCTCGAAGGTCATCGCGGTCGCCCTGCTGCCGCTCTACACGCGCTACCTGACCCTGGCCGACTACGGCGCTGCCGAGGTGATGTTTGCCGCGGTCGTCTCGGCCAGCATCGTCGTCCGCCTCGGCCTGATCGAGGCGCTGCTTCGCTTCTATTACCGCGACGAGGAGGACCCGGGCCGGGTTATCGCCTCCTCGTTTGCCGCGCTGTTTTGGGTGACCAGTGCCGCGGCGCTCCTCGCCCTCCCCTTCGCCGGCCAGATCTCCGAAGCCCTGCTCGAACAAACCCTTGCCGGAACTGGCGCGAATCTCGATCGGAGGCCTCTGGGCGCTGACGATGTTCGAATACCTGCTCACGCTGTTCAGGCTCCAGGAGCGCGCCCGCGCCTTCTTCGTCACCACGATCCTCAACGTCTTGGTCACGATCGGGCTGACCGTGGTCCTCGTTGTCGGGGAGGGGGAGGGCGCACGAGGTCTGCTGCTGGGCAGCTACGCCAGCGGCGGAGCCTTTGTCCTCGCTCTGATCGCCGTCCATTGGCGCCGTCTCTCGCTGCGCTTTGAGTGGCCCCTGCTGCGGCGGCTGTTGCGCTTCGGCCTGCCGACGATGCCGGCCGAGCTCTCCCTCTACCTGCTCAACTTCGTAGACCGGATCATCATCGTCCGCACAATCGGGCTGCCCCAGGCGGGGCTCTACTCGCTGGCGGTCAAGTTCGCCCAGGCGGTCAACGTCCTCGTCCGCGGTTTCCAGCTCGCCTGGCCCCCGCTCGCCTACTCGATCCGCGACGATGAGGAGGCACGCGGTGCCTACGCGGCGACCGTAACCTGGTTCGTCGCCTGCTGCGCGTTCGTCGTCTCGGGCATGTGGCTGCTCTCGCGCTGGATCGTCCGCGCACTTGCAGCCCCTCACTTCTTTGATTCCTACAAAGCGATCGGCCTGATCGCCACCGCGGTCACCCTCTATGCCCTCTATCTGGTGCTCGTCGTGATCCTGGGCCGCACAGGGCGCACCGGATTCAACTTCCCGGCGACGATCGCAGCGCTGATCGCCAACGTCCTCCTCAACCTCGCGCTGGTCCCGCCGCTGGGAATAGTCGGCGCCGGGATCGCGCTGGTCGCCTCATATTTGGTCGTCTTGGCGATGATGTACGGGTTCACCCAGCGCCTCTTCCCGGTCCCCTACCAATGGGCCCGCCTCGCCCGCCTCGCCCTTGTCTCAGTCGCTCTCGTCGGCATCGGCGAAGCGTTCCTGCCGACCAGCGGCTTCGCCGGCCTGCTCGTGCGCACCGCCCTCTGGCTCACCTATCCCGCGATCCTCTTCGCCAGCGGCTTCTTCACCGCGCAGGAGCGAGGCTGGCTGCGCCGCCTTCGCCATCCGACCAAAGTCGGCGCCGACCTAGCAGCGATGTGGCGGGCGGCCGGCGCCGGCGAGGGGGCCATCCCCGAGGCATACGAGGCTGAGCTCAGAGACGAGGACGCCTGGACCTAGCCGGCCCGGTCTCTCAAACCCTCTCCCCGGTGGGGGAAAAGTGCCTGGCGGGCATGGGCCCTGTAGATGCGGGCTGGTTGGCCGGGAACGAGGGCAGCGGCGAGGGCGCGCGCGGCATACGCCCAGGCGGTGAGCCCGCGGACCGCAATTGCGGCAGGCAGGGAGTGGTGCTTGCGCATGTAGAGGTCGCGATTGCGGTGGAACTCCACGATCCGGGGGAGGCCCGCGGCGAGGTCGGTGGAGAGCTGGTCGTGGTGGACGGCCTCGGCGCCGGGGACGAAGAGCGTGTGCCAACCGGCGTCGGCGAGGCGCTTGCAAAAGTCGCACTCGTCGTAGTAGACGAAGAACGCGGGGTCAAGGTAGCCGACCGCCGCCGCCGCCGCGCGGCGCACGATTAGGGCGCTTGACTGCGCCCAGTCGACGCGCCGCGTCCGCTCGCCCTTGCTCTGCACGGTGAGGAAGCGGTGCAGGAAGACCGCCCCCGCCAGCGCCGTCCCGACACCGGGGAAGCGCCAAGCGCAGGCGACGGGCCTGCCGGCCGAGTCAAGCAGTTGCGCGCCAGCAGCCGCCGCCCCCGGGTCTGCGTCAAGTGCTGCGATCAGCGCCCCAGCCGCTCCGGGCCGCAGCTCGGAGTCCTCGTTGAGCAGCAGGCAATAGCGACCGTGCGCCTCCCTCATCAGGGTGGAGTCGTTCTCCCCCTTGCCCACGCGCCTGTCTAGCGCGATCAGCTGTATCCCACGATCGAGCGCCCGCACCGCGTCGGCAGATCCGTCTGTGGATGCGTTGTCAAGCACCAGCACCTCGTGCTCGACGCCAGACGGATGGTTGCGCTCGATCGCCGCCAGGCAGGCGAGCAGCTGCTCGCGGCCGTCGGTGTTCACGACGCAATAGGAGAGCGTGGGCGCCACGCCGGCCACCATAATCGCCCGCGATGCGGGTTCAGCTGATCGACCCCTCGGCCTTCACGCCCCCCTACGATCGTGCGCTGGCCGCGGCTTTGGCCCGTCAGGGCGCCGCGGTGGAGCTGCTCACCAGCCGCTTCCTCTACGGCCCGGTCCCGCCAGCGGAGGGATACCGGGTGGATGAGTTCTTTTACCGCCGCGCCGCCGCCCGCGGCCTCCGCGCTCCTGCCCGCCGCGCCTTCAAGCTGGCCGAGCATCTCCCCGACATGCTTCGCCTGCGCCGCAGCGCTGACGGCGACGTCATCCACTACCAGTGGCTCACGATCCCGGCTCTCGACGCGCTCCTGCTACCGCCGAGGAGGCCCCGTCTGATCACCGCTCACTATGTCCTACCGCGATCCCCCAGCCGCCGACAGCTCGCCGTCGCCCGCCGCGTCTTCGGCCGGATGGACGCGGTCATCGCCCACTCCAAGCACGGCGCCGCTCGCCTTCGCGAGGAGGTCGGGCTCGAGTGCGGTCGGGTTCGAGTCATCCCCCACGGGGCCTTTGATTACCTGACCAGGTTGCCGGAGGAGAAGCCGCTGCCGGTAGAGCTGGAGGGCGCGGAGGGCCCGGTAATCCTCTTCTTCGGTCTGCTGCGCCCGTACAAGGGCCTGGACATCCTGCTGCAGGCCTTCAGTCGCCTCGACGGGCCGGAGCTGTGGATCGTCGGTATGCCGCGGATGGATGTCGATCCCTTGCGTAGCCTCGCCGCTGTGGCTCCGGGCAGGGTCCGCTTCCTCACCCGTTTCGTCGCGGACGCCGAGATCCCCGCGATCTTCCGGCGCGCCGATGTCGTGGCGCTTCCCTACCGCGACGCCGAGCACTCCGGAGTCCTCTACACCGGGCTCGCCTTCGGCAAGCCGCTGGTCCTGAGCGCCGTCGGCGGCTTCCCCGAGGTTGCCGAGCGGGGAGCTGCGCGCCTCGTCCCACCCGAGGACCCCAGCGCGTTGGCGATCGTGCTGGGCGAGCTGACCGTGGACCGGGCAGCACGAGAGCAGCTGGCGGGGGCCGCGCTCCGCGCCGCCGCCGGGCCCTACTCCTGGGATCGAGGCGGCCCGCCAGACCGTGGCCCTTTACGAGGAGCTGCTGGAGGCAGCACGTTGACCGTCATCGCCGTCGTCTTCTGGCTCTGCGTCGCGTTGATCCTCTATACGCACGCCGGCTACCCGCTCCTGCTGTGGGTGATGGTTGCCCTGCGGCGAGCGCCGACCCTTCGCCCGGGCGTCTGGGATGAGCCGCCGCGGGTCTCGCTGATCGTCGCCGCCTACAACGAGGAGGAGGTGATCGCCGCCAAGGTCGCCAACGCGCTTGCGCTCGACTGGCCCCGCGAGCGTCTGGAGCTGATCGTCGCCTCTGACGGATCCGCGGACGCGACGGCTGAGAGGGCGCGCGCGGCTGGCGCCGACCTCGTCCTCGACCTCCCCCGCGGCGGCAAGATCGCCGCCCAGAACGCCGCCGCCGAGCGCGCCTGCGGAGAGATCCTCGCCTTCTCTGACGCCAACAGCGCCTGGGCCCCAGACGCGCTCCGCCACCTGGTTCGAGCCCTTCGCTGACCCCCGTGTCGGCTACGCCTGCGGCCAGGTCAGTTTCACCGACGCGGGCGGCGGCAACCTCGAGGGCGCCTACTGGCGCTACGAGATGCGCGTCCGCGAGATGGAGTCGGCGCTGGCAGGGGTGACCGCCGGCAACGGCGCCGATCTACGCGGTGCGGGCCAGCGGCTACATCGCGCTCGGGCCCTCGGCCAGCCACGACCTCTCCTTCCCCTTCGAGCTCGCCAAGCGCGGATCGCGCTCCCTCTACGTCCCCTGGGCCCGCGCCGAGGAGAAGATGGTCCCTACCCTGGAGGGAGAGTTCGCCCGCAAACGGCGGATGATGGTCGGCCTCTGGGACATCGTGGTCGGCGAGGGGATGCTCACGCCGCGCGGGTACCCGCCGCTGTATGGGTTCGAGCTCGCCTCGCACCGGCTGCTGCGATACCTGACCCCGCTCCTGCACCTGCTTGCCCTGGTGGCAAACCTCGCCCTGCTCGGCGAAGGGTGGGTCTACGCCGCCACCCTCACAGTCCAGATTGCCCTCCTCGGCGCCGCCGTCCTTGGCCGCTGGCTGGCCTTCAGACCGTTGCGAATCGCCCGCTACTACGTGATGACGACCGCCTCGATCGCCGCCGGCCTCTGGGACCGTGCTCGCCACGGCCCACCCGGGGCCTGGGAGAAGGCCGAGGGAACCCGGTGAGCCCCCCGGCCGGCGGATATTGGCGGCGGCTCGGGCGCACAGCGCGCCGCGCCTGCTGTGATCTTGATCAGCTCGGCCAGGGAGCACCCCGGAGAGGCAATCAATGACCCGAGCCCTCGACGTCCTCGTTGCCTCCCTGGCCCTCCTCGTTCTTTCTCCGTTTCTCTTGGCGGCCGCGATCGCGATCAAGCTCGGCAGCCGCGGTCCGGTCCTCTACCGCCAGCGCCGGGTCGGCAAGGACGGCAAGGAGTTCGAGATGCTGAAGCTGCGCACGATGGTGATCGGATCCGACCCGGTTGGGATCGGCACCGCCGTCGCCCGCGAGGACCCCCGCGTCACGGCGGCCGGCCGTTTCCTCCGCCGCACCTCCCTGGACGAGGTCCCCAACCTGGTCAACGTCCTGCGCGGCGAGATGGCGATCGTCGGCCCCCGTCCGACCATCCCCGCTCAGGTGAAGGACTACACGGCCCATCAGCGCCGCCGCCACGAGGTGCTGCCGGGGATCACCGGCTGGGCCCAGGTCCAGGGCCGGGCGGGCATCCCATGGGAGGAGCGGATCGAGCTGGACGTCTGGTACGTCGACCACCGTACCCCCGCCCTTGATGCCCGCATCCTCCGCAAGACGGCTTGGCTGGTGCTGAGTGGTCGGGGGCTTGCCCCCGAGTGAACCATCTGACCGGCCCGAAAGGCCAGCGCGGGACCCGTTCGGCCCGCCGGCTCTCGTTTAGGGTTCCGGCGGTGGAGAAACCCAAGGTGAGCCTGCGCCGCTTTGAGGCCGGCGACGCCGTGGCGGTTCACCGCTGGTTCAACAACCCCGAGGCGACCAGGACGCTGATGGAGAGCCGCGAGAGCTTCTCGATGGAGCAGGCCGAGGCCTGGACGCGACGGGCGATGGAGGAATCCGGCGAGGACCGCAAGTACGCGGTCGTGGTCGAGGGCCACGATGAGCCGGTCGGCTTCACCGCCCTCTACGGTCTCTTCCGCCAGACGGCCCCCGAGCTGGGTGCTCTAATCGGCGACGATGTGCGTGGCAAGGGGGTCGGCCGACGCGCGGAGGCGCTGACCATCGCCAGGGCCTTCGACGAGTTCGGCGCCCACCGCGTCTACGGGCGTATCCCCGCCCGCAACGAGGTGGCGAAGAAGACCGTGCGGAGCCTTGGTTGGAAACATGAGGGAACGATGCGCGCCCACCTTCGCCGCGAGGGCGCCCCGCCCGATGACTGCGAGGTCTGGGGAGTCTTGCCGGAGGAGTTCCGAGCTGCGGCTGCGGACATCCTCGGGTGAGCCCGGCGCGGGCGAGCGCCGGGTTGATCGCTGATCGCGGCGCCGCGGCCGCGGGCGAGGAGTTCTTTCGCTCGCGCCCCTTCCTCGACGCCGAGGGCGTCACCCACACGCTTCGCATCAATGCTGGCGAGGTAGAGCTATTGGCGCCGCTGATCGTGCGGGCAATCGGTGAGGGCCCCGGCGTCGATGCAACCTCCCCCTACGGCTACCCCGGCCTCGCGGCCCCGGCCGGCGCGGCAGTCGATCCGGGGACGGTTGACTTTACCCCCTCCGGCCTGGTCAGCGCCTTCATCCGCCACCGCCTTGGGCAGCCGCCGCTCGCCGGGGCGAGGGCGCGCAACGTAGTCCAGATCGCCGACCCCGAGCTGCCGCCGAAGAGCCGGATGAGCGACCGCCAGCAGATCCGCAGGAACCTCCGCCGGGGCTATGAGATCGGCATCGTGCCGGGCCCGGAGACCTCGGCGGTGCAGCGCGCCGGCTTCCTTGCTGCCTACGAGCAGACGATGCGCCGGGCCGCCGCCGGGGCGCGCTACTTCTTCGGCGCTGCCTACTTCGAGCGGATCCTCCAGTCAGATAGGACCTGGCTCGCCCTGGCGCGAGAGCCGGGAGGGGCGCTGGCCGCCGCCTCGATAGCTGCTCGCAGCGACGGATACCTGCACTACTACCTGAGCGGTAGTACCGACGCCTATCTCCGCGATTCGCCGATGAAGAACGTGGTCGGCAGCTTGGTCCAGTTCGCGGCCGACCTCGGCGTCCCGCTGAACCTCGGGGGCGGCATCACCCCCGGCGATGCCCTGGAAGAGTTCAAGCGTGGCTTTGCCAACCGCCAGCAGCCGTGGCTCACGTCAGAGATCGTCTGTGACCCCGTCGCCTACCACCGTCTCTCGGCTGGCCACGCCGCGGGCGGGTTTTTCCCCGCCTACAGGATGTAGTCGCGGGTCCACGGCCGGGCGGCGCGCAGCGCCCCGAGCACGGCCCGCGTCGCCGGCGCCCGGTTGAGGGCGTAGAAGTGGACGCCGGGCGCCCCGCCGATCAGCAGGTCCGTGCACTGCTGCGCGGCATAAGCCACGCCTAGCTCGAACTCCCGCTCGGGGTCGCCACCAGCCGCCCGAAACGCCGCCGCCAGCGGGTCGGGGATGCTGGCGTCACACAGCTTGCAGATCCGTTCGGTCTGGGCGAACCCCGCGACGGGGATCACCCCGGCGAGGATCGGCACGTCGATTCCGTGCCGCCGCGCCGCCTCGACGAAATCGAAATAGACCCGGTTGTCGAAGAAGAGCTGGGTGATGAGAAAGCTCGCCCCGGCGTCCACCTTCGTCTTCAGGTAGGAGAGGTCGGTCTCGAGGTCCGGTGCCTCCGGGTGCACCTCGGGAAAGCAGGCTCCGCCGATCGTGAAGTTCCACCGCCCCGCGATGAAGGCCGTCAGCTCGGCGGCGCTGCCCAGTCCCCCCTCGGGCTGTTCAAATCCCTCGCGCCCCCGAGGGGGGTCCCCGCGCAGGGCAAAGACGTTCTCGATGCCCGCTGCCTCGATCCGGTCCAGGGTCCTGGCAAGGCCCGCCGTCGTCTCCCCGACGCAACTCAGGTGCGCCATCGTCTCGAAGCCCAACTCATCCTTCAGCGCCCTGGTGATCTTGACGGTCCCCTCCCTGGTGGAGCCACCGGCCCCGTAGGTAACCGAGACGAAATCGGGCTGCAGCGCCTGCAGCTCCCGCGCGGTCGCAAACAGCTGCTCGGTCGCTGCCGCGGTCTTCGGCGGGAAGAACTCGACCGAGAAACTCGGCTGCCCGGACTCAAGGATCTCGTCGATCCGCATCCCCGCAGCGTAACTACGCCGCGGCGCGGTACTTGTCGACGCGCTCCTGGAAGAGCGCCTGGATCTCCTAGGTACGCGAGGCCGATGACAATGCGCGCCAACCAGGACGTCGACGTCTGGAGCGGCGGCGCGGGCCAGCGCAGCGGCGATGAACACTGCGCCGGCGAGCAGACCATCAGTCCTCGCCGGTAGCCGCCAGCTGCAGGCCCGAGGAGCGCCGCGCCGCCCGCGGCGGCGACGGGGCGCCACCACCACCAGTCCCTGGGCAAAGCTGCCGAGGTGGAAGTCGTGCTTGATGAAGAGCAGAGCCCCCGCGATGCCCCCGGTGTCCTAGCCGAACGGCAACCCGCTGAGGCCGGCGATCGCCGGCCTCAGCACGACGTTGCGTCGCGCTCTCCACCCAGAGGCCGGACGCCGGTGACGATCCCTGCCCAGTACTCAGCGAGCCGCTTTTTCCGGATTTTGCGGAATCACCGCCGGCCCACCCCTAGCGCTTCGTGGTGGGAGGCGCTAGCTTTCACCTTGCGACTGGGAGAGAGAGGAACCCTGCGGAAGCCAAGCGGGGAACCGACCTCGACAGGTGACGCGACGAGCTTCTAGCACGAAGGCTACGTGCAGGCAGGCGACGAGCGCCATCCCCGGTCGTTTTTTTCGTTCCTTCGGTGCTCGTCCGGTCCGGTCCGACGGGATCCCTAGTCTTGCCGTCGGCCTGGGGGACCTGCCCTCTCCGGCCCGCGACCGGGGCGCCGTTGGGAGCCGGGCGTCGCTGGCGAACCCCGTGAGAACCGCCGTGACTAGCCCGCCCGCTCCCTTTCATTCCAAGCACCGCGGGGCTTGTCTTCCTGGCGTCTCGGTCCGTTTGGGTGAGCCGATGAGTGCTCGGGGATTTGTTCCCGTCCAAGGTCATGCCGGAGGTGCTGCAGGGAACGGTGAGCGGTTTTCGCTGTAAGCCCGCGCTCGGCGGCTGTGCGAGGATTGCCCCGATGGGCGCCCGTGAGGTTGGATACGAGCGAGTCGGCGCTGCCGCGGTGTTGACGATCGAGCGGCCTGAGCGTCGCAATGCCGTCGACGGGGCTGCCGCGGAGCTTCTGCGCAGCGGGTTCGCGGACTTTGAGGCCGACGGGGACGCGCGCGTCCTCATCCTCACCGGCGCCGGCGGCGAGGCCTTCTGCGCTGGCGCCGACCTAAAGGCACTGGATCTCGACGTCGATCACCCTGGTGGGCCGATGGGACCGACGCGGCTGACCCCCTCAAAGCCGTCGATCGCGGCGATCGACGGCTGGTGTCTTGCCGGCGGAGTCGAGCTGGCCCTTTGGTGTGACCTGCGGATCGCCACCCCCGGCTCCACCTTCGGTCTCTTCGAGCGGCGCTGGGGCGTTCCGTTGGTCGACGGCGGCACCCAGCGCCTGCCGCGCATTGTCGGCATGGGCAGGGCACTGGAGCTGATCCTCACCGGTCGCCCGGTGGGGGCCGAGGAGGCCCACCGGATCGGCTTGGTCAACGAGATCACCCCCCCTAAAGGACACCTGGATAGGGCTCTCGAGCTGGCCGAGAGGATCGCCGCCTTTCCCCAGGAGACGATGCTCGCCGACCGCCGGGCCGCGATCGAGGGTCTCGGCCGTCCGCTAGCCGAGGGACTCGCCATAGAGCACCGCCTCGGTCGCGAGGTCCTCGAGGTGGCATCCCGCGGCGCCGCCCGATTCGCCGCCGGCGAGGGCCGCCACGGCGACGGCGTCTAGCCGCCCCGCCGCTGCCACAGGGAGGCGACCCGCCAACTAAAGACGCCAGCTGACTCGGTCGCCCCGCCGCTGCCCGGCGGCCTCAGGCGTATCCTCTGCTGCCGTGCGGCGCGCCATCGTTCCCGCCCTGGCGGCGCTTGCGGTGGCAGGCCTGATCGCATTCGAGGCGCTCACCGCGGGCTCGCCCAGCACGACGAGACCCGCCCCGGCGCTGCCCACCAGAGTCCTTCAGCCTCCGCAGGCGACGCTCGCCAGCCTTCGCGGCGAGCCAGCACTGGTCGACTTCTGGGCGAGCTGGTGCGACCCCTGCCGCGAGGAGGCGCCGGAACTGGAGCGGCTTGACCGAACACTGCGCGGTTCCGCTCGGCTGGTCGGGGTCGATTACACCGACGCCGATGGGTCCGCCCGCGCTTACCTACGCCGTTACCGTTGGACCTTCCCGGTGCTCAGCGATCCCGACGGGGTCTACGGCTCCCGCTACGGGGTCGAGGGCCTACCGACCGCGTTTGTTCTGGACTCGGGCGGGCGCATCGTCAGAGTGCTCCGCGGGCCGCAGACAGTGGCGAGCCTGCGCGCCGCAATCGATCCATATATCGGCTGAGGTTTGCGAACGTCGCCCGCCGATTCGCGGTCGGGCTCAGTCCCCGGCGACGTCACGCCGCAAAAAGACAAGCCCCGCCACCGCCAGGGCGGGCAGGGCGTACAGCGCGCAGACCCAGAGCGCGCGGAGGATCGGCGCCCAGTCGATCGGCGTGCGCAGCAGCCCCTGCCAGGCGTTGAACTGGGTGCTCAGCAGGTATGGGCTGCAGCCCTCCGAGTCCGGGCAGGATGCCGATCAGCTGGATCAGCAGCGAGACCATCAGCGTCCCGACGACCGCGGCGCGCGCTGTTGCGGGTGATCGTCGACAGCAGCAGGCCGATGCAGACGATCGCCGCGATCGGGATCAGGTAGACGAGCAGGCTGACGCAGACGAGCTCGAGCCCCTTCGGCGCCGAGACGATCGTCCCCGACAGGCTGTCTGCAGTGAGTTGAAGCCCGAGCCAGGATGCCGGCGATGCACCGCCACCGTGCCGGTCACCGCGATCGCCACGATCGCGTAGCTGAGCGCGCCAGCGCCTTGCCGGCGAAGATCTGCCAGCGCTCGAGCGAGCGGGTCAGGATCGTCTTCAGGGTGCCGTTGTGGTCCTCGGAGGCGAAGATGTCGCCCGCGACCAGGGCCGTGATCAGCGGGAACAGCCAGACCGCGCCGAACAGCAGGAGGACCAGCGGGACCGCCAGCCCGCTGTCGTCGACGTAGCGGCCGAAGGCGACGTCGTTGGTCCGCCGCCTCTGGTGGCGGAAGTGGACGACGACGAACAGGATCGGCACGAGATCGCCGCGCCCAGGCCGAGGTAGGTGCGCTTCTGGGAGCGGAGCTTGCGCAGCTCCCAGCGGTAGACGGTCGCACGCCCGGGCCTCATGCTGCCGCCTCGACCGCCGCCCGCCGCGGCCTCGCCCCCGGCGGCCCTGCCCTCGGTGAGCGAGAAGAAGAGATCCTCGAGCGTGCGTGGCGCGAGCTCAGCTCGACCACGAGAGCGCCCGCCTCCGACGAGCGCCAGCGAGAGCTCGGCGACCGCCGCCTCCTCCGATGCCCTGAACGTCAACCCCGCCGTCCCGGCGCGTCCTGGACGTCGCTCGATCCCGGCTGGGCGCCGCAACTCGGCGCGCCCGCTCGTCGTCGGTCGTCCGCAGCCGGTAGCTGGCCCCGCCTGGCGCGCAGCTCCGCCATCGCCCCCTCGTAGACGACCTGCCCGCGCGGACGATCGCCACCCGGTTGCACAGTTCCTCGACCTCGGCGAGCAGGTGGCTGGAGAGCAGGACGGTCATCCCCTGGCCGGAGAGGTCGCGGATCAGCATTCGCATGTCGCGCATCCCGCCGGGGTCCAGCCCGGTCGCGGGCTCGTCGAGCAGCAGCAGCTTCGGTTGTCGCAGCAGGGCCGCGGCGATCCCGAGGCGCTGGCGCATGCCGTGGGAGTAGCCGCCGACCCTGTCCTTTGCCCGGTCGCTGAGTCCGACGGTCTGCAGCGCCTCGTCGATCCGCCCGCTGGCCCCATCGCCGTCGAGTGCCGCAAGCAGCTCGAGGTTGGTGCGGCCGTTCAGGTACGGATAGAAGGTCGGTGCCTCGACGAACCCGGCGACGCCCGAGAGCGCGGCGACGCTCTCCAGCGGGTCGCGGCCGAACAGCCGCACGGTCCCCGCGGTCGGGCGGATCAGCCCGAGCATCATCCGCAGCGACGTGGTCTTACCGGCGCCGTTTGGCCCGAGGTAGCCGAAGACGTCGCCCGCGCTCGACCGTTAGGTCGACCTGATCGACCGCGAGAAGCTCGCCGTAGCGCTTGACCAGGCCGCGCACCTCGATCGGCGCGGCGCCCGGCACGCCTCAGAGGCTCCGCGCCGCCGCCTCGACCGTCGCCGCGGGTGCCGAGGCCGCGACGACGTAGTCAAAGCCGCCGCGGCTGAAGCGCAGCACCGTACCCAGCGCGGTTTCGAGCACCTGGGCCTTGCTTCCATCGATTGAGACCGTGGGCAAGCTCAGGCCGCCAGGTTCGGATTCACCCGCTTCGGGGCTGCCCGGGTGCGCGGGGGACTTGACGATCACGACTGTGTCAAGGCCGTGTCCCTGAGTGGTTACCGTGGCGCCGCCTTCACTTTCGCGGGGCACGGCCTGCTTGCCGGGGGCGGAGACCTCGACGACCTTGGCCCCGGGGGGCGGGGAGATTTCGAAGACCGAGGAGGGGACAGATTCAAAGGAGGCTTCGGTCGCTTCGAGCGCCAGGACAGGTGAGCTATCGCCCCTGGCGTAGATCGCGGCGCGCAGCGGCGTCCCGGTGGTCGCATCCCAGGCGAGCTCGGCTCCGCCCAAAAGGCCACCGTTGTCCTTTGGTTCGGCCCGCACCGTGTAGGTGGGCTGACCCGCCACGTCGCTGGGTGTCGCACCGCTCAGCGTGAGTTGCGCGCCGAGGTGAGCGATCGCCCGCTGGACCTCTTCCAGGGAGGGGGGCTGGTTGCCGTCTGAGCCGCCGGTGCCCTCCTTGCCCTTGGGGAGGACGCCTCGGTAAACCGTGCCGGAGCCGCCGTCATATATTTCGAAGCGCCCTTCATCGATCAGCACCTGGCTGTCCCCCCCGCCGCCTTCAGATTGGAGCTCCAGCCGCAGCTTTCCACCGCCTTCGGGAGAGGCCCAAAGACGTCCCGAGGCTCCGCTGAGGAAAGGGTCAGAGCCCTGCCCCCCGAAGTTGGAAGCATCGACGAGGTGGTTGGTGAACTGGACCCGGGCACTCAAGCCGGGCACACTGGGAGCTGTGAGTGCGTCGTGAACCGCTTCGGGCAGTGACTTGGAGGCGGGCTTGGGTCCGGCGCCGGCCATCGCCATCGCCACGGCCGTAGTGGCGAGCGCGGCGATGAGTACCACGGCAGACAGCGCCAGCAGCTTGCGGGTGGAAATGCGGCGAAGGAACCTCATTGCGACCCTCCTGGGGGCGATCGGGTTGATCTGATGATGGATCGCCGATCTGAAGATACTCTGAGTGTCTTGGGAGTCTGGCATAGAGCGAATCTGCGGCTCACGGGGGCGAGCCTCATCGCCGTCCTCGCCCTGCTGGCAAGCTCCGGCCCCCTCGAGGGCCCCCCGCCCGCACTGGCCGCAGCGCACGTCTCGAGGGCCGGCGCGCCGACTGGTGGTGATCAGCGAGCCCTGATCGACGTCTCGGTGGCGACCCTTTGGATGCAGCCGGCTCAGACGCGGCCGCTGGACCGACCCTCCCTCGCCAACCCGGTTCGGCTCGGAGCTTGGCTCGGAGCGATGGGCACCCCGCAGCGGCTCTGGCTGGTGGGGCGGCTGGTCACCCAGGCCCTCTACGGACAGGAAGTCGAGGTGCGGGCTCGGCGGGGATCCTGGGTTGAGGTCTCCCTCACCGGCCAGCCTACCCCTGACCACCTCAGCTATCCGGGCTGGCTACCGTCACGCCAGCTCGTTTTGCCCGCGAGCGCTGCCGCGCCTGCAAGGGAGGGGGTCGCCGGGCTGCCCGCATCGACCGAACGCAGCGCCTCGGCCCCAATCGCGGTCGTGACCAGCCGCTCGGCCTGGCTCTTGGGACGGGGTGAAACGGGGGGCCCCGGTCCTCGTCTGATGCAGCTCAGTTTCAACACCAGGCTGCCTGTATTGGGCAGCAGGGGCGCCTTCACCGTTGTGCAGACGCCCACCGGATCCTCCGCGCTGATCCCCAGCTCTGCCGTGGTGGTGAGGGAGCCGAGCACCCCGCCACTCGCGCCCAGCGGCCACCAACTTGTGAGTGCAGCCGAGCAGTTTCTCGGGGTGCGCTACCTGTGGGCGGGGACCTCGGCCTTCGGCTTTGACTGCTCCGGCCTGACCTACACCGTCTATGACGCCTTCGGCATACTCCTGCCCCGGACTGCGGCCCTGCAGGCGCAGACGGGACGGCCGGTAGCGCGACGGGCGCTGCGGCCCGGAGACCTCGTCTTCTTTGCGACTGAGCCTCCTTCACGGACCGTGACGCACGTCGCCATGTACGTGGGCGGGGGACGGGTGATCGAGTCCCCGGACTCAGCCGGCGCGGTGCAGATCGTTCCCCTGGCAATCTTTGGCAACGAGTACGTGACTGCGCGGCGGTATCTTCCCGCAGGGTAGGGGCCTGCTCAAATGAGCGTTGACCCACCATCTCTGCTCGCGATCCAACACGTCCCTTGGGAGGGACCCCACCGCGTCCTCGATGCCTTTGATCGCCTCCAGGTAAGGATCGTCTTCCCGCTCGCCGGCGAGAAGTTGCCCGAGCATGCCGAGCTCGCCGGCGCCCTGGTCATGGGTGGCCCGATGAACGTCGACGAGGTGGATCTTCACCCCGCTCTGGGGGCCGAGCGGGAATGGCTGGCGGAGGCGATCCGGCTCGAGCTGCCGGTCCTCGGTGTCTGCCTCGGTGCCCAGCTTTTGGCCAGGGCGCTAGGGGCCGAGGTGAGGCCAGCGGTGAAGGCCGAGATCGGTTTTGCAGAGGTCGAGATCCACGATCTCGACGACCCGCTCGTTGGTTCGCTTTCGCCGGCGACGAGTGTCCTGCATTGGCACCGCGACATCTTCGATTTGCCCGCAGGAGCGAAGTCGCTCGCCTCCTCAGCCCTGACCGACCACCAGGCATTTCGACTGGGCTGCGCATGGGGTCTCCTCTTCCACGCTGAGGCCGACGCTGCGCTGATCGAGCGCTGGCTGGCGGTGCCGGAGATGGTGGCCGAGGCGCGCGGCGTGCTCGGACGCGAAGGACTCGCCGATCTGCCTCGCCTTGCGCGGGAGGCAGAGGCGAAGCTGATCGCCCGTTCTGAGCCCGGCTTCCGAGCTTTTGCTGGCTTGGTCCAAGCTCATGCAGGGGCGGTCACCCCGACGAGCACCTGAACCGGCAGCTCAGTGGGCGTCTCGCCTGCTTCGATCAGCGAGGCGACCTCGGCCAGCCAGCGCTCCCGCTCGTCCTCGGGCAGTGCGGCGACGAAGCTCATCGATGCGACGTGGTCGACGATCCTCCGCGGATCCGTCGGCTGAGAAGTGATGACCCGAATCTCTCGCGGCGCGTTCCATCCCCGAGCCGCCCGCACCGCGTCTTGCCACGGCGGTCCGTCGAAGTAGGGGTGCTCGGGGCGCAGGCGCATGATCAGGGTGCCGAGCTCATGCCCCCAGGAAGCGCCGCTCCAGTCCGAAAAAGTCGAGAGCACGGCCAGTCCTCCCCCCGGCTTCAGGACCCGACGGATCTCATCCAGCGCTCGTTGCTGGTTAAACCAGTGAAATCCGTCCGCGACGGTGACGGCCTCGACGCAGGCGTCAGGGAGGGGGATCGCCTCCGCGAGTCCCTCTCGCACCCGCTCGGCGCCGATCACCGCAACGAGCCTCTCACGCAACGGCTTCTGGGGCTCGACGGCCACCACGTCAAGGCCCCCGGCCAGCAGCGAGCGAGCGAGCTTCCCAGTTCCAGCAGCGAGGTCCAGCACGGAGTACCCCGAGTGAGCTCGAGCTCGGCCATCAGCGCACCCACCACCGCCGGCGCAAACTCTGGCCGGCCTCGCTCATAGGCTTCGGCGACCGAGGCAAACTGGGCGGCGAGGGGGTGGAGAGTCAGCGGCGCCAGCCTGATGGGAAAATAGCGGCTGATTCGCGCAAACTGCGCATTTTCATCCGCCCGCGGGTGGCCAGGCGGGCGGTGACAACTAATCGCAATTCTGCCGATCCAATTGAATTAACGAGCTACCGTCACACTATGACGATCCGCCCGCGGGCGCCGGCTGGCCTCTGCGACAGCTGTATCCACCAGCGTCTCGTGCGAACAACGCGCAGCTCAGTCTTCTCCCTCTGCGAACGGTCGCGAACCGACGACACCTACTCGCGCTACCCAAGGACGCCAGTTTTGGCGTGCCCGGGTCACGAGCCACGCGCGAATTTGGACAGCGGCACACCGGGACGCTCGAAGACCTGATTTCGCATGATCCAGCTCGGCTGCGCAGTCCTCCGCCAGCGCGCCCTGCCGGCAAGCTGACGTCAATCCAGGGAGTCCCGCCCGTATTGATCGGGGATCGTCCCCCATCCCCAGATCGGGACGGGGTCTGAAGGAGTCACGCCGTACTCCTCGATCGGGTCTGCTTTCTCGGGTTCGACCGTGCAGCTGTGGCGCCAGTCGTCGCCGAAGTCGAAGGTGTATTCGAAGGCGTCGCCGGGCTTGAGCTCTTTGCACACCTTCAGGGCGCTCTCATCGAGCCATTCGTTGGGGTAATCGGGGTCGAGGATGCCGATCCTGCGGCCGTCGGCGAGCTCGAAACCGTGCAGGTGAGCGAGATCCCAGCGCGCGAAGCCGGCGTCTATGGCCTCAGCCAGATCGCCGAATGTGTGTCGCGGGCCGACGATAAAGATCCGACCAGGGCAAGATTTGCAGGCGATTCCCCTGCCTCCCAGTAGGTCAACTCTAATCCGCAGCCAGGTCCGCGCCATTGGCGCGGGAGCCTACGGGTTTTAAGAAAGCTTCTCAATAAGGCGCCTTGCCGGACGGGGCTTCGGGACGGCAAAGTAGGCTGCCAATGATCCACGGGCCTATCGCAATCCGTAGGCTGCTCCTCTTCGTTTTCGGGGGGCTGGCCCTGGCGGTGCTCATACTCAACTGGACTTACGGCCGCCTACCCCCGGAGCCCAGACCGGCCGGCTCCTTCGTCCAGATTGGCAATCTGCGAATTCGCTACATCCAACACCGAGGAACCGGGGTCCCCGTCGTTTTGATCCACGGCCTGCCGGGCACGGCCGAAGACTGGGAAGACGTCACGCCCCTGCTCCCAAACCACCGCACGATTGCAATCGACCGGCCCGGCTTTGGCTTCTCAAATGGTGGGTATGTGCCATTCGACCGTCAGCTCGAAGTGATCCATCAGCTGCTCGTGAGGCTTCACCTCAGGCGGCCGATCCTTGTCGGCCATTCCTACGGCGCAACGATCTCAATCGGATTTGCCGAGCGCTATCCCGGTGAGGTTCGTGGGCTGGTGCTTGTCGATGCCGCCGCCGGGGGCCAGAAGATCGAAGACTTCACGGAAGCGCAGGCACACGCGGTGCAGTTTCTGCAACTCCCGATCATCAGGCAGGTTGCCAACGCGACCTTTGGCCAACTACTCACCACGCTCTCGGTAAACAGCGCCGAAAGTGAAGCGTTTGAACCGGAGCCGGTCGTGGAGGCACACCACCACCGTGTCCTGGCGATAAATATGACCCAGGGCAACCTGGAAGCATGGGCGGGAGAGATACTCGCCGCAAACCGTGAAATCGCCCGGATCGACGTGCACCTCGGTGAGATCCACAAGCCTGCCGTCGTGATTCAGGGCGACAAGGACGAGCTGGTCAAGCCAATCTATGGGCGACAGCTGGCGGCTGAGCTGCCCAATAGCCGGTTGGTGATGGTCCACGGTGGGCACATGCAGCCCTACGATCACCCGGCCGTGATCGCCAGAGCCGTTGAAAGTCTTAGCTCTAGACCACGGGCGACGACTTTCGGTGCCCCTCAGCGGAGACCATCCGTCTGAGCTTGTTACTTACCTCGCCAAACCGATTGATCCCAGCCGAGGAAGTTGGTTAGAGGGCAGCGCCTGTCCCCCTTGAAGGTCATCCTCGACTCCGGCCCTCCTGCCAGCCGGCCAGCGGTGGCGCCGCTCAGGCTCAGTCCACCCCCCGCCCGTTGGCCGTCAGCGTCACCTCGATGTTGCCCCGCGTCGCGTTCGAATACGGGCAGACTCGGTGCGCGGCGGCAACGAGCCCGATGGCCTGCTCTGGGTCGGTGACCTGGGGCAGGTTCACGTTTAGGGCCACGGCTATCGTGAAGCCACCACCCTCACCCGGCGCCAAGCTGACCCGACTGTCAATCGATACATCGCCAACCTCGGCTCGCTCACGGCGGGCCACGACACCCAAGGCGCTCTCAAAACAGGCTGCGTAACCGATCGCAAATAACTGCTCTGGATTGGTGCCGCCACCTGCCCCACCCAGCTCCGGCGGGCTTCGGAGCTCGACCTCCAGCATCCCGTCGTTGGTCTGGCCGTGGCCTTCTGCGCGTCCCCCGCTCACGGTTGCCTCAGCGGTGTAGAGCACCTTCGCCATCCTGTCTCCAATCGTCGTTGGCCTGGGCCAAGAGGCTAACTGCCTCGGGTTGGGCGGATTACGGCACCCTGGTGGATACCTCTGGGCAAAGCGCGGGCCGCGCCGTTCGGGTTCAAGAGCGGTGCGGCGGGCTGGCTAGGAATCGCCCTCGCCCGGGATCAGCATTACCGAGCACGGTGCTCGGTGCACGACTCGCTCGCTGACGCTGCCAAGCGCCTTGATTCCGTGCAGCCCCCGCCGTCCGCAGACGAGCAGCGAGGAACCCTTGGATCGCGCGGCCTCGATGATCGCCTGAGTCGGGTGGCCTGCGGGTTCGCTTAGACCTGGCGCCTCCCCAATTCGATCGCCAAGCTCGGAAATCTGGTCTTCGATCACGGAGTGCCGTCCGGGGTCGACGTCTTCGGCGACGTGGACCAGCTCAAGTGGGACGCCGAATGCAACGGCGATCTTCGCGGCGGCTCGCGCTGCCCCCCAGGATCCAGGCGAACCGTCGCTGGCAACCAGGATGGCGCCCGGGAACTTCCCCGGCGTCTGGGGCTCACGGGCGATCAGCATCGAGCTCTGCGTCTCACGGGCGGCTTTGCTTGCCGTGCTGCCGATCACGATGCCCGTGGCGCGCGAGCGATCGTGACTACCGAGGACCAGCAGGTCGTCCTGCTCGCCTTCGGCGAGCAGGACATCGACGGCGTAGCGACCCCTGACCACCTCGATCGACGCCTGCAGCCCAGCCTCTCCCGCAAGCGCGGCTGCCTCCTCCAGGCTCTGCTGAAGCTCCTCTTCGGTGTACTTGGAGAACCGAAAGACGGTGTATACGGCGAGGAAGCGCAGAGCGGCGCCGGGCTCCGCGAGCGCGATCGCTTGTCTGACGGCCTGGTCGCTGCCAGAGCCGCCTTCAACGCCGCAGAGAATGCTGGCAAATGGCGAGGGCATAATTTTGAGGCCTTCCTCGGGATTCAGGTGACAGGCGCCACCCTAAACCGGAATTACCCCCCGAGCCAGATCGCGCGAGCAAGGAATCGAGAGATTGTGATAGCCAGCACTTGGTGCCCCTCGGGGCAGGTCACCAGTATTGGCGACATCCAGATGCATTTGCGGTCGAGTGGCGGGAGAGCGTCAGGGGAATCAGCGGCGTGAAATCGCGCGGCGGGCAGGATCGTTCGGGAGAGCGAGGCGGGTTGACTACAAGCCTCTTGGGTTGGGCCAAACCGCTAGCTCTCACCCAGGGCTCTGAATTCAACCGCCACTCCTTACCCCGCAATGACTGAGGATTGTCCCCTTGAGAGTAGTTCCACCGGCGAAGGAGTAGCTGGCACGGGCAAATGTATAGCTGGCGCCCGGTAGTCCACTGGGGGCCGGGCAGGCTGCGCTCAGAAAGCTGTGGGAGGCTCCTCCTGCTCGGAAGCTGCGCCCCAACGAGACGTCAAAAGACGAGATGTGGCCGTAGCCGCCGTCGATTTTGGGCAGGCTGGCCGAGAGCACCGGGCCGCTCGGGTCCTGGGTAACGGTGACTTCGTTCACATATGTGGATGGGACCGGAACTTCGGCGAATACGTACATCAGCAGGGTATGCCTTCCATGCGCCGAGACGCCGTTGAAAATCATCAGGGGCCCGGTCGCGTCAAACGACGGCTGTTCAGGAAAGGTGATTTCGGCGGTCACCCTGCCGGCGCCGATGAATGCCCTTCCGCATGTTCGCTTGGCCTTGGCAGGGAGCGCAGATTTGAGCTGTGCCGCGGTGCAGGTCGGAAGACCTTCGGTGTCGATCAGCCCATGGCGGTCAAACCGCACCGACAGCTTGCTGAGGTCGGGCAATCTGGAGCCATCGGTTGTTTTGAAGGAGCCATCGAAATGCATGGCGATCGGGACGTAGGCGTTCCTCGGCAGCTTCGCGGGACTGATCGCCCCGTTGAAGGACACCGCTAGGTTGCCAGCGCCAACCACTTCACCGGAGGCGTTTACCGCGAGGAAAGCGAGACCCAAGCAAGCGAGGACCGCCGCGGCAAGAGCGCGAGCTCGAGTCGGAAGTCGCTTTGACGGGCGCTGCATCAGCATGCTTCGATCCTCACAAATGACCGGCCCCTACTCTAGCCGGTCCACTCCCAGCCGCCACAAAGTGCAGCGTCTGGCCGCTCCTTTTGTCCCGCGAGCACCCGTGGATAGGGGGCTCAACGTAGCGTCTCAGATTCCGCAGGCCTCGCACCGCTTGGCCTTAATTTACCTGCCCTTTGTCGGTCTTTTGGGCGAACCCCTACCGCGCAAAGCGCCGGCGACGGTGATCTCGCGGGACCAATGGCCCCCAGCGGCCTTGTCCGACATTCTTACGCGCGTGGCCATGCTTGCGAAAGTGTCTGCTGGGCGGTGCCAGCGCCGGCGGCGGTTACCGGATCACTACTTGACCGGGCGGCTGCTGGTGGGAGACTGCGACCGCAGCCAATCGCTAGATGGGAGGAGTTGACATGAAGTACTTCATTAGTGCGGCACCCGGTCCGATGCCCCCGACGCCGGAGCTCTTTGATGAGGCCCTCGGCTGGCTCGATGGAAAGGTCGATGACGGCACGTTCGATTGCATCTTCGGGTTCCTGGAGGGCGGCGGCTTCAGCGTCGCTAACGCCGATTCTCACGGCGAGGTCCTGGACCTGATGGCGGAGTATCCGCTGTTCGGGTTGAGCACCTGGGAGGTGCGGCCGCTGCTTGAGTTCAAGCAGGGAAGCGAGATCGTTCGAACGAAACTCGCCGAGGCGCAGGCCGCCATGGCCGGTAGTTAAAGGCCCAACTTCGGCGGCAAGCGAGTGCCAGGTTGGATTGCTTGCCGGTGAATCCGGCCCGATGCCCGAGCGCGCACGATCGGCTGCGGCTGCTTGATGCCCTGCTCGGGCAAAGGGCCAGGGTGCCCCGGCGACCGCGGTCTTGAATTTAAGAACTGCTCCAGCCAAGGAGCATCCCGGCCCGGCCGAAGCTTTTGCCACCACCTGTCCCGATCTCGGACATCGAGCAAAATCTGGCCCGATTTTGGCGCCGAGCACGTTGCCGCAGAATCAGCGACCAGCGGGGAGCTCTTGGTCTCCGCGATCCCCTAGCCCAACGTCCCTCCATTTGCCGCTAGGCTATTCGCCATATGCGCAGAGTCCACCACACGAAAAAGGGACGATTCATGCCGTTCGGGTTGGCCGCGATTCTGGCGGGTGCTCTGCTGCTCGCGGTCGTCGGGATGGCGCTTGCGGCTAGGCCGAAAGCGAGATACACCTACAGCACGTCGAGTACCACAAGTCCATCGGTGTACTTCAAAGCCGCGAGCGCCAAGAAGCTGACCGATTTCTCGGCCGGGCTGGCGCTCAAATGCAAGTCGAAGACCTGCGGCGGCTACGGTGGGATCAGGTCGCTTACGCGCAACTCCGTCAAGGTCTCGAAGTCAGGTAGGTTCAAGGTGCGCGGCAACGTCCTCACGGTCAACAACAAAAAGCTGGGGACCGAGACTGTGACCGGAAAGTTCGTAAGCGCGACAAAGGTGAAGGGGAAGGTCACGACGCACGCCAACCTCGGCGAATACAAGGGCGTGACCAAAAGCTACAGGGCCACGGGCTATCCCCCAAGCGCGTAGTCATCGATAGCGCCAGCCGGTCCTGTCGTTTCGCCCCCGTGCTGCCTGCGCTGGGCGACAGGCTTAGGAAAGGAATCCCCGTAACTCGAGCGAGCCTACGAGTGTCGTCGGCGCGGCGCATCGTCGAGCCGCTCTGCGAGCTCGATGATCAGGCCTTCAGGTCCGCGGAGGTAGCACAGGCGGAAGGCGTTCTCGTAGTCGACAATCTCCCCGACCGTGTCCCAGCCGGCCTCCCGCCCGCGGTCGACGACGCCACGCAGGTCATCGACGTTGAAGGCGATGTGCCGGAGGCCGGGACGGTTCGCAGCCGCCGCCGGCTCTAGAGCGCCAGCGGAAGGCCCGTGGAAGCGCACCACCTCAAAGACGTCGCTGCCGTCGGGGGCGCGAGCGATCACGACCTCGACCACCGCTTTCTCAAGACCAGCGATCCGGTCGATCCACTCCCCGCTGAACACTCTGGGCTCGCCGCAGGTGAAGCCGAGCAGCGCAAGAAACCCCGTCATCTCGTCGAGGACCTCGACGACAAGGCCGACCTGGACGAAGTTGGTGACGCCGGGGCGATGGCCGTTCATTGAGGTCAATCCTCGTGCTTGAGATCGCCGTACTGCCGGGTCGCGAGAATATCGGCGGCGGGCCTTAGCCAGGCCGTCGTTTGCGATCCGCAGGGCCCAGGCACTCTCGCGGCCAGCTACTGCCTCCTACAGAACTCAGAAAGGACGGCATTTTGCAGCCCCTTCGCTCATCGAGCACCAGAGCTTGCGAAACAATTCCCTGCCGATTCAGGCCGATTCACGACGTTTCAGGCGCTCTCCTGGGTCAGTCCCTTACGCAGCGCTGCCGGGTCCTCTGGATTAAAGCCCTCTTGTTCCACGAGCCGCCACCGCCGCGTTAAGGATTGGCTGCTAGGTTCCGCCTCGGTAGGACTTGTCAGAATTCTGACGGAGGGATCAACGTGTTGCCACCTCACCGGCAGGGTTGCCAGCCATCTGTCTCAGAGCTGCGTTCCTCGCTCCGTCGTGGGCTTCAGGCGTTAGCGTTCGCCACCGCGCTTTTGGCCTTGGGCTCGATTCCAGTCTGCAGCTCGGCATCTGCTAAGGAACTCTTCGTTCTCGACTCCCAGGCCACCACCCCGGGCAATGTTGTCGAGGACTCCGCCGGCAACGCCTATGTGGGGTGGACCCACAGGGCCAGCAGCCCCGGCGCTCCCGCCCCTGTCATGTTCTGCAAGATCCCCGCGGGCGGTACCTGCACCAAACCGATCACCCTGCCTATCCCGGGCGCAACGAGCGAATTCGACGACGTCGACGGTGTCTTTCCGGTGCTCGGTCCAACGAATACGGTCTACGTTGTCGGGGCGCGCTACACCCGCAATGACGTCGTCGTGTGGACCTCGACAAACGGAGGGGAAAGCTTCAACTCCGGGTCCATCGATGAACATGGCTATTCAGATAAGACCTCGCCTTCGGGCGCCGTACTGTCCGGCAAAAGCCTGCTGATCGCCGGGTCGAATTCGGGGCTGGGCTCAAGCGCTGTACCGGTGGAAGGCGGCCCCGGCGCCAACTTCAGCTTCGCGTCTCCGGGAAGCGGCGGGGTCGGGGGGTCAACGCTCGGACTCGACACCTCAGGCGACCCGGTCGAGGCTTACTGGAACCTGGCATCCCCTGAACCGACTGCTCAGGTCCTCTTTTTCCGGTACAAGGGATCCGGCCCACTTGAGAGCGAAGCAGACTGGGAAGGCCCGTCGCTGGTCGCCGACGGCGAAGAACCAAGGCTCGCCGGCGGCGCTGGGGGCTTGTTCCTTGCGTCGCTTGACTATGGGGGAGGAAGCAGCGAAGCAAACCTGCTCAATGTACGGAGGTACTCAGGCTCAAGTTTCGGCGCTCCGCTTACGCTGGCCAACAAGGCATCCGCGTCACTTTTTGCTGGCGGCGCTATAGCCGAGTCTCCGAATGGCAGCCAGGTGGCCGTCGCCTGGCCGGGAAAGACCAGCGCTGGGGAACCCGTGATGGATCTGTTCACCTCGGGGAATAGCGGGGCCACCTTTGGCGCCTCGAGCGATATCGCGAAGATCGAAGGCTACGAAGATGGGAACGAGGCGCTGGCCATCGGGAATAACGGCCAGGGTTGGCTCTCATATCTGACAGGCGGCGTGCTCCGTGTCGCTGACCTCACCCCAATGTCGACTCAGAGCAGCTGAAACCCCACCGCCATACCATGGCAAAACCCACACGTCGTCAACGGCAGTGGAAGGCAACCTGCTTACGCTCAAGGTGCCGGCGATGTGCCTTGAGTCCTCACAGCCCTTTTACGTCGGAGTCGGCAAAAAGAAGAGGCACGGCATCGCGAAGTCTCTGCGCAGCAAGATCAAGGTTGTCAAGGTTAAGTTTTCCTTTAACGGGAAGAAGAAGGTTCTGAAGAAACGGCCTTATAGATGGCTGATCGAGCCAGGCCCTCTCGCCCCCGGCGTGAAATACGTCGTCAAGGCCCGCGTGAGCGTTGTGGCGAGGAAGCACGGTCGAACCAGGCGAATCTCCAAGACGCTGAAGGGCACGGTGTCTATCTGCTAAGAGCAGCGGCACCGTTGCTGGCAGCTCCGGATCCAGCAGCCTCAAGGCAATCCTCGCCGAACTCGATACCGCGATGACCAATCGCAATGCATCTGCCGGAATCGCCGTGTTCGTATGCCCTGCGTTCTGTCCAAGGGCGATCGGCGTCCGTCTAGTTCTGGCTGCCACGATCTGTCATTAGACATCATGAAGGCAGCTACGTTCTCGCATCATTCTCCTTCCTAGGAACCCCCGATCTTCTCGTTGTTGGGTGTTCAGCGGCTGCGCGAACGAGACGGAATGGCAGGAAGGTCAAACATTACGGTGGGCCTGAGTCCACGAGCCAGTCGTGGAGGCGAGGAAAGACGCGGCCAACTGGACTGGCCACGTCCCATGGTCGCGACACAGAGCTAGATATCGCAATCAGCGCTGCCCAGCGTCGAGGACGCCTCATCTGACCCTTACCCGAGTCAGTCAGCGACGAACATCGACCGGACAAGACGTTCCGCTGCTCAAGAGTTTTGGACGATTCGTCGATGCATGAGTGACTTGATCGCGTCGACGAAAAGCCAGCAGGTCCTCCGTAGCCACGGGCGATCCGAGGCACGAGCCGTAGGCGCGCTGTTGATAGCTGCGGCGGGATTGGTCGTCCTCTCGCTAGTATTGTCACACCCAGCCGGAGGGAATTCGCAAGCGCAGGTCGCCATCGCGAGCGTCATGTGCCTTGCCGGCCTGCTCTGCGTGGGGTTCGCCGGCCAGATCTCGCTCACAACGACCCGCTTGGTCCTCGGTAGCACGACGGTCCTGACTGCCGTGCTCATCTATGAGTGCGGGATCGCCGCGGGTCAGTACGGGGCGATCTTCGTGTGGGTGGTGCTGATCGGGGCCTACTACCTTCCGCGGAAAATCGCCCTCGCCAACCTCCTGTGGCTTCTGGGCATCTATGCAGTAACCCTCGCTGCGATTAAGAGCACTGGGGGATACTCACCGTTGACGCGCTGGCTCTTTACTGCCGTCTCTCTTTCGGTAGTGACGGTGTCTGACCAGCACGATAGTCGCTAGTCGAACACGGGCGGACTCGCGGGCTCGGCGCTTTTTTGACTTGTCCCACGACATGCTCTGCACGGTGAACAAGGACGGCTGCTTGATCGAGATGAATGCCGCTTGGAAGCAGTGCCTTGGCTACACGACTGATGATTTGCGCTCCTCGCTGCTTGTCAGCCATGTTCACCCCGATGATCACCAGCGATTGCAGGCAGAGGCTGCGAGGTTGTTCGCAGGGCACGGGACGGTTGAATCCGAGAACCGTTTTATCGCTAAAGATAGATCTTGGCACTGGCTACGGTGGAGCGCGACGCTGTCTGCCGACGAGTCGATGATCTATGCCCGGGCGACAGATGTAACCGAGCTCAAGCAGGTCGAGTTCGAACGTGAGGACCTCCTGATCGAGGTCGAGATGCTTGCCCGCAGTGATCCCCTCACTGGCTTGCCGAATCGGCGCGTGCTAGATGAGCAACTACCCCGGGAGATGGCTCGAGCGCGCCGAGGTGGAACGCCGCTTTGTGTAGCGATCATCGACCTCGATCGCTTCAAGGCCTACAATGACAGCCGGGGCCATCTCGCCGGCGACGCTGTCCTGCGCGAGTGTGCCATCACCTGGGACTCCAAATTGAGGGGCGAAGACGCGATCGTTCGCTACGGCGGCGAGGAGTTTCTCGTTGTGCTTCCCGACTGCACACTCGAGCACGCTGCAGAGATTGTTCGAGCGCCTGCGGGCGGCAACTCCGGGCGGGCAGACGTGTTCAGCAGGCGTCGCCTGCTGGGAGCCAGCCGAGACGATGGACGATTTTCTCGAACGCGCCGACGCTGCCCTCTACCGGGCCAAGCGCGCGGGCCGCGATCGCCTCGTCTGTTGAATTCGCCCCCAACAGTCCGGTCGTCCGAATCTTTGGGTTGCTCACGGGTCCGGATCCTCCACCGCCCTCAAGGATCGGAGGCCGCAAGCCGATTCTTTGATTCGATGACAGTTGATCGCTCCAATTTGGAGGAGGACCCGAAGCGAGACCGACTCCGCCCTCGCCCCCTGTCGAGGGGCCCGGGAAGGACCTCGGCCGCCTCGGCGAGACGCTGAAGACGCACGTCGAGGAGGTGCTCGCACGAACGGTCCGGCGAACCGCAGGTCCCGAGCACGCCGTCGACGAAGTGATTCAGGACAGCTTTGAACGAATCTGCAGAAGCTCCACGGTTGCGGTCGCCCGCTGGATTTCTGGTGAGGGAATGGAGGTCGCGATCGAGGCTGGCCGGGAAACCTGGGAGATCTTCGGCGAGCTGGCAGTGCAGCGCGCTGCGACGCTTAACGAGGTGACCTGGCGCTCTTTTCAGTGGCGCAACGTGATGGTCGAGGTGCTGGGCGAGAGCGCAGCCAACTCGACGTTTCGCCTGGGGCGCTCGCCGAGGCTATGAACATTTTGCAGTTGAGCCTCGAGTTCTCCCGCTGCGGATGTGCGAGTGCTTTGAGATCGAGCGCCAGCGGGCAGATGAAGAGCTGGCGCGACGCGAGGAGGAGTTTGCGTTCCTGGCGACACACGACCCATTGACGGGTCTCCCAAATCGAGCTTTGATCCTCGATCGAATCGAGCAGATGCTCGCCCGCTCACGCCGCAACAAGACGCCGATCGCAGCGCTCTTCGTCGACATCGATAACTTCAAGGATGTCAATGACACGCTCGGCCATCATGTCGGCGATGAGCTCCTGCGGGCTGTCGCCGCGAGGTTTGCAGGGATATTGCGCGAAGCCGATGCGCTGGGACGTCTCGGCGGTGATGAGTTCGTCGTTATCTCCGAGGAGATCTCGCTTGCAGCCGGTCCCGAGCTGATCGCCGAGCGCCTGCTCGAGGCGCTCAAACAGCCGTTCACCCTCGAGTCCAACAATGGGAGCCGTTTGATGGTGACGGCAAGCATCGGGATCGCGATTGGCGAGCAGACCTCGCCCGAGGAGCTCTTGCGCGAGGCTGACATCGCGATGTATCGGGCCAAGTGGGACGGCAAGGATCGCTACGTCGTGTTCAACGTCGGGATGCAGGAAGCGCTGCAGGGACGGCTGGAACTTGAGATGGACCTCCGCGAAGCACTCGAAAACGACGAGTTCTTCCTCGCCTATCAGCCGACGATTGACCTCACCAACATGAGCCCCACCGGGGTGGAGGCACTGATCCGCTGGCAACATCCTAAGCGCGGCATCCTGCAGCCCGATGATTTCATTCCCTTGCTCGAGGAGACGGGGTTGATCACCGACATCGGTAAGTGGGTACTGGACCAAGCCTGCTCACAGGGTGCCGCTTGGCGAGCAGCCGGGCACGAGATTAGCATGGCCGTCAACGTCTCCGCGCGCCAACTCGACACCGATCAGCTCGTAGACGTGATCGAGGGCGCGCTTTCTGAAAGCGGCCTTCACCCACCCGCTTTGACGATTGAGGTCACCGAGACCACCCTGATGCGTAACGCCGAGGAGGCCGCCCAGCGGCTCGCCGCGATCAAGGAGCTCGGTGTGCGGATCGCGGTCGATGACTTCGGTACTGGCTATTCATCCCTCGGGCACCTGCAGCGGTTCCCCGTTGATGCGTTGAAGATCGACCGCTCGTTCATCTCAGGGCTGAGGGATCACCGCCAGGGCGAGACGCTGATCCGCACTCTCGTGCAGCTCGGTAAGGCGCTCTCGATCGAGACCTTCGCCGAGGGCATCGAGCAGGAGCACGAGCTCTCCCTGCTCAAAGACGAGGACTGTGACAGTGGACAGGGTTTCTTGTTTGCGCGTCCCCTCGACGTCGCGGCGACCGAGGCCTTCTTGCGGAGCTGGGGCGATGCCGCTGCGCCTGTCTTCGTTCAACCGTCACTGCTTGAGTAGATCGTGGTCGCGACCCTGAAGCCACACGGCCTCGAGGCGAGCGTGGATTACAGCGAAGATAGCCGCCGCCTGCTCGGCAGCGTTCCCGCGGAAAGCATCGATCTGATCTACCTCGACCAGCCGTTCTTTTCAAGCTGGATCCAGCAAAGCAGTTGGGCCGACCTAAATTCCGGTGATAACCGCTGGGCGGGCGGAGTAAACGAATACTTCGACTGGATGGCAACTCCTCTGACCGATATGCACCGGGTGTTGAAACCAAGTGGCGCCCTATTTCTGATTTGCGATGAAGCCGTGGGCCTCTACATCAGGTTGCTCTTGGATGATATCTTCGAACAAGGGAGCACTCTCAGCCAGAAGATATTGTGCGAGACCGACTGCGGACCAGCCCACCACTCAATCTTCTACTATCGCAAATCGACACCGGACACTGCTCGACCAGACAATTTCTATAGCGTAATTCGACGCGAAGGAGACAAGGACTGTGCAGTTGTAGCCTTTAGCTTCCTCGGCCACCGGTTGGTGCGCCGTAATCTCTAGCCGCACTCAATGGGTTGCGCTTTTCGGTCAGGCAGTGGCCTAGGGCGATTCTTTACGCCCAGCGGCATCTCAACCCTGATGGCTGACATGGTCGAGCCCGTCCCATGCGGTTCGCTTCGCATCTTGGACCCCGGTGCCGGGTCGGTGCCCTGACCTCATCCCTCGTTAGGTCCATCTGTGGGTGGCCAGACCCGCCCGCACAACTTCACGTAACCGTCGTGGACATCGATCCTCGTTTGGAGTCGGCGCTGCACGAAACGAGTAATTACTATTAGACACATAAACGTGAGTCTGCCCCGATTCGCATTTAAACGTGATGTCACCCGCAGAATTCTGGGAAGGTGCCTGACTCCCGCCAGCTACCCCCTCGCGTTGAGCCGCGGGGCGCAAAGTCAGGTCGCCACCTTTCGCTGAAGGATTCGGCTACGCGGTGTAGGCGATCCGGACATGGGCCTTGTTGATAACGATGAACGGCCGCTCGATCACCTTTCCAGTGCCGAGCGAGGTGATCTCGACGTCGGTCAAAGCGATGAACGGGAGATTGTCGCGGTTGAGGGCGTCCGAAAAGCGGCTCTGGTAGCCCTCCGGTGGCAGGGTTACGTCCCCGAGAATCCTCTGCCGATCGGTTTCGAACACGGCGCGCTCATGCCGATGCGCAGTTTCCCCATGCACGGGCTGGAATCATGCTCAAGGAGTCGGACAGATTGGACAATGATTCAGCCCGGTCTTGTCCCATCAGGCTCTCGATCGCATGGTCGGGCGGGAGAGGTCAGATCGGTTAGGCTGGCCCCCGCTTGAAGCCCGCCGGCTGCGGGCCGACTCCTCCTGACAGTCCCGGCCCTTTGTGAGCTATTACGCCGAAGCGCACTCGCGACGTAACCGCTTGCCCTCAGCGTCGAGGGTGGCTTCTGCATCTGAGCCGTAGGGGACCGCTCCACAGTCAACCAGGGAGCCGTTCGGCATCTGCCAGACGAAGGGCTCATAGGCACCGACTGGCAGCTCGCATCGGGGACAGATGGCGGGATCGGACATCGGGCCAAGAGTCACCAACTGGCTGGACGGGCGCATCGGGGATATTCCGCAAGGATCCCGGTGCGCGGGAAACGACGCGACCCCCGGCCTACCGCACTGGGCAGACCGGGGCCGTGCGTCGCACCTACCCACGGTCGGCGCCGCATGATCAAACTCAACGCGGCAGACCGGGGATTGGACAGACGTTCTGACGGCGCTCACCATCCACATCCCTCCTTTGCGTCAGAACTCTGACTCAACGGTTGACCGATGCGGGCTCCTCTCCTGGGCCGGTTACGTCGATCAGAGAGCGAGCAGGATGAATCACCATCCAGATCAGCACTGCATGATCTGCCAGCGGCCGAACCCCGAGGCGAACCGTGATGCCCCTCCGATGGATTGGGGCATCACGACCGACAAATCCAGTGAGGTTTACAGCCTGATCTGCCCCGCCTGTATCACGGGCGAGTTGTTCGCGATGGCTGCTGAAGACGCTGCCTAATCCTGCTCGGACCGCGCAGCGAGAACTGCTGGCCGAGCCGGGTTACTCTGTATATGTTTTCGCCTACCGAACCCGACCATGTATGTACGTGTCGTGAGGTTCACCGACATGAGCGCCGAGCAGTTCGCGGCCGCCATCGTCGCGACTGGAGCGGTGGTAGCGGCAGTGATCCTCCTCACTTGTTGTAGCAGTTCGCCGCATGTTGTCGCTCGCACATCGAAGCAATCCGCGGAATCTGCACGAGGCACTCCTCTATACACTGCCCGACACCGCTGCGGGGGGCACAATTGCGCTACCACGTTCGTGCGTGCGGTGGCCCGCAGGGCGCAAACGCCCTTCCGTCCTCAGCAGACCGAAACCTGCCCCTTCAGGGTCTTCACCACTCGCTTTGTGTGACCGTGCTTCTTAACCAATGCCGTGACCCGGGCCTTGACGGTGTATTTCTGACCCGGCGTAAGCGGTCCTGGGGTGATTAGCCATCTGAACGGCTTCTTCTTTAACGTTTTCTTCGTGCCGTTAAAGGAGAAGGTGACCTTTGCTACCTTCATCTTGGTGCGTAGTGCCCGGGCGATTCTGTGTCGTGCCTTCTTCCCGACCCCGACGTAGAAGGGCTGCAGGGCCTCAAGGCACATGCCTGGCACCTTCAGGGTCAGCAGGTTGCCTTCGACGGGGGTGGTGATCGTGTGTGTCTTCCCGGAATATGGAGGAGGCGTTTCCTGGGCGGGGCCGGTGAGCGGGCTGAGATTGGCGACCTGGAGGCCTTCGGAGTCGCGATAGGTGAGCCAACCCCCACCGTTGTTGTTCAAGCTTATCTGTGCGTTGTCACCGTCCAGGAAGCCAGAGCCGATATGGGCAATGTCCGTAGCTGGTCCGAAGCTCGCCCCGCCGTCGCCGGAGGTGAAGAGCTGCATCACCGCGGATCCGGCTGAGCCGCTCGGCCAGGCGACCGCCAGATGGCCGTCGGGGGACTGGGTGATCGCCCCGCCTGTCTGACCGCCGAAGGCTCGCTCACTGACGAGAGTGAGCGGCCCTCCGAAGCCGCTGCCCGTGTATTTGCGAACGTCGACCGTTTCCGGTTCGCTACTTGCGCCGGAAATGTCATCGGAGACCAGGAAGAGCCCGCTGCTGCCACCCGCGAGCCTGGGATCTTCGCCTTTGGTGACCACGGCCGGTTCTGTCCAATCGCTTGCGCTGGTCAGCGACCCCGAGCCCTTGTAGCGGGAGAAATCAATCGGCGAGGTGTTTACGAACTCCCAGTAGACCTCGACCGGGTTGCCCGGGTTCGCCAGCCCAAGGCTCGCGTCCAGCGAGTAAACGGCGTTTTCTACGTTAAGGTCAAAGCCACTGCTGGCACCGCCGCCGACCGGCGTGGCGTCAAAGCCAACGCCGACGTGCGAGGTGCCGATCAGGAATTCAGAGCCGGACAAAAGAACGCTGTTCGGTTCACCCTGGTCTGTATAGCCACTGGTACTGACGGTGCCCGAGTTGAAGCTTTCGCCGCCGTTGGTGGAGGTCCAGATCACCACCGAGCTGCCGATATAGCTGGGGCCGACGACGTAGACGGTATCGCCGGAGCCGAAGACGGGATGAACCTGGTCGGGTTCGTTTTTGCCCGGGGTTCCAGGGATCGGCAGGGTGATTGGGTTTGTGCAGGTGCCGCCCGCCGGGATCTTGCAGAATTTTGGTATCTCGTTAGGAGGGCCGCTCGCGCTGTCGAGCCAGCTGACATAGGCGTTGCCCTCGGAGTCTTCGATCAGGTTGCCGGCGGAGACTGCGTGTGAGTCCAGGTTGAAGAGATCGTTGGCTGCCGCCGGCGAGGCCCAGGCCGCCATACCGCAGGCCCAGATCAGGCCCGCAAGCAGGCCGGCACTCGCGATCAGCTTGGTCGAGCAGAGAGGGTTCAGACTCGGTCGAGGGCGAGCGCGGGATTGGGCTGACAAGGGGGCCTTTCTTGATGCGTGGGTGGCTTCCGAGGGGGCTCGCTGGCTTAGCGGATAGGTTGGGATCGCTCCCCGAGCGTTGGGAAACTGGCGGGTGGCCGAAAAGCGTACAGGGAGCGCCCGATTCGCGGAGTGCCAAATGCCTTCCTCCTTCATCCAGGGCGGGGGGTGCAGACGCACCGCGCCTGATCTATTTCGAGCAAGGCGATCCGATCCGCAATCGACCGCACAGGCTCCATTAGACACGAGCCGAGCTGGTCGTCCGAGGCGGTAGTGTGGCGAGTTCGTTGCCGACGCCTGCTGGTTGGTTGCAGCGACTGATCCTGGTAGGATCTCGGCGTGGTGGACCTCGATCATCGCAGCGGCGACCATGTCGCGATGGCCGCTTCTTGCAGTGGCCGAGCATGTTGCGGATGAAGTGCACCGTGCAGCGCTGCCAGGGGCAGCCGAGGACCCAGGCGATCGCCGCCTTTAGGCCGAGGTGATCGTCAGAGACGGCGAGCCTGCACGCCGCCCTAGGCCGCCGGCGCTCCAGCTCGCGCAGGAAGGCGACCCAGCTCGCCTCTGTCTCAGACTCGCGCGATCTCGATGCCGATCACCTCGCGCGGGGCCGCTCTCGTGGACCGCGCAGGCGACCATCAGCGCCTTGGAGTGAACGTGGCCGCTCGATCCCTGACCTTCAGGTGCTTGACGTCGAGCCTCAGGTAGCGCTAGGCGCCTCTCCTGCGGGCACGCTCGGAAGGCCTCGCCCTGGCTCGTCGAGCTCGCCGCAGATGCGCGAGATCTGGTCCTTTGCCATCCGGATCCCGAGCTGCTGAGACCAGGTGATCGACCTTGCGCCTGTAACGTCGCCCCATGACTGCACGCAAGCAGCGTTTGACTTGCGTAGCCTCATGTGGGCTTCTGGCCCTCGGCGCTATGGCCTCGGCAGTGGCGTACGGACCAACAGCCGACTCACTGGCGGCCCCCACGGGGGGAGCGCCCGTGCTCGGATCCCAGAGCTTTGAGCCGAACGGTGCCGGCTGGGGCAAGGTGGACCCCTCGAGGATCTTCAACGGAGGCGATCCCAGTGGTCTGGTGACGCACATCCACTGGACGGGTTGGGGTGACTCGGTCACAACAGGCCGGGGACTGAGTTCAATCTTCAAGCCACATGGCGGCTTCTACCCGGGCCTCGTCACTATCGAGTTGCACGCATCGGACCTCGGTCACTGCACGGCCGGCGGCCCGCTCGCCTACCGCCGCCTCTCGGTCCGCGTGCCCTCACGTCCCGGCAGCAGGCTTGGGCCGTGGATGCTATGGAGCGGTGCGTCCACCATCTGCTCCGGCCTCGGCTCGACATCGAGCGCGCAGCTGTGGACGGCGTTGGGCGGGAAGGTCACCTGTGGCGTTGCGATCCACCCGGTCAACTCGCCGCCAATGCAGCTGCTCTGTAGCGCCAAGCCGGTGCCGGCTCCTAAGGCCGGCGGCGTCGGTGACCCCGGCTTCGTCTTCCTCGGATCGACTGGACATCCCTCACTCGCGCGGCTCAGCCAGGACTCCTTCGTCGGCACCAAGGCGGTGGCGCTCAGCCAAGGGCGTCAGTGGGGCATCGGTCCGATCAACGTCACCTGCACGATCAGCTTGCGAGCGGTTAGCTGCGCGAACCGCTCGCATCACGGCTTCATGATCACGAAGAGTTCCTACCGCGCGTTCTGAGGCTTCCCGGAGGGCTCGCTAGGAGCCGGGGCACCTTCGATCGTTGCGCCATCCCCAACGCTTCGCCCACCGCTGTGTACCAGGGTCATCCTGGCCGCGCCGCGTTCAGAAAGCGAGCCAAACGGCCGTAATGCACGCATTCAGGCACTAGCGTCTGACATGGAGCTAGGCGAGATTCGAACCGCCGACCTCCTGGGTGCGATCAGTGCCTGCATGGGCTTTCCTAAACGGGCAAGGCAGCAGGCGGTCATTCGACAGTCCATTTGCATGTACTTGACGTCGCTGCGGCGTAGCCCGGCTCCCCTTCCCAGCTAGCCATGGCTTCACCCTCGGTATTTTCCAGTGGTTCATTTTCGGTCGTGTCTTCGAACTTGCCTTCCGAGTTCGTTTTCAGATGGTCGACCTTTTCGTGCGGTTCGGGGTTCGGTGGGGTCGTGAACTTGTAAGTAACCGTGACCGGAATCTCCGCAAGCACCGGTGTGATCGAGCCGGTGAGGTGAGGCTTGGCTTCTTTTAGCGCACGGCAGCTGAGCGAAAGCGACGTCGCCGTCGATGGTTTCACCGCGTGGCCCGGCGGCGCGGGCACGAACGTTGAGCCCCCCGCGCCTGCGGCCGCGTGGAGGCGATCGCCCGCGTAGGACGCGGCGAACGTGTACGTTCCCGGCAGGGAGGCGCCGACGGCAAGCGCAAACGCGCCGGTGGAGCTCGTTTGCACTTGCTGCAGCGCGAGCCCGCCTCCGGGGGACTGGATCGCAAGGCTCAGCCTGTGGACGCCACCCAGGTCAAGCTTGCCGGAGAGCGCGATTTGCGACCCGAGCGCCGCCTGCCCCGGACTGGAGAGGCTCATCGCGACGGCGCTGCGGGCGAGCAGCGGGCGACCGCTACCGGCGCGGAAGGTCGGTCCAGATAATTTCCCGTGGCGCAGCATGCGCGCGCTCAGCTCAAGTTCCGGACTCGGATCACCCCGCAAGTGGCGTTCCTCGGCGTGTGTCAGTACGAGGGAGAGCGTGTGCGCACGCCCACCGCTAAGTGTGAAGTGCCTGCTGGAGAGCAGCACGAGGCACGGCCCCAGGTGGCAGTGCGGGAGCTTCAGGTCCGCCGTCACTTTGATCGTGCAGCCATGCCCGAGGCAGCCCGCTTCGAAGTCAAGGGTCTTTGACTTCTTCTTTTCTTTCGCCGTCTGAGTAACGAAGGTGATCGCGGGCGCGAGCACCACCTGCGCAAACGTGGACAACTTGCGGGGACATTCCAGGTAGCTCGCGTTGAAGAACTCCGTCACGTGATCGCCGCTGCCGACGAACAGGTTGCCGTGGCAATCGAAGGTCGCCGGACCGAGGAGGTGGCTCCTCACCGGTGTGCTCGTCGTTTCGAACGAGGTCGTGACTGGGCCGTAGCCGCCGCGGGTCGCGTCTTCGAGGAATTCTCCGTAGTACTGGGCCAACCAGATAGAGTCGTCGTCCGGTGCGAAAGACCGCCCACAGTGGGGCGCCGTAGCTGTGCCAGCCCGGATAGCAGGCGACCGAGGTGCTGTTCAGCCAGTAGTCAGCGAGTGGGGTGCCGTTGTAGCTGTAGCGCGCGACCTCACCGCTCACGAGCGGGTCGTCATATTCGAATTCGTTACCCCGGTCGGCTTCAAAGACGCTGTGGCAATCAGGCCCCGAGCCTTCCAGGCGCTGCGAGGAGTAGCCGCTAAGCGCTATGTTGCCGGCGCCGTCGCTGGCAAGCGAGACGATTGAGCTCGTCGTTGCCGGTTCGTATCCCGAAAAGCCGAACCAGCTCCCCGGCAACGTCGCCGACCACGCGCCCTCGTCGCTGCCGGCATAGGAGCGCACGTCGACCACGTTTCCCACGATCACATTGACGAGCAGGAAGACGTGCCCGCGCGCATCCGCAGCGATCTGGCGCACGCCAGGGACGCTCCAGGTTGCAATGTGGGCGCCGTTCTCGCTGAACTTCTGCACCTTGCCGGCGCCCGCGTCGGCGACGTAGACGTCGCCGTATGGGTCGGTTGCAATCCCGCCGATCTTCGAGAAGGTCGTCGACCACGTCTGCCGCCAGACCCCCGAATCGCTGTACTGGTTAACGACTCCTGCGTTTCCGACGTAGACGTAGGCGCCGTCGGGCGAGGCGGCGATGCCGCCCACGCCAGAGAAGGGCAGGTCGAATGGGGCGTAGAAGACGCTCGTCTGCATCCGGCTGAGGCTCACTGCCCGCGCAGTCGGCGCGCTCGCCCCCAACCACAGCGCACCCACCGCGGCGAGCGCGAGCGCGAACGCGAGTCTCCTCGGCACTGCGCAGTTGAGGGCGCGTGAGCCCATCGTCGATCGGCGCAATTGTACGTCGGAGCGTCCCCGCCAATGTGGGGCGGTCCATCTTGCAGGACTGTGGCAAATCGCAACTTACAGCGCTTCTCGAAATGAAGCTAGGCGGACTCGAACTACCGATGTCCTGAGCGTGATCAGCGCCTGCAATATCGCTTCGAAGTCACCCGAGGCACTAGTGCCTGGGAAGTCCCACCCGATGGCCGGCGGTCTGGGTTGCAGCGACTTTCGGAAAGCGCAAGATGCAGGGACTTCTTGGAATGGAGCTAGGCGGATTCGAACCGCCGACCTCCTGGGTGCGATCCAGGCGCTCTGCCAGCTGAGCTATAGCCCCTCGGGCGGGGGTGGGAGGATCGTCCCAGTGCCCTCGCAACGGCAAGGATAACCGCATAGGCTTTAGGTTCCCGAAGGATCAGCGCGCATGGGCATTCTCGACGAAGCAATACGGGAGCATCTGGAGCTGAAGCGCCAGCACGGCGCTGCGGCATCTGAGCTAAAGCAGCTGGAGGACGAGGCCTTTGGGCCGCCCGCGCGGCCTGGACCCGAAGAGCTCTACGATTCTCTAGCCGAAGCACCGACCGAATTCATGGCGGCGCCCGGGGTCGAGGAGAAGGCACCCGAGGTCGAGCAGCCGCCGGCGACCGACGGCGAGCCACGGTCTCGGCGTGAGCCGTCGGGAATCGCCGATCTCCAGGAGCCGCCGGTTCCCCCCGAGCAGAAAGCCGCAGAGCCCGCCGCCGAAGAGCAAGCAGCGATCGAGCATGAGATCGTGCCCGAGACCTCGCAGCCGCCGCCGGCGCCGACGACCGAAGAGCGGCACGCGATCGCCGAGCAGCCGACCGAACTGTTCGATGTCGAGGAGGAGATCGCGTCGTCTGAGTCCACAGCCCCCTCCGATGAGGAGCTGGTCGAAGAGGAGTTGGCCGAGCCACGCCTGGCGCCGATCGACCCCCTTGGCAGCTTGGAGGAGACTGAGTCTGGAGAGGAGGTTGGCGTCAGCGGCTTCGAGGACGAGGACGAGGACGCCTTTTTTGACGAGCAGCGTCTTTCTGAGGAGCTGGATCAGGCGCTTGAGGCACCGATCCCAAAGGGCGCCGAGCCGCCGCCGGCAGCCACAGAGCCGGTGATCGAGGAGGAGGACGAGGAAGAGGTCGTTGAGGCCCTCGCGGTGGAGGATGAGGACGAAGGAGAGCCCCGCGGGTTTCTCGACCGCGACAGCGAGGACGATGTCCTTGAAGACACGCCGGACTTCCTCGAGGACAGCGAAGACGACGAGCTGTGGTTTGAGCAAAAGCCGCCGAAGGACTTCGACTTCGACGATTAGCTCAGCTCGGACGCTGAGCGCGGCACCCACTAATCGGTAGGTTGCGTCGATGCCCGAGCTCGCCATCGAAGCCACCGGTCTGCGCAAATCCTACGGCGAGGTACGTGCTCTGGACGGGGTCGACCTAAGCGCTGGCACTGGCACGGTACTGGGGATGCTCGGCCCGAATGGCGCTGGCAAGACGACAGCTGTGCGCATTCTCACCACCTTGCTGCGCCCCGACGGCGGCACCGCCCGGGTAGCCGGGCTTGACGTCGAGCACGAAGCGTCTGAGCTGCGCACTCAGATCGGACTTGCCGGCCAGTACGCGGCGGTCGACGAAAACCTGACTGGGGCCGAGAACCTTGAGATGGTCGGACGGCTGTACCACCTGCCCAAGGGCGAGCCGCGCCGCCGCTCCGCCGAGCTGTTGGAGCGATTCGAACTCAGCGATGCTGCCGATCGACTCGTCCGCACCTACTCGGGCGGAATGCGGCGTCGGTTGGACCTGGCCGCCGCGCTGGTGGCTCAGCCACCGGTAATTTTCCTCGACGAGCCGACCACTGGCCTGGACCCGCGTAGCCGGATCGGTCTGTGGGAGACGATCGAAGCCCGCGTCGCCGAGGGCACCACCGTCCTACTCACCACCCAGTACCTCGATGAGGCGGATCGTCTCGCCGACCGGATTTCGGTGATCGACCGCGGCCGCGTGATCGCCGCCGGCAGCTCCGATGAGCTCAAGGACCACGTCGGTGGGGAGCGGCTCGAGGTGACGCTGGAAGCGGCAGCCTGACGTTGAGGCTGCGATCGCCGCCCTGGAGCCGATCGCCTCAGAGCGGCCGGCCCATACCGGCGGCGTCCTCAGTGTGCCGCTCCGCCAGCGCCACGGCGCGATCGCCGAGGCGGTGCGGCGATTGGACGGCGCGGGGGTCGAGATCGAAGACGTTGCGCTGCACCGGCCGACGCTCGACGACGTATTCCTCACACTCACGGGCATGCCGCGGAGCGGGCTGAGGAGGACGGTGGGGGGCCTGAGGAGCGGTGAGTGAGCTCCGCAACAGCATCTCCGACACCCTTGTGTTGGCCAAGCGCAGCTTCATGCGCATCCCTCGCGCCCCCGATTTGCTGCTCTCCTTCACCGTGCAGCCGATCATGTTCGTGCTGCTCTTCGTCTACGTCTTCGGCGGCGCGATCAGGACACCCGGCTACGAATACGTCGATTACCTGATTCCGGGGATCATCGTGCAGACGATGTCCTTCGGCGGCTTCGTTACGGCCCTGGGGCTTTCCGAGGACCTAAAGAAAGGCTTGGTCGACCGCTTCCGCTCGCTGCCGATGTCGCGGGCCGCGGTGCTCGCCGGCCGCACCCTGGCCGACGTTGGCACCAACACGATCTCCCTCGCGGTGATGATCGTGGTCGGGCTGATCGCCGGTTTTTCGTTCAGCGCTCCCGCCAGCCACGTCATCGCAGGGGTCGGGCTTGCGCTGCTCTACGGATATGCCTTCTCCTGGGTCTTCGCCTTCATCGGGCTTTCCTCGTCCTCGCCGGAGGCCTCGCAATCGCTCGGCTTCATCATCATCTTCCCGCTCACCTTCGTCTCCTCTGCCTTCGTCCCGGTCTCCTCAATGCCACCGGCGCTGCAGGCCTTCGCCGAAGTCAATCCCTTCACGATCACCGTCAACGCGATGCGCGCCCTTTTCCTTGGCGCCCCGGCAGGCAACGACGTCTGGGGTGCGGTGGTCTGGTCTGTTGCCATCGCCGCGGTCTTCGCCGTCCTCTCCGTGGCCCGCTACAAGCGAGCGGTCGCCAAGTAGCTAAAGGCGCCCCTAGAATTTGGGGACGGGGCCATAGCTCAGCTGGCAGAGCGCCGCCTTTGCAAGGCGGAGGTCGCCGGTTCGATCCCGGCTGGCTCCACTAACAAATAACCGCAGAGCAGAGTCAAAAAGCAGCACCTCGCAGTCCTTGTAGACGCCTTACCTAGCTGGTGTGGGTACCACATTTGGGTACCGCGACCTTCCCGGTCCGCAGCTCGCAGGACGCTTGATCGCAGAAGGTCTCGGCCTACTACTGGGCTCGGGCTAGCTACCGGCGGCCCATGCTGAGGCTGAAGCAGATCCGATCGCGCGGTGATCGCAAGGGCGAAAGGGTCCTCTGACGCCGACAGTCCTCACGATCACTCGGTCACCGAGGCGACTGATCGTCACGGGATTCTCGCATGAATGCAGTCGTGCGCGTCTGGGGCGGTAGGTTGCGCCCATGCGTTCGCAGGACGTACCGGTCGCCGGCTGGCCTTCTGCGCTGCTTGAGGTTTTCGAGCTGGCGCTCACCTGCGAGTATGCGACGCTGACGCGTGCTGGCGCTCCTGTCACGGTGCCCACCACGCCGTATGTCGCCGCGACTGGCACGCTCGACGTTTCCACCGGCCTCACCTACCCTGCCAAGGCTGAGCGCGCGCGGCGAAATCCCAAGGTTGCGCTGCTCTTCGCTGACGCGATCGGTGCTGGCGCTGGCGACGGGCCGGTGGTCCTTGTCCAGGGTCACGCCGCGGTACGCGATGCTGACCTTCAGGCGAATACCGACCGCTATGCGCGCGAATCGGTGATGAAGCTTCCGGCCTCTGTCGAGGGACAGCCCAAGGCGCTGCTGAGGCGGATGGTCTTCTACTACGCGCGGATATGGGTGGAGGTCACAGCGCTGCGCATGCGCTGGTGGCCGGACCGCAGCCTGGCCGGGGAGGCGGAAGAGTGGCAGGCAGATCCCGCTGACCGAATTCCGCAATCCGATCCGGCGCCTCCCGGGCGCCAGCCCCCAGCGTGGCTCGAGCCGCCACAACAATGGCGCGAGCTCGCCTCGCGTGCATTGCTGAGCCTACCCTTGGCCGACCTCACCGTAGTGGATCAAGACGGCTTCCCGATCTGCGTTCCGGCCACCGCAGCCGCGCTGCAGGGCGATCAGGTGCCGCTTCAGGTCGGTCCCGGCGCTCCCGAGTTGCCGGAGGGGCGAGCGTGTCTCACCTTGCATGGGCACGACGAACGCTTCACCACGCAGGAGAATCACACGCTTATGGGTGTCCTCGGCCACGGAGAGAATGGTCTTCATCTGCAGGTCGAGCGCGTCCTGGCCGACTGGAGCCTGACCGGGAACAAGCTCCAGCGCAGGGTCGGATTCCTGCGCAAGGGCCGTCGTCTCGCTCCCCGCCTGAAGGCCGAGGCAGCTCGGCGCGGGCAGCCTGTACCCACCGTCCACCTCCCGTGAGCTGTCAAACCGGAGGTCGCCGGTTCGCTCCCGGCCGGCTCGATTGAGCCAACGACTTCCCCGACCGGTAGACCTTAAGAGATCTTGAGGTTTTGGCTGAAAAGTTGGGGCCTGAGCTCACCTCCTCGACCACCGGGGTCCCCTGTCGAGGACCCGCCGCCCAGGCGCCCCCGTATGTGGCTGCGCTTCACGGTCGCATCGCTGCTGATCGTGATCAGCACTGCCGCGGCGACCTCGATCGACGTCCTGGATTACCTGGGTGGGATCGCCAAGGCACTTGCCCACAATGGCCGGCTCAGCAAGGTCGACAGGTTCCTCGCCCACGGCTACAGCGGTGGGCCGCAGACGATCCTGCTGATCGGCTCCGACCACCGTCCCAATAGCAGCACCTCCAAGAATGGGCTCTCTGACACCGTTCTCCTTGTTCGCTTGGACCCAAGCCAAAGCACGATCAACATGCTCTCGATCCCTCGCGATCTCAAAGTCGAAATCCCCGGCTATGGAATCGGGAAGTTCAACGCCGCCTACTCCGACGGCGGTCCCGAACTCTCCCTGCGCACGCTGAAGCAGGTCACCGGGCTTTCGGTCAACCACCTGTTCGTCATCGACTTCCAGGGATTCGCTAAGGCTGTGGACGCGATTGGCTGCGTCTACGTGGACGTCGACCGTCGCTACTACCACTCCAACGAAGGTCTTGCGCCTTCTGAACAGTATTCGGAAATCAACATCGAACCGGGCTACCAGAAGCTCTGCGGGACGAGGGCACTGGAGTTCGTGCGCTACCGCCATACCGACACCGACCTGGTCCGCGAGGCACGCCAGCAGCAGTTCCTACGCGACGCACGGCAGATGGTTACGACAGAACAGCTGATCGACCAGCGCTCACAGTTGATCGACATCTTCACCAAATACACAACGTCCGACCTGCACTCGACCGAACAGCTCCTGGAACTGCTGAAGCTGTTCGTCGAACTCAGAAACGACTCGATCAAACAGATCCCATTTCCCGCCATCTTGGAACCGGTGGTGGAAAACCGGCCCAACTACGTGACCGCCAGCCCGGCGGCCATCGACCACGTCGTCAGGCTGTTTCTCGGCATGCAGCGGACCGATGGTGGGAAGCGAATCGCATCCCCTGGGGGCCGCGAGCACCGCGAGGTCCGCTCATCGAAGGAAGCGTTCTGCGGGCCCGGATCCCGGCCGCGGCGGATCTCATCGATGCGGCCGAAAGCGGCGCCCAGATGGCGTCGCAAGCCCAAAGCCGCCTCCGCTTCCCAGTCTTTTATCCGAAGATGCTTCCGGTCGGCTCGAGCTATGCGGAACCCCCGCGAACCTATGGGCTGCGCGATCAGAGCGGTAATCGCCACAGCGCCTACAAAATGGTCATGGAACTACCCGGCGGCGCCTACACCGCCTACTTCGGCCTACAAGGAATCCGCGGCTGGCCCAACCCTCCGATCATCAGCGGGCCAAGCGAATCCGTGAGCCTCAACGGACGTCACTTCCAGGTCTTCACCAACGGCGGCCACATCCGGCTGATCGCCTGGCATTCCGGCAACAACGTCTACTGGATCGACAACACCCTCGTGAGCGTGCTCAGCAACGCTCAGATGCTCGGGGTCGCCCGCTCGCTGGCCGAGCTAAAGCCGCGGCGCTGAGTATTTCAGCCAGCCAGAGCCCGCTCGGGCAGGTTCTGGTCGGCGTGGTAGCTGCTGCGGACGAGAGGGCCGGCGGCCACCGCCTCAAAGCCCATCTCATAGGCGGCCCTCTCCAGCGCCGCGAACTCGTTTGGGTGCCAGTAGCGATCGATCGGCAGGTGGTTCTCGGTGGGGCGCAGGTATTGGCCCACGGTCAGGACCTGGACGCGGTGATCGCGCAGGATGCCGAACGTCTCGACCATCTCTTCAAAGGACTCGCCGAGGCCGACCATCAGGCCCGACTTGGTGAGGATCTCCTCACCACCCATCTCCTTCGCCAGCCGCAGCATTCGGGCCGAGCGCAGGAACTGAGAACCGCGGCGTGCCTTGGGGTAAAGGCGCGGCACCGTCTCGACGTTGTGGTTGAAGACATCAGGGCGCTCGTGGATCACCTTGGCCAGCGGCATCTCCTGGCCGCGGAAGTCGGGGGTCAGGACCTCCACCTTGCAACCCGGGGCCTGCGCGCGGATCGAGCGGATCGTGGCGGCGAATGCGCCCGCGCCGTAATCGGGCAGGTCGTCGCGGTCGACCGAGGTGATGACCGCGTGGCGTAGCCCCATCCGCTTCACCTGGTTGGCGACCCGCAGCGGCTCCAGTGGGTCGTTCCAGCTTGGTACCCCGGTCTTGACGTTGCAAAAGCCGCAGCGCCGGGTGCAGACGTCGCCGAGGATCATGAAGGTCGCGGTGCCGCGTTCCCAGCACTCGCCGACGTTGGGGCAGTTGGCCTCCTCGCAGACCGTGTGCAGGCCCTCTGCGCCGATCATCGGTCTTGAGCCGGCGGTAGGTGCGGCCCCCCGGAGCCGGGACCTTTAGCCAGGGTGGCTTGCGGGTGCGGCGGAAGGGGATGGCACCGTCAGAGACCGCCGCCCCCCCCGGCTTCGCACGGGAGCGGGTGACGTGGGTGGGCCCTTCGGGCGGTGGGGGTGTCTCGGTCATCTGACCCCGAGCCTAGCGCTGTCGAGTCCCAGGGCAGCGGGCGTCGGCAGGGGTCAGAACCCGCTCAAACGAATCTGCATATCGGGCGCAGACGGTGTCGGCGAACCCGTCGAGGTCCTGTTCGGCACCGAGCTCGCGGCCAAGGGATGTGACCTGGCAGCCCTCGATCCCGCAGGGCACGATCCACTCGAATGGCTGCAGGTCGTTGTTGACGTTCACTGCCAGGCCATGGGTGGTGACGCCGCGGCTGACGTGGACACCGATCGAGCCGATCTTGCGCGGCTCACCGCGGGTCCACACCCCGGTCAGGCCGTCAATGGTCGTTGCCCCCACCCCGTGCTCGGCCAGCGAGGAGACCGCCACCTGCTCCAGCCGCCGTACGTGCGCGTGGACGTCGTCACCGTAGGGTTTCAGGGAGACGATCGGGTAGGCGACCAGCTGGCCCGGGCCGTGGTAGGTGAGGCGACCGCCGCGGTCGGTGTCTCGCACCTCGATTCCCTGCATTTCATACCACTCGACCGCCATCGGTAGCTCCTCGGGGCCCGAACGGCGGCCGCGTGTGTAAACCGGCGGGTGCTCGAGTAAGAGCAGCACGTCCGGGATCGCGCCCTCCTGCCGCGCCGCCCTGAGCCACCGTTGGGCGACGCTGGCCTCCTCGTAGGGGACCAGACCGCACCGCACAACCAGGACTTCAGCGCTCATCCTCGAAATCGTTGCACGGTCTCGCTCTATCCTTGCGGCACCTCCCATGGCCCAGTCCAAGGCCCTCCGACCCGAATGGCTCCCGGCCGTGGCTCTCAGCGCGGTCCTCGCCGCTGCGATGTTGGCCTGGAACCCCCAGGTTGGCGACCTTGCCGCGCAGGTCTTCCGCACCGAGCTCTTCCAGCGGGCGGGGCTGGCGATCTGGAACGGCTCCTGGTATGCGGGCCATTACCTGCTCACCTACAGCGTCATATTTCCGCCGCTGGCCTCGGTGCTGGGTCCGCAGCTGGTGGGAGCACTCGCCGTCGTCGCCTCCTCCTACTTCTTCGACGGACTCGTGCGCGACCGCTGGGGGGCAGCGGCGCGCTGGGCGACGCTGTGGTTTGCGGCCGGGGTTGTAACGCTGCTCGCCGAGGGGCAGCTCACCTTTGCGCTGGGAGTGGCGTTCGGGCTCGCCTCGCTGCGCCTCCTCCAGGGCGGTCGCTCGAAGTCGACACTCACCGCCGCGGCGGGCTGCGCGCTGGCCAGCCCGGTTGCCGCAGTCTTCCTGGCCGGGGTTCTCATCGCTGGGCTAGTGGAGCGGGGCCGCCCGTTGGATCGGACTGCGACCGCAGCCGCCGGGCTCGCGCTGATCCTCACCGCCATTCCCAATCTCGCTTTCCCCGAATCGAGCCAGTTCCCATTCGCCTTCTCCTCTTACATCGCTATCCCGCTGTGGTGCGGTGGTGCGCTGTATGTGACGCGGGGCCTGGCGCGCGAGGAGCGACCGTTGCGCTGGGCGTTGGCCTGCTATGTGTTGGCCTCAACGCTGCTGTGGCTGGCGCCGAACCCGGTTGGCGGCAACGCGGTGCGGCTCGGAGCCCTGTTCGGCGGCCCCGTCCTCGCCGCCGCCCTCCTCGCCCACCGCCCACGCGTCTCGGCCTGGGTGCTGGCGCTGGTCATGCTGGGGGGGCTCTACTGGCAGGTGACGGCGAGCGTCAGCCAGATCGTCCGCAGCGCCGGCGATCCTGCGACCGCGCCCGCTTACTTCCAACCGGTCGCAAGGTGGCTGCGTGATCACGGTGCCCTGGGCACGCGGATCGAGGTACCGCCGACCGCCGATCACTGGGAGTCGGCCTACCTGGCGCCCCAGTTCGATCTGGCGCGCGGCTGGCTGCGCCAGCTCGACACGACGCGGGATGACATCTTCTACGACGAAGGCGCGCTCACCAACCGCTCCTACAGCGAATGGCTGAGACGAAACGCCGTCTCCTACGTCGCTCTGCCCAACGCGCCACTTGACTACTCCTCGCTCACTGAGCAGCGGCTGATCCTCAGCCGCCCGCCCTACCTGCTGCCACGTTGGCGCTCGGCCAACTGGCGCGTCTACGCGGTCCGCGACCCCGACCCGATGGTCCGGCCGTTGGGCGGGAGCAGCGCCCGGGCGATCTGGATCGGGCGCCAGGGCTTTGGCCTCGACGTGACCCGGCCGGGCCAATTCCTGATCCGGGTCAACTTCACCCCCTACTGGTCAATTGAACGCGGCGCCGGCTGCCTGCTGCGGCGCGGCGATTGGACCCAGGTCCGCGCCGCCCACGCGGGTGTCCTGCGGGTGGGCGCCGACTTCTCCCTGGGCGGCGCCCTGGGCGCTCTGACAGAAGAAAGGGAAAGCTGCTCACAGGGCTAGGGCCAGGGGCTCTTCCAGGAGGGTGCGGATGGAGCCGAGGAACTGTGCTCCCTCGGCTCCATAGAGGATGCGATGGTCGCAGGCGAGGGTGACCTGCATCAGGTGGGCGGCGTTGATCTCACCGCTGCGGATCACGGGACGCTCTTTGATCGCTCCGACCGCGAGGATCGCGGCCTGTGGCGGATTGATCACTGCCGAGAAGCGGTCGATCCCATACATCCCGAGGTTGGAGACGGTGAAGGTGGCGCCCGACAGCTCGGGCGGGGTGATCTGCCCCTCACGAACTCGCTGCGCCAGGGCGCGTGACTCCGAGGCGATCTCACTCAGGCTCTTGCGGTCGGCGTCAAAGATCGTGGGGACGACGAGGGCGTCGGGCCCGGCGACGGCCACTCCGACGTTCACCCGCGAGTAGAGCTCGACGCGCCCGTCGCGGTAGGCGCCGTTGGCCAGCGGGTGCTCGCGCAGCGCCCGCGCGCAGGCCTTGACCACCATGTCGTTGAAGGAGGGAACTAGCTCGCCATCCCTGCCAGCAGCCTTGATCCGCCCCCGAGCCCCCACCGACCGGCTCATATCGACCTCCGCTTCCAAGTAAAAGTGCGGAGCCGTCGCCTTGGACTCCGCCATCCGCCGCGCGATGGTGCTCTGCAGCTTGCTCAACTCCCGATAGCTCGTCTGTCCCTTGGCCGTTTCGGGGGTCTCGGGCTCGGGGCCACCACCAGGCCGGACGGCGGCTGCGGCGGGAGTCTGTTTTCCTGCGATGGCCTTCTCGACGTCGGCCTTGACGATGCGCCCCCCGGGCCGGTCCCTTGGATTTGGGAAAGGTCGGCTCCCTTCTCACCGGCGACCCGGCGGGCCACCGGTGATGCTTTCTGGCGGCTGGTGCTCGGGCTGGGGGCCCTCGACGGTCTGGCGCTCGCCCTCGCCGCTGGCCCCAGCGGCGACTCTTTCCCAGCGAGGGGATTCGTTGCCTCGCCAGCGTCTCCCACGCGCGCGATCGGAGCTCCGATCGGAAGCGTCTCTCCCTCCTCGGCCAGGATCTCGGTCAGGGTCCCCGCCAGGTCGCTTTCATAGGCCATGTTTGCCTTGTCGGTCTCGATCTCCACCAGCTCATCCCCCACCTGCACCGCATCCCCAACGCTCTTCAGCCACCGCAGGATCGTCCCCTCATCCATCGAGTCCGACAGCCGTGGCATTACGACATCGGCCATCAGATCGCGCCCTCCAGCACGGCTAGTGCTGCCTTCACCACGTGCTCCTCGTGGGGGATGGCTGCCTGCTCCAGTCGCTTTGAGTAAGGCATGTGCACGTCGGCACCGGTCACCCGCTGAACCGGTGCATCGAGGTGGTCGAAGGCCTGCTCAGTGATCAGGGTCGAGAGGTTGGCACCCACCCCGCCATGCGGCCAGCCCTCCTCGACGATCACCGCTCGATTTGTTTTGCGCACAGACGCGAGGATCGTGTCGAGGTCGAGCGGCCGCAGGGTGCGAGGGTCGATCACCTCCGCCTCGATCCCGTGTTCGTGAGAGAGCTGGGTTGCGGCGCGCTCTGCCACCAGCGCCATCTTCAGCACCGCGACGATCGTCACGTCGCTGCCCTCGCGCCGCACCGCCGCCTCGCCGAAGCTCAGCGCCCGGTCCCCGTCGGTAACTTCGCCCCGCAATCCGTAGAGGCTCTCGTGCTCGATGAAGATCACCGGGTTGTCGTCACGGATCGCCGCCTTCAACAGCGCCTTGCCGTCGGCGGGGGTGGACGGGCAAGCGACGAGCAATCCGGGTACCTGGAGGTAGAGCGCCTCGAAGCTGTGTGAGTGGGTGGGACCGAGCTGGTGCCCGCCCCCGCCCGGCATCCGGATCACCATCGGCACCCTCGCCTGCCCATGAAACATGTAGGGGATCGCGGCGGCATGGTTGACGATCTGGTCCAGTGCCAGCAGGGAGAAGTTCACCGTCATCAGCTCGACGATCGGCCGCAGCCCGGCCATCGCCGCGCCGATCCCGGCGCCGACGATCGTGTTCTCGGAGATCGGAGTGTCGCGAACGCGGCGCTCGCCGAACTCCTCGAGGAGACCCTCGGTCACCTTGAATGGCCCCTGAAAAACCCCGACGTCCTCGCCCATTACGAAGACCGCCTCGTCGCGGCGCATCTCCTCTGCGATCGCGTCGCGCAGGGCCTCGCGCATGCGGATCATCGAGGCCATCAGCCCTCGATCTCCCCGGCGACTTCCGGCTCAACTCCCTCCTCGGGGTCGCCGGCCACGCGGGGATTGGGGAGCGGCCCGTTGGGCTGCCCGCCGTAGGCCGCCCCGGCCTCAGCCAACTCGCGCGCCGTCGCGGGCATCCGATCCTCGTGCTCGCCGCGGTGCGGGAGGGGGCTACGCTCGTCCACCGCGTACCAGCCGGCGGCTCCGTCGAGCACGTAGAGGTTTTCATAGAGGGTGTCGAGGGCGGGTTCGGGACTGGCGTCGGCAAACTCGACCGACGCCCGCACCTCCCGCTCGGCTCTCTCCCGCACCTCCCGCACCTCCCGCTCACCCAGCACCCCCGCCTCGACGCAGCGCCGAGCGAAGGCCTCGATCGGGTCCCTTTGCTGCCACTCTTCGACCTCCTCCCGCTTGCGGTAGACCTCTGGGTCGGCGGCGGAGTGGCCGCGGTAGCGGTAGGTGAAGGCCTCGAGGATCGTCGGTCGGCGCTCCTCGCGAGCGAGCCGAATCCCATCGGCAACCCCATCGCGCACCGCGATCACGTCCATCCCGTCCACCCGCTTACCCGCTATCCCGTATCCCTCGGCCTTTTTGGAGAGATCGGTCTGAGCCGAGTGGCGCTCGACCGAGGTTCCCATGCCATAGAGGTTGTTCTCGACCATGAAGAGGACGGGCAGCTTCCACAGCGCCGCCAGGTTCATCGTCTCGCCGAAGTTACCGGCATTGGAGGCACCGTCGCCGAACATGCAGACGGTGACCGCGTCCTCGCCCTTGTACTCGCAGGCGAGCGCGAGGCCGGCGGCGATCGGCAGATTGCCGCCAACGATTCCATAGCCACCCATGAAGCGGTGAGCGCCGTCGAAGATGTGCATCGAGCCGCCGCGCCCGCCGCTGGTCCCGTCGACTCGGCCAAATAGCTCCGCCATCACCCGCCTCGGCTCGGTGCCACGGGCGATCGCGTGGCCGTGGGTGCGGTAGGTGCCGATCAGATAGTCCCGCTCCTCCATCACCGAGGCGGTGCCGACGATCGTTGCCTCCTCGCCGATCGCAAGGTGTAGGAATCCCCCCGCTTTGGCCCGCTGGTACTGCCGTCCCGCCTCCTCCTCGAAGCGGCGGATCAGCGCCATCCGGGCGAGCAGCTCGTAGCAGGTGGCGGCGTCGGGAAGGTCAGCCATTCGAACTGACCTTAGCTTGCCGCTTCGACCGCTTCCGCTACTCGGTCATCGCCCCAGAACACCCTGCCTGCGATGACCAAGGCGGGGACGCCATGCACCCCAAGTTCGGCGGCGCGATCGGTAGCCTCGCGCAGCGCCCCCTTGACGAGCGTGGTCTCCACCGCCTTGAGCAGCGCCCTGGGATGCAGCTCACAGGCAGCCGCGGCGATCAGCACGTTGTCGCGGTCAGAGAGGTCGTTCCCCGCGGCGAAGGCCTGCCGAAATGCTGCGAGTGAGAAGGAGACAGTGCGGCCGCTCTGCTTGGCGAATGTCGCAACCCGCATCGCAAACAGGGTGTTGCCGGGCCAGGGGTCGGGCCAAGCGAGCGGCGGCAGCCCGTAAGCCAGGGCACGTCGCTCGACCTCCGCCATCCCCGCTGCGCGCCCTGGGCCATTGGCCCAGGAGTCCCGACCGAAGCGTTTGAACAGTCCACCGAGCAAGACCGGCTGCCACTCCGGCTGCTGGAGCCCGGCCTCGGCGAAGAGCCCACTGATCCGCTCCGCTGCCAGATAGGCGTATGGAGAGCCGAGGTCGAAATAGAACGTCGCTTGACCGATCAAGGGTTCTGAAATCAAGCAGATCAGCGAGCCAGGGGGCAGCACGGAGAAGCGCAAACTCACACCGAGGAGGCGACCGGGGACCGATCAGGGGGGATCTGGCGAGCTCAGGCGTGGATGGCCCAGCCGTCCACCGCGCGCGCCGCGTCGAGGATCGCCTCGGAGATCGTCGGGTGGGGGTGGACGATCCGCGCCAGCTCCTGGTAGCCGCCCTCCAGCGCCATTACGGCGACAAGCTCGGCGATCATGTCGCAGGCGCGGTTACCGACAATGTGGGCACCGAGGATCTCGCCGTACTCGGAGTCGACGACGAGCTTTACCAGACCGTCTTTGTCCTCGTAGACGGTCGCCGCGCCGACGCCACCCAGTTTGAGCTTGCCGACCTTGACGTCGTGGCCGGCCTCTTTGGCTGCCACCTCGGTCAGCCCGACGCTCGCTACCTGGGGGTGACAGAAGGTGGCGCCCGCGATGAGGTTTTGGTCGACCGGCTCGGTAGGGGCGCCGGCGGCATGCTCGACGGCAACGACCCCCTCCTCAGAGGCCTTGTGGGCGAGCGCCTTGGCGTGGACCAGGTCGCCGATCGCGTAGACCTTGGGGTTGGAGGTCCGCTGGTAGCGGTCAACCCGGACCTTGCCCGTCTCCTCCAGCTCGACCCCGGCCTCGGTCAGGCCCAAGCCCTCGGTATCGGGGGCGCGGCCGCCGGCGATCAGCAGGTAGTTGACCTCCGCCGACTGACCGCCATAGGCGAACTTCACGGAGCTCTTGCCCACCTCGACGTTTTGTACCGGTGTTCCGGTGGAGATCGTGATGTTCTGTTTTTTGAAGACGCGCTCGACGACGCGGACCACGTCCTTGTCCTCGGCGGGCAGGATCTGATCCAGCATCTCGATCAGCAGAACCTCGGCGCCAAAGCGAGCGTAGGCGGAGGCGATCTCACAGCCAGAAGCGCCCGCGCCGACGACGGCGATCTTCTTCGGCAGCTCCGACAGCGACCATGCGCCCCAGGTGTCGAGAACCCGGTCGCCGAACTCGACCCCTGGGATCGGCAGCGAGACCGAGCCGCTTGCGAGCACCACGGCGCCCGCCTCATAGGCGCGGTCGCCGACCCTTACGTTTCCCTCGGCGGTGAGCGAGCCTGTGCCCTCGATCAGGGTGACCTTGTTCTTGTCCCAGAGCATCTTCACCCCGCTGGAGAGCGAGTCCGAAACGGCGGCGCGGCGCTTGCCCAGTGCATCCCAGTCGATCGAGGCGCCCTTCACCACCAGCCCCAGGTCGGCACTGTTTTGGGCTTGGTCGTAGAGCTCCGCTGTGTGCAGGAGCGTCTTCGCCGGGATGCAGGCGTAGTTGAGGCAGCGCCCACCCGCCTTGTCGCGCTCGACCACGGCTGTCTTACGGCCCAGCTGAGCCGAGCGAATCGCGGCGACGTACCCGCCCGGGCCCCCGCCGATGACGATCGTGTCGAACGAATCCGCCACTGAGCCGGGAGCCTATAGAAGGTCAGTCTCGGGGAAGGCGCTGGGGCATCTGGATTCTCGCCATCGCCTTGACCATGAAAAAGAAGAAGGCGCCGGAGACCGCGAGCAGGCCGCCGGTGGCGAGGATCTGGGCCACGGTCGCCGCCTGCGCGGCGAGGCCGAAGACGGCGCTGAAGATCAGGAAGACGAGGATTAGCTGGAACCCGAGCACGGCCCAGTAGCGCGCTCGCCACATGCCCCAGGCCATGATCCCCATCAGTAGTGCCGGCGCCGCCACCTGGGCCGGCTTTGGCTGAGCGCCATTGACGTGGACTCCTGCCAGGTATCCCGCGATGATCGAGGCCGAGACGACGGCTGAGAGGATCGCGCCGATCGTCACCACCAGGGGACGCTCGCCTTTGGCCAGCGGCTTCAGTTTCTGGCGCACTTCGCGGTTTCGCTCCTCCGAACGGGCATAGCCACGCTCGATGCGCTCGCGCGGGCTCGGCGCCGGGCCCCGCCGCTTGCGCTTGCGCGGTTGCTCATCCACCGGGAGCCGCCTCGCCGACGATGGCCAGGGCCCGTCGCAGCGAGCCGGCCGCCGCGGCCGGGTCTTTGGCGTCTCGGATCGCCCGCACGACGCCAAGCCGCCGCGCACCTGCCCTGACCACCTGCTCGGCGTTTGCGGGGCTGATACCGCCGATCGCGAAGAAGGGATGGGTGGCGTTTGCCGCCGCGTGCTCGACCAGGGAAAGGCCGACCGCCGCCCGCCCCTCTTTCGTGGGCGTCTCCCAAACTGGTCCGACGCTGATGTAATCGACCCCGAGCTCGGCGGAGGCCGCGATCTGCTCCTCAGAGTGGGTGGAGCGGCCGATGATCGCCTCGGGTCCGAGCACCTTACGCGCCTGCTCAACGGTGGCGTCCTCCTCACCGAGGTGGACGCCGTCAGAGTCGCAGGCAATCGCCAGATGGGGGTTGTCGTTGACGATGAAGAGTGCGCTGTAGGTGTCACATAGGCGGCGAAAGGTCCGGGCCGAGCGTTCGATCGCGTCTCGCGCCAGCTTCTTCTCGCGCAACTGCACGATGTCAACGCCACCGCCGAGCGCGGCGCGCAGCAGCGCCTCGGGCTCTTCGCCACGTGGAAGGGCGTCGCAGACGAAGTAAAGGCGCGCGGTGCGCAGCCGCTCGCGGCGCAGTGGCCCGACGGCCTCAGGAGGAGCAAGGCTCATCGGTCGATTATGGCTGGGCGAGGCCGCGAGGGGGGTAGCATCGACACCGTACGGGAGCCGAAGGGGCTGAGAGGGTGGCATCGAGGTCACCGACCGTCTGGACCTGATCCGGGTAATGCCGGCGGAGGCAAAGAGTTTGACCGAGAAGCGAAGTTACGACGCGATCGTCGTTGGAGCGGGAGTCATCGGGCTCAGCTGCGCCTGGCGTGCCAGCCAGCGCGGCGCGCGGGTCATCGTGCTCGACCGCGCCGAGCCGCCGGCGGGGGCGACGCGGGTCGCCGCCGGGATGCTGGCACCGGTCGGCGAGCTGACCTTCGGCGAGCCGGAACTATTGGAGCTGACCCTCGCCGCCGCCCAGCGCTACCCGGACTTCATCGCCGAACTGGAGAGCGCAACGGGGGTGGCGACCGGCTACGTGCGCCGGGGCGCCCTGCATATCGCGCTCGACAGCGACGAGGCGGCCGAGCTTCGACGCGTCCACGAGCTCCAACGCCAGCTTGGGCTGGGCGCGCAGTGGCTTCCGCCTCGTCGCTGTCGGGAGCTCGAGCCCGGCCTCACCCCCTCCTTCAACGGTGGCGTGCATGCCGCGGGCGAGGCGGCGATCGACCCACGGTCCCTGACCGCGGCACTGCTTGCAGGGCTCGCGTCGGTGGGAGTCGAGGTGTGGAGCGATACGGAAGTCGACGAAGCCCTGATCGAGGGCGAGCGGTTGGTAGGGGTCCGAGCCGGCGGCGCAGAGCTGCGGGGTGCCGCTGTCGTACTGGCCGCGGGCGCCTGGTCCGGTTGCGCCGAGTGGCTTCCCCCCGACGCCCGCCCGCCGGTCCGCCCGGTTAAGGGCCAGATCGTTGAGCTGCGCTGTCGGGCTGAAGGGACCGCGTGCGGGCGGATCCTCTCCTCCGAGCGGGTCTACCTGGTGCCGCGCGAGGACGGCCGGCTGATCGTCGGCGCCACGGTCGAGGAGCGCGGTTTCGACACCGCGGTCACCGCCGGTGCTGTCCATGAGCTCTTGCGCGAGGCATACCGCCTGCTGCCCGAGGTCGCGGAGATGGAGCTGGTCGAGGCGATGGCGGGGCTGCGACCCGCGACGCCGGACAACCTGCCGCTGATCGGGCCGGGCGCGCTCGATGGACTCCTCCTCGCCACCGGCCACTTTCGAAACGGCATCCTCCTCGCCCCGCTCACTGCTGAGCGGGTGGCGGAGGATCTGGAGGAGGTGGCGGTGTGAGGATCGAGCTAAACGGCGAGGAGCGGGAGCTGCCGGACCGTGCAACGCTCGAGGTCGCGGTGCGCGCAGCGGGGGCAGCGCCCGCCCGTGGCTTCGCGGCGGCCCTCGACGGCGAGGTCATCCCGCGCACCGAGTGGGCGGCGACGGAGCTGCGCGCGGGCCAGCGGGTGGAGGTGCTCGCCGCGATCGGGGGCGGCGCTGAGAGCTGGGAGCTGGGCGGCCGGGAGTGGTCCTCACGGCTGATCGCCGGTACCGGTGGTTTCCGCTCACTCGAGCAGATGGAGAGCGCGCTCGTTGCCTCCGGCGCTGAGATCGTGACCGTGGCCCTGAGGCGGGTCGACCCAGCCGCCGAAGGGTCGGTGATCGACGTGCTCGACCGGCTCGGCCTCTTCGCGCTGCCCAACACGGCCGGTTGCTACACGGCGCGCGACGCTGTGCGAACCGCCCGCCTGGCTCGGGAGGCGTTTCAGACCGAGTGGATCAAGCTCGAGGTGATCGGCGACGACCGCACCCTCTACCCCGACGCGGTCGAGCTCCTCGACGCGGCAGAGCAGCTGGTCGCCGAGGGCTTCACCGTCCTCCCCTACGCCAGCGATGACCCGATCCTCGCCCGCCGACTCGAGGATTGCGGCTGTGCAGCGGTGATGCCTCTCGGCTCGCCAATCGGCTCGGGTGCTGGTCTCCGCAATCCCTACAACATCGCGATCATCGCCGAACGCGCCGAGGTCCCGGTCATCCTCGACGCAGGCATCGGGACCGCCTCCGACGCCGCCTTCGCCTTGGAGCTGGGCTGCGAGGCGGTGATGGCCGCCAGCTCGATCTTTGGCGCCCAGGACCCAGCGGCGATGGCCGCCGCCCTGCGCAGGGCGGTCGAGGCCGGCCATGGTGCCCGGCTCGCCGGCCGCATCCCTCGCCGCACCTACGCCACGCCCTCCACGCCGCTCGATGGCCTGCCCCCGCTCGCCTGACCCAGGCGGGGTTCGGTCTGCTCAGCCCCTGCGCCGCTGATATTCCTCGATGGACTCCTCAAGGAGTCCCGCGAGAAGTCAGGCCACAGCTCATCGCGGAAGATCAGCTCCGAGTGGGCGGCCTGCCAGAGCAGGTAGTTCGATAGGCGCCGCTCGCCGCCGGTACGGATCACCAGCTCGGGGTCGTTCATCTCGGGCGCATACAGGCAGCGCCGGAACTCCTCCTCGGTCGTGCCGTTAAACGCACCAGCGGCCTCGACGATCTCCCCGCGGCCGCCGTAGTTGAACGGAACGAAGAAGCAGATCCGCCTGTTTGCGGCGGTCAGCTCCTCCGCCCATTCCATTTTCTCCACCAGGCTCGCGGGAACCCGGCTTCCGCGGTCACCGATGAAGCGCAACCGGACGCCCTGCTCGTGAAGTTCGGGCGTCACATTGTCGATGTAGTGGGCGAGCAGCCCGATCAGGGCGCCCACCTCCTCTGGCGGTCGAGACCAGTTCTCCGTCGAGAACGCGTAAACGCTCAGCTCCCCGATCCCGAGCTCGACGGCGTCGCGCAGCCGCGACCGGACGTTCTCGGCCCCCGCCCGGTGACCCGCGTCGACCGGCAGCTTTCGCCGCTGCGCCCAACGACCGTTGCCGTCGGTGATGATCGCGACGTATCTCAGGTCCCCGCCGTCAGCCATCTCCACTCAAACGCATCGTGGCAATGATCGGACGTACAGCAAAGCCAAGCGAGGCGATCATTCGGCTGCGGATCGGGCGGGCGTATGCGGTCCGCGCTCCGGGCGCACTCAGGTAAAAGCCCGCGACCCCGGCGAGGATGGCCCGGTGGCGTTGCGCTTGACCGAGCACCTCCGTTGCCGCGGCGGCGCGCCGCGCGATCCAGGCGATCCGCTCGGCCGCATCCAGGTTGCTCTTGTAGTAGGCGATGTAGTTGTGGGCGCCGGTGGCGCGGTCCTCCTCGAGGTCGATCAGATCGTCTAGCAACACGGTCAGCGCGCCGATCGGCGGGAAGTAGGCGGCATCGACCCGTTCCGTTTCCTCACTCGTCGCGGCGGAGTCCGCCGCCGCTGCGATCAAAGCGTGCACGGCGACTGAGGAGCTGGCCCCCGCGGCGAGCTCCCACCAGCGGTACCCCCCCGGACTCTTCAGCCGCGAGGCCCAGGCTTCCAACCCCTCGACGTCGCCGAGCGCGGCGGCATGGGTATGGCTCTGGCCTGCTGCGCAGCGGCCGGCGGCGCGTCGGGCCGTCGGCAGAGCGGCGGCCTGGGCGGGAAGCGAGCGCGCCGTTGCCCGGCAAACTGCAACGAGAGCTCCCAGGTAACCGCCGTCCTCGCCCTGGGGGTGAAGCCTGTACCAGTCGGAGCCGGGCTCCCCGGGCGCGAGCGCATCACTCAGCGCCTGATGGAGCTGCAGGCCGTTCGCGAGCGACTCCGCCGCGGGCTGCTCACCCAGGGTGTCGAGGTAGTCGACGGCGACCTGGAAGGAGACCATTGCCTCGATCGCGACGGTCCGGTTCGCGCGCGGGGCCAGCGTGGCGAGGACGGCGGTCGCCTCGGCATTGCGGCCCTTCTCGCGCAGCGCGGTGAGGGCGTGTGCTCGCAAAATGGGGTCGGGGATCCTCGCCGCGAGCCGCTCCCAGCGGTGCAGCTGACGGCGGACCGCAGGGACGACGGCACCTCGATAAACACCCAGAGCGCTAAGCACAGCCCAGACTTCAGGGGCGACGGTATGTCTAGGTCTCATTTATTGTGCTTAAAGAAAGTAAATTCGCAGCCCTTGCTTGACAGATTGGTCCGTATCTGTTCTGATTTACTCTAAACCTGCGGACAGCACCTCTTCTGGAGTGGCTGGCCGCGGACTCAGTCGACTGAGCCTGGGCCGTCCCGTCCACCCTGTGCGGCACGGTCCTGTAAAGCAAACGTTCAAGGCCCGGGGGAGCTTCCCACTCTCCCGGGCCGTTTGCTGCATCACCCCTTGCCGTTCTCCCCGACCGCCAGCGCGTAGGCTTCCTCGGCCCCCAGGAATGGCGCCAGCGTTACGTAAACGGCCGCGGGAACCATCTCCGCCAGCCGCTCTGCACCTTTCTGCTTTACGTGGTCATAGAAGAGCGCATACAGCGCCCCGCCGATTGCCTCGGCGGTGATCGGCGGCAGATCGGGTTTCAGCTCATAGCCGGGCGCCAAGAGTCCCTCCATCATTTCGGTCACCGACTCGCGCTGCTCCAGTGCCCGTTTCCCGGCCGCATACATCTCGACCGCGCCCAGTCGCGCGTACTCGGGCTCTCCGACGCCGAAGGTGAACATCGCCTCCTGGGTATCGCGCACCGCGTGCTGCCAGTCTGAGGCGCGGCGAAAGGCGGGCATCGCCGCTGCCAGCATCTGCGCCGAGCCGCTGTCAAGCGCAGCGACCATCGCCTCTTCGCGGTTTGCGAAGTGCTCATAGAAGGTTCGCTGCGAGGTCTTCGCCCGCTCGACGATCTCCGCCACGGTCGTCTCCGGGTAGCCCTTTTCCGCGACCACGGCGGCCAGGGCGCGCAGCAGCCGCTCAGGCGGGTTGGAGGCCACCTGGCGCTCCTCAAAGGGCCGTGCGCGGAGCTGGCGCCGCCGCGCTACTTTCAAGGGGCCAAGTGGTGGCGGGTAGCGGAAGAGCCAATCCCAGAGCTGCGGGGCCAGCTCGGTGAGCTCACTCTCCTCCCCTCGGTAGAGGCGCTTGTGGATCACCTTCTGGATCCCGCCGATCAGGGCACGGACGATCTCCGCCGGCATTCCCTCGTGTCCGGGGACCGAATCGAGAAGTCGCTTCACCAACAACTCGAAGGAGTCAAGGGTACGGTCGACAAGTGCAACGCCCGCTGGTCCCGCGGCGTAGACCTCTACGAAGCACATCTTTGACGCTGCCGGCTGGGCCACGATTTGGCCGATCAGTGCTTCGAACGCTCCCTTGGCTACCTTCAGGTCCAGGGGCTCCCCGCCATCTCCCAGCCCCAGCGTCACGGTTTTCAGCGCCGGCTCCACAAGGGCTTCGATGGCGGCGAGGAAGCAGGCCTGCTTGTCGGAGAAGTGCCGGTAAAAGGCGCTGCGCGAAACCCCGGAGAGCTCGACCAGGTCGCCAACGGTGGTCGCGTCGTAGCCCTTTTCCGCGACCGTCGCCACCGTCGCCGCGAACAGCCGCTCGCGCTGGTTCTTTTCTGCCTCCTCGCGCGGCGTACCGCGCCCTGGCGGCAGCATTCTGTCCCGCAATTGACTGGCATCCCCCCACGGCGTTAGCACCATTGGGGCGGGACGATAACCGGCGCTATCCAGGTCTTTCAGTGCCATTCTTGCCACCCGACTCCCTGGTACGCAACCAGCTAGAATAGCCTGGCCTTCGCAGCTCCCAACCTCGCAGATTCGGCGATTATAGAGCCGTCTAGCTGACCTCTAGAAAGTCGTCGAAAGACAGTTAGACCGAGGCCCTTGACAAATCGGTCCGGGTCTGTTCTCATACCCAGCGGCCAAGAGCAACCGATCCGTTTGGGGATCCGGATTGTTCCAGACCAGGAGAGAACCAACGGCCGGCCCGTACCGGGCCAGGGGATCCGCAGCAAGCGGATCGGGCGAGGTAGCACCGGCCAACGGGCAGAGGAGAGATCGAATGAGGACATCGTCCGGACTGGGGCCGGCCTTCACCGCCACCGATGGCCATCAGGGCCTCGGTGTCCGGGTGCTCTTCTCTCCCGGCCTCTTCGGCCTTCCGCAGAGCTGCGCCCGTCTTCCCTCCCTGGCTGACGGCGCAACTGGAACCCACTCTTGCCGGGTTCCAGACAGTGGGACCCCTCTTCTCCGGGTTCCTGGTGGCAGCGAGGGCGGCCCCCTCGATTCCAGGGTGCTCCCCTTTCCCGGAGGAGGGGCCGTCCGCGTCTGTTCCCAGCTGGCACCTTTACGCCCACCCCGGGAGGCGGCGTCACCCGATCCGCTCCGAAACGGAGCTGATCTTCAGGAGCAGCATGCAAACGACCTCAAGCGCACTGGCCGTTCTCCCCGTAGGCTCGAGTCCGCTCGCCGCAGCGGGTCATTTTCTGAAGTGGGTGCCCGCCACGCCACCGCCCCCCACAGCGCCGCGCGCTTTTTCTCGTCGCGTCCTTGCCGGGACCGGCTTCGCCCCGATCGCAGCGGGAGGGTCGACGCCGAGCGCGAAAAACAATGTCGTCCGCTCTTCGGCTTGGCCGTGCTCAGCGTCGCAGATGCGGCCTTTGTTCGCGCTCAAGCCACTGGAGCCACCCCGGGAATCGCCATCACATCTGCTGGAGCCTCGGCGTGACCATCGGCCGCTCCCATAACTCACTCGCCAAGAAAACCGGAGCGACAGTCTTGCTCTGGCCGAGCAGGCTGACATATCGCCATCGGGCTTCGGCGTTGTCAACCATTCTCGCTTTGGGAGCTGGAACGCTGCTCGTATTTGCGGCGCCGGCGCTCGCCCACAAAACCCATGGCTTCATCGGGTCTTTCGGCGCTTCCAGCTCATCCCCTGGAAACCCCTACCCACTTTCAGATCCAGCTGATGTCGCCGTCGACAACTCAACAGGACCATCCCAGCACGACATTTACGTTTCTGACCCTGCGAACCATAGGGTCGAGAAGTTCAGTCCCACCGGCGAATTCATCCTGATGTTCGGCAAGGATGTCGATAAAACGACTGGCGCGAATGTCTGCACCGCGGTATCGGGCGATACCTGCCAGGCCGGGACTCAAGGCGGACGTCCCGGTGAATTCGAATCGCCGACCTTTGTCGCCGTCGACAACTCATCTGGGACGTCAGCCGGAAACGTTTACGTTGGCGACACCAACGACGGCACCGTTTCGAAGTTCACCGAAACGGGAAATCTGATTGAATCATGGGGAGCGGGAGGTCAACTATCTGGCTTTGGAGGGCTTAACGGGATCGCCGTTGATCATCACGGAAACCTCTTCGTCTTGACGGAATCAGATTACTGGTACAACGAAAGCGGTGTTTTCCACAGCGAATTTGGTCATCCCCGAGGCACATCTTCAGCGGGGCTCGCCGTTGACTCCGAAGACAACCTCTACAAGGCCGACGGCTCGCCGGAAATCACCAAGTTCACAGATACCGGCGAAAACCTTGGCGAACCAGACGGTGAAGGCAACGCGTCCGGATTGACAATCGACCCGGCAACTAATGACCTTTACGTCGTCCAAGGCGGCTATTTCGTCAGGCAGTTCGCACTTAACTGTGGGCAAGACTGTACGTCACTGGATTCGTTCGGCAACGGATACCTGCATGGAGCTCAAGGGATCAGTGTTGACGGGTCGACGGGGGTCGTTTATGTCGCAAATACGGGATCAGGTGAGGTCGCCGTTTTCAAAGAAGGGATTGAGCCCAACGTCGCAACAGGTCCTCCCACCAGTCAAGGACAGACCTCGGTAACGCTGAACGGGGAAATTGAACCGGCTGGTGGAGGTGAAGTTACTACGTGCAAATTCGAATATGGCACCAACACCGAATATAACCTCGGATCGGCACCCTGTGAACCGGCAACCCCCTATTCCGGCAACCAGACGGTTACGGCGAAAGTTGCCGGTCTGCCCGGGGAAGTCGAACTGCATTATCGGCTTGTCGCCTCCAACGCCGACGGCCTGCTATCCGCGGGCGAAGATTACACCTTCACCCTGCACTATGTTCCCGGGTTGACAACCGAACCGGCAACTGGTGTTTCCCGAATCTGTGCAACATTCACCGGCTCGTTTGAAGGTAACGGAGAAGACACCAAATACGATTTTGAATATGTAACTCAGGAACAGTTCAACAGCACGGGCTTCAGCGGAGCAAGCACCACGTCCGAAGAGGACGCCGGATCGCCAAGTAGCCACGAAGCTCTCTCTTATAAACAGTGCGGCTTACGGATTCATACTACTTATTACTACCGTGTCACAGCCTCAAACTCAGTGGGAACGAGCACAGGCCACAGTGAAGAGTTCACAACACAGCCAGCCGTTGAAGACCTCGAAACGGAACCCGCCACTAAACTAACCGGCACCTCCGCGATGTTGAATGGATCCCTCCAAGGTAATGGAGAAGAAACCGAATACTACTTTGAATGGGGTCCAAGTCCCGCCTACGGGACCGTCACACCTATCCGGCCGACTTCCCTCGGCAGTCCCGTCGGCCATACTATTGCTCCCCCTGTAGAGATCGCGAATTTGGAACCAGCCACGACTTACTACTACCGGATCGTTGCCAGCAACTCCGTTGGCATAACCATGGGGCCGGAACGGTCGCTGGAAACCCTCACCCTTCCTAGGATTACGGCACGCCCGGCGAATGAATACTCTGTAGCCAAAAGCGAGACCGAAACCACTGACGTCACCGTGCATGCCAGAGTTGATCCAGTCAACGGTGGCGAAGTTACATCGTGTATGTTCGAATACGGGCCAGAAGAAGGCAAATATACAGACGGTAGTCGTTCATGCGAACCGGGCCATTTCTCTGGAGCGAGCGAAGTCTCCAACAAGTTGACGAATCTATCGATCGCGACCACTTATCACTTTCGCTTCACTGTCACTACCGTGGCGGGCACGACTGTGGGCCCCGATCAGACCGTTACGACACTGCCCCTCCTTCCTGAGGTGGAATCGATCTCGGCCAACGGTGTTCAGGAGCATAGTGCCACACTCGGTGCAGTGATAAATCCGGGATACGGCCTGACCATCTATAGGTTCCAGTACGGTCCCACTACTAGCTACGGTGAACAGACGCCGCCTGAGGCCGTCATGGGCACCGAAAATAGCGATCAATCAGTGGGCACTGAAATCACAGATCTGGAGCCGGGCACGGCATATCATTTTCGGGTAATTGCGACGAATTTCGCGGGTACTAGGATCGGGCCCGACCATACTTTCACTACACCCGACCTCCCTAAGGTCGGAGAAGCAGATGCAAGTGAAATTGCTTCATCCGGGGCGACTTTGACTGCCGAGGTTGATCCTGAGCTCAGTCCGACGACCTACCATTTTGAATTCGGGACGACATCACGATATGGAGCCAGCACGGTCGAGAGTGCATCCGTCGGCGAAGATGCCGTTGACCATGTGGTTAGCGCCCGACTTTCGGGGCTCGAGCCGGATACAACCTACCACTTTCGGATTGTTGCTACCAATGGGAATGGTGTGGCGCAAGGTTTCGATCAGACATTGACTACCTTGCCAGCATCTGAAGAAGTGCTGACACAAGAAGAAGGGCCGCCCAAGGTCAAGTGTCGGAAGCTATTCGTGCTGAAACATGGCAAATGCGTGAAGAAGAAGACGCCGAAGCACCATAGGTCTACGAGAAGCCGGAGGCTGTAACGCATGCTCTGGACTGAAACCCGATTGCGGCGGTCGAAGGACGAAGGGGTGATGGCGCGCAAGCGTGCTCTAACAGTGCTGACAGCTACCGCTCTGTTGGCTTGGGCGGCCAGCGTGCTCACACTTACTTTCACCTCTCCTGCAATCGCTGCGACCAGTCATGAATTCAAGACCGCTTTTAGCGGTTCGGGCACCGACGCCCTGAGTGGACCCGCCGACGTTGCCGTGGACAACTCTTCTGGCCATTCGACCGGGGACATATACGTCGCGGATACTGGCAACCATCGCATCGAGAAGTTTAGCCCCACGGGCGAATTTATTCTGATGTTCGGAAAGGAAGTGAATGAAACCAAGGTCAAAGCCACGGCTCCGGTGGCGGAACAGAATGTCTGTACTGCGGCTTCAGGTGATAGGTGCCAGGCAGGTACAACCGCCTCGACTCCACCCGGGTCTTTCGAGACCCCCGCTTTCGTCGCCGTCGACAATTCCCCTGGGCCATCCTCCGGAGACGTATACGTAGGCGACACCGGCGACAATACTGTCTCTAAGTTTAACGAAGAAGGTCATTTAACTTCAGCATGGGGCTCGAACGGTGACCTGGAAGGCTCACCAGCGGAAGCGTTCGGCCCGCTGGCGGGGATCACCGTCGATGGTTCCGGTAACCTCTTCGTCTACAGCACCGACGAAAGAATGTTTCGATTTGAATCATCCGGTGACTTCGTCACCAGTTTCTTGACGACGTTTGAATCAGATTTCGGGGTGAGGCGGGAAATCGCACAGAGCGGCATATCAGTTGATGCCCAGGAGAACCTCTACAAGGTGACTACGTCTGGGATATATGGCATACCCGGATATATTGCCAAAATGAATGAATCAGGTCTCTCCCTATTCCGTACCGCTGAGGAAAACCCCACCGGGCTCGCCATCGATGTTGCAACTAATGACCTGTATGTCGATGCTGGGGGCGGCTCCATCAGCCACTTCCTTGACGGAGGTCAAACGTTCGCCAACTCGTTTGGATCTTCACATCTGGAAAATGCGCAAGGTATCTCAGTCGACACTGCATCAGAAGTTGTCTATGCGGCCGATACTGGCGCAAACCAGGTTACGGTCTTTTCTCCGTTCGTCTTGCCTACGATTGAACTCACAGAACCAACAGCTATCGAACCGACGTCAATTACTGTGGACGGTCATATCAATCCCGGTACCGGCAACGGTACGACGGTGACGAATTGCTACTTCGAATACGGCTATACCTCATCCTTCGGACTAGGTTCTATGCCGTGTTCGCCGTCAACACCGTTCGATAATCCCTCAGCTGTGAGTGCCAAACTATCCAACATAGCGCAGGGAGTTCACTATCACTACCGACTGGTGGCCGACAATGAACGCGGCGAATCGCTTTACAGTCCCGAAGCTGTTGTGAGTGGAGCTCAAGAACCGACGATCGAAGGTGTCTATACGTCTCAAGTTAAAGCGACATCCGCGAACCTTTCGGCCAAAATTAATCCCGAGGGTCGCGAAACGTCTTACCGTTTTGAATACGGAACATCGACGGCGTATGGCACGAGCTCTCCGGAAACGAATATCGGCGCAGGGTCAACCGCCGTCCCGGTTACCTTGCACGTTGAAGGTCTCGAATCAGGCCTGACGTACCATTTCCGCGTTGTCGCGAGCAACTCCGAGGGAACGAACAGTTCCGAAGACCAGACCTTCGGATTCTATCCGTCGGCGTGCCCAAATGAATTGCTCCGGCAGCAGACCGGTTCAGACAGCTTGCCTGATTGCCGTGCTTATGAGTTGGTTTCCCCGTCGGAAGCTGGCAATACAGTTATTTTCCCTCAGGCCGGGCCGAGCAGCGCGTACGCCACGAACCCCCCTCGGATCATATTTGCAGGCGCCTGGGGTGTGATCCCTGACAGTGGCGGAGAACCGTCGAACACCTACGATGATCTGTACGCGTCTACACGCACCAACACCGGCTGGGTAACGAGATATGTCGGTCTACCATCGTCAACGGCCGACGTGCTGGGCGGACAACCCGAGCTGCAGACGTACGAAGAGTCGGGACCGTTGACCGGTGAGCCGGGTGTCATGGTCAACCCCAGCCTGTCGGAGCTCGTGGACTGGAACGACGGCCATCCTCCATGGGCCGGCGAATATACCCGTGCGGGCCCAGGTGAAGGCGCAAGCTGGGCACCTTACGTGTGGAACACGAGTACTGGGAAGTTGGTGGATCGCTGGCCGACGGACCTCGGCGTCGTGGCGGGCGGTGAAGGCTTCAATGGAGAGCAGATCACCTCGTCTGACTTGCACCACTACATTTTTGGCTCGAACATCATTTTTTCCCCGGGCGGTGTACCGGGCGATATCTACGACGACGATACGAGCACCGATGAAATCTCTATCGCGTCTCGTACGTCCATGGGCGAAATCATCGAAGGTGCCGAGCCGCTACAGGCCTCGTCAGACGGATCGCACATCCTGATGACTGTGGGAGGAGGCCTGTGCGGCGGCGTCCTTCAGCTGGCGCCGGTGTGCGGAACTGGCCAACTCTATATGCGGATCGGCGACGCTGTCACCTATGAGATCGCCCCAAAACACGTTGTGAATTACCTGGGTATGGCCGCAGGAGGATCGGAGATATTCATAACGTCAGCCGAAGAACTCATCGAAGGTGAAGACACACACGGTAACACTGAGCTATATATGTGGAGCCAGCGCGGTGCCGAAGAAGGTGACCCCCTTACCTTAATTTCCAAACCTAATGGGGGAACCGATACGAGCACCGCTTGCAACGCATCGTGGACATCAAATTGCGACACAGTACCTGTCAACTTTATTCCCTACGGTGAAGACTATGAAGGAGAGGTGACTGGAAGGGGGGGGAACAGCATCTCAGACAGCTACATTGCCTCTGAAGCAGGCGATATCTATTTCCTCTCACCCGCCCTGCTGGACGGCACAAAGGGAGTGGAAGGTCTCGAAAACCTGTACTTTTACCACCAAGGCACCATTCAGTACGTGACTACACTCTCATCTGGAGGGATCAGCCGGATCGAGGTTTCCCCCGACGGCAGCCACATGGCGTTCTTTACGAGGAGCCAGATCACTGGTTTCAGCAACGCTGGTTACAGCGAGGCATACGAGTTCACGCCAGGGACGGGCCGGATCACGTGTGCCTCTTGCAATCCCGATGGTGAACCACCGACGCATGAAACCTACGGCTCACAGGACGGACTGTTTATGACGAATGACGGCCGGACGTTTTTCTTTACGGAAAACGCCCTGGTTTCCAATGACACCGATAACTCGGAGGACGTGTACGAGTACGTGAACGGCAGGCCACGGCTGATCACGGCGGGGACCGGACAGGCACAATTTGGGTCCGAAGGATATATCGGTAACCTTGCGCTTCCCGGGCTAATTGGGGTCAGCGCGAATGGAACTGATGTCTATTTCGCGACGACCGATGTCCTAGTTGGTCAAGACTTAAACGGTCAAGAGCTTAAGATCTACGATGCTCGTACCGATGGCGGCTTTCCCTTTAATGGGCAGCAGCCGCAGTGTGCCGCGGCAGATGAGTGTCACGGGCCGCTTAGCGCGGTGCCGACCAATCCCGGTTACGGTGCTACGGTCGATCTGGGCGCCGGCGGCAACGCAGACTCTACCGGAATGACCAAGAAGACACCTCGCCGCCGGCACATACGGCGACGGCGAGGTTCTGGCAAGGTGCACGCTCTGAGAGGCCATAAGCGTGGAAGGCGGCACCTGCACGCTAAAGGACAAGGGGGGACGCCCGTCATGCGAGGCCGGGAGTCAACCAGATGAATGGCGCGCGAATGACTCTGCGTGGAACAGGCGTTGGGAGCGATCGTACGCAAAAGCTCGGCTTGCGGCCCGTTGATGACGATACAGAGCGCAACTCTTACAGTATCGTTAGGATGCGTTGGGTTGCTGCTCTAATTGTTACCTGCGCCACCTGCGTGTGTCTGTTATTTATCGCCGGAATGGCAGACGCGTTTACAATCTATTCATACAGTGCGACTCCATCAACAACGCAGGCGGGAGCCCATCCTAATATTTCCTTCAATTTTGCGATTGAAGATTTTTCGGATGACGCGGGATACCCGAATCCATCCGTTCCGTGTGATTGCAATAACGTTGAGAATCTAGACGTTCATCTTCCTGCTGGGTTGATTGGCAACCCACACGCTACTCCCCAATGCAGTGATGCAGACTTCATTCGGGAAGAGTGCCCAGGCGACTCGAGAATTGGCACGGCGTCGCCGACGGTGGATTTTCAGGGTTACTTTCCGTTTGGCCCACTTCCCACCGCTGTCTACAATCTCGTGCCCAAACCTAACCAGGCAGGAGTGTACGGATGGTTGACACCGCTTTTTAATACTCCTGTGTACACGGTGCTGAGCGCGCGAACAGGCACGGATTACGGCCTAGATGCTTCCACTAATGGTATTGAGCAGCTGTTACCGCTGATATCGTACTCCCAGGAAATATGGGGGGTCCCGGCCGAACACTATGCCTCCAACAGCCCGCCTGTTCCATTTCTCCAGAATCCTACATCGTGCTCTGGTCCACTCAGCTCGAGAGTGGAAGCACTCAGCTACGACGGGACGACTGGAGAAATGACGGCGCCGTGGCCCGAAACTACGGGTTGTGACCAACTCAGCTTTAATCCCAGTCTGAGTGCCCAGCCGACCACTACAGAGACCGACTCGCCCTCGGGGCTCGAAACCGACCTGAGTGTCCCCCAGGAGCTCAGCCCAAATACGCCGTCGCCGTCGGAGATTCGTGATCTGACCGTTAACCTTCCGCCCGGTCTGACGATCAACGCCAGTGCGGCCGACGGAAAGACGGCGTGTACGGAAGCCCAGGCACACCTTGGTCCGTTTGCTTCCACCGAAGAAGCGCAGTGCCCGGAATACTCGCGAGTCGGTACCGCCTTGCTTGAAAGCTCGGCCCTACCGGCAGCGTTGCCGGGCTCCGTCTATATTGCCGAACCCAAGCCGGGCAACCCCTACCGGATCTTTGTTACCGCTGACGGCTTCGCCACTCACATCAAGCTGGCCGGTAACGTAAAGGCCAATCCTAGGACCGGTCGGCTAACGGTCTCCTTCCCGGAATTGCCGCAGAGCCCTCTGACCGTGATGAACTTGCACTTCTTCGGCTCCGAAGGCAGTTTGCTGGCTACCCCGACCCGCTGCGAAACCTACGCCGTGGAAAGCACGTTTACACCCTGGGACGGAACCCTTGCCGAACAGAGCGCCACCCAGCTTTTCAGCCTTGACTCGGGTCCCGCTGGAACGACGTGCCCGGGCTCGACGCTGCCTCTCAAACCCGGCTTCCAAGCGGGCCCCCCCGATAACACCGCCGGCGCCCACGTCCCCTTTGCCCTAGAACTGACCAGAAACGACGGCGAACAGGATCTCAGCTCGCTGACTGTCACGACTCCGCCTGGTGTCCTCGCGACCCTGGCCGGAGTTCCGTATTGCTCCGATCACGCCCTCGAAGAAGCGGCCCAACCGACCCACTCGGGTCATGCAGAGGAGGCGAACCCAAGCTGTCCTGTGGCCTCCCAGATCGGGACTGCTACTACCGGCGCCGGCGCCGGCACCCATCCTGTCTACCTCGCCGGCAAGGTCTACCTCGCCGGCCCCTACAAAGGCGCCCCCCTCTCCCTCGCCGTCATTACCCCAACAGTCTCGGGTCCATATGACTTCGGCAACATCGTCGTTCGCGCCGCCCTCAAGCTCAACCCCGAAACCACTCAGATCACTGCCGTTTCCGACCCGCTGCCCCAGATAGTTGAAGGCATACCTCTTCGTCTCCGCTCCATCCTTATCGATCTGAACCGCTCCAACTTCACTCTCAACCCGACTAATTGCGACCCCTTCTCGATCGAAGCCACCGTTGGCGGGATCGAAGGTTCCCAGGCGAACCTCAGCTACCCCTTCCAAGTCGCGGAGTGCGGCACCCTCCCCTTCACCCCCAAGCTCGCCCTCAGGGCCTCGGGCGCCACCAAGCACACCGGTAACCCCGCCCTCATCGCAACCCTTAAGACCAGCCCTGGCGAAGCCAACGTCGCCCGAACCTCGGTCACCTTGCCCCACTCAGAGTTCCTCGATAATGCCCACCTCAAGACTCCATGCACCCGCGTTCAGTTCGCCGAAGGCTCGACTCCGGGCGAACGTTGCCCCTCGGGATCGGATATCGGTTTCGCCCAGGCCGAAACCCCACTCCTTGGGAAGCCTCTCGAAGGTCCCGTATATCTCCGCACCTCCGGTCGAAAGCTCCCGGACATTGTCGCCGAGTTGAATGGCCAGGTCGACATCGCCTTGGTAGGTCACGTTGATAGCGTCCACGAACGACTGCGCACCACGTTTGAATCAGTACCCGACGCGCCGGTAACCAAGTTCACCCTGAGCCTCGACGGCGGCAGCAAGGGTCTAGTCGAAAACTCAACAAACCTTTGTGCCGCTACTGAGTACATCCAGGTTCAGATGACAGGCCAAAACGAAAAGACCATGGACCAGAAGCAGGCACTCCAAACGTCCTGCTCCAAAGCCAAAAAGCGCAGGCAAACCGTACATCATGGACTTAGAAAGCACCACCGAGCCAAGAGAGGAGCGGTACGTCCTTGATGCGGCGCTGTACAGGAGATGGAGGTAGGCCCTCCGTGGACGCGAGTCGCCGGGTCCCCACCTGCTGGCGGCACCTGAGCTGCAGAGCGGCCCTCTGCGCCGTCGGGGTAGCTGTTGTCGCGATGGGCCTCCCCGCCTCTCCAGCTCTTGCTAGTCCCGGACCTAGTCATATCTTCGAAACATACTTCGGAGCCGAAGGCTCCACTCCAAAAAACCCCTATCCGCTCTCAAGCCCCACCGGCGTCGCCGTCGATAACTCCGGTGGTGCCTCGAACGGAGATGTCTACGTAGCGGATACCGATAACAACCGCGTCGAGAAGTTCAGCCCCTCCGGTGAATTCATCCTGATGTTCGGCGAGGACGTCGACAAAACGACGGGCGGCAATGTCTGCACCGCTGCTTCGCACGACACCTGTCAAACCGGTACTGCAGGCCATTCTCCGGGTGATTTTGAAGCCCCGACCTTTGTCGTGGTCGACTCCTCTGAAGGTCCTTCGGCGGGTGACATCTACGTCGGCCGCAAGGGGGGCAGCATCGTCTCCAAATTCGACGAAAACGGCAACCTAATCGCGACTTGGGGCAACAACGGCCCAGGCGGAACCGCCAACGGCCAACTCACCGGCTTCGGACAGCTGAGAGACATCACTGTTGATTCCAGCGGCAACCTCTTCTTGCTGGGTGGAGTAGAAGACCAGTCGTACGGACCCGTCTACTGGTACTTTCAGGACGGAGCGCTCAACAGCAGTTTCGGACCCCCGTATATCGATGATGCACCAGGGTTCGCCGTCGATGACGAAGACAACCTCTACAGCGGCCTCTGCAATTCATGCGGTCGTGTCGGAAAGTTCTCTGATACGGGCGTCCCGCTCGGTGAACCCGACCAACACGGAGGAAACGGAGAATACATTCAGGGTGGTGCCATCGATCCTTCGACCAACGATCTCTATGTTGTTCATAGCAGTTGCCGTGGCTTTAGCTGTGAATCAACCGTCTATCACTTCGAATCGAACTGCGATCAGGCGTGTCCGGCCCTCGATTCCTTTGGCAGTGGTGAACTGTCCTCCCCCTACGAAGCCCCTGTCGGTATATCCTTCGACGCGAAATCTGATGATGCCTACGTGGCGAATACCAATGGCGGCGACGTCGCGGTGTTCGCCCCTGTCAATCCACTCTTGAAAACTGAATCAGTTTCGGGAGTTACCACAAACACCGTCACCGTCAATGGAAATGTCAATCCTGATGGTCGAGGAAACATTACCGCGTGCTCCTTTGAATACGGTACGACCACCGAATACAGTTCCGGCAGCGTTCCCTGCCAACAGACCACTCCGATCACTGCCGGGACGCCCGTATCCGCTGAACTCTCCGGTCTCACCACCAATACTACCTACCATTATCGTCTCGCTGCTACAAGCGGCCACGGAACCTATTTCGGTAAGGATCGGGAGTTCTCTCCCAGTTACGTGTTGGATCTGAGCACGGACGCGCCAACGAATCTGACCGGAACGAGCGCTACGTTGAACGGCTCGTTTAACCCCAACGGCGAAAAAACCGAATACTACTTCGAATGGGGCCCGACTACCACCTATGGCAATACGACGTCCCTACCGGTTGATGCCGGATCGGCGAGCGGTACGACTCACGTCCACTTCGACCTTGCTGGCCTTAGCCCGGCCACCACGTATCACTATCGCATCGTCGCGTCCAACAGCCAGGGAACCAGCGATGGTTCAGACGAAGTGGTTACGACGTCAGCCAGCGTCCCGCTGATAAGGCGAGAGCAAGCGAACCAGGTGCACTCTGAAAGCGCAGTCATTAGTGCCCAGGTTAACCCTGGCGGCAAGCCGACGACATATCATTTCGAATACGGTCCGGCCGATTGCTCTTCCAATCCCTGCACAAGCGTTCCGGCTACCGAAATTGAAATGGGCTCTGGGAACTCCTATCTGAGCGTCAGTGTCCCGCTCACCGGCCTCTCCCAGGGCACCACCTACCACTACCGCGTCGTCGCGACGAACAAACTCGGCACGGGAGGTTACGACGCCGTCTTCACGACCTATCCATTCCCGAAACAACTTCACGAAACCTGCCCCAACGCCCTCGCCCGCCAGCAGACCGGCGCCGCCCTGCTCCTCGACTGCCGCGCCTACGAGCTCGTCTCCGCCGCCAACGCCGGCGGCTATGACGTCGAGTCCGACTTGGTCCCGGGCGAGACCCCTTACGCGGGTATCCCGCCGCCGAGAATCCCCCCCGGGTCCTCTACGGCGTCCACGACGGCGGCATCCCCGGGCACCGGCCACCCGACCAACAAGGGCGTCGACCCCTACATCGCCACCCGCGGCAAGGAAGGCTGGTCCACCGAATACGTCGGCATCCCCGCCAACGACCCCTTCGCCAGCAACCCTTCTCCTCGGTCCCCTCCGGCGCCGACGCGGGCCTCGAAACCTTCGCCTTCGGCGGCCCCGGCGGCTGCTCGCCATGCTTTGAAGGCGGCTACACCGGCATCCCGGTGCGCCTCGCCGAGTGGCGAACTCGTCCAGGGCATGGCGCCCGCGCCGGGCTTCGAACCAGGCCCCACCGCCACCCCCGACGGCTACATCGCCAAAGACCTCTCCGCCAACGGCGAACACCTGATCTTCGGCTCGACCTCGAAGTTCGCCGAAGGCGGCAACTCAAACGGCGAAGTCTCGATCTATGACCGCAACCTGAACACCGACGAAACCCACGTCGTCTCCAATACCCCCGGAGGTGAGCGGGCTCAGCCCCTTTCCTGCCTCCAAGGCAGCAGGCGCATGCGACTCCCCAACAGACTCCAACGGGATCGCCGAGCTCGACATCTCCGAGAATGGCACCCACATCCTCCTCGGCCAGAAGGTCGCCGACAGACGCCGACGGCAACGTCTACTGGCGCCTCTACATGGACATCGACGACTCGACCAAATCGATCGAACTCACCCCCGGCGCGTCAAACGGCGTCCTCTTCGACGGCATGACCGCGGACGGCTCCAAGGTTTTCTTCACGACCAAAGACGCGCTGCACACTGCGACCAACCAGGACACCGACACCAGCGCGGATATCTATGAGGCCGAAGTCTCGGAATCTGGCGCCACCCTCCACCCGGATCTCCACACGGATCGAAGGCACCGGCAACACCGACGCCTGCGATCCGGTTCAAATCCAACGGACCCCGCACTGGAATACGGTCGGAGCCGAAGCCAACTGCGGCGCCGTCGCGATCGGCGGCGGCGGCGGCGTGGCAGCCGAATATGGCTCGATCTACTTCCTCTCTCCCGAAGCTGCCTCGACGGTCTCGTCCAATGGCGTCGCAAAACCAGCCCAACCTCTACCTCGCCGCCCCCGATCCACCCCGCTCTTCATCGCCACGCTAGCCCCGAAGACCCGCTGGTGCTCGACTCGGTCAAGGAAGCCGAGGTGCGAAAGACCGCCGACTTCCAGGTCACCCCGAGCGGGGAATTCGCCGTCTTCAGCACGACCCAGCCGCTCACCGACTACGAAAACGCCGGCTACTCCGAGATCTATCGCTACGACGCCGGCCTGACAGGCAATCTGACCTGCGCCTCCTGCGATCCGACCAACGCCGACGCCCCGGCGACGCGACCCTCGCCGCCAACGGCCTCAGCCTCGCCGAAGACGGCAGCGTCTTCTTCAACTCCGACCGACGCCCTCGTCCCGCGGGCCGCCGACAAGGAAAACGTCTATGAGTGGGAGCCCGGGGGCACCGGCACCTGCCACCCGAAAGCCCAGACTACTTTGCTCTGGGGGGCGACTGCGTCGCCTTGATCTCCACCGGCACCAGCCCCTTCGACTCGAGCTTCTCAGCGTCAGCGCCGACGGCACCGACGTCTACTTCTTTACCCGCGACACGCTCGTTCCCCAGGATCAAAACGGCCGATGGTCAAGATCTATGACGCACGTGCGGAAGGCGGCTTCCTCGAAGTTCCCATAGCGCCGGCAATGTGCCTCCTCGGATGAGTGTCATGGGCCCGGCAGCAAGGCTCCTCCCCCGTCAATCTTAGCACGCTTAAGGGAACTATGGCGACGCACTAGCGACCACGAGAAAGTGCAGAACGGGTTTCGAATTTAGGAACGGCAAGTGTGTCCGTAAGCACCACAAGATAAAGCGCCACCACAAGCGACGGATGGCCCACAGAAGCGCGGAGGTCGCACGTGACGCCGCCATTGTGCTAGACGCGTGCTCGTCGCGGGAGCTGTAGCGCTTGTTTTCGTTTACCGCTCGTTTGCCGGCTCCCGCCCGGCGAGCGAGGGGATCGCCAATCCTTCACAACCAGTGACTCGACATCGCAGGCAGGTGGTCACCCCGACCTTAAGACCTCCTTCGAACTCGAAAACCCTGGCGAACCGGAATCAGCCCAGAACGTGACCTTCAATGCGCCCCAGGGCGTCTTTGGAAACACCAATGCGATCACCGAGTGCACCTCCTCTGATTTCGCCCTCGAACAATGCCCCGCCAACTCACAGGCCGGCCTGATCACGTCCACGCCAACTACGAAGGCAACCCAAGATACCTTCTCGGGCACCGCGCCGCTCTATGACCTTGTGCCCGGGCCGGACAGACTGCCCTCTTCGCCTTCATCGTGCCTACCCTTGACATTCCGATCGCGATCCCGGTCGACGGTCCGCACCGGCACAGACTATGGGCTTCGCTTTACGGTGTCGGACATCACCCAGCTTACGCCGCTGGCGCGGCCTAGAACTGACCTTCTGGGGATTCCCAGCCGAAGCAGCCACAATGCCGAACGCTTCCCCAAAGGCTCGCCCGGCACCCCGCCGGCTGTGCAGGTCTCACCGAATACCAGCTGCATCTCTGAACGAAACCCGGTCGAGCATCCCGGTCAACCCGCTCACCGACAACCCGACCACCTGCACCGGGCAACCGCTGACCACGACACTTGAAGTCCAGACCTACCAGGACCCCGAACACCGCTCCGAGGCGAGAATCCAGCTACCCGGCGATCGACCGGCTGCGAACAATGAGATCTTCAAACCGGTCCTCTAGGCCAGCCCGACCACCACCGAAACCGACTCGCCCTCGGGCCTTAACCTCGAGCTGAGTGCCCCCCAGTTCGAGGGCTTTGCCGCCTCTCCCTCGGAGATCAAATCGGCCACCGTCACCCTGCCCCCGGGTCTCACGATCAACCCCGACGCCGCCGACGGACAGAGCGCCTGCACCGACGCCCAGGCCAACTTCGGCTCAGAAGGCCCGGCCGAATGCCCCGACAACTCCAAGATCGGCACCTTCTAGATCGGCTCGCCGGCCCTGAACGGGCCGCTCGACAGGCTCCGTCTACATCGGCGAGCCCGAACCCGGCAACCAGTACCGTCTCTTCCTGATCGCCTCGGGCTTCGGCATGAACGTCAAGCTGGTCGGCTCGTTCAAGCCCAACCCCGAAACCGGCCAGGTGACGCGCCTACTTCGAAAACCTCCCCCAGGTTCCCTTCGAAGACTTCGAGCTGCACCTCTTCTCCGGCGAACGGGCGCTGATGGCGACCCCGATCGCCTGCACGATCTACACCGATCAGCGCCGACTTCTTCCCCTGGAACGAATCGCTGCCCGAACACGATACTCGACTCAGGTCTTCGGCCTCGAATCCGGCCCCCACGGAGCCGAATGCCCGGGCCAGATCCGCCCCTTCAACCCGACCCTCGAAGCCGGGACCGTCCAACCCCGCTCGCCGGCGCCTTCGCTCCTTCACCCTGAAGCTCAACCGCGAAGACGGCGACCAGTACCTCGGCAAGCTCAACTTCACCATGCCCCCGGGCCTGACCGCCAACCTGCACGGCGTCACCTACTGCCCCGAAGCAGACATCGCCGCGGCGGCCAACACCCTGGGCCGAAGTCGAGCAGGCCGACCCGAGCTGCCCGGCGTCCTCTGAAATCGGCACCTCCAACGTCGCCGCCGGCCCCGGCATCCACCCCTTCCACGCGGTCGGCAAGATCTACCTGGCCGGCCCCTTCCAGGGCGCCCCGCTGAGCCTCGTCGCGATCACCCCGGCCCTGGCCGGGCCCTATGACTACGGCACCGTCGTCGTCCGCGTCGCCCTCCACATCGACCCCTCCGACGCCCACGTGATCGCCGACTCAGAAACGGTGCCGGAGATCATCGGCGGCATCCCGATGCGGATGCGCGAAATCCAGGTCAACATCAACCGCGAACACTTCATGATCAACCCGACCAACTGCTCGCCCTTCTCGGTCGGCTCCGAAGGGATCGGCGACCAGGGCACCGCGGTCGGCTTCTCCTCCTACTTCCACGCAGTCAACTGCGCCACGCTCGGCTTCACCCCCGAAGATGACGATCACCCAGCTCGGCGGCCACAAGTTCGACCGCCCGCGGCAAGGACCCGAGCCTGCAGTTCGACCTCAACACCAACCCCGGCGACGCCAACATCAAATCGGTCACCGTCACCCTGCCCAAAGCCTTTGAGATCGACCAGGAACACCTTGGCAACCTCTGCTACCAAAGCCGAACTGGCCGCAGACCAGTGCAAGGGCAAGGCGGCGATCGGCACCGTCATAGACGAAACCCCGCTGCTCGAAAAGCCCCTGGAGGGCCTCGCCTACGCGGTCTCTGGCTTCGGCGACGGCGTCCTGCCCCACGTCGTCTTCATCCTCGGCGGCCAGGTGACGGTGATGCCCCAGGGCGAATCCACGACGGTCTCCGGCGGGCGCCTGCAAAACGTCGATCCCGGTGATCCCCGACGTCCCGATCGGCCACTTCCGCCTCACCCTCTACGGCGGCGAGCAGGGCTACCTCGCAAACACCGAAAGCCTCTGCGCGGCAAGCCCGGTGGTCGCCGTGTCAGCTCGAACGGCCAAAACGGCAAGTCGATCACCCAGCAGGTCAAGGCCAAGACCGCCTGCAAGGCAAAGAAGCACAAGCGCCACAAGCTGCGCCACCGAGCCCACGGGCGAGGCTGAGCACGGCGAACCAATCGAGCCTTTGAGAGTCAAAGCCGGTTTTACCTTCGGGAGCTCGCGACCTTGAAAGCAACGCCAAGAGAGCGAGCAAGGAGCTAGAAAGAGATGAAGCGGCAAAGCTAAGAGCCAAGCTGCCCTACGCGAACGTCATCGCCATGCATCGCGCTGTTCGTCGCCTCCTGGCTGGCGCCTACGCCGCCTTCAGCGTCCCCCGCAACTCCGTCGGCACCCGCCAGCTGAAGGCCAAGGCGGTGACCGACGGCAAGATCGCCAACGCACGATCACCGGCGGCAAAATCGCCGAAGCGACGATCACCGGCCAAAACATCAACATGTCAGCCCTCGGCACCGTCCCCCGGCCGGCAAACGCCGCCAACGCCGCCGAAGCCCAGAAGCTTGACAAGCACGAAGCCTCCTGCCCGCAGGGACACCACCCTGATCCGCGGCCTCTGCTTTGACTCCCACTCAAACCCGCCGTCAAAGGCGTCGAAGCAGCCGCCGAAGCCTGCGCGGCCAAGGGCGGCTACCTGCCGACCCCGCTTGAGCTCTACACGGCCAAGGGATCCTCAACCTCGGCACCAACGCCAGCCCCGACCAGCACCAGTTCACCGACGCCCTCTACGGCACGGTCGGCTCGGGCAGCCTTGAAAAGACCGTCGTCGTCGACGGCGTCGGGCCTCCCTATGAATTTGACGCCAACGGCGAATCCTCCTACTACTGCGTCTATCCGTTGGTGCGGTAGGGGAGAGCCCTCTTCCC
>CAVROX010000004.1:0-80295 GCA_963722965.1 uncultured Solirubrobacterales bacterium | reverse complement strand
CAACTACTGCCGCTCAGACCTGTCGAAATTCATTTGAGGGCGCGGCTGAGTAGGAGGGCCCGTTGATTAACACCCCGCCAGGCCGGTCATACCGGCTGTACGCCGCCCTCATTTCCTGCGCGCTGCTCCTCACCGCCGTGCTCGCCCTCGGCCCCCCGTCAGGGCGCGCTGAAATCTTCTCCGGACCGAGCGTCCGCGCATCGTTTCACGGTTGGCTCACGCCGAATGCGCTGCCCCGCACCCATACAGCGCCGGTTGAACTGCACATGGCGGGATCCCTGCGGGCGATCAATGGCCACGAACCGCCGCGGCTGGAACGGGTCACGATCTCGATCAACCACGAAGGAAGGTTTTCCACAGTCGGTATCCCGCTCTGTCGTCGTTCTTGGATCGAGGCAAGCACCACCAAGCAGGCCCTGGCGTCCTGTCGCCGGGCGCTGATTGGCGTCGGGCGCTTCACCGCCCACATCGCAATCCCCAGCGAGGCCCCCTTCCCAGCACGGGGGAAGCTGCTCGCTTTTAACTCCACCCTGCGCGGTCGGCCCGTCATCCTCGCCCAGGTGTACGGCATCGAACCGGTGCCAACCTCCCGGGTTCTGGTCTTGAATGTCTCCCGCCGTCGGCATGGAACGTTTGGCACCAGTTTGTCGGTGCAGATGCCGCAAGTGGCCGTGAACTGGGGCTATGCGACTGGATTCCGCCTGACGCTGCACCGAATCTATTCCTATCGAGGCAGGAGGCGAAGCCTGATCAGCGCCGGCTGCCCGGCCCCCAAGGGCTTCAGTGCCGCCTCCTTTCTCGCAGCCGAGGGAACCTATTACCTCGCAGGCGGCCGTCGGATCACCCGCTTCCTTTCGGGCAGGTGCAGGGTTGCCGGGTGAGGGCACCCTTTCCGGTTGGGTGTCGAGGACGAGCCCCAGCGTGCGGGCGAGCGCATCCACCGTCGCAGAGGCTAAAGGAGCGTCGTGACTTCAGCTCGGCGAAGGCCCGAGCGACCTCAAGCTGAAGAACTGGCGATCGCTGGAAGACCCCGGCCATCCTTGCCAGGAGGGCAGGATTGATAACCTTCTAGGTCGTTCGACCGAACGACAGGACGAACGGCGGATGGCCGATTGCGGCTGATAGCCATGGCGACGTCCACTCGATCCACTCACGACAGACGCAAGGCGTCCGACACCCGCGAGCACATCCTCCGCGTCGCCTTCGAGTTGATCGGCGCCGAGGGGATAGGCGCGATCAGCAACCGAAGGTTGGCAATGGCTGCTGGAGTTTCGCTTGGCTCATTGACCTACCACTTTCCCAGTCAGGAGGAGCTGCTGCGCGAGTGCCTGCTGCTCTACGTGGAGGAGGAGGTGGATCGCCTGGAAGAAATCGCCAATGGGCTTCGGTCTCGTCGCCCTCCGCCAAGTCGCGGCGAGGTCGGGGCCGAGGTGCAACGAATCGCTTCAGAGAGCATCGCCAGTCCTGAGCATGTCGCCGAGTTGGAGCTACACCTGCGCGCCTCGCGCGAGCCAGCGCTGCAGGATGCGTCCCGCCGCTGCTTTGCAGCCTACGAAGGCCTTGCCGCCGCCGCGCTGGAGGCGTTAGGCGTGCCGGGCGCCGACCGTCACGCTCGCGTCGTCGTCGCGGTGATCACCGGGATCGGCGTACGCCAGCTCGGCGCCGGCCGCGATGACGCCGAGGGGCTAGCCGACGCGTTGCGGACGATCGTCACGGGCGCGCTCGCCGAAGCTGGATCGAGAACTGCCGCTGCGCTGAGAGCTAGCTCAACCCCCTAACCCACGCCCGTCCGGGAGGAGGAGAGGATGCAAAAGAAGACCCTGATCGCCCTGGCGCTGACCCTGCTCGCCCTGACCGCCGCGGCCAGCGCCTACGCGCTGAAGCTCACCGCCGGGCAGATCATCGTCGAGGCCGAAGGCGGCTTTACCCCCACCTCCCTCCCCAAGCACGAAAACGCCCCGATCACCCTGCACGGCGGCGGCTCGATCTCGACCACCTCCGGCGCCCTGCCGCCGATCCTAAAGACGCTGACGATCGAGTTCGACCGCCACGGCTCGGTGCAGACCACCGGCCTGGCCCGCTGCACGGCGGGCAAGCTAGCGGCGACCACCACCGCCGAGGCACGCCACGCCTGCCCCAAGGCGATCGTCGGCGAGGGCGAGGGCAAGGCGATCGTCCAGTTCCCCGAATCGGCCCCGATTCCGGTCAGCTCGCCGCTCACCCTCTTTAACGGGCCGCCCAAGCACGGCGACCCGACCGTCCTCGGCCACGCCTACATCACGGTCCCCGTCCCCAGCACCTACGTCGTATCGATCGTGATCGAACGGATCCACGACGGCGTCTACGGCTACCGGACCAAAGGCACGATCCCGCCGATCGCCGGCGGTGCCGGCGTCCCGATCTCCGGTCACCTGACGATCGGCCGCAAATGGAGCTACAGGGGCCGCCACTACTCCTACGTCAACGCCCGCTGTGAAACCGGCCACCTGCAGGCCAGGGGCGAATTCGAATTCCAGGGGGGGACCTACCTCACCGGGGAATTCCTCAAGCCCTGTCGGGTGCGGGGGTAGCCCGCATGACAGCCTCCGACCCCCCGGTACTCCCTGAGGGGGTCATGCTGGGCGAGCCAGCGTCCTATGCTGCCCCAGAGCAGGTGCTCGTTAGCTTTGTCCAGGCGCTTTGCTCTCGAGATCTAGCCGCTGCCGCTTCCTGCGTTGCGCGTGAGGCCTCTTTTCTCACCCCCGATGCCACCGTCATCCACGGCCGCAGGGAGATCCGCCACATCCTCGCTCAGTTCATCCAGATGCGGCCTAATATCCAGATTCAACTGCGCACGATGCTGCCGGCCGGAGATGTCGCCCTGAGCTCGGAGCGCTGGACGATGCGCTTTGAGCCGGTCGAGGCCACGGCATTTGTGCAGATTTCCAATCCACTCTTCCTGCTGCGTCGCCTGGAAAGCGCATGGAAGCTTCTGATCGTCGCACCGTGGGGCCTCGGAGGCGCTAACTCCGGTTAGCTTCAGCTCGCCCGCGCCTGCGCAACGACAACTGAAGCTGAAAGGATCGCGGTGATGAAACCCGTGATCGTTTCCACAACCGTGCCCAGGCCGGTCGGGGAGGTCTTCGAGTTCCTCGAAGTGCTCGCCAATCACAAGGAGTTCATGGGCCACATGCTGACCGACTGGAAGTTTTCGGGTCCCAGGCGTGGGGTCGGCGCCCGGGCGCGGGCACGGGCGAACGTCACCGGCTCCCAGGACTGGACCGAGTTTGTTGTGGTCGAGGCCGGGGCGGGCCGAATCGTGGAGGACGGGACGGGTACGAACGGCAAGCGGCGCACCCGCGGCACCTACCAGCTCGTCGGGCTACCGGACGGCGGAACGAAGGTCTCCTTCGAGCTGGCTTGGGTCGATGCATCGCGCCTGGAACGCCTTGCCCCGCCGCTGACCCGCGCCTTCACCCGCCGCGCCAACGGCAAGGCGATGCGCCGTCTCGCCAAGCAGCTGAAGCGGCGCGGAGCTTAGCGGCGCGGAGTCGGCGCAATCTGGTCCAGCTCGGCTAGGGCATCGGCGCTAGGGATCCAGCTGAGGACGGCGGCGACGTTGGCACGGACCTGCTCGGGCCGAGTCGCGCCAGCGATCACCGAGCCGACCGCCGGCTGCGCGGCAAGGCCAGCGATTGCTACGTCGAGCAGGCCGACGCCGTACCCGGCCGCAAAGGTTTCGAGAGCCTCGACTACGTCGAACTGCTCATTGCTGCCAGCGCTCTCACCGCCGCCGAGACGGCTGCCCTGCGGTCCGCGCTGCCCCCGTCTGTACTTGCCGCTGAGCAATCCGCTCGCGAGGGGGAAATAGGGCAGGATTGAGACTCCAAGGCGCTCGCAGGCAGGCGCAACGTCGGCCTCGATCCCCCGTTCGAGCAGGCTATAGCTGTTCTGGAGGGTGACAAAGCGAGCCAGCCCGCGCTCGCGGGCCACGCGCTCTGCCTCCTCGAGCTGGACTGCGCTGAAGTTGGAGCAGCCGATCGCGCCGACGAGTCCCTCGCGGACCAGCTCGTCCATTGCCGCCAATGTCTCCGCGATCGGAGTGACACCGTCGGGTCGGTGGTACTGGTAGAGATCGATCCGATCAACTCCGAGCCGCTTCAGCGAGCCCTCGATCGCCCAGCGAATGTAATCGCGCGAGCCCCGGGGGGCATCGGGAACGCCGTCAGCGCCGCTCATCTGCATCCCGAACTTTGTCGCGATCAGGTACTCGCTCCGCCTACCCCCGAGGGCCTCACCCATAAGCCGCTCGCTGGCCCCCGCTCCGCCGTAGATATCGGCAGTGTCAAACAGAGTCACCCCGGCCTCGAGCGCGGCTTGCACAACTGCGGTCGTGCCCTCCAGGTCAAGGCGCCGGCCGAAGTTGTTGCAGCCAAGACCGACGATCGAAACCTCAAGCTCAGAGTCGCCGAGCCGCCTAGTTGGGAGGTCGGTGGTGGGTGATGCGGTGCCCATTGCGTCTCCTCTCGATCGGGAGTTTCGATTCTCACACTCGCCGGACCCGGGCCCTCCGCCGCGGAGCCGGCTGACCCATCCCAATCCCCTGAGGGGAAGGAGGGAATCAGCCTCCCGCCTACAATTTCGAGGATGACGACGAGTAGACGACGGCAACGGAGGTTGCACGGTGCCAGCTGGAAGAAGAAGCTTCTGCTTGGCACCGCGATCTTTGCCGGGCTGCTCGTGATCGCCGGCGGGGTGGCGGCGAGCTGGGCGATCAAGGTCTATGACTCCGCACCGCCACTATCGAGCCTCAAACCGGTGCAGAAGGGGCGCTCATCGGCGATCTACGCTGCCGACGGCAGCCTGATCGGCTTCATCCCCTCCAGCAACATCCGCCAGCCGGTCCCCTCGCGCGCTTTGCCTCAGCTGCTAAAGGACGCGACGATCGCGATCGAGGACAAGAACTTCTACCACCACGGGGGCATCGATCCGGCTGGCATTGCCCGGGCCGCCTGGAAGGACCTGCTGGCTGGCGGCAAGCCCGTGCAGGGCGCCTCGACTATCACGCAGCAGCTCGTTCGCGATCTCTACATCCAACACCCCGAAGACACGATCAGGCGAAAGCTGATCGAAGCGCACCTCGCCGAAGAGGAGGAGGAAGCGCACTCCAAGAACTGGATCCTCACCGCCTACCTCAACACCGCGCCCTACGGGACGGTGGACGGGGAGACCGCAGTTGGTGCGGAGGCGGCGGCGCAGACCTACTTTGGTAAGCCGGCCCGCGACCTTAACCTGAGGGAGGCGGCGATGATCGCCGGTCTTCCCCAGGCACCTTCTGAATACAACCCTTTCATCGACCCCAAGGCGGCTCTCGAACGGCGCAACGAGGTGCTTAAGGTGATGGAAGAACAGGGGTACATAAGCACCGCGCAGTACGAAACCGCCGTTCATCGAGGGCTCGGGCTGCACCCTGGCCACAAGTACCAGACGATCAGGGACCCGTTCCTGTTTGACCTCGTCCAGCAGGAACTGATCAACAAGTACGGGATCAACACCGTCCGCAACGGCGGCCTCAAAGCCTATACAGCGATTGACCCCCAGCTTCAGCAACGCGCCCAAGAAGCGGTTGACGGGTGCTCTGTCTGTTACCCCGGGGGCGGTCCGGCGGCGGCGTTGGCATCGGTCAACCCGACCAACGGCGAGATCGTTGCGCTCGCTTCGACGCAGGGGTCCTCGGACGAAAGCCAGTTCAACTACGCCTGGCAGGCCCACCGACAGCCAGGCTCCTCGTTCAAGACTTACGTCCTCGCGACCGCAATCAAGCAGGGGATCGATCCGTACACGACCTACTACAACGGCAGCTCCCCGAAGACACTTGCGCTGCCGGGAGGCGGGACCTGGACCGTCAACAACGCCGAGCCCGGGCAGGGGACGATGTCGCTGGCGAGCGCGACCTGGAACTCGGTCAACGTCGTCTTCGCTCAGCTGGACCTCGACGTTGGCCCCACTAACGTGACCAAGACGGCGCACGAAATGGGGATCGAAGCGCCGCTGGAATCTGTCCCGGCGGAGGCGATCGGTGGGCTGCGCGTCGGCGTCACACCGCTCGAAATGGCCGACGGCTACGCGACCCTCGCCGATGGCGGCATCCACCACGACGCGTCGGCTGTCAGCAAAGTCGAGTTCCCCAACGGCAAGGTCGACGAACCGAACCCCAACTCGGGCGAACGCGTGCTCACCTCGGGCCAGGCCTACGACCTGACCAAATTGCTGGAGGGAGTGATCACCCAGGGCACGGGAGCCGGTTACACCTCGATCGGCTGCCCCTCCGAGGCGGGAAAGACCGGAACCTCCGAAAATGAGTCCGACGCCTGGTTTGTCGGCTACACGCCGCTGTACTCGACTGCCGTTTGGGTCGGACATCCTGACTCGCGCGAAACGACCGGCTTCGGCGGGCCGACGGCAGGGCCGATCTGGCGCTCCTTCATGCAGTCGGCCCAGAACGGCAACTGCCCTGAATTCCCCGTTCCCTCGAGTCTGCCGACGCTCTCGGCTCTGCACAGCGAACACACCGTGGGGGGGTCCGCCACGAGCGCAGGTTCGACGACCAGCGGCTTTGAAGCGACCGCGACGGCGGGGTCAGGCAGCGTGCCCCCGAGCACGGCTGGGGGCGGGCAGGGGGCCAGCCCTGCTCGGAGTCCGGCTCCCGCTCAAGGCCCCCATCCCAGCCCAGCTCCGTCGCCCTCCCAGCCAGGCGTGGGTGGCGGCGTGGCGAGCCATTGACGGCGCGGTGAGCAACGGCCTCCCGGCGCGGTTTCGAGAGGCCCGCAGCGACCCCGGCCTGGTCGTCTTGGAGGGCTTCCACGCGCTTAAGCATGCGCTGCGCTTTGGGGCCGAGGTGCTGGAGGCGGTCGCGGTGGACTCGGTGGGACTGCGGCGGATGGCAGCAGATCTTGCGCCTGACCTCGCCGACGCCCTGGGGGCGCGGGTAAAACAGGTGGGGGAGGGCGAGCTGGCGGAGCTGGTTCCGCGCCCGCCGCGCACCGGCGTGGTCGCGGTCGCTCGTCGCCCGGCGATCGACGTCGCGGGGGCGTTGGCGGACCCGAGGTCCTCGCCGTTGCTGTTGCTCGAGGATCCCCGCAGCATGGGCAACCTCGGAGCCTGCGTGCGCGTCGCCGCAGCGGCGAGCGCGGCGGGCGTCTTCAGCACCGGGCGCAATGACCCCTGGAACCCCGAGGCCGTGCGCGGAGCGGCGGGCCTGCAGTTCGCGCTGCCGGTTGCGGCGGTGGAGAGCTTGCCAGAGAGCGACCGCCCGTTGGTGGCGATCGACCCCGGTGGTGAGCAGCTGCGCCCGGGCGAGCTCCCCGCCCGTGCCGTTCTCGCTTTCGGGAGTGAGCGCCACGGCCTCAGCGCCGCGCTGCTTGACCGGGCCGATCTCCGACTCGGTATCCCGATGCGCCCCGGGGTCTCTAGCCTCAACCTCGCCACCTCGGTGGCGGCCGTGCTCTTCTTGCAGCGCCTGACAGCAACAGCTGCAAGCGGATAGCCGAAAACTACGGATGCGCCTGGGAGGCGTCGGGGTTAGCGTGATGAAGCAACCGAGCCCGGCGCCTGCGCCGCTGTCTCGTTCCAACAAAATGAAAGGAAACCGCTTTGCTGCTTGCCAACTTCAGCTTCGGTGACGCGCTTTTGCTCGCATTGGAGATCTTCTTTTTCGTGATCTGGATCTGGATCCTGATCACGATCCTCACGGATCTCTTCCGCGACCACCAGCTATCTGGATGGTGGAAGGCGGTCTGGGTGCTGTTCCTCGTCTTTATCCCGTTCATCACCGCGCTGATCTACCTGATAGCCCGTGGCGGCGGGATGCGCGAACGGGCGCTCAAAGCCCAGGCGGACGCGAAAAAGCACATGGACGCCTACATCCAAGAACAGGCCCACAGCTCGCCCGCCGATGAGCTGCACAAACTCAATGATCTGAAGGAAAAGGGCGCGATCTCGGCGGAGGACTTCGAAAAAGCCAAGGCCAAACTGCTCGCTTAGAGAACCCCGAGCAAGCCACGCCCGATCAGATAGAGGCCGGCCGCAGTTGCGACGGCCACCACCATCTGGCGGGCGTGGTTGGCCATCCAGGAGTTGAGCTGGGCTACCCTCGCCCGCGTCGCCTGGGGCGCGAAGGAGTAGCCAAGCAGCGGCACCTCGGCGAGGACGAACATGATCAGGTTGAAGATGACGATTGCGAAAACCTGAGCGCCGATCCCACTTTGGCTCTGAGCGACGTCCTTGAGAGCGACGAGGTAAAAGGCGCCCGGCAGGTTGAGAGCGATGCCGACCGCAAAAGCGATCGGGACGTTTCCCCGGTTGAGGACCCGCTCTGACCAGGGATCCCGGGGAGGGCGGGAAGCGCGCCGTTCTCGCCGCCGCTCCCCGAGCGGCGCGTCGCGGTCGGTGGCCAGCACGTAGGCGATGACCAGCGCCAGGGCTCCGACCGTGAAGTTGACGATCGGGTCGGCGGCCGGGCTGGGGCCGGCGAGCAGCTGCGATTCGTTCAGCGAGGCGACGATCGCAACACCGATAGCGATGCTCGCCAGCATGCCGCCGAGGAGGTAGGCGAGCAGTAGTCGCCGCGGGTTGGGTCGGCTGAGGACGACGATGACGACGGCGAGGATCGCCGGCGAGATGGCGGAGATGATCGCCAGGACCAAGATGTTGATCACGAGCTCACCCTAACCTTCCGAGCAGTCGACGTCCGTTCGATATCCCCTCTTTGCAGGCACGATCTGCAACCGAAGTTGCAAGTTATTAGCAACTCCTAACAATCTGGCGGTGATTTCGCTAGCCTGCGCAACCTGCCGAACCCGGCAAGGGGGCTGGCGGGGATCGATGCGGGCTCTCTTCTCTGAAACTCATCCGAGCGCGACCCGGCGTGGGTCAATGCTGCTGGCGGTTTTGCTGCTGGCAATCGTCTGCACCTTGGCGGTCGCCCAGGCAAGCGCTCCGGCCCAGGATCTCCAGCAGCAGTTGCAAAGCACCCAGGGCAAGCTGGCGCACGTACGGGCTAGCCAGAACTCGCTCTCCTCGACGATCGCCGAACAGAACGCCGCGATCAATTCAATGATCGGCGAAGTCTCCGAACTGCGCCAACGCCAGGCCAAGGTCCAGGCCCAGCTCGCCGTCAAGCAGTCTGAACTCGAAAAGGCGACCGCCGAATTAGACAGGGAGCGGCGTCACCTACAGGTGGTCAGGGCCCAGCTTGCCCGCGCCCTGGCGATGCTGCGCGGTCGTCTGGTGGCGATCTATGAGTCGGGCAGCCCCGACGTGCTAAATGCGATCGTCGAATCGGCGAGCTGGTCGCAGCTGGCCTCACAGACCGAATACCTGAACCGGATCCAAAGCTATGACGACTCGGTTGTCGGCCGGGTCAAGTCGCTGCGAGATGAAGTGCGCGGCGTGGTCGAGCGGCTGGCCGCCGCCCGTGCCCGGATCCGCTCGGCCCGCGACGCGATTGCCGCAAACGAGCGCGAAATCGCAGCGGCCCGGGCCGCTGCGCAGGCGCGCTTTGCCAAGCTCAAGGCGGCGCAGACGCAGCGTCGCCAGGAGCTCGAATCGCTGGAGTCGCGCGAACAGGCGCTGAGCAACAACCTTGCCGCGATCTCCTCGCAAATGGTGACGCCGGGCGGTCCGGTCGGAGCAACCGCGGCGCCAGCCCCGCTCTCTCCCGGCGAGACCGCCCACTTCATCTCTGAAAACGAGGCGAGCGCGCCAGCCTCCGCCCCGCCCGCCGTAAGGGCGGCGATCGCGGCGGCCAACTCGATTGCCGACACCCCCTACATCTGGGGCGGCGGACACGCATCCTTTGAATCGCCCGGATATGACTGCTCTGGCGCGGTCAGCTTCGCCCTGCACGGGGGCGGTTTTCTCTCGAGTCCGCTTGACTCGACCGGCCTGGAGACCTGGGGCGACCCGGGACCGGGACGCTGGATCACCGTCTACGCGAATGCCGAACACGCCTGGATGACGATCGCGGGGCTGGCATTCGACACCGTCGGCGGCCCGGGACCGCGCTGGCACCCCTCGCTGGTCGACTCCCCAGCGGGCTTCATCGCCCGCCACCCGCCCGGGTATTGAGCCCTTCTTTAGGCGCGACGGCATAGACTCCCTCGCCCCAAGGGACCCCGGCGGCGCGAAGGAGACCGACATGAGTAGGGAGTGGCAAGAGTGAGGACTGAGGCTGCGCGGACCGACAAAAGGCCGGTGGAGAACCCCACCCTCGACCGCTTCGCTAGCGCGGTTGTGACGGTGGTCCCGCCGCTGCTGCTCCTGCTCGGCGTGCTCTTTGGCTGGGGCGGGCTGCTGCATTGGCAGGATCTGCTCGTCTTCACGGTCACCTACCTGCTGTTTGGCTTTGGGATCACCGTTGGTTTCCACCGCCTGCTCACCCACGGCAGCTTCAAGACCCACCGCTGGGCGCGGCTGACCTGGGCCGTGCTCGGCTCGGCGGCGGTTGAGGGGCCGGTGATCGAGTGGGTCGCCACCCACCGGATGCACCACCGCTTCTCCGATGAGGAGGGTGATCCGCACAGCCCCCACGTCGGGCGCGGCTCCGGCTTCCGCGGTGCCGTCGGTGGACTCTTCTACGCCCACATCGGCTGGGTCTTTCGCGACGCCGAGGTTGCCGATGAAAACCGCTACGCAAAGGATCTGATGGCCGACCCGGCGATGTGCTTCATCGACCGGTTCTTCTTCGTCTGGGTGCTGGTCGGTCTGGGCTTCCCCTTCGCCCTCGGCTGGGCGCTGACCGGCACGGTGATTGGCGCTCTCACCGGAATGCTCTGGGGCGGCGCGGTGCGGATCTTCGTCCTGCATCACGTTACCTTTAGCGTCAATAGCCTCTGCCACTTCTTCGGCCGACAGCCATACCCGACCGGCGATGAGTCCCGCAACCTCGCCTGGCTTGCACTACTGACGATGGGCGAGTCCTGGCACAACAACCACCACGCCTTCCCGACCTCCGCTCGGCACGGGTTGCGGCGCTGGGAGCTGGACGGCTCGGGGGCGGTGATCTGGGCGCTCGAGAAGCTTGGCCTCGCCTGGGACGTGGTGCGGATCAGCCCGGCGAGGATGGCGGAGAGGGCAGCGAGCGCCTGAGGGCTCCGATAACCCGGGCCGCCAAGTACTGGCCGGCGCGATTTCTTCAGCAGGGGCTGTGGTCCTTGCCCGGCGCTCTGCGCTGAGGCTTCCGGCCCGACCACGCCGCCGATGCGCTCGGTCTGTACCTGAGCGCTTGGGGAATCTTCACCGCCTACATGTTGATCGCCCCGCTGCGCAGGTTAGTCGCAGGCGCGATCGTCTTCTGCTTGCTCACCGCCACCTTCTTTTTGCTTGCGATCGGCAGCTCCGGTGGCACCGAAGGCGTGGTCGGGGCCGGTGGATGGTGTGGGCTGGCGGCCGCGGCCGCGGCCTGGTATGCATCGTTTTGCAGCACTCACAAACTCGACCTTCGGGCGCCCGGTCATGCCGGCTGGACCGCTCAGCCGTTGAGGTCTGCGAGAGGGAGAGAACGATGGCGGCAAAGCACCAATCGGCGAGTCTTGAGCAGGAGCTGAGTGCCCTGATGGAGCTCGAGCGCTTTGAGCCACCCGAGGAGTTTCGTGATCGCGCTCTTTGGAATGACCCGAAGATCTATCAGCAGGCCGGCGAGGACCCCGCTGCTTGGTGGATGGATCAGGCCAAGCAGCTGCTTGACTGGGAGCACGTTCCCGAGCAGGGGCTGGATGACTCCACGCCACCGTTTTACCGCTGGTTTGCCGATGGCCGCCTGAACGCCTCGGCCAACTGCCTGGACCGCCACGTGCACGCGGGCCGGGGCGATCGGGTCGCCTACCACTGGCGCGGTGAGGAGGGCGAGGAGCGCCACATCAGCTACGCCGAGCTACACCGCGACGTGCAGCGCTTTGCCAACGCGCTAAGGGACCTCGGCGTCGGCAAGGGCGATGTGGTCGGCATTTACCTGCCGATGATCCCCGAGGTGGTCGTCGCGATGCTCGGCTGCGCACGAATCGGGGCAATCCACAACGTCGTCTTCGGCGGCTTCTCGGCAGAGTCGGTGCGCGAGCGAATGGAGTTCTCTGAGGCAAAGGCGCTGGTCACCGTCGACGGAGCCCGCCGCAAGGGCATGACTGCGCCGATCAAGGTCCAAGTCGATCAGCAGATGGGGGACCTCCCCACCCTGGAGACGATCATCGTCGTCCGCCACACCGGCATTGATTGTCCGATGCGCGAGGGTCGTGACCACTTCTATGAGGAGGTTCTGGCGGCGGCTGAGCCTGAGTGCCCGGCCGAGCCGATGGAGGCCGAGCACCCGCTCTACATCCTCTACACCTCCGGCTCGACAGCCAAGCCGAAGGGGATCCTCCACACCACGGGTGGCTACCTGACCGGCGTCGCCGCGACCCACCGCTACGTCTTCGACCTGAGGCCTGAGAGCGATGTCTACTGGTGCGCGGCCGATGTCGGCTGGGTCACCGGCCACTCCTACATCGTCTACGGGCCACTATGCAACGGGGCGACGAGCGTGATGTGGGAGGGGGCCCCGGACTATCCTCACAAGGGCATCTGGTGGGAGCTGATCGAGCGCTATGGGGCGACGATCCTCTACGCGGCGCCCACCGCGATCCGCACCTTCATCAAGTGGGGGGCGGAGATTCCCGCGCAGCACGACCTCTCCTCGCTGCGGCTGCTGGGTTCGGTTGGCGAGCCGATCAACCCCAAGGCATGGCTCTGGTATCACAAGGTGATCGGTGGCGAGCGCTGCCCGATTGTCGATACCTGGTGGCAGACGGAGACCGGCTCGATCATGATCACTCCCCTGCCCGGGATCACGGCGACCAAGCCCGGATCGGCGACCAAACCGTTCCCCGGCGTCGACGCCGACGTGGTCGATGAGAGGGAGGGCAAGCCGGTCGCCGGGGGCCAGGGGCTGCTGGTCTTGAAGCGGCCCTGGCCGTCGATGTTGCGCGGCCTGTTCCGGGAGGACGAGCGGTTCCTCAGTACCTACTTCTCCCGCTTTGGCCCGCAGACCTACCTGGTCGGAGACGCGGCACGGCGCGACGATGACGGCTACTTTTGGGTGATCGGCCGCATCGACGACGTGGTCAACGTCTCCGGTCACCGGCTCTCGACCGCCGAGGTCGAGTCGGCGATCGTCGCCCACGAGGAGGTCGCCGAGGCGGCGGTGATCGGCCAGTCAGACGAGGACACCGGCCAGGCGATCTGTGCCTTCGTGACCCTGCGCGGCGGGAGAAGCGAAAGCGAGGAGCTTCTCGAGGAGATCCGCGCCGTCGTCGCCAAGCGAATCGGCAAATTCGCCCGACCCAGGCGTATCGTCTGGGCGGAGGACCTGCCGAAGACGCGCTCGGGCAAGATCATGCGCCGCCTGTTGCGCGACATCGCCGAGGGCCGGGCGCTGGGTGACGTGACGACGCTGCGCGATCCGGGTGTTATGAAGGAACTAGAGGCGAAGATCGCCACCGAGCACGGCGAGGAAGGCTGAAGGGAGGCTGCCTCGCTCAGCCGCGGGAGGACTGCGGCTCCCACTGAAAGCGGCGGGAGGCTGTGAAGATGGCCGCGATCCCCCAAACGCCGAGGACTGCGATGTTGTCGGCGCTGAGGCCGAGACCGCTGGCGCCGGGGGCAAGCGTCGTCTGCAGGCCGTCGGCGAGGTGAAAGAGGGGGAAGATGCGCCCGATCTGTTCCAGCCAGCTCGGCAGGGTGTCGATCGGGACGAAGACGCCGGAGATAAAGGACAGGACGACGACGCTGAACGGTCCGATCGCCCCGGCGGCGTCAGGGCTGGGGGTAAACACAGTCAGCGCCATCCCCATCGCGCAGAAGGTCGCTGCACCCAGCAGCACGTAGACGATGAAACCGACCGCGGTGCTCTCCGGCAGCGGGACCCCGTAGACGACCTTGCCGATCGCCATCAGCACCACGGTCATCGAGATCACCTGCACGATCGCCGCGCAGATCTGCCCCGCGACGAAGGTCCAGGGCGGTATCGGGGTCCCGCGGAATCGCTTCAGCTGCCCACTCTCGCGCTGGGTGGTGAGGACCATCGCCAGGGTTGTGAAGGTTGAGAGCGCGGTCGCGTAGGCGATGATCCCGGCGGTGAAGTAGGCCTTCGCGTCGAGCTTCAGGCCGCCACCGAGATCGATCGGACGGGTGGTGTTGAAGATCGAGTTGAAGATGACCAGGAAGAAAATCGGGAAGGCGACGGTGAAGATGATCGCCCGCGGCTCGCGGGAGCGGGCGAGGAGGATGTAGCGGGCCTGGGTGAGGACCAATCCGCCGCCGCTCATAGCTCGCCTCCCTCCGCGGAGGTCAGCTCGAGGAAGATGTCCTCGAGGCTTGGACGGCGGACCTCGAGCGCGCCGAGCTCGATTCCCCGCTCCTCGGCCCAGCCGAGCAGGCGGTAGACGTCGCGTTGGGGCACTGCAGTGGCGAAGCTCGCCTCGTTGCCCGAGATCTCGATCGGCGCTGAGATCCGTGAGCCGAGATCATCGCTGCCGGCGCCCGCCGAAAGCTGGAAGCGAACCACGGTCTGCTGGCCGAGGGAGGTTCCGAGCTCCTCGGTGCTGCCTTCGGCGACGAGCTTCCCGTCGCGCAAGATCGCCACCCGGTCGGCGAGGTGTTGTGCCTCATCCATGTAGTGGGTGGTGAGGAAGACAGTCTTGCCGAGTTCCTTGAGGCCCTCGATCATGTTCCAGGCATCGCGGCGGGCGGAGGGGTCAAAGCCGGTGGTCGGCTCATCGAGGAAGATCAGATCGGGGTCGCCGATGATCCCGCAGGCAACGTCGACGCGCCGTTTCTGCCCGCCCGAGAGGGTGCCGATCCTCGCGTCGCGCTTCTCGGCGAGGCCAACCAGCTCGATCGTCTCCTCGACTGGGCGGGGGGAGGTGAAGAACTTGGAAAAGAGGGTCACCGTCTCGCGGACCGTGAGAACCGGGTTCATTTCACACTCCTGGAGGACCAGTCCGACCCGGTTACGCCACGCCCGGCTTGGCGCCCCGGGGTCGATGCCGAGCACCGAGACCCTGCCGGCGCTGCGCGGCCGGTAGCCCTCGAGGATCTCGATCGTCGTCGTCTTGCCGGCGCCGTTGGGGCCGAGGAAGCCGAAGACCTCGCCCGCGGCGACCTCGAAATCGATGCCGCGGACGGCCTCGTACTCACCGTAGGATTTGCGCAGCCCCTCGACGCTGATCGCCGGCTCGCCCACCGGCCCCAATCTACCCGTCGCGCCGAGCCCGCAGCATCAGTGCGATGAAGATGGCGAGGCCGAGAACGTTTAGGGCGAGCTTGTAGTCGAGCCCGACCGAGCCGAAAACGTTGCTGCGGCTGGGGCGGACGGCCGGGATCAGGCCGGCGAAGCCAAAGACAGCATCGACGATCAGCGCCGCCGCCACGATCGTCACGAACATCAGGGCGACGCTGCGGATCGCGAACTTCCAGCCGTAGAACTTGCCGTAGGCGAGCACGATCGGGATCACGATCAGGTCGGCAAAGATGAAGGCGATCACGCCGGCGAAGCCGATCCCGCCCGACCAAAGAACCGCGGCCAGCGGCGCGTTGCCGACCGAGCAGACGAAACTGAACACGGCGATCAGCGGCCCGACCAAGACGTTCTCGACCGTCCTTATCAGCGGCGGCGCGTGCTTGAGGAAGAGGACGCTAAAGAAGTCGTTGCCGAGCAGGCCGATGAAGCCGGCGAGAAGGAATCCGATTGCGATCTCCTTCCACAACATGCGCCAGTCGCTTTCGAAGTTGCGGGCGACCTCGGTCCACTGAGTCGGGGAAAGGAGGCGCTCGCGCCAGGAGAGGCCCGCCGGCGCTGGGTGCCCATGGCGGTGGTCAGCCTGGGCTTCTCGTGCGTGGGCGCGGGCTTGTTGCTCAAGCCCGGGGGAGATGAAGAAGCGCAGCAATGCCGCCATCAGGGCGATCAGGACGATGCCCCCGAAGAACTCTGCGAGGGTGAACTCCCAGCCGATCAGGACCCAGATGACCAGCCCCAGCTCCCAGACTAGGTTGGTTGAGGCGAACTGGAAGGCAAGCGCCGTGGCGGCTGAGGCTCCCTTCTGGAAGAGCGACTTGGCGATCGCAATCGCCGCGTAGGAGCAAGAGGAAGAGGCGGCGCCGAGGCCCGTAGCCTTTGCCAGAGGCACGAAGCCGCTGCCCGCGAGAGCGCCTTCAACTCGCTCGCGCGGCACCCAAGCCTGGACGATCGCGGAAATGGAGAACCCCAACACCAGCGCCCACCAGACCTCATATGCCATCAGGAAGGACTGTTCGAGGCCTTTGCCGATCGTGCTTAGGGCCCCACCCATCGAGGCACCCTACCAGATACCCCCCAGGGGTATCTGACCGGTGGCCCTCACCCCAGCCCGAGTCGCCGAGCCCGCTCGACGGCGCGTGCGATCACCTCCTCAGCGCCGCTGACCTCGCCGCCGCGCATCAGCGCCCGGCCGCCGACCACGGTCGTCTCGATGACCGAGCCCGCGGCGGCGTAGACGAGGTCCTCGGCGAGCTCGCCGAGGCTAAGCTCGGGTGCGCTTCGGCACAGCAGCAGGAAGTCGGCGGGTTCACCTGGAGCAAGCGCTGTGGCGCCAAGCAGCGGGGCGCGGCGACCGATCGCGATCTCCCAGGCCTCCGTTGCTCGGATCGCGGTGGGGTCCCCTGTTTGGTGCTTTTGCAACAGAGCGAAGGCCTTCAGGTCAGCGAGCAGGTCGAGCGAGTCGTTGGAGCCGGCGCCGTCGGTGCCGAGGCCGACTGCAATACCGGCCTCACGCGCCGCGGGGTAGGGAAAGGCGCCGCCGACGGCCAACTTCATGTTCGCCACCGGGTTGGCGACCACGATGCAGCCTCGCTCGGCGATCAGCTCCAGCTCGGAGCGATCAAGCCAGACCCCGTGGGCAAGCACCGTGCGTTCGCCGAGCAGGCCGAGCCGGTCGAGGTATGCGGCGGGGCGCACCCCGTGCTCGGCTAGGCACTCGCCGACCTCTCCCTCGGTCTCAGAGATATGGATCTGGATTGCCAGGCCGCGCTCGGCCGCCTGCTCAGCCGCCCAGCCCAGCAGCCCTTCGCTTACCGTGTAGATCGAGTGGGGAGCGAGGGCGCGACCGATCCGCGGCCCGAAATCCTCGAGCTCTGCGAGGTCGCGCAGTGTGCTCTCGCGCAGCTCGCTGACCGGCCCGCCCCCGGCGTCCAGTAGCGGCCCGCCGATCGTCGCCCGCAGGCCGGCGTCACAGACCGCGCGGGCGCTTGCGGCCGGGTGCCAGTACATGTCCCAGAAGCGGGTGGTCCCGGTGCGAATCATCTCCAGGCAGGCCAGCCGGGCGCCCCAGTAGACGTCCTCGGGCTCGAGCATCGCCTCGACCGGCCAGACCCGCTCCCGCAGCCAGCGCATCAGTGGCAGGTCGCCGCCGTTGCCGCGAAACAGGGTCATCGCGGCATGGCTGTGACCGTTGAGGAGCGGTGAAACCAGCGTTGCCCCGGCCGCGTCGATCCGCTCCTCACCAGCCCTCGCTTCGATCCCTGAGCCGAGCTCCGCGATCAGCCCGTTCTCACAGCGCAGGTCAACCGTCTCGCCCTCGAGGACCGCGTTCCTTATCGTCAGCGGCGCCGGCTGCTCGCTCAAGGGCCAACCGCTCCAAGCCGCGGCAGGACCGCCTCCAGGCCCTCGCGCAGGAGCGTTGCGTTGGCGGCGCGATCGGCCTCAAGTCGGGCGACGCTCAGCGCTTCGGAGGAGATCCCGTTGGCGAGGTTGTCAACCACGCAGATCGCTGCATAGGCGATCCCCAGCTCGCAGGCGATGACGCACTCGGATGCGATCGTCATTCCGACCACGTCGGCGTGCGCGGCTATCAGGCGGATCTCCGCCGGGGTCTCAAAACGGGGGCCGAGCGTTTGCCAGTAGACGCCGCCATCGCGTGCCGGCGTTCCGCCGGGCTCCCAGGCGGCGAGAACCTCACGGCGCCAACCTGGGTCAAAGGAGGCGGCGATGTGGGCACGCTGGTCGGGGAAGGTCGAAAGGCCGCTGTGAAGGGCGATGAAGTCGTCGGGGCAGATGACGCTGCCGACCGGAAGATCGGCGCTGAGCGAGCCGACTGACCCGATCGCCAGCACCCGATCGCAGCCCTGCTCGGCCAGTGCCCGCAGGTTGGCAGGGTGGTCGATCTCGTGCGGCAGGACGTAGGAACCCTCTCCATGGCGCTGCACGATCGCGGCGCCGTGTTCGGCCGCCGCCGCGGTGATCGCCCCCCCACCAGGCCCGAGCGCGCTGCTGCCGAGCATCACTGCCAGCCGTCCCATGCCGCGATCCTACGTCGGGGAAATGCCGGTCGGCAATCAGGGCGGGGGTGCCTGCCTCGCCGCCCGATCGGCGCGCAGAGCGCCGAGCTGGCCTTCCAGCTCGGCGAGGAAGGGAAGCTCGGGGGCCTTACGGGCGAGCATTGCGAGGTCCGCCTCCCAGACCGCGACCTTGACGTCCAGCGGCGCCTTCAGCTCCTCGCCGATCGCCTCCCCCTCACGCGCGTAAACGCGGCGCAGTGCCCCGATGTTGGCGAGCTTGTCGGCGGCATAGATCGCCAGTGCGTCAGAGCCAGCCCGCTGGACCCTGGTGCGGTGGCCGTCCTTTCGTTGCTCGTAGGGCTGAATCTCTTCGGGGTCGGTTAGGACGCCGACCAGCCCGCCGACCCGGCCACCAAAGCGCGCCCGGATTTCGCTGACCTGCGTATCGCTCTCCTCGACCACGTCGTGAAGCAGCGCGGCAGCGAGCACCTCGTCGGGGAAGCCGTGGGAGGCGAGCAGTGCGGCGACCCCCACCGGGTGGTCAATGTATGGCATCCCGCCACTGCCGTTGCGGATCTGGCCGCGGTGCGCCTCGCGGGCGGTTTCTAGCGCGTCGCGGACCAGCTCGGAGCGGTCGGCGATGGCCTCGATCCGCGGGGACGACGACATCTAAGGGGCAGCGTAGCGGGCGGCGTGGGCGCTCAGTTCAGCCGACCGCGGCCGGCGCCTGCGCCCGCACCGGCAACTCGTACTCGCCGCGCTCGGCGCCCAGCTCGATCGCGCCTTCGCCACCGCCCATCTGCACCCACCGCAGCCGCGCCTCGCGCCCAAGAGCCGTCGAGAAAGTCGTCGGTGTGCAGGGGGTCGTGGTGGAAGAGCACCGTGCGCTCGACGCCCGTGCGGCGGGCGAAGGAGAGTGTGTGGGAGAGGGAGGAATGACCCCAACCGAGGTGTCCGGGGTACTCGTGGTCGGCGTATTGGCCGTCGTGGATCAACAGCGAGGCACCCTGGGCAAGGGAAAAGCCGGAGATCCAGTCCTCCTCGAGCCGATCGAGGTCGGCGCCGAGCGCCGGCTCGTGGTCGGGGATGTAGGCGAGAGAGGCCTCGCCGTCGTCGATCCGAAAGCCAAGCGTGGGGCCGCGATGGGCGACCGAAGCGGCGCGGATCCGGGCTGAGCCGATCTCCCACTCGCTTTCGGGGCAGTGGCGGAAGGAGACGTCGCAGGGCAGCTCGCGGACCTCGACCGGGGAAAGCGGGGCCGAGATGTAGCGCGCGATGCGGTCGCGCAGCGAGGCCTCCGGGGACGCCGGCCCCCAGATCACGATCTCAGTTTGCGGGCAGAAGGCGGGGGCGAAGAAGACGAGGCCCTGGATGTGGTCGAGGTGAAGGTGGGTGAGCAGGATGTTGAGGCGGGCCGGCCGCGCGGCCACCGCAAGCCCCAGGCTGCGGATCCCGGTGCCCGCGTCAAGTGCCAGCAGCGAACCATCGGAGAGGGTGATACCGACGCAGGACGTGTTGCCGCCGTAGCGAATCGTCTCCGGCCCTGGAGAGGGGATCGAGCCGCGCGTTCCCCAGAGTTTGATCTGCATCAGCGCCCGGCTCCGTTGGCCGGGGTCGTCGGCCAGAAGACTGCGATCGCGCCCCGGGAGCCGTGGGGGGTGAGGATCGGGAAGGCTGACACCTCGACTGAGTGACGCGCCCCGTCCGCCGAGCTGATCTCGAAGTTCGCGTGCGCTGGGCGGCCGTTGCGGACGGCACTGACCAGCGGCAGCTCCTCGTAGGGGATCGGCTCGCCGGAGTCATCAAACGGTCCGAACAGCGACCCCCACTCTTTTGGGCCGACCGTTCCCAGCTCCTCGAAGCGCTTGCCCAGCAGCATCCCCGCCGCCTCGTTGTAGAAAACGAGCAAACCACCCTCATCTACGAGGAAGGCGGGGGTCGAGAGGGCCGACATCAGGTTGCGAGCGAGGATCAGCTCAAGAGGCCTCTGTGGCACAGATGACACTTTAGATAGTTGATCAGGGCTCAAATTCGCTGTTGCCAGTCGGCAATCTGCAGGCCAAACACCCACTCTGTGCCCCAACCGGCCCGGGCTAAGTGATTTTGGTCACTTTGGTCCCCTCGCAGCGTGAGCAGTCTTCACTTGCATCGAATACGGTCCCCGGCCCAATGAAGGAGCCCAGCGGCATGTACAGGGTGGCGATGGGCATCTGCCGGCCGTTTGCCGCATGGGGTCGGCTGCGGGTCGAGGGCCTTGACGCTCTGCCCGCCAGCGGCCCAGTGTTGCTGGTCGGCAACCACGACAGCCACTGGGACCCGGTGATGGTCGGCATCGCCGCGATCGGGCGCCGTCAGATCAAGGCGCTCGCCAAAGCTCAGCTGTGGGAGGTGCGCGGGCTGAGTCCGGTGCTGAACGGGATGGGGCAGATCCCGATCGAGCGTGGCGCCGGCGACGCGGGAGCGCTGTCGCGGGCGATCGAGGAACTGCGCGCGGGGTCGTGTATCGGCGTCTTCCCCGAGGGGACTCGCTCGCGCGGAGAGGTGCTGCGGGCACGGAGCGGGGTCGGCCGCCTCGCGCGCGAGGTACCGGAGGCCCGGCTGGTCTGTGTCGCGATCGAGGGGACGACCGGCTTTACCCGCTTTCCCAGCCGCCCCCGGGTGCGAGTCCGCTTCTTCTCTCCCGCGGGGGGCCAACCGCGGCCCGAGGAGGAGCCGGGGGGGATCGCGTCGCGGCTTTTGGCGGAGATCCGCGCACTCGTCCCGCCCGCGGCGCCGGGACGCAGGCAAAGCTAACGGCCCCTCCTCAGGGACCGGCGATCCCGGCGCCGGCAATCCCGCCGGCGCCGGGAGGCGGCAGCTTCAGGGACCGGCTCCTAGAGTTTGCCGATCTTGAAGATCTTTGTGCCGCAGTCGGGGCACACACCCTGGATCGCCGGGCGACCGTTCTTCATGGTCACCTGTTTTGCGTCCTTGATCTCGACCTTCTTGCGCTCTTTGACGCAGTAGCCCTCGGGCATGAGGGGGCCTCCTTTCGCTGCCGCTTCGCGGCAAAGCTCGCGGTTGCACGCGAGGTGGGATTGCGGCGAATGTAACGCAGGGCGTGGACGAAGCCCACGCAGCACGTGCGCTTTGTCACAAATACCTACTTCGTCGTGCCGCCCTTGGCGCCGTGTGAACTGCCGCCCTTGGAGTGCCCCTGAAGGGTCCTGACTTCAGCCTGGAGCTTTGCCACTTCAGCTTGAGCCGCTTTGGCCGTGGCTTCCACCGAGGCCAGGCGGGCTTCCAGCCCGCTCTGGGAGGAGGTGCCGCCGAACTGGTCAACCTGGGTCTGCAGCTGGCGCAGTTCGCTCTTGCTCGCGCTTTCGTCGGCGGTATGGAGCGAGAGGTAGATCCCCGCTCCGGCACCGCCGACGGCGATCGCCACCAGCACCAGCCCGACTCGCGTGCGCGCGCCGAGTTTGCGCTCCAACTCCCCGATCCAGGCCCGCAAACCGTCCAGCGGCATCGGTCTAACCTAGCCGAGAGAGGCACTCGCGGGTCGCGTCAACTAGCCTGCCCCCGCACTTCCCCCCCAACACCTTCCAAGGAGAGCATCGCATGCCCGAAGCAGTGATCGTCGACACAATCCGAACGCCGATCGGCCGCGCCTTCAAGGGCTCCCTCGCCCAGCTTCGTCCCGAGGAGATGGGCGCCTACGTCGTCGACCAGCTCCTTGAGCGCAACCCCGAGCTCGACCCGGCCAGCATCGAGGACGTCTTTTGCGGCTGTGGCATGCCGCAGGGACTACAGGCCTTCAACATCGGCCGGATCATCGCGCTGCTTTCCGAGAAGCTTCCCGAGACCGTCAACGGGGTCACGGTCTCCCGCTACTGCTCCTCGAGCCTTGACGCGATCCGCCACGCGGGCAACGCGATCAAGGTCGGTGAGGGCGACGTCTACCTCGCCGCCGGGGTCGAGTGGGTGAGCCGCTACAACGAGCGGACCGAGCCGGCTGGCGCAGCGGACCAAAACGAGAACCTGCAGGGCAACGATGGCCAGCCCAACGCCTACATCGAGATGGGCAAGACGGCCGTCAACGTCGCCGAGAAATACGAGGTCAGCCGGGCCGACATGGACAAGTTCGCCCAGCGCTCCCAGGAACTGGCGGTCAAATCACAGGAGGATGGTTTCTTTGACCGCGAGATCGTCCCGGTAAAGCTGCCCGACGGCACCGAAGTCAGCAAGGACGACGGCCCCCGCGCCTCCTCGACCCTCCAGAAACTCTCCGAACTGCCGGAGGCCTTCGGTGGTGGCGGGGTCACCGCCGGCAACTCATGTCCGCTCAACGACGGCGCGGCGGCAGTGCTGTTGATGAGCGATGCGAGGGCAAAGGAGCTGGGGCTGAGGCCGCGGGCGCGGATCATCACCGCCGCCACCTGGGGCAATGAGCCCGAGTACATGGGGGTCGCCCCGATTGGCGCGATCAAGAAGGTGCTCGAGCGGGCGGGGATGACGATCGCCGACGTCGACGCGGTCGAGCTAAACGAGGCCTTTGCCGCCCAGGTGATCCCGATCATGGATGAATGCAAGATCACGATTGACAAGCTCAATACTCACGGGGGGGCGATCGCCCTCGGCCACCCGTTCGGGATGACCGGCGCCCGGATCATGGGCACCCTGCTCAACGTGATGGAGACCGACGACCACCAGGTTGGCCTTGAGACCATGTGCGTGGCAGGAGGACAGGGCAAGGCGATGATCGTGGAGCGCCTCAACTGAGCGACGATCCGCCCCACCCCAGCTCGCTGATCACGCCGGAGTCGGTCAGGGGATTTTTGCCGGGCAGCTTTCCCGGCGACCTCGGGATCGAGCCGCTCAGTATCGAGGAGTCACACTCGCGGGGAAGGATCGTCGTCGACCGGCGACATCTGCATCCCGGCGGCTTCGTCCATGGCGGCGTCTGGACCGCGCTTGGCGACACCGTCGCGGCCTGGGCGACTTTTCGGGTGATCCCGTCGGGCCACAACTTCACGACGATCGAGCTGAAGCTGAACGTCTTTGCAGCAGGCATCGAGGGCGATGAGGTCATCGCTTACGGTGAGCCGCTGCACACGGGCAAAAGCACCGTCGTCGTCGAGGTGCGGATGGAGCGCCGGCGCGAGGGGGACAAGCCGCGGCTCGCAGCCAACCTGATCGTCACCCAGTTCGTGCTCCCACCCCAGCAGAGCTGACCGGCTCTTCGAGCTTTTCGATCGCTGGCAGGCGCCAGAGCAAGCTCGCGATGGTCAGTCCGGCCGCGGCGGAGAGCAGGGCGAGGAACCACTGGGTTGCGCTCAGCAGGGTCATCTGAAAGAAGTCGCGGATCGGTGCGGCTGCGAGGCCGAGGGCAAAGAGGGCGCCGAGTCCGGCGATCAGGGCGAGCATGTAGCTCTGGATCGCGATGTGCTCGCGGCCGGGGCCGCGCTCCAAGAGCAAGACGAAGCAGAGGCCGAGCACGATCAGCGTCGTCGTCGCGGCGGTGCGGCCGGCTTCAAGTGTCCCGCCGAAGACGGTGTCGACGAGAAAGAAGGAGAGGATCGAGCCGAAAGCCGTCGCCAGTCCCGCCGGCACTGCAAAGGCGGCCAGCGCGCGGATCAGCCTGCCGCGGTAAAGCGGTCCGTCGGAGGGGGCGAGGGCAAGCACGAAGGAGGGGATCCCGATCGTGAACAGGCCGGCCAGGGTCAGGTGGCGCGGCAAGAAGGGAAAGGCGAACCCCGGCACCGCGACAAAGAGGATCAGCGCCGCCGCATAGACGGTCTTCGTCAGGTACAGGCGTCCGAGTCGGTGGATGTTGCGGGCAATCTGGCGACCCTCGCTGACAGCCTCCGGCAAACGCGCGAACTCATCCTCAAGCAGGACCACGTCGGCGACCCCCTTGGTCACCTGGGCGCCCGAGCCCATCGCCACCGCCATCCGCGCCCGCTTCAGAGCCGGCACGTCGTTGACCCCGTCGCCGATCATCGCCGTGTATCGCCCCGCATCCGAGAGCGCCCCAACCAACGCTTTCTTTTGCTCGGGTTTGATTCGGCAAAAGATCGTGTTGCGCTGCGCCACCGCGGCCAGCTGCTCGGGGTCGGTGGGCAGCTCGGAGCCCTCGATCACCCCCGCCTCGCGCGGGACTCCAACCGCGTTGGCGACCGCGGTGACGGTCGCCCGCGCATCGCCGGAGATCAGCTTCAACTCGACGTTGTGCTCGCGCATGTAGGCGATCGTCTCCGCCGCATCGGGCCGCAGCGTCTCCTCCAAGATCACGAGGGCGATCGGGACAAGCTGCGGCGGTGCCTGCCGAGCGGGGTCGGCCGGTAGGGTTTCGCCGGATTCGCCGAAGGCGAGAACGCGGCGACCCGCCGCGGTCTCCCGCGCCAAGCGGCGGGCCAGGCGCGGTGGCATGGTCAGGACCCCGCCATCTTCGAGCACGTCGGGCGCCCCGAGCACGTAGGTCTTGGTCCCGAGCGAGACCCCGCTCCACTTCCATTCGGAGGAGAAGGGCACCTCGGCGCTCACCTTTGCCGCCCTACCAGGAAAGCGCTCTGCGATCGTCTGCGTCGTTCGGTTGCGCTCGCCGGCGCTCGCCGCAAAGCGCCCCAGCGCCGCGTGAGCAGCCGCCTCCTCGACTCCCTCGGCGACCTCCACGCCGGCCAACCGAAGTTCACCGTCGGTGAGAGTGCCGGTCTTATCGATGCAGATCGTGTCGACCGCGGCGAGGCTCTCGGTCGCGCTCATCTGCTGAATCAAGGTGTTGCGGCGCGCCAGCCGCACCGCCGCAACCGCGAAGGTGACGCTCATCAAGAGCACCATTCCCTCCGGGATCAGCGTTACCAGACCGGCCGTTGCCGTCTGTGCTGCTTCTTCGAGGGCGACGTTTCGCACCTTGAGGGTGAAGAGGAGGATCGCCGCCAAGGGCACCATTACGTAGACGCAGACGACGATCACCCGGTTGACCTCTTCCTGCAGCGGGGAGGGCGGGTGGCGGAAGGCGCGCGCCTCGCCGGCTAGGCGCCCGGCGTAGCTCTCCTCGCGGACCGCCTCGGCAATGTAGTAGCCAGAACCAGAGACGCAGAAGGATCCCGACAGAGCCCGCTCACCCACCACCTTGTGGATGCCGTCGGCCTCGCCGGTGAGCATCGACTCATCGAGGGTCATGCCACGGGTGCTGATCACCTCGCCGTCGGCGACCAGCTGGTCTCCGGGCTCGATGCGGATGACGTCGCCGGGCACGACCTCGGTCGCTAACAGCTTGACCGTCTCACCGTCGCGGATCACCTTCGCGTGCGGGGCAACCAGCACCGCCAGCTCGTCGAGGGTCGCCTTCGCCTTCAGCTCCTGGCGAATACCGATGTAGGAGTTGATCACCGCGATCAGCCCAAAGAGCGAGTCTGCGTACAGTCCCAGCGCCATGTCGAGGACGAAGAAGACGCCGATAATCGCGTTAAAGAGGGTGAAGATGTTGCCGGCGACGATGCTTGAGACCGAACGCGAGGAGGTCTCCGGTGGGGGGCCGAGGCGCCGCAGCCGGGCGGCAGCCTCCGCGCTGGAGAGGCCGCGCTCGGCGGCTGGGTAGCTCGTGCTCATCGCAAGTATTCAATAGGGTGCGTGCCGGATGGCTTTGAAGCTCGGACTCAACCTCGGCTACTGGGGGATCGGCCCCGCCGGGGAGGACGCCGTCGATGTGGTGCGGGCGGCGGAGGCCGCGGGTTTTGAGTCAGTCTGGGCGGCGGAGTCCTACGGCTCGGACGTGATCAGCGTTCTCGCCTGGCTCGCCGGGCAGACCAAGACGATCAACCTCGGCGCAGCGATCATGCAGGTCCCGGCCCGCCCGCCGGCCGCCGCGGCGATGGCGGGGGCCACGATCGACAAGCTCTCGGGCGGGCGCTTTCTCTTCGGCTTCGGGCCCTCAGGGCCGCAGGTCTCAGAAGGCTGGTACGGGATCCCCTACGCAAGGCCTTGGGGGCGCACCCGCGAGTACATCGAAGTCGTGCGGGCGATCATTGCCCGCGAGGGCCCGCTGGAGCACCAAGGCGAGAACTACACGCTGCCGCTACCCGGCGGCGAGGGCAAGCCGCTGAAGCTCAATTTTCACCCCCTGCGCAACAAGATTCCCGTCTTCGTCGGAGCGATCGGGCGCAGGTCGGTGGAGATGGCAGCGGAGATCTGCGACGGGTGGATCCCGATCTTCTTCAGCGTCGAGGCCTTTGAGCAGACCTGGGGCGAGCACCTGGAGGCCGGTTTCGCAAAGGGGGGGAGGCGGCGCTCAGACCTCGAGGTTTCTCCCTCCCTGCAGGTGGCGATCGACGGCGACCTCGAGGCAGCGAAGAATGTCGTCAAGGCCGGGCTCGTCCTCTATTTCGGCGGGATGGGCAGCCGCAAAACAAACTTCTACGTCGATCTGGCCCATCGCTTCGGCTTCGGCGAGGTCGCCGATGAGGTTCAGCGCCGCTTTGGGGAGGGCGATCGGGGCGGTGCCTTTGAGGCGATGCCGGACGAGATCGTCGAGGCGACCTCGCTGGTCGGCAGCGAGGCTGAGGTAGCGGAGCGGATCGAGCGCTTTCGCGGCGCCGGAATCGACCGCCTGATCGTCTCCCCGGTGCACGTCGAGCGCAGCGAGCAGCTTCACACCCTGGAGCGGCTCGCCGCGCTGGCGGGCGTCCAGACACCGGCCTAGTCCGATCGCGTAGGCTCCCGCGCCGCAATTCCAATCATGAAGATCGGAGTTCCGAAAGAGACCGCCGAGGGGGAGCGCCGGGTCGCGCTCGTCCCTGACGTGGTGCGCTCGCTGAAGAAAAATGAGCGGGTCGAGGTAGTGATTGAGCCGGGCGCCGGTGAGGGCGCCGGTCATCCCGACTCCCAATATGAGGAAGCCGAAGCAAAGCTCGGCGCCTCCGACGTCGTCTGGGGCGCCGAGGTGCTCCTGCGCGTCGCCGTCCCCTCCCTGGCGGAGATCGCGCGCCTTCATTCCAACCAGCTCCTAATTGGCCACCTCGCCCCGTGGACCTCGGCCGAGACCAACCGGTCGCTCGCAGCCGCCGGGGTGACTAGCTTCGCGATGGAGGCGATCCCGCGCATCACCCGCGCGCAGGCGATGGACGCGCTCTCCTCGCAGGCCACCGCCGCCGGCTACGCGGCGGCCCTGATCGCCGCCGCGCGAGTCGGGCCGTTTCTTCGCGATGCTGACGACGGCCGCCGGCACCGTCCCGCCGGCCAAGGTCCTCGTCCTCGGCGCCGGCGTCGCCGGCCTGCAGGCGATCGCCACCGCCAGGCGGCTGGGCGCGATCGTCACCGGCTTCGATATCCGCCGCGCAGCCTGGGAGCAGATCGCCTCGCTCGGCGGTCGGCCACTCGAGCTCGATTTCATCCCCGACGCCGAGGGCGAGGGCGGCTACGCTCGGGAGCTGACTGAGGAGGAGAACCAGCAGGTGCGCGAGGCGCTCGCCGAGACGCGGCCAAGCAGGACGTGATGCTCACCACCGCCGCGATCCCCGGCCGCCCGGCGCCGCTGCTGATCACCGCCGCTGCGGTGCGGGCATGCAGCCGGCTCGGTGATCGTCGACCTCGCCGCCGAGACCGGCGGCAACTGCGAGCTGACCAAGGCCGGGGGAGACCGTGCTCGAGGACGGGGTGAAGATCGCTCGGCCCGCGCAACCTGCCGAGCCAGATGCCGGTGCCGGCCTCGCAGCTGTACGCGCGCAACCTGGAGAACCTGCTCGGCCTGCTGATCACCGAGGAGGGCGAGCTGAGCTCGACTTCGCCGACGAGATCATCGCCGCGCCTGCATCACCGCAGGGCGGGGAGATCCGCAACGAGCGAGCGGCCAAGTAGATGACGCTGATCACCGAGATCACGATCTTCGTGCTCGCCGCGTTCGTCGGCTTCGAGGTGATCTCGAAGGTGCCGACCACGCTGCACACGCCGCTGATGTCGGGCACCAACGCGATCCACGGGATCGTGATGCTGGGCGGGCTGATCGTGGTCGGCTAGCGCCAACGATCCGCTCGAGCACGTGCTCGGCGATCGCGATCGCCTTCGGCACGATCAACATCGTCGGCGGTTTCGTGGTCACCGACCGGATGCTCGGATGTTCAAGCCAAAAAGCCCGAAGCCCAAGGAGTCGAGGAGGACGAGCACGTGATCGTCGACGCCCTGCTCAAGCCCGGCGGCAACTTCAGCGACGCCTCTACATCGTCGCGTTCTCGATGTTCATCTTCGGGATCACGGGCTACCCACCCGCGCACCGCGGCGCGGCAACAAGATCGCCGCGGTCGGCATGGTGATCGCGGTCGTCGCGACGCTTCTGCTCACACGGGATCGGCAACTGGCGGGCTGATCGCGCTCGGGCATGGCGATCGGCGCGGCGATCGGCGTGATCGCCTGCCGTGCGCGTGCAGATGACCGCGATGCCGCAGATGGTCGCGCTGTTCAACGGCGTCGGCGGCGGCGCGGTGGCGCTGATCGCCTGGATCGAGTATCCGCCACGGCATCTCGGTCGGGGCGGCGATTCGCGCTCGAAGACCGCAGATCCCGACCCTGTTCGCCGCGATCGTCGGCTCGATCTCGTTCTGGGGCTCGATCATCGCCTTCGGGAAGCTGCAGGAGATCCTGCCCGGCCGGCCGATCAAGCTCCCCGGCCAGACGGTCATCAACGCCCTGCTGCTGTTCGCGATCCTCGCCGCCTGCGTGGCGATCGCTGCTCGCCGCAGCGGTCGCACTCCCAGGCGCTGTCATCCTCGGGATCCTGCTCGCCGCGGCCGTGCTCGGCAACATGGTCGTGCTGCCGATCGGCGGCGCCGACATGCCGGTCGTGATCTCGCTGCTGAACGCGTTCACCGGCCTCGTCGGCGGCGGCCACCGGCTTCGCGCTCAACAACACCGCGCTGATCGTCGCCGGCATGCTCGTCGGCGCCTCGGGCACGATCCTCACCATCTGATGGCCAAGGCGATGAACCGCTCGGTCCGGCGATCGTCGCTCTTCGGCGGCTTCGGCGCGGCGCCGGCCGCGGCGCGGGGACGACCGAGCAGCGGCCCGGTCCGCTCGATCAGCGCCGAGGACGTGGCGATCCAGCTCTCCTACGCCGACAGGTCGTGATCGTGCCCGGTTACGGGATGGCCGTCGCCCAGGCGCAGCACGCGGTGCGCGAGCTCGCAGAGCGCGCTCGAGAGCAAGGGCGTCGAGGTCAAGTACGCGATCCATCCGGTCGCCGGCCGCATGCCCGGGCACATGAACGTGCTGCTCGCCGAGGCCGACGTCCCCTACGACCAGCTAAAGGAGATGGACGAGATCAACCCCGAGTTCGCCGCGCACCGACGTGGCGCTCGTGATCGGCGCCAACGACGTCACCAACCCGGCGGCCAAGAACGACCCGGGCAGCCCGATCTACGGGATGCCGATCCTCGACGTCGACCAGGCCCAGCACGGTGATCGTGCTCAAGCGCTCGATGGCCTCCGGCTTCGCCGGCATCGACAACGCCCTCTTCTACGAGCCGAAGACCTCGATGCTGTTCGGCGACGCCAAAAAAGCCGCCTCAGACATAGCCACTGAGATCCAGCATCTCTAGCGGTAATCGGGTGCCGGTTTGTGGGCGACTGCTGGCCTTGAGACATGCTCCCAACCGCTCCGCCCACCGCTCAGCAAAGGCCAGGAAGTCGGCGAGAAAGCGCGCCGATATGGCCAGGCAGGATGCCCGCTGACTCAAATGCCTCGGCGCGGGGAATGGTCTCGCCTCTCAATTCCTCGAGGGGGTCGTGGTTTCGCCCCCCAGCAACCGGACTAGCTCGAGCTGGTCCTTGCGATTCAGGGCGTCGGCGAAGAAAAGCCCCAGCAGCCCCGGATCCCGCATCCCCGGGGCGCGTCAGGATCGGCGAGCGAAGCCAGTTGAGCAAGGCCTCCTCACCCCTTACGGTGATCGCTTAGGCAGAAATGAGGCGCCCGGCGTGCACGAATTGGACGAGGATCGGATCGCGATCTGGACGGGTGCAGCGCAGTGGTTAGCCCCATATCAGCAACGAAGGGGAGCGATCAAGCGGTTCTGTAGGGTTTTCGAATCGCCACCGAGGTGACGGCAATCTCCAAGGAAACGATCGCGCAGCGCCTCGCTGAGGCGCGGGAGCGAACCCTAGGGCTGATCGAGCCACTCGAGGAAGCGCAACTCAACCGCGTCTACTCGCCGATCCTCAGCCCGCTTGCCTGGGACCTCGGTCACATCGCCAACTTCGAGGAGCTTTGGCTTGTGCAGAGGATAGGTGGCCGCGAGCCGTTGCATGGCGAACTCGGCCGCATCTACGACGCAATCGAGAACCCGCGCAGGATCCGCGGTGAGCTGCCGATCCTGCGCGACGCCGAGCTGCGCGCTTACCTGGCCGACGTGCGCGAGCGGACACTCGAGGTGCTCGGTGAGGTTGCGCTGGGTGAGGAGGTCGAGGACCCGCTGCTGCGCGAAGGCTTTGTCTATGAGATGTTGCTTGCCCACGAGTATCAGCACAACGAGACGATGCTCCAGCTCCTGCAGATGGTCGACGGCTATCAGCCGGTGGCGATCGGACTCGGGCCCGCGGTTCTGCCGGGTCTTCGAGACCGGAGACGGCTGCCGGCGTACCCGCCGGCAGCCACGAAATCGGCGCGCCCGCACGGGGTTTCGCATACGACAACGAGAGACCCTGCCACACAGTCGAGCTCGCAGGCTTTGAGATCGATCGGGCCCCGGTCACCAACGCGGCCTTCATTGAGTTCATGGTCCAGACGAGCGCCGAGCCGCCCCTGTACTGGCAGGGCGATGGGGAAGGAGGGTGGCTGAACACAGCGATGGGCCGCCGTGAGCCCGTCGACCCCGCCAGCCCCGTCGTCCACGTCTCCTGGGAGCAGGCCGAAGCCTTCGCCGGCTGGGCGGGCAAGCGGCTGCCGACCGAGCAGGAGTGGGAGGCCGCTCGCCCGCAGATGGAAGCCGTCGGCCGGGTCTGGGAGTGGACCTCATCGGACTTTCTCCCCTACCCCGGCTTTAAGGCCTTCCCCTACAGCGAGTACTCCGAGGTCTTCTTCGGCGAGGGCTACAAGGTGCTGCGGGGGGCCTCGTGGGCGACGCATTCCAGCCTGATCCGTCCCAGTTTCCGCAACTGGGACCTACCGGCCCGCCGCCAGATCTTCGCCGGCATCCGCTGCGCGAGGGACGTGGGCTGATCGGAACTAGGACCGAGCGCGCGATCGAGACGAGATGGAACCCGAGGCAACCACCGAGCGGATCGAGATCAAGGTCCACCTCGCAGCTGACGGCGGCGCGGCGATGCAGCGCGACATCCGGGCGGGCCTCACCGCCGAGCCCAAGGAGCTGGCGCCGAAGTACTTCTACGACGAGCGGGGCTCACAGCTCTTCGAGCAGATCACCGAGCTGCCCGAGTACTACCCGACCCGCGCCGAGCGCGAGATCCTCGCCGAGCGCTCCGCTGAGATCATCGCCACCGCCGGCGCGCCAGGGGTCCTGGTCGAGCTCGGCTCGGGATCGGCGACGAAGACCCGTTACCTGCTCAGCGCGATGTGTGAGGCCGGCTGTCTAACTACCTACATTCCGGTTGACATCTCCGAGGAGATCACCCACGGAACGGCCGAATGCCTGGTCGAGGAGTACCCCGGCCTCGCTGTCCGTGGCCTCGTCTGCGACTTCGAGCACGACCTGGAGCGGATCCCCGCCCCCGACGGGGGAAGGCTGATCGCCTTCCTCGGGGGGACGATCGGCAACCTCTACCCTCTGGCGCGTCGCGGCTTTCTGGCTCGCTTGGGGGAGCTGCTCGGCCCCGCCGACCGTTTCCTCCTCGGCACCGACCTGGTCAAGGAGCCCACCAGGCTTGAGGCCGCCTATGACGACGCTTTCGGAGTCACCGCCGAGTTCAACAAGAACGTCCTTTTGGTTCTCAACCGTGAACTCGGAGCTGACTTCGACCTCGCGGCCTTCGAGCACGTCGCCCGCTACGACGCCGAGCGGGCGCGCATGGACATCGGGCTGCGTTCGCTCGCTGACCAGGTGGTCTGCGTCAAGGGACTGGACATGGAGGTGGCATTCGCCGCCGGAGAGGAGATGCGCACCGAGATCTCTGCCAAGTTCACGCGCGCGGGTCTGGAGCAGATCTACGAGGAGGCGGGTCTCAAGTTGATCGGATGGTTCACCGATTCTGCGGGCGACTTCGCCCTAAGCCTGGCCCAGCGCGCCGATTAGATCACCCACCTTCTCGGGGGTGGTGATCGGGGTCAGGATCGGCAGCGTTATTCCCCCCTCGACGAAGGCGGCGATTCGCTCCTTCATCTCCGCCGGCTCCCCGAAGATGAACACCTCCTCGATCAGGCTCCAGGGGGCGGCCGCTGCGGCGGCCTGGCGGTCGCCGGACTCCCAGGCGCCAAGCATCGCATCGATCTCATCGCCGTAGCCGAGCCAGCGGTAAAAGGCGCTGTAGACCGGGACGGTGATGTAGGAGGAGAACATGAAGCGGGCCAGCGGCTCGACCGCTTCGCGCTCGCCCGGGAGACAGAAGAAGCGGCAGAGAAGCTCGAAGCCCTCGGGCGCGCCGTCGAGTTGCGCGAGGACCTGGGGCAGGGCGCCGAGCGGCAGGAAGTTGGTGAAGGCGCCATCGGCGCGCTCAACCGCCAGGTCGAGCATCTTGCCGCGCAGGGCGGCAAGCACGATCGGTACCCGCTGCGCCGGCGCTCTCTCCAGCTTGAAGCCACTCGCTGTACGCTCTCCGTCAAGTGCCTCGCGCAGGAAGGTGAGCGTATCTCGCACCCTGCTCAGCGGCTTCTCAAAGGGGATCCCGTTCCAGCCTTCGACGATTCGGTCTGAGGAGGAGCCAATCCCGAGCACGAACCTTCCCTGCGAGGCGTCGGCCAGCGCCGCCGCCTCCTGCGCCAGCAGCGCCGGGCCGCGCTGGAACACGCCGACGATTCCAGTCCCAAGCCGCGCCCGCTCGGTCCAGGCGGCGCTCAGCGCCAGCGGGGTGAACCCGTCGGGCCCGTTCGTCTCCCCGCTCCAGAGGTCGGTGTAACCGGCGGCCTCGGCCCGCCGCACATGCTCCTCAAGCTCGGCGAGTGAGATCCCCGGCGGCGGCAGTGTCAGTCCCCAGCGCTTCATCCTCGGCGGGGACCCTACCTTTAGCGCTGGCGGCGGCGGCGAGCGCGTCGGCGTCTTCGCGGACCTCGAAGCGGCGGGTCTCGGGCCACTGGCGGAAGAACATGCCGGCGTCGTGCGCGCTGAGCGGGCGGGTGAAGAGGAACCCCTGTCCGTTGTCGCACGCCTTGGACTTGATCAGCGAGAGGTCTTGCGGCCGTTCGATTCCCTCGGCGGTCGTCTCGATCGAGAGGGCTTTGCCCAGCTGGAGGAGGGTGTGAAGGAGGATCTCCGCCTCGCAGCCATCGGCGAGCTGGGAGATGAAGGAACGGTCGATCTTGAGCACGTCGACCGGGAACAGCCGCAGGTGGGCGAGCGAGGAGTAACCGGTTCCAAAGTCGTCGACGGCGATGCGGACGCCGAGGTCCTTGAGCGTGGCGAGACGCCGGGCGGTTTCCTCCGCGTTGCTCATCAGCGTCGTCTCGGTGATCTCGATGATCAGCACGTTCGCGTCAAGGCCGCTCGCGCTCAGCGCCTCATCAACGTGATCGAGGAGGTCGTCGGTGTCGAGCTGCAGCGCCGAGACGTTGACCGCCAGGTTGAGCGGGTGGCCGGCGCGTTGCCACTTCACGCCCTGGGCGCAGGCCTCTCGAAGTACCCAGGCGCCCACCTCGACGATCATTCCGGTCTCCTCCAGCAGCGGGATGAACTCCTCGGGCTCGACGACTCCGCGCCCCGGTCGCCGCCAGCGGATCAGCGCCTCGACCCCAGTCGGCGACATGCTCTGCAGGTCAAAGGTCGGCTGGTAAACGAGGAAGAACTCCCCGTTTTCGAGCGCACTCTGCAGGTCCATCTCAATTTCCATCCGGGACTGGACTTCGGCCCGCATATCGGACTCGAAGATCAGATAGCGATTCTTGCCGCCCCACTTGGCCCGATACATCGCAATGTCGGCGTCGCGCAGGAGCTCTTCGGCGGAGGACCGGCGGCCGGTGGCGATCCCGATGCTCGCCTTGATGAACACGCGCGCGTCCGCTGCCCCCCGCAGCTTGAATGGCTCCTGGAAGGCTTCGAGAAGGCGCTCGGCGATCAGCTCGGGGCCGGCGGCCAGCGACAGTCCATCGGCGATCACCACGAACTCATCACCCCCGAGCCGACCGAGCGCGTCGGTCGCGCGGATCACGCCATCGAGCCGGGCGGCGACCGCGCACAGCAGCTCATCGCCGACGCCGTGGCCCAGCGAGTCGTTGATCGCCTTGAAGTTGTCGAGATCCACGAACAGCGCAGCGACCGGCTCCTGCTTGAGACGCGCCCGGGTCAGCGTCTGCTCTATACGGTCGAGGATCAGCGTTCGGTTCGGCAGTCCGGTGAGGGCGTCGTGGGTGGCGAGGAAGACCAGTTCCTGCTGGCGTTTGCTCAGTTCCTCGTGCGAGCGCTGGCGCTCGTCCTCAAAGGACTCACACATGCGAACTAAGGTGACGTCGAGGCTGCGCTGAAGCATCCGCAGCGCTCGGTCCAGCACCGATCTGTCGAGCTTGAGCTCGCGCGCACTGTCGCTCAACACCTCGGCCGCCGAGTCGCGCCATCGCAGGCAGCGTTTGGTGACCTCGTTCAGCGGTGCCTCTTGCTGGGAAGCTAGTTGGGCGAAGATCCGCCATGACTCCTGCCCCACCTCTCGCGCCACCGCCTCCCCCTCGCCTGCCATCCAACGCGCGACTGCGACCGTTGAGACAGCGCCGACTTGCTCAAAGCTCTCTTCGACCACCGTGTCGAGTACCTCGCTGGAGGAGGCCGAGCGGCTCATCATCCGCTTGACCACCTCGGAGGTGCCTTGATTGAGCGATTCCCCGAGCCCGCGAAGGCCGCTTTCCAGCGCGCGGTCCTCGCCGCATCCGGCTCCCTCGGTGCTGGCCTGACTGGCCGTCATTACCGCTCTATCGGAATTTGCCCCCCTCTGCTTGAGACCGATTGAACAATCGACGAATATTGCAAAGCTCTGACTTCGGACCGCTTTGAGATGGCAACGGCACCGACACGCTGGCTCTGGGGCAATGTCCACCAGACAGCGATGCGGGCGAGGTCAACAGCTTCTGGACCCGGTCAGTAGCTGGCCCTGATGCCGCGCAATCTTCGCTGGCATTCGCCTTGAGGCCAAGATCGACGCCGCTCACAGACCGTGAGTTGGGTAGTTGGTTATTCATGCCAGTAGGGTGCCGGGGAATGGCTGGGGATGCGCAAGCCAAGCCTGATCGCAATCTGGCGCTGGAGCTAGTGCGGGTAACCGAGGCGGCGGCCCTCGCGTCTGCCCGCTGGGTCGGTCGGGGGGACAAGATCGCCGCCGACCAGGCCGCGGTTGACGCGATGCGCCACGTCCTTGACTCGGTCTCGATGGACGGCGTCGTCGTGATCGGCGAGGGCGAGAAGGACGAGGCACCGATGCTCTACAACGGTGAGCAGATCGGCGACGGCACCCCGCCTGTCGTAGACATCGCCGTCGACCCGCTGGAGGGAACGCGCCTCTGCGCCCTGGGCATGCCGAGCGCGATCGCCGTGATCGCCCTCGCTGAGCGGGGAACGATGTTCGATCCCGGCCCCTGCGTCTACATGGAGAAGATGGCCGGCGGCGAGGAAATCGCCGACCTGCTCGACCTCGACCGCCCCCTCACAGAGACCCTGAGGCTGATCGCGGAGCGCAAGGGCTCGAGCGTCGGCGATGTCACCGTCGTCATGCTCGATCGCCCCCGCCACGAGGAGGCGATGCGCGAGGTCCGCGAGGCCGGCGGCCGCATCCGCCTGATCGCCGACGGTGACGTCTCCGCCGCCCTGCTCGCGGTCAGCGATCGCTCCCCGGTCGACCTGCTTTGGGGCATCGGCGGCACCCCGGAGGGCGTCATCTCCGCGGCGGCGCTGAAATCGATGGGCGGCCAGCTCCTCGGTCGCCTCTGGCCGCGCGACGACTGGCGAGCGACAGGCCGCAGTTGACGCCGGCTATGACCTCGACCGAGTGCTCGCCGCCAGCGATCTCTGCTCGGGCGAGGATGTCTTTTTCTCCGCGACCGGCGTCACCGACGGTGACGTCCTGCAGGGCGTCCGCTACCGCGGTCCTGGCGCCACCACCGAGTCGCTGGTCATGCGCTCGCGCTCGGGTACCGTCCGCCGCGTCCATGCCCGCCACGACCGCTCCAAGCTCCGCCAGATCACCGGCGAGCGCTACGGCTGAGAATCCCCCGCCGGGGAGAGAGCCCAGCAGCGCGGTGGCTCAAGGCAGGGGGTTATAGGGTCGCGTTCTGCTCGCCTCTTAGGACGTCCTGCAGCTCGGTGAGCTTCTCGGTTGCCGAGCTCGCGAGCTCGGCGACGACGCTCACCTTCGAGAGACGCTCCTCGAGCGCGGCAATCTGCTCCCGCGCCGCGCTGAGCTCAGCTTCCAGCTCCTGCTCGCGCTCGGCGCTTTGCTGGCGCTCTCGATCAAACTCGGCCCGCTGAGTGGCCAGCTCGCTCGCTGTCTGCTGGGCGCGGTCATCGACATTGCCCAGCTCGCCCCGCGCCGCGCTGAGCTCAGCTTCCAGCTCCTGCTCGCGCTCGGCGCTTTGCTGGCGCTCTCGATCAAACTCGGCCCGCTGAGTGGCCAGCTCGCTCGCTGTCTGCTGGGCGCGGTCATCGACATTGCCCAGCTCGCCCCGCGCCGCGCTGAGCTCAGCTTCCAGCTCCTGCTCGCGCTCGGCGCTTTGCTGGCGCTCTCGATCAAACTCGGCCCGCTGAGTGGCCAGCTCGCTCGCTGTCTGCTGGGCGCGGTCATCGACATTGCCCAGCTCGCCCCGCGCCGCGCTGAGCTCAGCTTCCAGCTCCTGCTCGCGCTCGGCGCTTTGCTGGCGCTCTCGATCAAACTCGGCCCGCTGAGTGGCCAGCTCGCTCGCTGTCTGCTGGGCGCGGTCATCGACATTGCCCAGCTCGCCCCGCGCCGCGCTGAGCTCAGCTTCCAGCTCCTGCTCGCGCTCGGCGCTTTGCTGGCGCTCTCGATCAAACTCGGCCCGCTGAGTGGCCAGCTCGCTCGCTGTCTGCTGGGCGCGGTCATCGACATTGCCCAGCTCGCCGATCCGACTCTCAACCGCCTCGAGCAGAGGGCCGACCTTTTGCATCTGCCCCTGCATCGCTGTGAGCGCAGCCGCGAGCTCTCCGAGTTCGGCGTCGACCCGATCGGCCCTCGCCGGCCCATTCGGTGTGTTCTGCTGGCCTTGCTCGGGCAGCCCCGTCGCTTGAGGGTCGGGCTTGTCGTGCGAGCTCTCCGGATCGGTGGCGCCCGGCTCAGCGCTTTGCTCCGGCCGGGGCGCGGTCCTAGATCCTGGCCCTGGCTCCCCCACCGGGATCGGCGTCGGGGTGGGTGGCTGCCGAAGTTCGGTTTGCAGCGGGAGCTCCTGCTCGGGAAGGCTCTCGATCAGACCCTGAATCTGGGTCCCGGCGGCGATCACGGGCCGGACCTCGTTCCTGGTGATCACCTCGATGTCGCTGATCCCCAGCATGTTGAACGGGTCCTCGATTGCGACAAGCAGGGCTCCGTCGGGGGCGAAGGCGATTGGCAGGGCGGCATACCGGGATGCGGTGGGCTTGTCGATCAGACCAGCCACCCCCAGGTCGACCTCGAACTGGTCGAGGTCGACGTGGTCAAGGCAGTTTCGCTCGGCCACGGCGAGCGAGAGCTGCCGCTCATCGATCACGCCCTTATCGAGCAGATAGCGCTCGGGGGTCTTCGCGGTCTGGCGGCTTGCGTCAACGGCCTCCTGAACGGCATCCTGGTCTGTGAAGCCAAGCTCGACGATCACGTCGGTCAGGAAGGCGCCGTGGCGATCGGGGTTAGATGGGGCGGTGATCCCCGTCGCGCTAGGCGCGAGCCCCGATACGCTCGGGGCAGGTTCGGTGGTCGCGGCCTCGCTCATTAGCTCACTCCCTGCTGCGCTGCGTCCGTTTGGCAATTCTGACCCGAGGCCCGAGCGGCCGCTTCTGCACGCATGAATGCCTCTTCGGGAGACGGCGTTCCGGCCAGCGCCTGAACGCCGTCGGAGAGCTCGATCCGCGGGCCGCGTCCCTCCGTCACCCGACTGATAGCGGCCTGGACGCGCTCGACGAAGTCGGTCGCATTCTCTGTGCGACAGCCAACTAGGATTGCAGCAACGGTCGCCTCCCCGATGCGACCGAGGCGATCCGTCGCCCTGGCGTTTGCCTCCAGCACCTCCGCGACGATCTTCATCGCCAACTTGCTCCTCGGATCGCGATCGGGAGCCCGATCGGGGCCCGCGCCGATCCGGAAGGCGACGAGTACCGACTCGACGGTCCCCCGGCTCGACAACGCCCACTCGTGGTTCAGCAGGCTGAGGAAGCTGTCGCGACTGGGAAGGCTGGTGTCTGCGTCGATCTTCGCCTCGGCGGAGGAGCTTCTGCGAAGCCGGCGGAGCTCGGCCCGCTGCTCAACACTCTCCCATTCGTGACTCAGCAGCCGCGCCGCGATCCCGAGTAACGCCACATGGGCCGAGTCGTGTACCTCAATGCCTGAGTCCAGGGCGGCGAGGATGCCGACGATCCTGCCGTCGCTCAGCTCGAGCGGCATTCCGAGGCACCCCGATGCGCCGAGTGACTTGAGGTACTCCTGATCGAGCTCGGCACTCGGCGTCTGACTCTGGGCCTCGCCCGACGGAGGGCCCGTCCCGTTTGCAGCGGCCCTCAGCGGCAGGACGGTGCCTTTTGCGATCCCATCCAGGCCAGTGCCCCGCAGCTCGATTACACGACAGCCCTGCTCGTAGGGCTCGAGCTGGCCCAGGACAATGACGCCGGGAACGGCGTCGGCTATCGCGCTCAGGACCGGCTCGACGGCATCCGAAAAACTGCGGAATCGAGGTTGGCCAAGGCGGATCAGAGTCTGGGCCTCAACGCTGTCCATGTGGTTCATATCGGATCGCATTCGAAATATCTGAGTCCGGGTTGAACGCAACCGGACCAGGGGTCGAAGAGCAGGCCGATCCCGAGATCCGCCGAGCACCAGCTTGAGCCCTCGCGGCGATGCTGATCGAAGCGGCCTCACCGCGGGCGTCGCGTCACTCCCTACCCGGCGGGCTCCCCGCCGCAACCCGCGCAGTCGCCCCTCTTCTTCGCCCCGTCGTAGGGCATCTCGCCGGTGTCGTGTAGCTCAAAGCGCAGCGAGTTGATGACCGCACCGCACAGCAGCGCCAGGCTGAGCAGGTAGAACCACAGCAGCGCGATGAGGGCAAAGCCAAGGGTTGAGCCGAGGTGGGAGAGGCTTGAGATGTTGTCCAGGTAGATCGGGAAGAGCCAGTTGGCCAGGCCCGTCGTCAAGGTAACGAACAGCGCTCCCGGCCAGACCGCCCGCCACGGCATGTGGCCTTTCGGGACCGCCCAGAAGATCACCGCGCAGACCGCAAAGCTGATCAGCAGGGCGGCGCCGAGCAGCAGCACCGTATCGATTGCCCTGATATGGGAGAGCCCGAAGGGAAGCCGGTCGGTGCCCGAGGCGATGGCGCTGTCTAGCGCCGGCAGGAAGATGCTGGCGGCGATGAAGAGGATGACGACTGCGAGCATCACGAAGGAGAAGCGCTTCTGCTCGATCCAGCCACGGCACTCGACGTGGTAGATGCGGCAAAATGCCGTGTCCATCGCCCCCCAGAAGGAGGCGCCGATCCACAGCGAGCCGAAGAGGGCGGCGATCCCGATCGTGGTCGAGTTGTCCACGATCCGGTCGAGGACGTCAGAAAGGGTCCCCTGGTCGACGTTGGGGAAGAGGCGCTTAAGGTCGCCCAGGACACTGCTCTCGACGCCGCCGATCTTCAGCACCTGGCCGAAGATGAAGAGGACCAACAGTGCGAAGGGGAAGACCGCCAGCATCAGGTTGTAGGCGACCATCGCCGAGAGCCCGGTGACGTTCTCGCGGTAGGCCCGCTGCCAGAAGGCGCGAAGCCAGGGGCGTGAGTGGTTCCTAGAATCGGGCATCGGGTTGACTTCACAAACTGAAGCGACTACCATGCGAACAGACGTTTGAGCGCCCGGAGAGGGCGATTGGTGCCGACTTACCTTCGCGGACCAGCATTTGGGTCCGCTTTTTGTCGCGTTCCGCGACTTTTGGTGCGCGGGCGCATTTCAGTGTCAGGACTAAACCATCTAGCGCAAGGGAACGAGTAGACACGGATGCTGGTAGCAGAGCTTCAAGAGATGGAGGAGGTCAAAGGCCTCATCACACGCGGGCAGCAGCTCGGCGTGCTCACCTTCGGTGATGTCGCCTCGGCGGTCTCCGAGGTCGACCTAGACGAGTCCGACGTCGAGGACCTCTACGGGCACCTCGAGAAGTCGGGGATCGAGCTCGTCGAGGACATGGACCCGGCCCAGAAAGCCGCCGCCGACGCGATGCCCGTTGACACCGGCAAGAAAGGCCGGCGCCGCCCCAAACAGGCGCTCGACCTGAAACCGGACATGACCACAGACTCCTTGCAGCTGTTTCTCAAGGACATCGGCAAGGTGCGGCTCCTTACCGCGCAGGAGGAGGTCGAACTGGCAAAGCGGATCGAGCGCGGCGACCTCGACGCGAAGCAGAAAATGGTCGAGTCCAACCTGCGCCTGGTCGTCTCGATCGCCAAGAACTACCGCAACCAGGGCCTTCCCTTCCTCGACCTGATCCAAGAGGGGACGCTGGGGCTGGTCCGTGCGGCGGAGAAGTTCGACTACCGCAAGGGGTTCAAGTTCTCCACCTATGCGACTTGGTGGATCCGCCAGGCGATCGCCCGCGCCCTCGCCGATAAGGCGCGGACGATCCGCATCCCGGTCCACGTGGTCGAGAAGCTCAACAAGATCGGCCGCGCCGAGCGCAAGCTGGTCACCGAGCTGGGCCGCGAGCCGACGCCGGAGGAGATCGCCGAGGTGACCGGGATCGACCCCGAGGAGGTCGATTCGATCAAGCGCTCCGCGCAGGCCCCGGTCTCCCTTGAGAAGCCGGTCGGCGATGAGGAGGAGTCGGAGTTCGGCCAGTTCATTGCCGATGAGAAGGCCGAGTCCCCGTTCGACCGGGCGGCGGACCTGCTCACCAAAGAGGCGCTCAAGGAAGCGCTGGAGAACCTCTCCTACCGCGAGCGTCGCGTGCTGGAGTTGCGCTACGGCCTCGGCGGCGAGCATCCGCGCACCCTGGATGAGGTCGGGCGGACCTTCAACGTGACCCGCGAGCGGATCCGCCAGATCGAGAACCAGAGCCTCAAGAAGCTGCAGAGCCTGGGCGAGGCCCAGAAACTGCGCGAGGTCGCCTAGGGCCGCTATTAAGGCGTCGAGGGTCCCGGCCGATACAGGTCGGGATGTTCGACGTCAACTCAGCGCTGCGCACGCTCGTCGAGCGGGAAGGGTCCGATCTTCACGTCAAGATCTCCTCGCCGCCGGTCGTCCGCGTCCACGGCCAGCTTTCCCATCTGGAGGGCTTCGGGGAGCTGAGCCCCGAAGACACCGAGAAGGCGTTTCACGACATCGCCGAGGAGCGTTCGCTGACCGAGTTTGAGGAGGACGGAGAGGCCGACTTCTCCTACGCGATTCCCGGCGTCGCCCGTTTCCGGGTCAACGCCTTTAAACAGCGTGGCTCGACCTCGATCGTCTGTCGCGCGATCCCGCTAGAGATCCGCTCGATCGTGGACCTCGGCCTGCCCGAGGTGGTCCGCTCCCTGGCCGAGGAGTCGCGCGGGATCATCCTCGTCACCGGCACCACCGGCTCGGGCAAGTCGACAACGCTGGCGGCGATGATCGACCACATCAACCAGACCAGGGCGCGGCACATCGTCACGCTCGAGGACCCGATCGAGTACCTGCATCCCGACAAACTCTCGGTGATCAACCAGCGCGAAGTAGGCGCGGACACTAAGAGCTTTGGCCGCGCGATGCGGCGCGTCCTACGCCAGGACCCCGACGTGATCCTGATCGGCGAGATGCGCGACGAGGAGACGGTCCGCACCGCCCTCTCCGCGGCGGAGACCGGCCACCTGGTCCTCTCCACTGTCCACACCCTCGACGCGACCGAGACGATCAACCGAATCATCGATTTCTTCCCGCCCCACCTCCAGCAGCAGGCGCGAGTGATGCTCTCCGCGACGCTCAGGGGGGCGATCGCCCAGCGCCTGGTTCCCGACCTGAGCGGCGACGGGCGGGTCGCGGCCGCCGAGGTTATGGTGGTTACCGGTCGCATCCAGGACCTGATCCTCAGCCCCGAAGAGACCGGCAAGATCACCGAGGTCATCGCCGAGGGCGAGTACTACGGGATGCGGACCTTCGACCAGTCCCTGCTTGGTTACGTGATGGAGGGTCGGGTCTCTGAGCCGGTGGCGATGGAGTACGCCTCCAGCCCGCACGATTTCAAATTAATGCTGGCGGCCCGCGGGCAGCGGGCAAGCGGCATCGAGCAGCTCGAAGCGGAGCCGGTGCCCCAATGAGGGAGAAACTGAATCACAATCCGATGGCCCAGGTCGCCGTGGTGGGTGTTCTCGTCCTCGCGGCCGCCTTTATGCTGCTCAAAGGCGGTGGAAGCAGCGAAGGGTCCGCGGCGGCTAGCTCGTCCCCGAGTGCGGCGAGCGGTGGGGCAACCTCGGGGAGCGCAGAATCTGTAAGCGGGTCTGAAGGTGGCGAAGCCTCCACCTCATCGGCAAGCGCAGGCGCAACCGGCGCCACGGGTGAAGCGGGAGCTGTGGGGCAAGCTGCCGCCTCCCCCGCGCTCCCGGTCTCGGTGCCGGCACCGAGACTTCCCGCCAAGGTATCGGAAGCCTATGAGGCCAACAAGACCGTTATCTTGCTCATCGTTCACCCCGGTGGGATCGAAGACCGCATCGTCACCGGGGCGGTCGATCGGTTGAAATCAGACCCTGGGCTGGCCGTCTTCGTGGTCCCCGCCAAGCAGATTTCCCGCTACGCGGCGATCACGGTCGGACTCGAAGTCGAGCAGGTTCCGGCGCTGATCGTGCTGCGCCCTCGGCACCTCAGCGGAGGTGCCCCGCAGGCGTCGGTCAGCTACGGATTCCAGACTCCCCAGAGCGTTGTGCAGGCGGTTCACGATGCCACCTACAAGGGCCCCGAAATCTCCTATCACCCCAATTGACCCGGTCCCGTGAGCTCCGAGGAAAGCCAATATCCAAGCCATCTCCGCCCAGTCACAGGCGCTGGCGGGGCGACCGCACCCGCGCCGATGCCGATGATCCCTGAGAACAGTGATGTGCCGGGTCTCACCCCGCCCGTTAACCGGGGTCATTCTCGCGGCTTTACCAGCGATGCCCTGGTCGAGCTTGGCTATGCCACGTTGGAGACCGTGCAAGCGGCGATCGAGGCAGCCCGCACGGCGGGGCGTGCACCTGAGGCGCTGCTTTTGGAGCAGGGGGCGATCAACGGTGATCAACTGTCGCGGGCGATAGCCGAGCGCTACGGGCTCGACCACCTCGACCTCTCGCTCTACACCGCAGATGTCGCAGCCGCCGCTCTCTTCCCGGTCTCGATGGCGCGCCGCTACAAGGCCGTCCCGGTCGGCTACGTCGACCAGCACACCCTCCTAGTCGCGGCCGCGGATCCAGCCAACGTCCTGGCGGTCGATGACATCCAGATCGCTACCGGCCTTGACTGTCGCATTGCGGTCGCCTCCGAAGAGGACGTCGAGGCGCTGCTCGCGCGGCTCGGCACGCTGCAGAACGCGGCCGCCGAGGCGATCATCGAGGAGCAAGACCGTGAGGAGGTTGAGGGGGCCGAGGGGCGCCATCTCGCCGAGGTCAGCGAGATGCAGGCCAGTGCCGCGGATGCGCCGGTGATCAAGCTCGTCTACAGCATTCTCGCCCAGGCGGTTGGGGAGGGCGCCTCCGATATCCACCTCGAGCCCTCCGGGGGAGAGCTGCGGATCCGCTTCCGAGTCGACGGCGTCTTAAAGGAGGCCGCCCACGTGCCCAAGCGGATGATCAGCGCCGTCATCTCGCGGTTGAAGATCATGAGCGAGCTCGACATCGCCGAGAAGCGGGTGCCCCAGGACGGCCGGGTCAGCGTGTCCGTCGAGGAGCGCCGCGTCGATCTGCGCGTGACAACCCTGCCGACCCAGCGCGGCGAGGGGGCGACGATCCGCATTCTCGATGAGGGCAACGCCCAGCGCTCACTCGATGACCTGGGGATGGACGGCTCCGCCCGGATGCGCTTCGAGAGGGCGTTCCGGCGCTCCTACGGGGCGGTGCTGGTAACCGGGCCGACCGGTTCGGGCAAGTCGACCACCCTCTACGCGGCGCTGCAGGAGCTCAACGATGTGGAGAAAAACATCATCACGATCGAGGACCCCGTCGAGTACCGGATCGACGGGATCAACCAGATCAACGTCAATCGCAAGGCGGGACTTGATTTCGCCGCTGGGCTGCGCTCGATCCTTCGCGCCGACCCCGACGTGGTGATGGTTGGCGAGATCCGCGATGCCGAGACGGCCCGGATTGCGATCGAGGCCGCCCTGACCGGCCACATGATGCTGAGCACGCTGCACACTAACGACGCTCCGGGCGCGATCGCGCGGCTGAACGAGATGGGGATCGAGACCTTCCTCACCGCCTCCGCTGTTGACTGCGTAGTCGCCCAGCGCCTGGCGCGAAAGCTTTGCGCGCACTGTAAGCGCCGAGCGATCATCCCCGCGGCTGCGCTGTCGGAGGCGGGGATCGCCGCCGCTGCCGACATCGAGGCATACGAGCCGGTCGGTTGTGGACGCTGCGGCCATGGCGGCTACCGGGGCCGGGTCGGCGTCTACTCGGTGATGAGCCTCAGCGAACGGCTGAAAGAGATGACCGTGACGCGTGCCGCGGAGCCCGAAATCGCCGCGGTCGCCCGCCAGGAGGGGATGCTGACCCTGCGCGAGGATGGGATCTCCAAGGTGCGCGTCGGGATGACCAGTCTCGAGGAGGTGCTCCGTGTCACTGCCTGATTTTGACTTCGCTGAGGTCCTCAGCCGGATGGTCGAGGTACGGGCCTCTGACGTGCACCTCACCGCCGGCTTCCCCCCCGCGATCCGTGACCGGGGCAAGATAGTCGCGATGGAGGGCTTCCCCGTGCTCAGTGGCCAGGAGACCCGTGAGGTGATCTACGGCATCCTCAACGACGACCAGCGCAAACGCTTTGAGAACGATAAGCAGCTCGACTTTGCCTACGCAATCCCCGGTGTTGCCCGCTTCCGCGTCAACTGCTTCTTCCAGCGTGGCTCGGTGAGCGCCGCCTTTCGTTTGGTACCGCAAGACATCCCGGGTCTTGACACGCTGGGGGTGCCTCAGGTGCTGCGCGACCTGACCCAACGGCCGCGCGGCTTTGTACTAGTCACCGGCCCCACCGGTTCGGGCAAGTCGACCACCTTGGCGGCGATGATCGACGTGATCAACAGCGAGCGCCAGGATCACATCCTCACCATCGAGGACCCGATCGAGTTCCTCCACGTCCACAAACGCTCGATAGTCAACCAGCGAGAGGTCGGCTCTGACGCTCCTGATTTCGCCCTCGGCCTGCGCGCCGCGCTGCGAGAGGATCCCGACGTGATTTTGGTCGGCGAGATGCGCGACCTGGAGACGGTCTCCACCGCGCTCACCGCGGCGGAGACCGGCCACCTGGTCTTCGCCACCCTGCACACCCAGTCGACGGCCCAGACTGTGGATCGGATCATCGACGTCTTCCCAGCCTCCCAGCAGGGCCAGGTGCGCACCCAGCTCTCGATTGCCCTGCAGGGAATCGTCACTCAGCAGCTCTTGCCGACCGCGGACGGACGGGGACGGGTGGTCGCCTGTGAGGTGCTGATCCCGACCCCGGCGGTTCGAAACCTGATCCGCGAGGGCAAGACGCACCAAATCTACGCCGCCGTGCAGACCTCGGGCGCGGTCGGGATGCAGACCATGGATTCCGATCTGGCCCGACTGGTGCGCTCAGCCAAGATCACCCGCGCTCTCGCAGAGCAGCGCTCCTCGGTGCCCGAGGAGCTGAAGCGCATGTTGGTTGGCGGTGGCGCACCGATGCCGGGCAACGGTCTGGCCGGCGAGAGCCTGGCGCCTCCGGCGCCCGCCTACACCAACGGAGGCTAGACGATGGCCAGCGCTACAACCTTTGCCTTTCGCGCCCTGAATCTCGCCGGCGTCGCCTCAGACGGGGAACTGGAGGCCGAATCAAAGGCACAGGTCTCCGAGCAGCTGCGCCAGCGGGGCCTGATCGTCCTCGACGTCTCCGAGAAGCACGAGCCGTTTAAGATCGAGGATCTCTTTAAGCGTTGGCAGTCGATCGACATGCGCGAGCTGGCGGTCTTTTCGCGCCAGTTTGCGACCCTCGTCGCCTCGGGGATGCCGATGCTACGCACCCTGGAAACGCTCGAAGAGCAGACTGTGGACGAGGAGATCCGCGACGCGGTCGCCGGGGTGAGGGAGGACGTTGAGGCGGGCAGCTCGCTTGAGCAGGCGATGGAGCGCCACCCGAGGGTCTTCGATCGCCTCTTCCGGGCGATGGTGCGCTCCGGCGAGCAATCGGGGCGCCTCGAGGAGGCACTCGACCGGATCGCCTTCCAGGTAGAGAAGGCCGACGCTTTGCGCCGTCAGGTCAAGTCGGCGCTGATGTATCCGGCGCTTGTCTTCAGCTTCGCGATAGTGGTGCTGGTCGCGATCGTCGTCGTCGTCATCCCCGTCTTCGTCAAGATTTTCCAGGAACTCGCAGCCGAAAACCCCGAAGAAGCTACTGGGCTGCCTGCGCCCACCCAGCTCTGCGTCGACGTCTCCAACGCCCTCACGGGTTACTGGTACTTGATCATCCCCGGGTTAGTGCTGAGCGTCTTTGTCTTCTTCAGATGGAAGAAAACAGATCGCGGCCACGCCCACTGGGATCGCTTCAAACTCAAGATCCCGTTCAAAATCGGAGACGTGATCCAAAAAGTTGCCCTGGCCCGTTGGTCGCGCACCTTCGCCGGCTCGGTCTCCTCGGGGGTGCCGATGCTGCAGTCGATCAAGCTGACCGGCGAGACTGCAGGTAACGTCGTGGTGGAGGAGGCGATGGAGGACGTCTACGCCTCCGTCAAGCGGGGCGGATCCCTCGCCGGTCCGATCGAGAAGAACCCGATCTTCCCTTCGATGGTGGGCCACATGATCTCGGTTGGCGAGGAAACCGGTCAGCTCGAGCACATGCTGAGCAAGATCGCCGATTTCTATGAGGCAGAGGTCGACGCCAAGATCAAGGCCCTCACCGCGCTGATCGAGCCGCTGATGATCGTTTTCGTCGGCGGTGTCGTCGGCTTCATCGTGATCTCGATGTACCTGCCGCTGTTCAGTATTTACGAACATATCCGCTGAGCTGCGGCTATTCCTCGGAGTTACAGACGGTCTGCAACCGGGTGTGTGACAGATCGGCAATCACCAACACACCATTGGACGTTCGTTGGAGCGAATCGGGATGAGCATCTGATCGCCCAGGCGATCCGTACTTTTGAGTACAGATAAGGCGAGTTCTCGGCGCCCCAATGCGGAAAAGTCGGTTTCGTTCAGAATCGGGCCAAAACCACTAAAGGTGGCTGGCGGAAGGTCGATTAAGGGCTTGTAATGAACCTGCCAGTGCCCCGGTTAAAAAGGCAAACTCACCGTGAGGCGAGGGTGCAAAGCTATCGAGGGCTTCCATCTGGGAGCCATCGGGCTACCACCGGGGTCAATGGACACCACGTGGCCGTACGCGACGGGGCTCTGGCGCAAACGATAGGTCCACAGGAGGTACCTATGTTTCTCCAGAATCTCCGGGCCAAAGTTGGTGCCCGGCTAAATGGCGAGAGTGAGGCCGGCTTCACGCTGATCGAGCTCCTCGTCGTGATGCTGATTATGGGAATCCTGGCCGCGATCGCGCTGCCGGCGTTCTTCAATCAGCGCGAAAAGGCAAACGATGCAAAGGCCAAGGAGTACGCCCATACTGCGCAGGTCGCGATTGAGACCTTCGCTACCGAACACGAAGGCGAATACACCACGGCCACCGAAGCAGCCCTGAGAACGATTGAGCCGACGCTGAAAAGCGCCACCTTCAAACTTTCGGGGCTTGGTAAAACCACCTACACGATCGAATCAGAATCGAGCACAGGCGACGTGTTCAAAATCGTCAACAACGCTGGCGAACTGACGTTCCCCTGTACTCCTAAAGAACACGGTGGTTGCCCTGCATCCGAAAGTTGGGCCCACGGCTGATCGGGCCTGAACAGATCGCCTGGTATTGACATGCCAAGCGTGAACGTAGCTGAGGGGTGGGCCTTGTGCCCGCCCCTCATGCGTTCGTCCACTCTGTCCGCTTGAACTCATTAAAGCCGAGGCTGGGCCGATACCGATACTTGGGCCAAGCTTCCCTTCCTGAGACAAATGATCTCCTTCGCTAAACGATCGCTGGGGTCGCACTTGAGCAAGAAGCTCCTCCGTGGGCTGCTCGCACTCGCGGCACTCACCTCGCCAGCTCTTCTAACGTCCACGGCACTGGCCAATCCGGCCTCGCCGACGTTATCCGGAACCAATCCGACATCGCCTGGCACGTCGTTAGCGCCGCGGGTTCAGGGAGAGGCAGAAGGGGTGATCACCGCTGTGCTGAGACCGAGGCAGGTGAAGCACTTCAACGGCGCGGTGACGAGTACGGTCGAACCGCCCGGCACGATCACGATCTATGCCAATGAACCAAACTGCAGCAACCCAGAAGCGATCGCTGCCGAAGGCACGTCCGGCGAATTTGAAGGCCCCGGAATCGAAGTCCAAGTGGAACCCGATTCGGTCACGACGTTTTACGCGAGCCTCACCAAAGAAAGTGGAACTTCGCCATGCTCGCCTCGGGGAGTGGTGTACCGCCAAGTGAGCACTCCCCCAGAACCTCCGACGTTTAGCTCTGTCAGTCCGGAATCACCTGCGAACAACGTCAATCCGCACTTGATCGGCAATGCCGAATCTGAATCGATCGTGTCCATCTACACAAACGCAGATTGCTCTGGGCTGCCGGTCGCAAGCGGATCCGCTGCTGTCTTCGCGACGGAAGGCATTCCAGTCTCTGTGCCCGAAAATTCTGTCACGACCTTTTACGCCAAGGCAACCTTGGCAGAAACACTGATCTCTACCTGCTCGACGTCGTCGGTCGAATACCAGGACATAGCTCCAATGGTCGAAGAAGAACCGGGCGAAGGTGAAGGTAAACCGGGCGAAGGCAGGGAAACCTCGCCGCCGCCTGCTCCACAAGTGCGCACTGACCCGAGTCAACTATCCAACGACACTACGCCGCTCGTGACCGGTTCGGCCCCCTTTGCCAAGACCGTTGAGATCTTCGAGAACTCTGCCTGCAAGGGTGCGGCGGTGAGCACAGGCTCAACCGCTCAGTTCGTTTCTGGCATTTCGGTTCGGGTTGCCGAAAATGCGTCGACCACCTTCTACGGAGAGTCGGTGGGTGCCGGTGGGGCCCACTCACCTTGCTCGGCACCGGTCCAATACAGGGAGGACTCGACCCCTCCCCATACCATGTTTACGATGGCTCCTGGCGCAGTGACCCACAGGCGAACTGCTGTCTTCCGCTTCACCGATATCACCGATGACCCGTTTGGGACGAGCTTTTACTGCAAGGTCAATCGGGGGAAGTGGAGGCCCTGTCACACACCGCTGCACCTGCGCCATCTCCGCTTTCGATCTTACGTCGTTCATGTGAAAGGGATCGATGGGGCCGGCAACGCGGAGCAAAAGGGAGTGACGCGGCGATTCAAGGTGGCTCGCCGCAGCTGATCGTCGCGGCAAGTCCATGCCTGGCTGATCAGTGCCGTCGGCAAATCCGGTCCGCCGCTCCGAACGCGGATCGAGAGGCCAATCCAAGCAAGCGCCCGCCAGAGCCCGGGTCCTCGCCGATACGCGGTCCTTTATGGCCCGCTTCACCAGCTCGGCGCCCGCTTCACACCGCTGCCAATCAGGCGCCCGCCGCGAGGGCATTGAACCGGTCGGCGAATTCGGGCCGCGTCCTTTTGGTCCTGGGTGAACTCTAACTGTGGCGGCCAAATTGCAGGCCACCGCGCGCACTTGGCGGCGCAATAAGTCTAAATCACCGCCCAGCCGAGCCACGGTTAAGCCTTGGCGCACCGAGTGATGGCGCGGCAACCATTAGATCTAGGGTAGAACTCCCGTCGCAATGGCCAGCGTTGTCGCGATCGCGTTCCTTGGGGGTCTTGTTGCCGGCAGCTTTGCCACCGCGGTCGCCCACCGGGTGCCGCGGGGTATCTCGATCGTTGGTCCCCGTTCGCAGTGCCCGGCCTGCGGGGCGCAGATCGCCAGCTACGACAACATCCCGCTCATTTCCTGGCTCTTGCTTGGTGGAAAGGCACGCTGCTGTGGCGCTCGCATATCTCCGCTTTACCCTCTGACCGAGTTCAGCGTCGGGACAATCTTCGCAGTCACCGTGCTCGTCCACAGAGGTACAACCGCGGCAGGGATAGCGATTGACCTGACCTTTGTGACGATGCTTGCCGCGATCACCCTGACCGATCTCGAGCAGCGCATAATCCCCAACAAGATTCTGCTCGGCGGGGCGGTGATCTGCGTTGCGATTGCGGCGCCAAGCGACCCTGGTGGAATGGCCGAACGCGCCGCGGCAGCCGCGGCGGCGGGTGGGCTGCTCTTCCTTATCGTGTTTGCCTACCCAGCTGGGATGGGCCTTGGCGACGCCAAGCTGGCGGCAGTGATGGGACTCTTCCTAGGACGCGCCGTGGCTCCGGCCATTCTTTTCGGGTTGCTGGTCGCAAGCCTGGTGGGGCTCACGCTGATCGCACGGCACGGGGCCCGGGCTCGCAAGATGGCGATTCCGTTCGGTCCCTTCCTCGCCCTCGGCGGGGTGGTAGGGATGCTGGTCGGCAACCAGCTGATCGATCTCTATCTCCACACATTTTGAAGCTTCATCTGAGCTGCATCAACTCACGTGGTCCTCGAGCGGGGAGAAAGTGCTGGTGATCTAACCCCCGCAGAGTGGGCCACGTGGACTGATTTCAGGGGTGCAGGCCAGGCGGGAATGACTTGAGAGCAAGCGACTCGCCTTTGAGGCATCTAGAGGCCTGATGCGGGTTCAGCGCCCGTCATAGGCGACGAGGCTCCGCAGCCGGCCGGCCCAGCTGGGCGTTGATGAACATCCCAAGCGTCAGGGCGAGCAGACGTTGGGCGACGCGTTGAACCAGGCCGCCAAGGGTCTTGGCGAGGTGCTCTTCAAGCGCATCTGGCGCTTTAGGTTGGAGAACACCGACTCGATCACGAGTCGGATCGAGGCCCTGGCGACCTCGATTGGGGGACGCTCGCCGAGGCGGTGGCGCCCGGGGGTGATCAGCTGGGCGCAGATCGAGCTCGATCGAGTGCTCAAACTCCGCTCCCCAAAACCCCTTGTCGGCGAAAAGGACCGTGTCTGGGTGGGGCCTGGGCAAGCCGAAAGAGCGGCTCGCGCTCGCCTTCTGCGGGTGCGACCAGGTCATAGCCCAGCGGCACCCCCATCTGATCGGTCACCAAGACCAGGCGCATCCCCAGTAAAAGCGGCTCTTGGAGGGGCAGTAGCCGTATGCCGGCATCCCCGGCGAAGTGGCTCTTTGAGGCACAGCCGGCGTAGTTGGCGCAGCCGATCAGCGTGCCGTCGGCGAGCCGGGTTGATCCTGAGGCGACCAGCTCGGCCAACTGAAGCCCGACCATGACGATGTAGGGGCCAAGGCGACGCAGGCGGCGGTTGTATTGGGACTGATCGGGAAGGTGGGCAAACCAGCCCGGTAGGCGCATCATGCCCCCGAACTTGCGATCAGAGGGCTCTCCGACCGCTGCCTGAGCGACAGATAGTGCGATCAGCTCGGCATCGTTGATCTTGCCTTCGGGGCCGGGGCGAGGAATCGGCAGCGAGTGAGCGAACACGTAAGCTGCGACTACAAGGGTCTCCAGCGATGCTGTCACTTCGTGCTCCAATCACGAGATTGCAGGGCTGGGGACCCTTTTCCTTATCTAGGACCTGGCTCCTCGCCTTAGCCGCTAACCCACATCAGGCCTCTAGTAGTTGTGATTACCGATCAAGTTCGATACGCGGCCGATCTCCCCCAGGCCCCTGCGCGACAGGCCCTCCTCAGCCGCCTTTCCAGCTGCCGCTGTGGGGGCAAGCGCCCTGTTCGGGGGGCATGCAGGGGTATGTGAGGATCCCTTCCTTGGAGCGGTCGATTCCGAACGTGTGCCCAGTGACTTCGGCTTCGACATTAATTTCGTAGCCTTCACCCGCTTCGGTTGGGGTGATCGTGAATTTGGGACCACTGTTTAAGCTCGGCTCGATCTTCTTGATGGCTGCCTGGTTGCAATTTGAATAGCTACCAGAGTTATCGGTGGAGCACGACTCAGCTGAGATCTGGACCGTCTGCGCCGTTTCCTCCGCCTTGGCGTCGTCGGCCTTTTGTCTCTGGTTGAAAAAAGCGGGCAGAGCGATCGCGGCCAAGATCGCGATGATTACCATCACGACCAAGAGCTCAATTAGCGTGAAGCCGGCTTGGGGGTTGTTATTCAGCCCGCTCCTGGTTCTCTGCAGGGAGGCTCGGCGCGCAAGGGCTGACTTTATCGGGAGCCTTGCGACGCTAGACCGGCGAGGCAACTCCGCACTCCGATACTTCGTCCGGTCCCCGACCCCGACCTCATGATTGCTTTGCCCCTCAGGCCACTGCTCATGCAAATTCATCTCGAGTCTTTCATCGACCCTCAGCCGACCGGCTTTAGCAATTTCTCGGCCAGCTGCCAGCTGGCCGACAACCTGCACTGCAAGTCGAGGGGCGCCTTGGCCAGAAGGACGTGAGCAGGGGAGGACGCCGGCGCTGCTCGACTACAGGTGTGCCCAGATTGGTTGGGGCAAGGAATCTCAACGAGCTAGAGTGGTCGCGGCGAGCGTGGTGTTGGCTCACCGCACGAAACGGGTTTCGGATCATGGAGTCTTCCCGGATGCTCGCAGGGGAGCCCGGTGAAGTCTCTTTGTCACCACGAAGTGAACCTTCAAGATCTCGATCTTGAAGGTGCGACCCTGGGGGCCGTAGACGAAGGTCTCGGGATTCCCCGGTTCAAGCGCCAGCAGCTGACAGCTCGTCGAGCCGAGCAGGCAACGTCCTTCACCGAAGATTGAATCGACCTGGGAGGAGAGCAGCAGCAGGGCCTTATCACCATCCTTGCTGACCCCCATGAAGATCGCTGCCGGAATACTTCGACTGGGAAGTACAGTTAGCTCTGGGAGGTTGCGGCGCACGGTTGGCTTGCTCTTAGTGGCCGATGAGGAACCGCTTGAGCCCGACACGGTGCGAACATCAATTGCGTAGGAGAAGTAGATCAGGTGGCTCCTCGCAGGGGCAGTTTGGCTCCCCGTTCCTGGTGAAGTGGTGGTGCTTGGGACCTGCTGAGGGGCGGAGGAGGGGCTGGATTCGCCGCCGCCAGAGGATCCAGCACCCGAAGACCCTGATGCGGAGGTGGATTCGGTCTCGGTGTACTGCTGCTTGAAGGGGTCCTTGGCACGCAGGTGGGTGAGCCGGCGGTGATACACGCGCAGTCCAGGCGTTGACTTCGCAACCACCAGCTCTCCGGAGTGGTTGGGGACCTGGCTTGGAAGCGCTAGGGCCACATTCGTGCTAGCTCCAGAGCTTGGCGACCCCGATGATTGGCTCAAGGCGATCGGCACCGCGACGATCGCGACTGCCAGCAGGGCGACCAACGGCAGCAGATGGCGATCGCGCAGATCGTAATATAGGTCGATCAGCGCGTCCGGCGCCCGCAGCGCGGAAAGCTTTATCTGTGGCCCTTTCCTGAACATGTTCATCGCGGGTTTGAGCCTGGCGTGGAGGACGGGTCAGAGGCTGTGCTAGACGATGTCGTGCTTGCCGTCAATTCCGCCGTCGACGGGGCTGGAGCGCCAGCGCTGGCGCCAGCGGTGATGCCCTGGCTCGGTGGTGTCAGGTAGGTGGTCACAGAGAAGCTCGCGTCGAGGTAGGGGAAGTGCCGTTCGGGGTCTTCGTTTAGGGCAAAACCGTCGAGCGTCACCAAGCGGCCGTCAACGGCGACGTGGTGGCCCCCGTCGTGGACCAATGCGTCGATGCCTCTGATGAAGTCAGCAACGTGGAAGAAGCTGCCGGCGAAGGTCAGGTTGTATGGCATCACGCCAAGCCCTGCCGGGCCAATCGTTGCTCCCAGCGGCAACAGTGAGGCGGCTGCCTCAGTCGGTGGGATGGCCGCCGCGGCCACGCCGGTGGAGCTTCCCGCCGCTGTCGCGGAGGTGGCTGTCACGGGCGTGGCCGGCGCCGCGCCGCCCGAGCCCGAGCCCAATGCGATGCTGTTAAACCTGAGCTTTGAGCGTCGAGCGATTCGGCTCAGCACAACCAACAGCGAGGAGGTGTTATCGCTGTTGGGCACCGCCTTGCCAAGGACTACCAGTTGCTGATAATCGGTTGGGAAATCGCGACGGGCTGACTCCGCCTTGATCGCCTTGGCCTGGGCGGTGGCGAGCGTCGCGCGCAGCTGGGAAACCTGACCGTCGAGGGCGCTCGCCTGCTGTTGCTTGGGGCTGAGAGCAAGGATCCAAAAGGCAACGGCAAGGGCTGTGACCACGAGCATGGAAATGACCAGTCGGTTTGCGGAGCTCATCTCAGCCACCCGCCGAGCTTGTCGAAGCGGCGGTCGAGGGCGCCGAGCTGCTCGAGGAGCTCGACGGCGTTGTGGTCGTTGAGGCGGTCGAGGGCGCCGAGCTGCTCGAGGAGCTCGACGGCGTTGTGGTCGTCGAGGCGGTCGAGGTTGACGCAGTCGGGCTGCTGGTTGAGCCGCTTGACCCGGCAGTTTCGCTGGAAACTGGCGCCGCGTCGAAGGCCGCGACGATCTGGAACTGGGCAATGAAGGCATGTGTCTGGCAGCTCGAGCCGCCCCCCCCGCCGGAGGCCGAAGTTGCAGAGCCGCTGCTTACCGAACCTCCGCTGCCCTGGAGGCTTCCGAGCTGCGAAAACTGCACGCCCACCCGGGTCACACCGTCGATCTCCTTCAGCGACTGGATGAAGCCGGCGACCGCTTCCTGGCTGCTGGCGCAGCCGACCAGCTCCAACGCCGGACCGGACACCGAGGCGCGCAGCGCGATGCTGGCGGCTCCCTCTGGGCTGACTTGCGGATTGGCGGTAGCGGTGAGGTTGGTCAGCCAGACGTTGCCCGGCAAGACGAGGGCCAGTTCACGCATCACCCGTTCCCAGTCAAAGCGGCTATCGGCGAGATCGGTGACGGTCGCGATACGCCGGTCGCGGATGCGGTGGAACTGGGTATATGCCTCAAGGCGGGCGGCGTGGGCTTTGGCGAGGGTATTTTCCTGTTCGAGTTGGGCCACCTCCGACTTGCGTTCGGAGATCTGATTGTCGGTGATGACCAGTACGGTGACCCCCGCCAGCGCCGCGACCAGCGCTCCGATCAGGATGTAGGCGAGCGGGCCGCCGCGCATCGGGGCTCGCCGCCCATGGCGTTGGTCGACCGGAATGAGGTTGACGGGCCGCATGTTCTACTCGTCTAAAGCGAGGCCGTAGGAGAGGGTTAGGCGGGCGGCAGAGGCCGAGTCAAGGTCAGCGAGGGCATCGGGAAGGCCGACCTCGATCGGCAGGCCAAGGGTCGGCTCCATCTGCTCACCGAGTCCGGGAATGGTGCTACCCGGACCGCTCAAAACGACCCGCTCGATCGCCACCGCAGCCTCCTGGTTCCCGTAAAAATCGAGCGAGAGGCGAAGCTCATCGAGCAGGGAGGAGACGCCGCTCTCGATCACCGCTCGCGCCTTGGCGATCACCTCCTGGTCCCCCTCGATGGTCTCGATCGGTTGGGTTAGACCGACGTGGCCTAGCCACATCCGGGCGTGCTCTCGACTCACCCCGCTGGTCCCCGCCAGGGCGTTGGCGATGCCGTCGAGGCCAACCGGCGAAACGCGGGTGAACAGGCACGAGCGCCCCCTGGCGATTGCCAGGTTGGTGGTATCGCCGATATTGCAGTAAAGGACGGCAGATTGGGGTGAGCCCACGGCGCTCTCACCCTCGGCTGAGCCCGGTGTGCCGGTGGCCGAGCCGGCGAGGGCGCGGATCAAGCCAAAGGCGGAGAGGTCGACGCCCATCGGCTGCAGGCCGGCGTCGCGCAGTGGCCGCAGGGTGGCATCGATCATGTCGCGGCGGGCGGCGACAACGACCACGTCAATCTGGGGGGCACTGTCCTCGGAACCGGGGACCCCACCGATGACGCGATGGTCGAGCACCGCCTGGTCGATCGGCATCGGGATCTGCTCCTGGGCCTCGAAGCGCACCGCAGCTTCCAGCTCCTTGGGGTCATCGATCGTCGGCAATCGCAAGGTGCGCACGACGACGCGCTGGTTGGCGATCCCAAGTCGCACCCGGCGGCAGAGCTTGTGCTCGGAAAAAAGGCCGCGCAGGGCATCGGTGATCGCTCCGGAGTCGACGACCTCACCATCGTTGAAGGCCCCGTCCGGCAGCTGGGCGATTGCCGTGGCAGCCAGACGAGGGGCGCCGTTGGCGCGCACCTCGGTGGCGGCGATGCTGGCGGACTCGATATCGAGCCCGACCAACGCGATGTCTTTTTTCTTGGTGATCTGGAGCATCTGGTTCTTCCTGGGACGGTGGGCGCTAGCGGGGCGCCGGTCTGGGATTGAATCGACCGATTGGCCTCAAAACCTTTGCCTTGCAACTACCCAGAATTAGAAAAAGCTGGACCGTCAGTCGATCGTCTCCCTGCCAATAATCCAGGCGGATTGGACAGGGTTGATGAAGCTCGGCGGCTCCACGTAGCGGAGGCGGTCGTCGTAGATGTAGTCCTTGGCGTAACCGGTGCTGATGCCGTTTTCGCTGAATGTGCCCACCGCGCCGCGGAATTTCTGGGCGATCGCACCGTCGACTTTGAGCGATCCGAGCGAGGCACCGCAGTTGTAGTTATCGACAATGAAAGAGTGATTGATCGTCAGAATCGCAGCTTCGATCGTCGGGTTTTTCAACGATCCCGCGCCGTTTGTCCCGTTCGAGCAGGGGTGATAGACGCGGACGAAGTTGTTGGCAATCAGGCCAAGCAGTCCGCCGCCGCTGTTGGTCAGGTTGCCGTTGATGATGATGTCGTTTTCGGCAGCGATTGTCAGCTGACCCGAGTAGCTGCCCGAGACGTAGACATTCCCGCATCCCGAGGTTTCGGGGTAGGAGGTGCCGAACGGCGTGTAGGTGGAAGAACAGCTGCCATTGGCGACGTAGACGACACCGTTGGAAGGTATCGGCCCGGAATAGACCCCTGTGCATGTACCACCTTTACCCACTGTCATCGAGGTGCCGCTCAGGCAGATCCGAACCTGGCCAGTGAACTTGAAGGCCGGTTCGGCGATCGTTGCGAGCGATGAGTTGCTGGGCGGGGGCGTCAGTACGGGCGCGCCGGTCACGTAGGTACCCTTGAAGTTTGGTTTGCTGCCGTTACAGGTCGAGAACCAGCCAGGCGAGGAGTCGCTCACTTCGATCACGTCGGAGGGCGTGCGACCGAAGGTCGGGGTGCCGCAGATCGCCAGAGCATCGTTGGTATGCAGGGGGCCGTTGATAGTGTCTTCGCTGACGAAGGAGATCTTGTCGCAATATTCTCCGCCCGAGTTGGGGATCGGTTTGTTGTAGCGACCCTGCTGATAGGTCAGAGTGCACTGTTCATATGCGCCTTTTACGGTCGCTTCGTTGCTGTATGTGACAGGATCTGAGGTCTCAAGTTGGGTGAAATACATGTAGTCGAGGAAGCTTGCTCTCTTGAAGGTTGCGACAATTGAGACCTTGGCGTTTTCGGCATAGCCGTTCGAGCGGATGCGAAACGAGCCCGGCAGCGGGCCACTTTGTTCGATCATGCTGGTCGTCGCCGTGCTGAGGCTTTCCGGATTGCATTTCGACTGACCCGTCGCAGGGATAAGTTCGATCGCATAGGTCGCATCGGTGTTGCCTGGCACCGGGCGTCGATTTGTGGTGGAGCCGATCTGATTGACTGCCGAGGGTGCGGGTACTTGGGTGCAGTTGGTCCAATAAGTGTTGTCGGCATTTAGGTGAAATGAGTAATCATCAATTCCTGCCACCGCGGCCTGGTATGCCTGTTTATGTGCGAGGTCTCGTTGGACCAAATTGGCGTCGCCGGTGACCGCAGTAACCGCGACCACGGCGAGCATCGCGATCAACGTCGCACCGCAGATCGCTGCCACCATCGTGAAGCCACTCTCAGATGTCGACGTTCTCACTGGCACGGCAGGCTCGGTGCGCTCGTGTTGTAGGAGGCCGGAGTGAAGCGAAGGAGGGCGCTGTCGGTGATTTTGGTCGGGGCGGTTTCGTCAGCGATCGGCGTGTTTTTGGGAGCGGCGCTGAGCGCGACCCCGACCTCGACAGTGCGGGGCGCTGTTTCGTTGTTTAACGGAACCGCGAGTGGAGTCGGACCAACTTCGCCGTTTGAGTAGGCGTAGTAGGAGAAAATTGAGGTGCTCGGGGGGGTGGGGCTGACGTTGGTCATCAGCGTTTCAGTGCGGGACGCAGTTTTGGCAGGCACCCAGTCCGGCGCCGAGCCGCCGACGACGGGGTATTCTTCCTGGCTGAGGGTCGTCCCTTTGAGGACAACCTTGCTGAGCACTGGTGTGGGCGCGACCGCGGAGCCGGTCTGGTGCCAGAAGCTGAGCAGGGTGCCGTTGCTGCCTTCTTGGATCGGGGTGATCTGAGGTGCCACGCAGGCGGAGTGCAGCTCTTCAATCACCTTGCCGATGACCAAACGGGCGCGCTGGGTGGCTTCGACATGCGTTGTCGTTCGCGCTGTCTCCCTCAGCGAGACGATCACCATCACACAGATCGCGAAAAAGACGACAACGCCGGCAAGGGTTGCGACCAAGAGCTCGATCAGTGTCGTCCCGCGCTGATCGCGGATCAAATCGAGGCGCTGCATCAGCATTCGCCTTTTGCAGAGCTCGAGGAGATCGGGAGTTCGAGCGTGGTTTTGGTGCTGTGGAGTTCCACCGAGGTCGTTTCCTTGCGAGTGACCGTTTCGGTCGTTTCTTTTTTTCCTTCTTTTTTGATCGTGGTGATCGGCGCATCGGCACAGATTTCATAGCTGCTCCACGGTAGGCCCGGTTCGGGCAGCTGTCCCGAGGAGTTGGTGGTGTAGGTCCGCTTCACGGGGACCCCACCAGGCGAGCAATTTAGATCGGTGGCTGTAGCCTTCGTGCCGCTGACCGCTTTTCCAGTTTCTTTGTTTTTGACCGTCAGTTCCAGGGCAGGTAGCTGGATCGTTGGTGTTGCTTCGCCGTTGGCGGTCACGGCTACATTGGCAAGCGCGGAGGGGTCAGGTGGTTTGGCTTCGCCGTTGGGGTTGGGGTTATTCGTCGTGCATGCCCCGGCGTAGACCGTGTCTGGCGAGACGAACGGAAAGAGGGTCTTTCCGGTGCTTATTTCTCCTTCCGGGTTGCCGCCTTTGCTCGCGAAGGCTTTCGCGGTCGTCATTCCGGTGTTGAAGACGATCATCGAACTCGCCTTTGCGGCCACCACCGAGCCACCGGAGAGGGTCGTGAACTTGGCTTTGATCGCACCCGGGATGTCGTAGAGAAGCTGGACCGTTGAGGTGCTACCCGCGACCACGCTGACCGTCTCCGGCCCTGGCGGGTTGCCGTCGGTATTGACCAGCCCGCTTGCAATGCCCGACGGGGTCAGCGTGTAGTTGCCGGAAGGCTCGTCGGGGAACATCGCACAACCGTTTTCATCGGTGGAGCCGTTGAACGTCCCGGCACCGGTGCCGGAGAGGCCGATGCCGGGGATCGGCACTTCGTGGGCGTTGGCGGCGAAGATCGTCAGGGTTCCGTGACTGGGGTTGAGCGAGCCCGGCGGGGGCGTGACGATGCTTTGGATCTCGGCCGGCTTGCGGGTGCCGAGGCTCGGCCAGCTGACCGTCGAGGTGACCTTGACGTAGTCGGCCGAGGAGGTGCCCTGCCCGCAGGAAGAGGTGCCGGTCTTGTCATTGACGAAGAGTCCCGATGATTCGACCTTGAACGGGGTGCCGTTGACGGTGACGGTCCGCGTCTGACTCAGTCGGTTGAGCTGCGGGACGGGCAGCGAGCGCAGGCGCGCCTGATCTTCCTGGGCGATCGCGTATGCCTCGGATCGCTGGCGCTGTTCGGCGGCAGAGTGGGCGCTTGCCTCGAGCAGGCCGAAGACCGCGCCGGAGACGAGCACGACAATCACCGCGCTGACCAAGACCTCGATCAGCGCAAAGCCCGCCTCTCGAGGCCGCAGCAAAACTGGCCCTCTCGCCGAGATCATGCCTTCTGCATCGGATCGGCCGGGCCGCGGCTTTAGCCGAGCGGACGGCAAAGGCGCTCAGCACCTGGATTCGCCCAATGCTTCAGTAAGTGAAGCAGTGTCGCTACACTCGCTAAAGCGAGGCGATCAACCAACGCCTTCTTTGGCCATGAGCGCTCTGAACAACTCCAGATGCCCCGTCTGCCGTACCGCCGAAGTGGTCTGCGGCAAGTGGACGCTTCTCTTAATCCGCGATCTCGCCGACGGCAGCAGCCGCTTCTGTGAGCTTGAGCGCTCGCTTGAGGGGATCAGCCCGCGCACCCTCTCGCTGCGGCTGCGGGCGCTGGAAGAGGAGGGGATCGTCGAGCGGCACACTTTCCCCGAGGTCCCGCCCCGGGTCGAGTACGCGCTGACCGAGAAGGGTGAGGCGCTGGTGCCGCTGATCGACGACATGAGGACTTACGGAACGCGCTGGCTGCTGGCAGGCGACGCCCAGCCGGCACCAGCCACCGTCTAGTAGACCAAACGTCCAGGGCCCGCGATCTGCAAGGCGTCGTGCAGCCGCAGGAGCTCCCCTGGGCGGGCGGAAGCGATGTGCGTGGGCGACTTTCTGCTCAACGAGGCTCTGAAGCGGCTGGCGCTGGAGGCCGCGACTCGCTTAAGCGCGCTGGTCGCCGGCGGCGACCAGATCCCCTTCGACGTCGCCGAGGACGCGGGCCCCGATTCGCCCTTCTACCACTACCTGCCGCTGACCTCCCGCTACGTGCTCGAGCGTGAAGCCGAGCTACGCTCGCTGCCCGCCTTCGACCCGGCCTGCGAGGCGGTCGAGGAGGCCGGCGTCGGGGCGCCCTACCTGGAGGCGTGCGGCGAGGCCGTACCGGCCGACCCCCTCGAGCGCTCCGCGCGGGCCCTGACGATCTTCCTTGCCTCCCTTTGGGACGGTTGCACCGAGTTCTCCCTCGCCCGCTCGCGGCTCGACAACGCGCTGGCCGTGCTCGCCGCCGAGGCGCGTGACGTCCACCAGGCCGACGTCCTGATCGCTCCCGTCGTTGGGCTGCGGATGCCGCTGGCCCGCCTGCAACTGCCGCACGGGGTGCGTCTGGTCCGCGCCGATGCAATTGAGGCCCCGCTCGAGGCAGTCCGCAGCGAGGGGATGGGGCGCGCCGCCTGGGAGCCTCAGTTCCTGGCATTGGCCGAGCAGAACGGCGAACCGGAAGGCGCGGCGGAGGCGATGCGCCAGCTTCGCGAGCTGATCAGCGTCATGCGCCTGTTCAAGGGCGGCGGCGTCGGACTTGGCCCCTACGCCTTCGCCCCGACCGGCGAGGGGCGCTGGCGGCGCGTTGCCACCGGCGCCCCCGCGACCCGCCCCGGCGGGTACGAGCTGAGCGAGGAGGAGGCGACCGAGCTGGCGGAGCTGGCGAGCGCCTTGGAGGCCCGCCCCGACCCCGACTCAGCCCTCGCATGGGCGGTTGGCCGCTTCGAGATGGGCTGCGAGCGCGAGACCGCGCTCGAGGGCCTCAGCGATCACCTGCTGGCGCTGCGCGCCGTGCTCGAGGGCGCGGGCCCGGTCGGCGCCACCCTGCCGATGCGGGCGGCAGCCCTGATCGCCGGCGAGTCCCTAGACCGGATCCGGGCCCGCGAGCAAGTCGAGCACGCCCTCGAGCTGGAGCGGGCGCTGATGAACGGGAACGGGCGGCCGACCGAGTGCGGGCGGGAGCTGGCGAGCTGGACCGAGGAGGGCCTGCGCCGCCTGCTCCGCGACGCCGCGCTCGGCGAGCTCGGCGCCGACATCAGCACCGCGGCCGACGAGACCCTGATCGCCACCGGCCTGGAAGCTGGAGACGCGGAGATTGCAGTCGTCGCGCAGGAGATCCCCGTCGAGGCCCTCTTGGAACCCGAAGCCGACCAACGCCAGCCCCAGCCCCCAGACAAGGAGGACTACATGGAGCAGGAGACCCGCATCATGGAGCCGATTCCCGATGAAGATGAGATCCGGATCACCGCCAGAGCCTGGCTCGATGAGGTCGAGCTCGAGCGCAGCACGCTTGATTTCCAGGCGGTGAAGACCGACCCCGCCCAGCGCGAGCGGGTTGACAGCTCCCGCGTTCGCCACCTCTTCCCGGTCCCGGACTCAGACTGGGATGTCGGTGAGCTTGAGTATGACCATTACTCCCGCCGCGCCGGCTAGGCGCGACCCGCGGCCAACGTCTCCCTCTCTTTGCCGGTCGCAAACAGGTAGCGGTTGATCTCAGCCAGGCCGGCGAGATCGTGCACGTCCTCGTCGAGGTGGGGAACGCGGATCACGCCCTTGCTCCGAAGCTCGGCTGCGAGGCGCTTGATGTTGTTTGCGTCGCGCTCGGCCAGCGCCTGGTAGTCGGCGAAGTTCTCCGCCACCCGCCGCGCCAGATCCTCGTCCCCGAGCCGCTCGGCGAGGATCCTCCCCACCTCGGCGCCCTCGCCCCGCAGTCGCTCGGCGGGGTAGTGGACCTTGTTGACGATCACCCCGCCGAACGGAAGCCGCGCCTCAACCAGCTTGCGGTGAAAGTAGACGGCTTCGCTGATCGGCTCCCCCTGCGGCCCGCAGACGACCAAAAAGCAGGTGCGAGGGTCGGCCAGCAGGCCGTTGACCCGCTTCGCCCGCGCCTGGAAGCCGTCGACCATGCCGCTGAATGCGTTGAAGAACTCGGCCAGGTCGGCGAGCAGGTCAAAGCCGACGATTCGCTTGAAAACGCTGAGCATGACCGAGGCGCTGCGCCCCGCAACCCGCGCCGCCAGCCCGGTCGGTCGCATAAAGACCCGCAGCGAGCGCCCCTCGATGAACTGGGTCAGACGGCGGGGCGCGTCGAGGAAATCGAGCGCGTTGCGGGTTGGCGGCGTGTCGAGGACGAGCAGGTCAAAGCGACCCTCGCTGTGCAGCTCAAAGAGCTTCTCCATCGCCATGTACTCCTGCGAACCGGCCAGGGCGTTGGAGATCTGCTGGTAGATCCGGTTTTCCAGGACCCGGTCGCGCGAGGCCTCATCCGGTGCCTGGCGGGAGACGAGCTCATCGAAGGTTGCCTTCGCGTCCAGCATCATCGCCCACAGCTCGCCCTTCATCTCGATCCCCTGGGCCGCCAAGAGCTCGGGGTCCACGCGCCTTGCATCGTTGCCCAGCTCCCTCAGCCCGAGCGAGTCCGCGAGCCGCTTCGCCGGGTCAATCGTCAGCACGCAGACCTTCAGCCCGCGCGCCGCCATTCCGGTGGCGATCGCCGCCGAGGTCGTCGTCTTGCCAACTCCACCCGAGCCCGCGCAGATGCAGATGCCCTTGCCGTCGAGGATCTCGCCGACCGAGGGCATCAGCCGAGTCTTCCCGCCAGTTGGCGCGCCGCCGCGGGGCCCAGCTCGGGCTCAAAGAGGAAGGGAAGGCTTTTCACCGGCGCCTTGACCCGCCGCCGCAGCCGTGCCAGCTGGGCGCGCTGGGAGCGGGCGCGGCCGTGCTCAGAGAGAGCCGCGCGGGCCGCGGCGCGCACAGCCTCCTCATCGCTTGCGGTGAGCTCGGCGAGGCGCTCGGCCTCTCCTTTTGAGAAGCGCTCGGGGTAGAGCCCGTTCATGTAGACCCGGTCGACCGCGACGCCGACCTCCTCGCGCAGGTCCCGCTCGAGGGCGGCGGACTCGTTGACCGGCATCTCTTCGGGCAGGGCGACGATCGCTACGCCCGTCTGCTCGGGGTCGGTGATGAAGCTGTCAAGCCGCAGTGCCTGGGAGTGGATCGGCCCCACCCGGGCGATCGCGGCGAACGTGCGCGGCGTCTGCAAGAAGCCGATCCCGTGGCCGGTGGCGGGAGCGTCGACGATCACCAGGTCATACTTGCGCCCGCTCTTTACCTTGCGGTCGAGTTGGGCCAGCTCCCAGATCTTGCCGATCGTGACCAGCTCCTTGAGGCCCGGAGTGGCGGCGGCGAGGTAGCTGAAGATGCGGCTGCGAAAGAGCAGGTCGCGCATCGCCCGCAGCTTGAGCTGCAGCAGCACGTACTCGCGCATCGCCTCGTCGGGGTCGATCGAGATCGACCAGAGGTTCTCCTCCATCTCGACCTCGTGAAAGCCCACCTCGGCGTGGTCAAAGATCCGCGAGGCGTTTTCCTGGGCGGCGACCTCACAGACGATCGTCCGCTTCCCCTCCGCCGCGGCGCGCAGGCCGAGCGCGACGGCAACCGTCGTCTTGCCGACGCCCCCCTTGCCGGTGACGAAGACAAGCCTCTTGTCGAGCAGCTCTGGCACGGGGAGGTCGGGCAATTCCTAGCAATTTCCCAATAGGGCAGGAAAAGTCGGTGGCCATGCGAATACCCGCGTCAATGGGATTTCTCAGCCGCAAGACCAAAAACAAGCCAGCTGCGCTCGAAGAGCCCCATCCGATCTTCGAGGAGTTGGAGCGGATGGAAGAGGTCGTGCCGGAGCGCTCGGTGCCCACAGCTCCCGCACCCGACTCATCGCCACCGCCCGTTCTCGAGGACGGTGAGGAGGAGGAGGTCGGGGCGAGGGTGGCTGGCGAGCAGCCGGCTCGGTTCATGCCGCGCGACTTGATCGTCCCCTCCCGAAATGGGGTGAGTGTCGATCAGCCAGCCGCCGAGGTCGCGGTTGAGCACGCGGATGTGATCGCCTTTGCCAACCAAAAGGGCGGGGTCGCCAAGACGACCACCACGCTCAACCTTGCCGTCGCCTTTGCCGAGTCCGGGCACCGGGTTCTCTGCATCGATCTGGATCCGCAGGGCAACCTGACGATGAGCCAGGGGATCGATCCGGACAAGGTCGAAAAGAGCCTTTATGACGTCTTGGTCAACGAGATGCCGATCTCCGAGATCATCGTCAGCCGTGAGATCGACATCGCGGTGGCCTCAATCGACCTGGCCGGGGCGGAGATCGCGATGAGCACGAAGATCGGCCGCGAGCGCACCTTGCAAAAGGCGCTGAAGGAGGTCTCAGCCGACTACGACTTCGTCCTGCATCGACACGCCGCCCAGCGCTCGGGTTGCTGACGATCAACGCGCTGACCGCGGCGAACAAAGTGATCGTCCCAGTCCAGTGCGAGTACCTCTCGATGCGCGGCCTGGTCCAGCTCCAGAACACGCTGAAGATGATCCAGGAGAACCTCAACCCCGAGGTGAGGATCGAGGGCATCCTGCCGACGATGCTCGACTCCCGCACCGTCCACGCCAAGGAGGCGGTGGAGATCCTGAGGAGAACTTCGGCGACCTCGTCTTCAGGTCCAGAATCCGCAAGGCGATCAAATTCGCCGAGGCTCCGGTCAAGGGTTCCAGTGTGCTCAAGTACGATTCCGACAGCGAGCGCCGCGAACTACTACCGGGAGCTGGCGAAGGAGGTCTTGGCCGATGAGTCGGCGTAAGCGGGCGAGCATGCGCGAGGGGCCGCTCTCAGACCTCTTTCGATCAACCTCCGACGATGCCCCCGAGCGCGAGCCTCAGGGAGAGCCAGCGGCGGAGCCGGCCAGCGAGACCGCCCCGCCCGAGGAGCGGCTGAAAAAGGTCTTCTCTGAGGAGGCGCGGCTGCGAGGTGAGGTTCCCCCGGTGATCGAAACGCCCCGCTATGGGCGCGAGGAGCCCTCCTATCAGCCGCCGGGCAGCGGCGAGCCCCATCAGCCCGTGATTCGGGTGGTCGGCGTCGGCGGGGCCGGCGTCAACGCCGTCAACCGCATGGTCGATGCCCACATTCCCGGGGTCGAGTTCATGGCGGTCAACACCGATCTGCAGTCGCTGCAGCTGTGCACTGCCGATATCACCGTCCACATCGGCGACGAGCAGACGCGCGGCCTGGGCGCCGGCGCCGACCCCGAGCTCGGACATCGCTCCGCCTTTGAGGAGCAGGACAAGATCAAGCGCGCTGCTGAAGGGCTCCGACATGGTCTTTATCGCCGCCGGCGCGGGCGGTGGCACCGGCACCGGAGCCGCGCCGGTTGTCGCCGCGCCTCGCCCGCGAGCTCGGCGCGCTCACCGTCGGCATCGTCACCAAGCCGTTTAGCTTCGAGGGCAGCCGCCGCGGCAACCAGGCGGGCAAGGGGATCGAGGAGCTGGCAGCCGAGGTCGACACGCTGATCGTCGTCCCCAACGACCGCCTGCTTGAGGTGCTCGACCAGCAGACCTCGATGTTGGAGGCCTTTCAGGTGGCCGATGACGTTCTGCGCCAGGGCGTGCAGGGCATCTCCGACCTGATCACGCTGCCCGCCCTGATCAACCTCGACTTCGCCGACGTGCGGACGATCATGTCCGACGCAGGCCGGGCACTGCTGGGGATCGGCATGGGTCACGGCGAGGGGCGCGGCGATGCTCGCCGCTGAGAAAGCGATCTCCTCGCCGCTGATTGAGACCTCGATGGAGGGCGCCCGCTCGATCCTGCTCTCGATCACCGGCGGTCCCGACCTCTCGCTGGTCGAGGTCAGCGAAGCCGCCAAGGTCGTCGGCGAGGCGGCGCATGCCGACGCCAACATCATCTTTGGCGCCAACGTCGATGAGGAGCTGGGCGATCAGGTCTGGGTGACGGTGGTGGCGACCCGCTTCGACGGCCGGGGCACCGCTCCCCGCCGCTCGGTCGAGCCGACCATCCGCCGCACCAAGGACGCCGGCCGCGGGCGCCGGGGTGAGCGCTCCGCTGAGCTCGGCATCGACGTCCCCGAGTTCCTCCCCGGCTAGCTCTACGCTGCCGCCAATGAGAGGGGTTGTCGCCGCCGGCCACCCGCTGACCGCCGAGGCGGGGGCGCGGGCGCTGCGCGAGGGCGGCAACGCTGTCGACGCCGCGGTTTGCGCGGTCCTCGCCTCCTTTGCGGTCGAGAGCCCGCTGACCGGGTTCGGGGCGGGTGGGTTCATGATGGTCCATGAGGACCGAGAGACGGCGCTGCTGGATTTTTTCGTTGCAGCGCCCGGCAAGGACGGGATCGAGCGCGAGGCCGAGCTGGTCGGGGTGCCTGTCCACTTTGACGCGGAGACCGTGCAGAGCTTCTATGTCGGGCCGGCCTCCTGCGGCGTGCCTGGGACCGCCGCCGGGCTGGAGCTGGCGCTGGAGCTCTTTGGCTCAGCCCCGATGGGGGAGCTGGCCCGCCCGGCGATCGCGCTTGCCCGCGAGGGCGCTCCGGTCAACGCCGAGCAGGCATACATCCTCGACATCCTCGAGCCGATCCACGCCCGGCTGCAGGGAACCCGCGAGCTCTATGCCCCGCGCGGGCACACCCTGCGCGAGGGGGAGGTGCTGTGCTTCCCCGAGCTGGCCGAGGCGCTGGAGCGCTTCGGCGCCGAGGGCGCTGAGCCCTTTTACCGGGGGGAGGTGGCGGCGGCGCTCAGCGAGTTCACCGTGCGGGGCGGTGGGACGCTCGGTCCCGCCGACCTCGCCAGCTATGAGGCGATCAGGCGGGCACCGATTCGAGTCCCGTTTCGCGGCGCCGAGGTGCTCACCAACCCGCCGCCATCCTCGGGCGGGATCCTGATCGCATTCTGCCTCGGCCTGCTCGAGCGCCTTGGCCAGCGCAGCGGCCCGCTGGCGCTGGTCGCCGCGATGGGCGCTGCCAACAGCCGCCGCGGCGAGGAGTTCGCCGAGGCCCTCTACGGCGAGGGGCTTGCGTCGAGCTTCCTTGACCCGGTCGGGCTCGACACCGCCGCCGCTGAGCTGCTCGGCTCAACCACCCATATCTCCGTCCTCGACGCCGAGGGGATGTGCGCGAGCGTAACCTGCTCCAACGGCTCCGGCTCGGGCGTGCTCGTCCCCGGCACCGGCGTCATCCTCAACAACATGCTCGGCGAGGAGGACCTCAACCCGCTCGGTTTCCATGCGATCCCCGCGGGGCGTCGCGTGCCCTCGATGATGGCACCGACCGTGGTCCTGCGCGACGGCGAGATCGAGCTCGGCCTCGGCAGCGCTGGTTCAAACCGCATCCGCTCGGCGATCCTGCAGACGATCGTGCGGGCGGTCGAGGAGGGGATGGGCGCCGCCGAAGCGGTCAGGGCTCCGCGCCTTCATTTCGAGGCCGGGGTCGTCCAGTCTGAGCCCGGAATCGACGAGGAGGCCCTGGCGAGGCTGGAAGAGCGTGGGGTTCCGGTCGCCCGCCGACCTCAGATCAACCTCTTCTTCGGCGGCTGCCAGGCGGTGGCGCGCGACCGCTTGAGCGGCGCGCTCAGCGGCGGCGGGGACCCGCGCCGCGGCGGGGCGGTGGCGCGGGCGTGATCGACTTCGCCGCCGAGGGCTTGCTCGACGGGGTCGCCGGCGATGCGCGCCAGGCCCGGCTCGATCTGCTCGAAGAGCTCGCGGCCGCCGGGGTCGGGCTCGAGGAGCTGCGCGAGGCGGTCAGCGAAGGCCGGCTCACCCTGTTGCCGGTCGAGCGCGCACTCGCCGGTGAGGGCCCGCGCTACACGCCGCGCGAGGTGGCCGAGATCTCTGGCGTTGACTTCGACCTGCTCCAGCGGGCGACCGCGGCGATGGGGATCCCCTACCCCGATCCCGACGTGCGGGCGCTGACAAAAGCAGACCTGGAGACGGCGCGCCGGGTCAAGGCATTCCAGGATGCCGGCCTGCCGGCGGAGGGCATCGTGCAGGTGGCCCGCACGATCGGGATCGGGACCTCGCGGATCGCCGAGGCAAACCGTGAGCTGATGATCCGCACCCTGATGCAGCCCGGCGACACCGAGCGCGACCTGGCGCTCCGCTTCGCCGCCGCCGCCGAGCAGATGCTGCCGGTGTTTGAGCCGATCCTGCTCTACGCGCTGCGCAGCCACCTGCTCGAGCAGGTCCGCCGCGACGTGATCGGCGCCGCCGATATCGCCGCGGGGACGCCGGGCGCCACCGCTGAGGTCGCGGTCTGCTTTGCCGACCTGGTCGACTTCACCAAACTCGGCGAGGAGGTGCCGACCGAAGAGCTTGGCCTGATTGCGGGCCGCCTGGAGGAGCTGGCCGCGGCGGTCGCAGAGCCCCCGGTGCGAGTGGTGAAGCTGATCGGCGACGCGGCGATGCTGGTTTCCACCGAGGCCGCGCCGATGGTCGAGGCGGCGCTTTCGATGGTCGAGGCCGCCGACCGCGAAGGCGAAGAGTTCCCGCGGCTGCGGGCAGGTATCGCCTACGGCTCAGCCCTGCTTCGAATCGGCGATTACTACGGGCGCCCGGTCAACCTCGCCAGCCGTCTCACCGCGATCGCAAAGCCCGGCAGCGTCCTGGTCGACGCCGCGGCCCGGGAGGCGGCGGGGGAGGGGTTTGAGTACTCCTTCGCCGGCGAGCGCCGGCTCAAGGGATTTGACTCGCGGGTCAAGCAGTATCGGGTGCACCGCGCCGAGCGCCGCTAGCTCGGCTTGCGGGCGGAGAGGATCAGGTTGTAGAAGAGCTCGGCGGGGAGGTGGGGCTCAAGCAGGCGGGTGTCGACCTTCTGCAGGGCGATGTAGCTGCGGAAGGCAAAGCTGCGCCAGCCCCAGGGGACCGAATCGGGCTCGGCGGTGGACTCGACGGTGCGCAGGCCCCAGCCCCAGGCGTTGGCGAGCAGCTCCTCGCCACCGACGCGCGGCTGCTCAAAGCCGGCCTCGCCCAGGAGGCGCCGCAGGTCAGCCGGCGCGAAGGCGTGGACGTCGACCTCTCCCTCCAGCGCGTGGCCGCAGGAGAGCTCGGCCTCGGGCACGCTGCGCGGCCGGGCCCGCACCAGCTCGCGCCAGAGGGGGGCGATGATCAGCCCGGCTCGCTTTGGCAGGGAGGCAAGGCGATCGCCGTAGCGTGAGGGCTCCCCGGCGAAGGCGATCGCGCCGCCGGGTCGCAGCACGCGGCGGAACTCAGCGAAGGCCCGCCCGAGGTCTGGGATGTGATGCAGGACCGCGTGCCCGAAGAGGAGGTCAAAGCTCTCCCCCGCAAAGGGGAGGTGCTCGGCGTCGCTAGCCACGGTCTCGATTTCCAAGCCCAGCGAGTCGGCGGTGGCGGAGAGCCGCTTCAGCATTCCCAGGGAGATATCGGTGGCGGTCAGCCGCTCGATCACCCCTAACTGGAGCAAGTTGAGCGAGAAGTACCCGGTTCCCGAGCCGATCTCCAAGGCATCGCCAAAGCGTCGGCCCGGCGCTTGGCCGAGAGCCTTGAGGAGCTTTCCGTGCACCTGCTCTTGGCCGGTCACGCCGAAGTCGATCCCCCACTTGGCGTCATAGTCTGAGGCCGCCGCGTCGTGGTAGCGGGTGTTGACGTCCTTGATGTGCTCCGGCGTCGCGGTTGGGGAGGCTGGCACGGAGCGCCAACTCTACGCACAAGGGCGCAATGCACGGCGCGCAGAGCACCAATAGCGTCCGCACTATGGCTCAGGAGTACCGCCAGCTCAACCAGCCAGCGGGGGTGCCGCCGCTGCCGTTGACCGGGGAGCGGACGCTTCCCGATCTGCCCGAGGAGAACTACTGGTACCGCCGCCATCTCCTCGTCTATGAGTGGATCGCGGCCCGGGTCGGCGGCCTTCGCGTGATCGACATGGCCTGCGGTGAGGGCTACGGCACCAACCTCTTGGCCGGCGCTGCGGCGAGCGTTGTCGGCGTCGACGCCAACCCCGAGGCCCACGAGCACGCGCGGTTGCGCTATCTGGGCCCAACCTGCGCTTTGAGCGCGACCTGATCGAGAGCTTCGCAGAGCCCTGCGACGCGATCGTCTTCTTGCAGACGATTGAGCACGTGCAGGACGCCGGGGCAATTCTGGGGCACTTCAAGTCGCTGCTCGCGCCCGGGGGCCTCGCCTACATCTCGACGCCGAACCTGCTGAGGCTGGCACCACCCGGGGCCGCGAAGTCAGATAACCCATGGCATCTGCGCGAGTACCGCGCCGCCGAGTTCCGCCAGCTGTGTGAGGCCCACTTCCCGCGGGTGCAGATCCTCGGTCTCTTCCATGCGCGCAAGCTGCGGGCGCACGAAGTCGCGATCGGGCTTGGCTGGGACTCCGTCCACCGAGCGCTGCGGTTGACGAAGCCCTTCTATGATCGGTTCACTCCCGCCATCTCCAGCTCGGACTTCGTCTTAAGGGAGGGGAACCTCGACGCGGCGCTGGATTTCCTGGCCCTCTGCCATGCCTGAGCAGAGCGTCGGCGATCTGGCGATCGTCCTGCATTCCCACATGCCCTACGTGGAGGGGTTTGGGACCTATCCGTTCGGCGAGGAGTGGCTATTTGATGCGGTGATCCGCTCCTATTTGCCGGTGCTGGAGGTGGCGCGGGAGCTGACGATGACGGTCACCCCGGTGCTCGCGGATCAGCTGGAGGACAGCGCTACGCAGGAGCGGCTGCGCAGGTTCTTGATCAAGTGGCGACTCGGTGCCGCTGAGGCCGATGCGCGGCAGGTGCCGGCGGAGTGCCGGGCGGCATGTGAGGCAGAGCACGATCGCTACCGGCGCGCCCTTGCTGCCCTGGACCGCGCCGGCGGGGACCCGCTGGCGCTGTTTCGCGAGGCAGAGCGAGCCGGGCGGGTCGCGCTGGCGGCCTCAGCCGCAAGCCACGCGGTGTTGCCGATGCTGGCGAGCAGGCAGGGGCTGCGCTTACAGCTCGACGCCGGGATCAGATCGCACCGGCGCCGCTTTGGTTGGCAGGGAGGATTCTGGCTGCCCGAGTGCGCCTACGCGCCGGGGTTGGAGTGGGCGCTGGCGGAGGCGGGGGTGGGCTGGTTTTGCGTGGACCAAAGCGCTCACGAGGGGCCGTTGGCGGCGCTGGCGCCGATCGCGACCGACGCCGGGCCGGTGGCGCTGCCGATCGACTGGGAGGCGATCGGCTGGCTTTGGTCCCTTGACGGCTACCCCGCCGACCCCGCCCACGCCCAGTTCGCCGGCAAATCGCTGCGCGGGGTCCGGATCTGGAAGGTCGGCGGCGGGGCCTATGACCCGGCAGCCGCGCAGGCCGCCGCGCGCCGGCCAGGCCGGCGAGTTCCTCACCGCGATCGGTGCCCGGCTGGCGGCCTTCGCGGGGGCCAGCGGTCGGCGCGGGCTGGTCGTCTTTGCGATCGATACCGAGCTGATCGGGCACTGGTGGTCAGAGGGGCCGGTCTGGCTCGGTGAGGTGCTGGCGGGCGCCGCGGCGGCGGGGGTGCGCCTGCTCACCGTCCCGCGGGCGCTGGCCGAGCACGAGCCTGCCGAGCGTTCGCTCCGCGCCTCCAGCTGGGGGAGGGCAAGGACCTCCGCACCTGGGACTCGCCGCCGGTCGCCGACCTCGCCTGGGGCGCGCGGCGGCTTGAGCTGCGGCTGTTGCGGGCACTCTCAAAGGGGCTGGGTGGGGCGGCCGCGCATCGCGCCGCGCGCGAGCTGCTCGCCGTCCAGGCCAGCGATTGGGCCTTTTTGGATCGACGCGGTCAGGCCGGTGACTATGCCTTTGACCGCGCGACCTTTCACGCGGAGGCCGCCCTGCAGGCCATAGACTCCCCCGCCTTCACCGACCCGCGCATGCGCGCCCTCGCCCCGGACCTGAGCCTCTCCCCGCTCCTTCAGCCGTGACCCGCGTCCTCATACTGTCTTGGGAGTACCCGCCGCTGATCGAGGGCGGGCTCGCCCGCCACGTGCGCAAGCTCTCCGAGGCGCTGGTCGAACGCGAGGTCGAGGTCCACGTCCTGAGCCGCGGCGGGGAGGAGTCGCCGGCCGAGGAGCGCCCCGGCGGCGTCTGGGTTCATCGGATCCGCGAGCCAAAGCGCCCCACCGACCTCGGCGAGTTCGTCGCCTGGGTGGAGCGGATGAACTCCGACATGCTGGCCGCCGGGGTCGAGCTCGGTGATCGCTTTCAGTTTGACCTCGTCCACGGCCACGACTGGCTCGTCGCCAACGCCTGCGATCACCTCGCCAAGCGCTTCGCTGCGCCGCTGGTGACGACGATTCACGCCACCGAGCACGGCCGCCACCAGGGCTGGGTCGACAAGCACCCGCAGAGCTACATCCACGGGGTGGAGCGCTGGATAACCAATCGCTCAGACCGGGTGATCGCCTGCTCTCACTACATGCGCGAGCAGATCGCCGACATCTTCGGCGTCGAGGAGGAGCGGGTGAGCGTGATCCCCAACGGGATCGACCCCGAGGACCTCCAGCCACAGGACCCCGACGAGCTGACCCGCCTGCGCGCCGAGTTCGCCACCCCACAACAGAAGCTGGTCTTGCTGATCGGCCGCCTTGTCTATGAGAAGGGTTTCCAGCTGGCGCTGGAGGCGATGCCCGCCCTAATCGAACGGGTGCCGGGCACGCGCTTCCTCGTCGCCGGCTCCGGCACCCACGAGCAGGAGCTGCACCGCCAGGCCGGGGAGCTCGGGCTGATGGAGCACGGCACCTTCCTCGGTTGGATCGGCGACGATGTCCTGCACTCGCTCTACCGGATCGCCGACCTCACCGTTGTGCCGTCGATCTATGAGCCCTTTGGCCTCGTCGCGCTGGAGGCGATGGCCTGCGGCTGCCCGTGCATCGTCGCCGACACCGGCGGGCTGCGCGAGGTTGTCCCCCACGAGGAGGCCGGACTGCGCTTTCGCGCTCACGACCCCGACGCCCTCGCCGAGGTCGCGATCCGCGTCCTCTCTGACGATCAGCTCGGCCGTCGCCTGGTGGCCGAAGCCTACGAGCACCTGCGCCGCTTTGACTGGGCCGACGTGGCCGAGCAGACAGCTGCCCTCTACGCTGAGCTGGCCGCCAACCCGAGTCCCGCCTGAGCGGGTTTGCCCGCCCCTTCCTTGGCTCCACCGAATCGGAGCAGGCGGTCAGTCGGGCTGGGGAAGGGTGCTCGCCGCGCCAGGGTCGGGCTCGACTGGATTTGGCCAGCGCATTTCCGCCGGCGCCCGGCGCATGCGGACCACGCGAGCGGGCACGCCGGCGACGACCGCGTTGGCGGGGACGTCTTTGGTCACCACCGCATTGGTGCCGATGATCGAGTTGTCGCCGACCCTGACCCCGCGCAGGATGCATGCTCCGTAGCCGACCCAGACGTTTGAGCCGACCTCGACGTCGCGCTTGTAGATGCCCTGGCGGCGGATCGGTCGCTCCACCTCGACCACACCGTGGTCGAAGTCGATGAACATCGCCCGATCGGCGATCACGCACTGCTGGCCGATCCGCACCCGCTGGTAGGCGGAGATCGTGCACTCCTGACCGATCACGGTCTTGTCGCCGAGCTCGACCACGCCCTCGTGACAGCGGATCTTTGATCCGTCACCGATCCAGACGAAGCGCCCGAAGCGGATCTCCCCGCCGCGGCCGATCTGCAGTTCGAGCCGGCGGCCGAGGAAGAGCATCCCGGAGGTCCGCCAGCGCCGCCCGGCCCGGGTTAGGAGGCGGCGCCACAGGTAGCGCCACAAAAGCCGCCCGTAGCGGCTGTTGAGCATCCCGTTGGCGGCGAGGAAGCGGAGCCGGCGCATGGCGCGCCGGACTCTAGACTGCGAGATCGATGCCTGACGCGGCAAAAACCGCCTCGCTGGCCGAGCGGCTTTTGGCCGGTGATAAGCGGGCGCTGGCCCGGGCGATCACCCTGATCGAGTCCGATGATCCGGCCGGCTGGGATCTGGTCCGCGAGGTGTATCCGCGCACCGGCGCGGCGCGGATAATCGGTTTCACCGGTCCGCCGGGGGTCGGCAAGAGCACCCTGATCGGCGCCTTGACGGCTGAGCTGCGGCGGGTCGAGCGCCTCGTGGCGGTGCTCTCGATCGACCCCTCCAGCCCCTTCACCCGCGGCGCCCTGCTCGGCGACCGGATCCGCCTCGCCGAGCACTTCCTCGACCCCGGTGTCTTCATTCGCTCGATGGCCTCGCGCGGCGCGCTTGGCGGCCTCTCGGAGGCGGCCCTGCAGGTGGCGCTGGTGATGGACGCGGCCGGCAAGGACGACGTGCTGATCGAGACCGTCGGCGTCGGTCAGGCGGAGATCGACATCGTCGATCACGCCGACACGATCGTGCTGGTGCTGATGCCCGGCTCCGGCGACTCGATCCAGGCCTTAAAGGCGGGGGTGATGGAGATCCCCGACATCATCGTCGTCAACAAGGCCGACCACCCGATGACCGAAACGATGGTGCGAGAGGTGCGCGGCGTGCTCGCCCTCTCCCACGACCCCGGCAGCTGGCGGGTGCCGATCCTGCGCACGGAGGCGGTAAGGGGCGAGGGCGCCAAGGAGCTGGCGGCAAGGATCGATCAGCACCGCGCCCATATCGAGGCGGCGGGGACCCTGGAGGAGCGCCGCGCCCGCAACCTGCGCAGCGAGGTGCTGGGGATCGCCGCCTCGCGAATGCGCCGGCGTCTTGAGGCGACCGTCGCCGATGACCCCGAAACCGCAGACCCTGCTGGAGCGGGTGGTGCGCCGCGAGCTCGATCCGGCGAGCGCCGCGGGTGAGCTGCTTGAGTCCCAGACCGATGGCTGAGGCCCCCGCCTCCAGGACCACCCCATCCCTCTCGCTTGAGGAGGCGATCGGATGGACCGGCTATGAGGTCGATGAGATCGACGGAGGTGCGGTTGGTCGGGTCCACGGTTTCTTTGCCGACGCCGCCAGCGGGCTCCCCACCTGGCTGATCGCCGCCATCGGCCGGCGCCGGATCAGGCTGGTGGCGATTCCGTTGGGCGAGTGCGCCGGCGCGGCTGGCCGGGTCTGGGTCGCGCAGCGGCGGGAGACGATCGGAAGCGCCCCCGTCGTTGACCCCTCCCGTCCGCTGCTGCGCGAGCACGAGCTGGCGATCAGCGCCCACTACGGGATCGGCGAGCGGGTCGGCCGCGCCGCCGAGGTCTGTGACCGTGCGCACGGCGCGGTCACCTCCCGACCGCTGCCAGGTTCCCCCGCCCGCCGTTAGCTTCCCCTAAGTGAGAAGTGGGAAAGTTTGAGTCGATGGTTTTGCTGATGGCATTCGGCTTCCTCGCCGGCGCGGCCACGGCGCTCTCGCCCTGCGTGCTGCCGGTGCTGCCGCTTGCCCTCTCCGCCGGCGCCACCGGCGGCCGCCGCCGCCCGCTCGGCATCCTCACCGGGCTGGCGCTCTCCTTCACTTTTGCCACCGTCGCCCTCGTCTACGTGATCGCGGCTCTGGGGTTGCCCGACGATCTGCTGCGCAAGCTGGCGATCGCGGTGCTCCTCATCTTTGGAGTCAGCTTGATGATCGCCCCGCTCGCCGCCCGGATCGAGGCGACGATGAGCCGCTTCGCAAGCCGTTTCGGAGTCCTGCGGGGCGGTGAGGGGTTCTGGTCTGGGACGGCGGTGGGCGCCAGCCTCGGGCTCATCTACGCTCCCTGCGCTGGCCCGATCCTCGCCGGGGTGATCACCGTCTCCGCCTCGCAGACCTTCACCGCGGGTCGCCTCGCGGTTGCCCTCAGCTACGGGATCGGCTCCGCCCTTGTCCTCTACCTGCTGATGTTGGGCGGGCGCCGCGTCCTCGCGCCGCTGCGCCGGCGCGGCTCCGGCCTGCAGGTGGCGATGGGGGCGCTGATGGTCCTCGTCGCCCTGGCGATGGTTGAGAACTACGACATGCGCTTCCAGGACGCGATCGCCAGCGACCTGCCCGGTTTCCTGGTCAACCCCACCCACAGCCTCGAGAGCACCGCCGCGGCGCGCCGGGCGCTTGAAGAAGTCCGCGGTGAAGCAGCCCACGGGGTCGGCGGCAGGGCGGCGAACACGCCCCAGCCCGCGGCGCGGCCGAGCGGTCACATTCACCTGCCCGACCTCGGCAAGGCACCCGAATTCACCGACACCGAGCGCTGGTTCAACACCCCGGGTGGCCGGCCGCTGACGATGCGCGGGCCTGCGCGGCCGGGTGGTGCTTGGTCGACTTCTGGACCTACAGCTGCATCAACTGCCTGCGCACCCTGCCCTACCTGAAGGCGTGGGATGAACGCTACCGCTCAGACGGGCTGACGATCGTCGGCGTCCACACGCCCGAGTTCCCCTTCGAGCACGAGGCAAGCAACGTCGCCGAAGCGATCCAGCGCAACGGCCTGCACTACCCCGTCGTCCAGGACAACGAATACGGGACCTGGGACGCATACGGCAACGAGTACTGGCCGGCGGAGTACTTCATCGACGCCAAGGGCGACGTTCGCTACGCCGATTTCGGTGAGGGCTCCTACGGCAAGAAAGAACAGGTGATCCGCGAGCTCCTCGCCGAAGCCGGTCACCCGGTCTTTGCCCGCGAGCCGCGGATTCACGCGGTCGCACCCTCCGCCGGGGTGAGCACCCCCGAGACCTACCTCGGACCCGCGCGGGCAGAACGCTTCACCAACCCCATCCTCCAACCCGGCCTGCAGGACTTCCACGGCGCTCCCCCGCCGGCCGCCAACGAATTCGCCTATCGCGGGCGCTGGCGCATCGGCCTGCACTCGGCGACCGCCGAGGGAGGCTCGCTTGAACTCAACTTCGGCGCCCGGCGGGTGTACCTGGTCCTCGGTTCGCCCGCACGTAGTCACCGGATGCGGGTGCTGTTGGACGGGCGGCCGATCCCAAACCGCCTGGCCGGTGCCGACGTACACAACGGCTTCCTCACGGTCAGAGCCCAGCGCCTTTATGAACTCGTCGACCTTCCCCGGGTCGCCCACCACCGCCTCACCCTGCTGCCCGAAGCGGGCATCACCGGTTACGCCTTCACCTTCGGCTAGCTGAGCGCGCTCTGGGTGGGGGGCTGGGCGCTAGCAGCCGAGCTGGCGGGCGATCACCATCTGCTGCACCTCGTCGGTGCCCTCGCCGATCGTGAGGATCTTCGCGTCGCGGTAGAAGCGGCAGACCGGGTACTCCTCGATATAGCCGTAGCCGCCGTGGATCTGGACCGCCTCCTCGGCGGCCCTGACCGCGAGGCGGCCGGTCATCAGCTTCGCCTGGGCGGCGGTGAGGGTGAACTGCCGCCCGCGTCCTTCTCAGATCGCGGCTCGTAGGCGAGCAGCCGGGCGGCCTCGATCTCGGTCGGACATGTCGGCGAGCTTGGCCTGGATCGCCTGGAACTTCGCGATCGGCTGGCCGAACGCGCGGCGCTCCTTGGCGTAGGCGAGCGCCTCGTCGAGCGCCCCCTGGGCCAGGCCGACGCCCATCGCCGCGACCCCGATCCGGCCGCTGTCGAGGATCTGGAGGAACTGCTTGAACCCGTCCCCGCGCGCGGCCGAGCAGGTTCTCCTCCGGCACGCGGCAGTCGCGAACGACAGCGGCCGCGTGTCGGAGGCGTTCCAGCCCATCTTGCGGTACGGCCGCCCGACCTCGTAGCCGGGCGTCCCGGTTGGGGACGATCATGTTCGAGATCTCGCTTGCCGCGCCGTTCGCCTCCGCCGGTGCACGGGCGGTGATCGACGACGCACGCCGGAGATCTCGGTGCCGGCGTTGGTGATGAACTGCTTGGCGCCGTTGATCACCCACTCGCCGTCTCGAGCGCCGCCGTGTCCGCATGTTGCCGGCGTCCGATCCGGCCTCCGGCTCGGTCAGCCCGAACGCCGCCGAGCCGCTCGCCCGCTGCACAGCCGCGGCAGCCACTCGGCTTCTGCTCCTCGCTGCCCCAGAGGTAGATCGGCATCGTCCCGAGCGAGGTGTGCGCGGCCGATCGTGATCGCAACCGAGGAGTCCACCCGCGCCAGCTCCTCCACCGCGAGCGCGTAGGAGAGCGTGTCGCCCCCGCCGCCCCCGTACTCCTGCGGGAACGGGATCCCCATCAGCCCGAGCTCGCCGAGCTTGGCCGACGATCTCGTAGGGAAAGGACTTGGTCCGGTCGAGCTCCTCCGCGACCGGCGCGACCTCGGCCCGGGCGAACTCGCGCACCGTGTCCCGCAGCAGCCTCTGCTCGCCGGAGAGTTCGAAATCCACGGCTAAAGCTGCAGGCTCTTGACCTGCAAAAGCTCCTCGATCGCCAGCCGCCCGTTCTCGCGCCCGTGGCCTGACTGCTTGTAGCCGCCGAAGGGCGCCAGCGGGTTAAACGCGCCGCCGTTGATCTCCACCTGCCCGGTCCGGATCCGCCGGGCGAGGGCGATCGCCCGCTCGGGGTCAGCCGACCAGACCCCGCCGGCCAGCCCGTAGACGGTGTCATTGGCTATCTGCACCGCGTCCTCCTCGCCGTCGTAGGGCTGGATCACGAGCACCGGCCCGAAGATCTCCTCCTGGGCGATCGTCATCTCCGTCCCCACCTCGGAGAAGACGGTCGGGGCGGACGAAGTAGCCGCGATCCAGCCCTCCGGCGGCTCGGCGCCCCCGGTGAGCAGCTTTGCGCCCTCCTCGATCCCCTGGCGATGTAGCCGCGCACCCGCTCGCGCTGGCGCTGAGACCAGGGTCCCAGCGGCTCGTCTCCTCGAACGGGTCGCCGGGGGTGAAGGACTGGCGGTCTCGGCGGCGAGCTCCTCGGCTTCGGCCAGCGCGTCGCGCGGCACCAGCATCCGGGTCAGGGCGCCGCAGGTCTGGCCGGAGTTGAGGAAGCATTGCCGACCCCGTCGGGAACCGCCTGGCGAGGTCGGCGTCATCGAGGATCATGTTGGCCGACTTCCGCCCAGCTCCATCGCGACCGCTTGACCGTTGCGGAGGCCAGCTCGCTGACCCGCTGCCCGGCCCTGGTCGAGCCGGTGAAGGAGACCATGTCCACACCGGGGTGTGCGGCAATCGCCTCGCCGACCACCGGGCCGGTTCCGGTCACCAGGTT
>CAVROX010000003.1:0-67272 GCA_963722965.1 uncultured Solirubrobacterales bacterium | reverse complement strand
GCGTCCCGACACGACAACCGAGGACATCGCTGGGATGGCCATAGCGGCGGGCGTGCTGACGGGCAGCGGCGGCCGCACGTCGCACGCCGCCGTCGTTGCGCGCGACCGCGCCAAGCCGTGCCTCGTCGGCTGTCACGAGCTCGAGGTCGACCTCGACGCTCGACGGGCGAGAATCGGCCAGCGCACCTTTGCCGAGGGAGATGAAATTTGCCTAGATGCCGAGTCGGGGCTCGTGTTCGCCGGCCGCCCCCGGGTCGTGGAGGAGCGCCCTTCCGCCGAGTTGGCGGCCGTGGCATCGTGGGCTAGGGATGCCCAGCCCCCCGGGCAGAGGTCACCTCAAGCAACGAGTCAGGAGCATGGTCACTAGAGAAATCCACATCCGTCGTGGCAGAGCTGAGGCCGTAAACGGCTGCGCTGGCGACCAGATCAAACGACTGGGCTGGCGCGCACCCGCTTGACTTCGCGCGGTCGGGAGTCTGGTCGCTGCGCCCCGGCGTAAGCGAGCCAGCTAGGACGCCGCGCGCTCGCAAACTGTGCGAGGGGAAGTGCAACATGGGGCAGTACCCAACCACTCAATCGGCGCGTTTCGCCCACACGGTCGGGAGTGCCGAGGAAGCGCGGCGCGCAGTCGGATGTGGAGTGGACATCATCGTTGCGCAGGGTTGGGAGGCCGGCGGACACGTGTGGGGCGGCGTGGCAACGCTCCCGTTGGTGCCAGCGGTAGTCGATCCGGTGGCACCGCTACCGGTCATCGCGGCCGGTGGGATCGGTGACGCTCGAGGAGTCGCGGCCATGCTCGCCCTCGGCGCGCAGGCCGCCTGGTTGGGCACCCGGTTTCTCTTGGCCGAGGAGATGCCGATCCACGAGGAGTATCGGCGCCGCCTGGTAGCCGCGAGCGAGACCAATGCAGAGTGGTATCCCAACCTTTATGAGGTGGGATGGCCGAACTCTCGGCACCGCGCCATCCACAACTCTATGGCCGAGAGGTGGGAGGCCGCGGGCCGCCCGCCACCGGGCAGTCGACCGGGAGAAGGGGAGGTGATAGCGCACTTCGCTTCAGGCGATCCGATTCTTCGATATTCCCCCGCGCCCCCGATGTTCGGAACGACCGGTGAGATCGAGGCGCTGGCGCTTTGGGGCGGACAGAGCGTCGCGCTCGCCAAACAGAGACAGCCCGCTGCGGAGATCGTGGCCGAACTCGTATCGCGGTTGTAGCGTCCAATCCCAACAACGGAGGTCAGCATGAACAACATCGACGAGGAGATGGTTTTAGCGCACTTCATCGTTTCAGACGACGTCGAGCGTTCGCGCCGGTTCTACACCGAGGTACTGGGCGGCAGACGGTGATCGCTGGCGAGGCGGGTGACGAGGTGACTACGTCGCGCTCGCCAACAGCTGGATCATCATCAATGTCGGAGGCGGGCCGACCGACGACAAGCCGACGGTCACGCTCGAGACGCCACCGGACCCGATCGGGTCAGCAGCTTCCTGAACATCCGTGTTGCCGACATCCACGCGGTCTACGAGGAGTGGAGCGCTCGAGGCGCCGAATTCCTGACGGCGCCGAAACAGCACGAGACCGAGATCCGCTGCTACATCCGCGACCCCGATGGCTACATCATCGAGGTGGGGCAGACGACCCTGGACAGAGGTTGGCGTCCACCCTCCTGACCACCAGTCCTCACTCGGAGGGTCCGACCGACGCGGAGTGCCAAAAGCTCACCTCAACCGTTAGGGCCTCCCGCAGGTCGCCCGCGGGGCCGCTAACGCTTTACACCGACCTCGTTGCCCCAGGTAGCGGATCGCGGAGCCTTCGACAGGTTCGACGAGGAACCGCCCCGTGTCGCCGTCGTCCCAGGACTGTCGTACCAGGCTTGGGTGGGACGACAACGCTCCGCAGGCGAGGATTCGGGAATCTCCCGCGATGCGCGTCCGCTTGGGGTGGGCGCCCCGAAGCACAGAGGGCTGGCGTTACCTACTCGACCTTGGTCACAAGCTCGTAGGTGACGGGCTGGAAGTCTTCGCAGTGGCTGCGGACGCGCATGATCCGTTCGTTGAAATCGGGAAGTTCCTTCCAAGCCCGCTGAGTCTCGAAGCTCTCCCAAGGGGCGAAGCTTTGGTAGGTCCCTGCCTCGTCCAGGTCGCGAACCAAGCGGAACGTACCCGAGCCCGGCATGCTGCTCGCCCAGGTGACGAACGCCGTCCACTCCTCGATGAACGCCGCGTCCTCGCCGGGGTTGACCCTCCAGGTGCCGCTTGTGTAGGTCTCTGCCATAAGGGCAGGCTCACTCTATCCGGTCGAGCCATGGCCGGGGATACGAGTCTCGTTGGCGAGGAAACGCCGATCCAGGTCAGCTTCCTCAAATATCCCGAGGCTTAGGAGGCGCAGCGCCGAGCGGAACCCACCATTAGACCAGCACAAAGGTGGCCAGGTAGATGAGCCAGTAAGCGGCGGAGTCTGCGATGTCGGGCCGCTCGGGCACGACGCCTCCTTACAACAGGAGCAGGTGCGCCGGTAGTTGGGACCGAGAGTTGTGCAAAGGACGAGGATCGTCAGTCACGGTGATGAGTCGCCCGTTTCTGCTTCGCCAGGGCCAAGCGAGAGCTCCGGATGCCGCCGGCATCCAGACAAGCAATGCTCGTCCTGTGCGGCAAAGGTGGCCCGGGCGCCCGGTTTGCTACGGCCTAGGAGAAGTGCTCGGTCGGCGCGGCGCACTGCTGGATTGGCAGCCAAGTGTGAGCTTTGGGACGGTGAACGCCTGACATCTAACAACCTCGAGGCTCGCGACCCACAGCAAGAACTTCGGTGATCGCTTACGCGATGCCAACCGGGAGGGTCGTTTTTCTTGCCCTGGTCGGTGGCGTTCCCGTTGGCAGGCGTCTGCGCCGGCTTGGCATGGGGGCTGGGTCAGCACTCATTCGCCTCGCGCGAGGCGGTGGGCCATTGATATAGGCTGATCGCAGTTTGGCGTTCTGGAGCTCATTCCTGGACCGCGCTCAGAAGCGGCATCAAGCTGCGGCCTGCGCCTTGAGCCTTTTCGCCGCCCTGGTGCTTTTCTTCGCACTCGCCCAGACAGCCACCGCATACGTCTACTGGACTAACCGAAGTGGTGGCGCCGGGACAACCATAGGCAGAGCCAATCTCGACGGGACCGGGGCAGATGAGACCTTCATCGGAGGCGCCACAGGGCCGGTCGGGGTTGCGGTCGACGCCGCCCATATCTACTGGGCAAACGCCTTCGGCGCGCACTCGACGATCGGACGCGCGAACCTCAACGGGACCGAAGTAAGCCAGAGCTTCATCACCGGCGCCGCCGACCCCTGCGGAATAGCCGTCAACAGCGAATACATCTACTGGGGCAACCACGAATCGGGCACGATCGGGCGGGCGAAGCTCGACGGCGAAGACCCCGAAGAGAGCTTCATCACCGGAGCCAATCATCCCTGCGGCGTGGCCGTCGACTCCTCCTACGTCTATTGGGCAAACGAACGCGGTACGACGATCGGGCGGGCGAAGCTCGACGGCGAAGAACCCGACGAGAGCTTCATCGGCGGAGCCCAGGAACCGGCTGGGGTCGCGGTGAACGGCTCCTTCATCTATTGGGGAAACAACCAATCGAACACGATCGGGCGGGCCTCGCTCGACGGCAACGAAGCCAACAACAGCTTCATTGCCGGTTCGGGGGGCTGCACCAATTCCCCAGCGGTGGATGCCACCTACATCTACTGGGCCAATGACTGCGCCGCAAGCATCGGGCGGGCCAACCTCGACGGAATCGGCGTAGAAGAGAACTTCATAAGCGTCCCAGCCAATCCCGGCGGCGTCGCGGTCGACTCGCTGTCGCTCCCCAGTGTGCCGCCGCCAAGTAACACGACGACCTCGCCGCCAAAAAACACGACCGTTACCAAGACGACGATCAACACGAAGCAGGGCAAGGCAAGCGTCAGCTTCACCGCCACCGCTGCCACCGGCTTCCAGTGCGAGCTGATCAAGCCAAGGGAGAAAGGCAAGCACCACAAAAAGCAAAGGGCGGCCTTCAGCGCCTGCAGTTCGCCCGTAACCTACAAGCACCTGAAGCGTGGCCGCTACACCTTCGAGGTGCGCGGAGTGAACTCCGCCGGAGCGGATCCCACACCAGCAGTCAAGAAGTTGAGGGTTTAGGACCTTCCGTGGCATGCGGATCGAAAACATCACGGCGGCCAAGATGAGGCAAGTCAGGTGGGTTGTTTGGCTCCCTTGCGGCGACCGCGCTCTTGGCTCTCAGCGCTGGGGCAGCCTCTTCATCCCCAACGGCCGCAATCCCCTAGGAATCGCGGTCGGTGGGCGAGGCTGAGCCGGCCGGGTCACCGCTGCGACGCCGACCGAGAGCCTCACGTTCGCACTCTCCATAAAGCAGGAGCGCCTTGGATCGTGCACCGAACACCTGCAAAGGACGAGGACCGAGCGCCTCGCTGACCTGCAGCCAGACTCCTGCTTCGCCGTCGAAACGGGAGCCGCCGCAGGTCCCAACCGTCGCGCCCACGGCATTGCAGCCCCTGGATTGACGCCGGCCTGTACCGCAGCAGCGCGAGGGGACATCAGAACATGCCCCTTTGCAGCAGGATCGTTGTAACAACCACAACGAATGGGGCGGGCTGGACTCGAACCAGCGACCGACGGATTATGAGTCCGCTGCTCTGACCAACTGAGCTACCGCCCCGGTGGGGCGAGCCTAGCGCTAAGCGCTGAAAAGCTGGGCGAGAGAGCGGCCAACGTCGGGGGGCTCCTCGCTTCCCTCCGCCGCAGCAGTCGCACCGTCGGCAAGGGCCTTAGCAGCGTCGGCTATCTGATGGGCGCGCCCGCCGCGGATCACGCCGGTCTTCTTGGCTTCTGCGAGATCGGACTCCATCAGGCCAGCAAGCTCGGCGAGGCGGCGCAAACCGACCACAGCGGCAGTCCCCTTGAGGGCATGGGCTTCGGCTCGCATCGTCTCAAAGTCGCTCGTCTCGGTCGCCAGGCCAGCGGAAATAACGTCGCAGCGGCGCCGCGCCTCTTCGGCGAAGGAGCTCAGGAGCTCTGCTTGGGAGGCGGCCTTCTCGCTCATCACTGGCTCACTTCCTTCACTAGCTGAGTCAGCTTTTCGACGCCGAAGCCGCCAGCGATCTCAGAGCTGATCGTGCCGTTGCGGTCGATCACAAATAGCCAGGGGACGCTGGGGAGATGGAACGCCCTCACCTGGGGCCGCACTCCCTTGCTCGGATTGTTGTCGTTGTAGATCTCCATCTGAATGAATGCCGCCTTGTCTCCGTATAGCCGTTTGACTTGCTCGGCCACGTCGACGACCGGGCTGCAAGTCCGACTCTGGCAGAATTTAGGGGTTGCAAACAAGAGGACTATTGGCTCTTTTCCGAGAACGGTCGCGTAATCAACCTGGTTTTGGGTATCCGGGGGGACGCGCGTCGAGAGCTTCGAGAGGTCACCACCGACGCTCGCCGGGGTAGGCGTGTGGATTAGCGGAGCCCGCTGGCCGACTCGCGGGATCATCGTAAATTCGCCGACAGTGGCGGTCGGCAGCACTGTCCAGGTGGTTCTTCTTCCTTCCTTGACCAGGGCCAGCAAGCGCCATTCCCCGTTGCCCGGGAAGCTGGGTTCGGCGGCATAGACAACGGGGGCCGGGGTGGGATCTTCGGCGGTCGTCTTGGAACGAAAGGCAGGCTCGGTCGCGAGGCTTTCGACGGCGGCCGGAAAAGGGCCAATCGCCTGATGGCCGAGGGGGTTCGGCTTCTTTTTCCCCGCCGCACCATTGCGGGCTTTCGGAGGCGCCTTGGCAATGTAGAGCGCCACCTTGGCGTCGCTGACAGGAGCCCTTTCGCTATTGAAGACTTCGAAGGAATAACGGTTTGGCCCCGGATAAAGGGCTTCTGTGGTCGGCACGAAGACCAGGTGCGAGCGGCCTTCGGCCGATTTAAGGACCCCTTTGAGGCTCTGACCGCTGCCACTGGGAAATTCGCCGGGCGGCGGGGCGGGGCGACTTTGTGCAGTGGCCTGGGGCGTAGAGCTCGTGGACCCTCCGCCGCATCCCACTACGACAACCATCGCAAGCAAGCAGGCGAGAGCGGCGGCAAATCGACCCGGGCACATCGGCGGAATCTTATTTGAGCGGATCGAAACGGCATCTGCGCCCGTCGACCCCGATCGACATGCGGCGATAGGGTGCGCCGACCGAAGGCGACCGAAGGAGCGGGAAAATGGTGGGGAGAGCGGCGCTGATCACAGGAGCCTCGAGCGGGATCGGCCTTGCGATCGCCCGTGCCCTCGGTGAGGACGGCTACACTTTGACCGTTGCCGCTCGCCGACCGGAGAAGCTCGAGTCGGCTGCCGCGGAACTCCGCGCCGACGGAATCGAGGTGCAGAGCGTCGCCGCCAACATGACGGACGAGCAGGATGTGGCCGGAGTCTTCGCGAGGCACCGCGATGCCTATGGACGTCTCGATGTGCTGGTCAACAACGCTGGGGTCGGAATCGGGTCGCCGCTGGAGGAAATCCAGACCAAACACCTCGATATGCAGCTCGCGGTCAACCTGCGAGCCCTGATCCTCGGGACTCGCGAAGGACTGCCAATGCTACGCGAGGCCGGGACTGAGCACGGCAAGGCCTTGATCGTAAATACCGCCTCGATAGCCGGCAAGGGAGGTCAGGCCTGGCTGTCGATTTACGCGGCGACCAAGGCGGCGGTGATCAACTTCACCCAGTCGACTCATCACGAGGCGGGCGGGGCCGGGATCCAGTGCACGGCGCTTGCCCCCGGCTTCGTCGACACGCCGATGACTGAGTTCGCCAAGGGTCAGGTTCCCGCGGAGCAGATGATCCAGCCTTCTGATCTAGGCGAGGCCGTGCGTTTTTTGCTGCGCACCTCGCCCAACTGCCACGTGCCGGAGATTGTCTTCACTCGTCCGGGCGAGGGGCTCAACACTCCGTAAATGACCCTGCGCGTCCTGATCGCCGCCTTCGGCGACGCAGGGCATGCGTTCCCAGCTATCTCGCTTGGGCGCGCGCTAGCCGGGCGCGGCCACGAGGTGGTGGTCGAGACTTGGGAGGAGCGCCGCCGTGCGGTCGAGGAAGCGGGGCTCGGCTTCACCGCGGCGGAGGAATACCGGATGTTCCCACCTCCTGACCCCGACTCGGTCGAGGGGGATCACGCTGCAGAGGCCGCACAAGCTCTGCTTCCGCTGCTGGAGGAGATGCGTCCCCACGTTGTCGTTAGCGACATCCTCACCTTGGCACCGGCCCTGGCCGCCGAGAAGGCTGGCGTGCGGAGGGCGACGCTGATCCCCCACATCTACCCCGTGGTCGAGCCTGGGATGCCGTTCTTTGCGGTGGGGCTGCGGGCTCCGCGCACGAGTGTTGGACGAATCCTTTGGCGCGCCGGGCAGCGGGCGCTGGACATCGGCCTTGAACACGGGCGGCGCGACCTCAACGCGCAGCGAGCGCGACTTGGGCTTGAGCCGATCGAGCACTTCCACGGCGGAATCAGCCCTGACCTGGCGCTTGTCGCCACTTTTCCCCAGCTTGAGTACCCGCGGAGCTGGCCGCCCGGGGTCGAGGTGACAGGGCCGATGGCATTCGAGCAGCCGCACCCAGAGATCGAGCTGCCACCCGGGGAGGAGCCGCTTGTCTTGGTCGCCCCGAGTACCGCACACGATTCTGAGAATCATCTTGTCCGGACTGCACTGGAGGCGCTGGCCGATGAGCCTGTGCGGGTCGTGGCGACGACCAATCGAGTCGTTCCCAAAAAACCGATCGAGATATCCCCAAATGCAATCCTCGTTGACTGGCTCAGATACAGCCAACTGATGCCAGCGGCATCGCTGGTTATCTCCCACGGGGGACACGGCACTGTCGCCAGGGCGCTCGCGGCCGGCACCCCGGTCTTGATCTGCCCTTTCACGGGTGACATGAGCGAGACCGCGATGCGCGCCGCCTGGGCCAAGGTCGGGCTCTCGCTTCCCTGGCGCCTTTGCCGCCCCTCCCCCCTGCGCTGGGCTACGCAGCGGGTCCTCACCGACCGCTCCTTCGGCGAGCGTGCCGGCGAATTAGCGGCCTGGGCGAAGGAGCACGACGGCGCCGAGCGTGGGGCGGACTTGGTCGAAGGACTGGCGCGCCGCGACAGCGCTGCAAGAAGGCTCCGGGGGTGGGACTCGAACCCACAACCCCGCGGTTAACAGCCGCGTGCTCTACCGATTGAGCTACCCCGGAACGGCGGACGGAATCTACCGATTAGCCGGGGACCCGCTCGGTGCGGGCAATGCGTTCGACCAGGGCGGCACGTTCCCGGCTCAGTGCTGCTCGTCTCTCTCGCTCACCAGCCCGGCCCGCCGCGGCGATCTCGGCCTCAAGCCGGCGCTGCTCGAGAAGCAAGTAATTGAGCTCCATCGCCTCGACGGAGGCGGGCTCGTCATGCGCGAGGATGACCAGCTCGGCGACCAGCCCCGCGAGCTCATCGTCGTCACGGGGGAGGTCTGATCCGGGGTCGCCTGGGTGCTCACCCAGCCAAACAGCGGCGCGGCGACCGAGCGGAGTGAGATGCTCGGCGGTGAGCCGAGTCAAGTACTCGCTGCCCTCTGCCGGCAGCGCGATGCACATTGCCAGCAGCGCGCGCTCCCGACGCTCGCGTGAGGTCAGCTCCCCGGCGCGGCGTGGCGAAGGATGAGCGATCCCCTCGTGAGCGGTGTCCGGCACCACCCCGCCGCCGCTCAAGGGTTGTGCGGCCACCAGCCGCCCCATCACCATCGCCGGCTCCAGATCAAGGCGCTCTGCCACCTGGCGCACCAGCTCATCGCGACTCGCCGTCTCCCCCATCCCCGCGAGGATCGGCGCCGTCTCTGAGAGAGCCCGGTCGCGCTCGACCGGGGAGGAGACGTCGGTGCGCTGCAAGACGAGCTCGACCTGGAAGGCGGTCAGCTCGACAGCGCCCTCGAGGAGCGCCAGGAAGTGCTCCGCATCGCCCTCGGCTGCAAGCATCTCGGCGGGGTCCTCCCCCGCCGGCATCGCCGCCACCCGGAGCCGCATCTTCCGCCCCGCCGCGACCCCTTGAGCGCGCAGCATCGCCTCCTGGCCAGCTGAGTCGGCATCGAGCGCCAGCACCACCTCATCCACCATCCCCGAGAGCACCGTGACCTGGTCGTCGGTGATCGCCGTTCCCATCACTCCAACCGCCTCCTCCATCCCCGCTTGGTGGAGGGCCAGCACATCGGTGTAGCCCTCGACCACCACCGCACGACCCGCACTCGCGATCGCACCTTTGGCCAGGTCGATGCCGTAGAGCATCTTGCTCTTGTGGAAGAAGTCTGTTTCCGCTGTGTTGACGTACTTTGCGCCTTGGTCAGTGCGAATCGCCCGCCCACCAAAACCCAGCACCCGTCCGCGACGGTCGCGAATCGGAAACATGATCCGGGAGCGAAAGCGGTCGTACTCGCCTCCCCCCCGGCCGCGCTGGACCAACCCGACCCCGCGCAGCTCATCGACCTCAAAACCCGCCCGTTGACCTCGCACCAGCACCTTGTCCCAGGCACTCGGCGCGTAGCCGACCCCGAAATCGGCGCAGGATACCTTCGCTCAGTCCCCGCTTGGCCAGGTAACTCCGCGCCTTCGCAGCCTCGCCCGACTCCCAGAGGTAGCCGCAGTAAAAAGCCGCAGTTCGGGCCAGCAGCTCCTCGAGTCGGCGGCGTTTCAGGCGTCGGGCCTCCGCCTGCGGATCCTCCTTCTCGCGCTCCAACTCGACCCCGTAGCGGTCGGCGAGCAGCTCCACTGCTTCGGCGAAGCCGAGGCCCTCCTTCTCTTCGATGAACTTGATCACGTCGCCCCCGACCCCACAGCCAAAGCAGTGGTAGAGCTTCTCCTGGGCGTCTACCGAGAACGACGGCGTACGCTCCTCATGAAACGGACAGAGCCCGACCCAGCGAGTCCCCTGCCGGCGCAGATCGGTATGGGCGGAAATTACCTCGACGATGTCCGCCGTCTGCTTGACCCGTTCGAGGCTCTCGGTCGAGATCAGCGCCATCGGCTCACGGTAGCGACCCCGCAGAGCATCAGAACCTCGCCTCCTCGGGGATGGTCAGCTCGGTGAACTTGGCGATCGCGTAGCGGTCTGTCATCCCGGCGAGATAGTCGGCCACCCGCTGGCACTCACCTGCCCCCGGCTCCCACTCAGGAACCTCGCTGGGATGGTCCATGTAGTGATCGAACAGGCCGCGCAGGGCACGGTGGACCCGCTCGTGCTCGCTGCGGGCCGCCGGCCCCAGGTAGACACGGTCGAACATGAACTTGCGCAGGCGCAACATTGCGCCGCCGATCTCCTCGCTTTGCACGATGTCCCCAACCTCAGAGGAGCGCTCCACAATGTCGCGGACAAGTGTGTCGATCCGCCTTGAGCCGGTCGGTCCGAGCAGCTCGATCTCGGCGACGGGCAGGTCAGACGGCTCGAGGATCCCCGCCCGCAGCGCGTCGTCGATGTCGTGGTTTATGTAGGCGACCCGATCGACCAGCTTGACGATCCGCCCCTCGATGGTCGCCGGCTTTCGCGAGCCGGTGTGGTTGAGAATGCCGTCGCGAACCTGCTCGGTGAGATTCAAGCCCCGGCCGTCGCGCTCGAGCACGTCCACGACCCGCAGCGAGTGGACGTTGTGCTTGAACTCGCCGCCGCAGCGCTCCCGCAGCGCCGCGTCCAGGGCCTCCTCGCCGGTGTGCCCGAAGGGCGGGTGACCGAGGTCGTGGCCGAGCCCGATCGCCTCGGTCAGGTCCTCGTTGAGCCCGAGCGCCCGGGCCACGGTACGGGCAATGCCGCACGCCTCCAGCGTATGGGTGAGTCGGGTGCGGTAATGGTCTCCCTCTGGTGCGATGAACACCTGGGTCTTGTGCTTGAGCCGGCGGAAGGCCTTCGAGTGGACGATTCGGTCGCGATCGCGCTGAAACGGCGTCCGGACCGGGCTATCGGGCTCCTTCGCGCGCCGCTGGGCGGGATAGGACGGCGTCGCCAGGTCAGAGAGAAACTGGCCTCCCAAGCGCGCACTCGCTCTTCCAGCGGGGCTGTGGCCTCCACGGCGACCGATCCTACGCGGCGGCACGTAGCCGCACGTGGGCGTGGTGCTCGAGCGTCTCGCCGACTGCTCGCTCGACCTGGCGCAGCTCGGCCTGACCGGCATCGGGTGCCTCGGCCAGGGGCTTAGCCAGGGCCTCGACCATGAAGCGGTGGGCCTCCTCGGAGAGCTCGAAGGAACCCGCCTCGCAGCTCCTGCAGACGACCCCCCCGGCGGCGCCGGAGAAGCCGCTGAGGTTCTCTCCCTCTCCGCAGCGAGCACAGGAGGCCAGCTCGGGCACGAAGCCCGCTGCCAGGGCGAGCTTGAGACGAAAGGCCAGCGCCGTCTCAAGGCCGGCGGCTCGCGGTTGGGCGGGATCGTCGAGCAGGGCGAGGTAACGGCAAAGCAGGTTGTAGGCGGGCGGGTTGGGCTCGGCCGAGTCAAGCAGCCGCAGTACCGCGTCGCAGGCGCGGGCGCCGGCGGCGAGCGCCGGGCCGGATGAGCGAAGGCGCGGGTATCCGTCGACGGTCGAGACGTTGGTGACGGTGAGCAACTCACCGCGGCCCTCATGGAGGATTAGGTCGAGACGGAAGAACGGCTCGAGCCGGCCGCCGAAGCGGGATTTCGGCCGGCGCACGCCCTTGGCGATCGCTCCGATCCGCCCCCGCGCCGTGGAGTAGAGGTGGAGAATGCGATCCGCCTCGCCGTAGCGGATGCTGCGCAGGACCACCGCCTGCGTCCTCAGCGTTTTGCCGGGCATGCCGCTAAGTTGACCGTCACGCCGGACGGCGGCCAGGCCGCCGACGCAGCCGCACCTGGCAGCGCGGGCAGAAGTAGGTCGAGCGCCCAGAGACGACGGTCTTGGTGATCGGTCCGCCGCAGGCTGGGCAGGGCTCGCCCTCTCGGGTGTGGACGAGAAACTCATCCTGCATCCTGCCCTTCTCGCCGCGGCCGTCGCGGTAGTCGTCGATCGAGGCTCCGCCGCCATCGATCCCCGCTAGCAGCGCGGCGAGCACCGCGTCGCGCAGCGCCTCGAGGTGCTCGGAGCGCATCGAGCCAGCGGGAGAGAGTGGGTGTAGGCGCGCCCGGAAGAGAGACTCGTCGGCATAGATATTGCCGACCCCAGCGATCCTCGACTGGTCCAGCAGAAACGACTTGAGCGGCGCCGTACGCCCGGCAGCGAGGTCACCGAGCAGCTCCGGCGTGAACGCGTCGGAGAGCGGCTCGACCCCGAGCCGCTCGAAACGCGGGGAAGGTCGGCGTCGTCGATCAGGAACGCCTCGCCGAAGCGGCGTGGGTCAGTGAACCACAGCTCGCGGCCGTCGTCGAGCGCGAAACCGTGCGCGCAGGTGGCGCTCGAAGTAGAGCGCTCGCCCTCGTACAGCCGCCGGCCCTCGGAGGGTCGAGCTTCTCCCCCGCCTCGACCAGGACCAGGTTGCCGGTCATCCGCAGGTGCATGACCAGGGTCTGCGCCTCCGTCGAGCGCCAGCAGCAGGTACTTGCCCCGGCGCCCCAGGCCCCGGATCGCCCTGCCGCTCACCGCGGCGGCCAGCTCCGGCGGGGCAACCGGCCGCGACCAGCGCTCGTCCAGCACTTCGAGCCTCTCGATCCTCCGCCCCGCCAGCTCGGGCTCGAGCTGGCGACAGACGGTCTCCACCTCGGGCAGCTCGGGCACCGCCCAGTTCTACTTGATCGGAATGCACTTGCCCCCTCAGGCTGCCACCGGGCGTGAACAGTGCCGTCAGTCGACCCTGGCCCGGGGGTGGGAGCGGAAGTAGACATCCTTAAGTTGCTCACCCGAGAGGTGCGTATACATTTGGGTCGTCGCGATATCAGCGTGACCGAGCATCTCCTGGACAGCGCGCAGATCGCAGCCGCCGGCGAGCAAGTGGGTGGCGAAGCTGTGGCGCAGCGTGTGCGGGCTCATCCGGCCAGACAGCCCGGCTGTGCGGGCGTGGCGCTGGACGATCTTGTAGAGGCCCTGACGGGTGAGCGGGCCGCCGCGAAAATTGACAAACAGCTTCGGCTCGTGGCGCTCGCCGATCAACTTCGGGCGTCCGCCACGCAGGTAGACACTGATCGCTGCTATCGCCTGGCGCCCCAGCGGCACCAAACGCTCCTTGGAACCCTTACCACGGGCGCGAAGGAAGCCTTCACCCAGATCAACATCCCCAACCTCCAGTCCGATCGTCTCCGAGGCGCGCAGGCCGCACGCGTACATCGTCTCCAGCAGCGCCCGGTCGCGCAAGACCGTCGGCGCCTCGCCGCGCGGGGCAGCGAGCAGGAGCCCGACCTCGGAGTAGTTGAGCACCTGGGGGAGCTTGCGCGCGCGCCGCGGGGCGCTGAGGGCGGCGGTCGGGTCATCGCCAATCAGCTCGTCCCGCCGAAGGTGCTTGTAGAAGGAGCGTAGACAGGCGGCCTTGCGGTGAACGGTCGCGGCCGAGCAGGCGGGGCGACCGTTCCCGGTTGCGATGTCAGCGAGAAAGTCGGCGATGTCCGCCGGACGCGCTTTCAGCGGGTCTAGCCCATGGGCGCAGAGGTGCTCGCCGTACTGGAAGAGGTCAGTGCGATACGCGTTTAGGGTGTTGCGCGAGAGGCCGCGCTCCAGCTCAAGGTAGGCGAGGAAGTCGAGGACCAGGCCCTCGAAGCGGGCCTCGGGGGCAGCGCTTGTGGGGGGTGAGGGTGGAGTGGTGGGCTTGAGTGCTACTGCCATGCCCGGAAGTTCTCCCTTGGATTCCGGGTACCTTGAAGCGCAAGGGACTATGCGTCGCGACGCGCCGCTGCCGTTGTGGGGGTTGGGGGACCGCTGCGGGCCCGGTCATCCTCTTCCGCGCTTTTCCCCACGCCACCTACACTAGAGGTGCCGAGAAGCTGGCCAGCCGCCAAGGCCGCCGCATAGAACAGCGGGTCTCCTTCCAGATCTCGACCCATGGTTTGGGCCGGGAGGCATGACGCCGAGTAGCCCGCCAGGTCGGCTGGAACTTCGTGGAGCCTGTGGCGAGCTTCCGCTGTTTCGGCCAGCCTGGCAGCCACCTCTGGGTAACCCCGGGGCACCGGGACGGCGACCTCGCAAAGCAGCATCGATAGGACCGTCAGGGTGTGGTGGCTCACGCCCCGGTGGCGCTCGCGGGGGTCGGCGGAGGAAAGACGCGGGGACAGTAGGGTCGCCATCCCAAGCGAAAGAGCAGCGTGGGCAGTGTCAAGAGCTGCCATCCCGCCGTGGCCGAGGTATGTATGGGAGCCAATGATTCCCGGTCCCGGGCCGGCCAGAACCGCGTCCCAGCCGAAGCGGTGGGCTGCCGCGTGCAGTGCGCCGGGCACGCTGAGCGCCTCGTGCTCGCCGCCATAGGCGGGGGCAGCGGTGATGTGACTGCAGAGGAGGCCGCGCTCGCGCAACTCCCCCACGTCGCTGGACAGTGAGCCCGGGAGGGCGCCGCCGCCGGTCTGAACGTAACCGACCCTCAGGTCTGGTACCGCCTGTGCGGCCGCCCAGGCCGCCGGCGCCAGATGACCGTGCAGGGGAAGCACCAGGACCGGAATCGAACGAGCTTGCAGCTGATTGGCTGCAAGCTCCACCGCTTGGACCGGGTGCTGGAGTGAGGTGTAGTTGAGCTTCATTACGTGCTCAGCGGCCTCCCCGCCGGCGCACAGACCTCTGGTCAGGTTGACGTGGACGACGTCAAATCCTCCGGACCCGAGGCCGAGGTCGAGGGCGGCGACGTTGACGATGACCTCATCGCCCTCGCGCACCTCGCCCAAAAGCCCAACATCGGCCCAGGCCGAACGTCGCTCCCCGTCGATGTCGATGACCAGCGGATCCTCGGTCACCACCACCCCGCGGCGAAGGCGGAGGCGGCCGTTCACTCCGTCCCCGCGGAGACGATCCCCGCGCAGACCTCGACCATTACGTCGAGGTTGTGCGCTGAGACGCTCTCCGCTGCGGTGTGGTTGGCCTCGGTGCCGTTGGCGAGAAGAACGCAGTCGATCCCGGCCAGGCGCAGCTCGTTGGCGTCGCTGCCGCCGCCGGTGGACGTACGCCGCGGCTCAAAACCAGTGGTGCTCAGACCAATCTCAGCCAGGGCGAGCGCCGGTGAGGAGGTCGGCACCGTGTAGCCGCGAAACAGCTCCTCGATTTGCACGTCAACGTCGCATCCGTGGGCGCTAGCCCCCCAGGCACAGGCGTCGGCGATGGCGCCCGCCGCCCCGGCCGCCCGCTCGGCGTTGAGACCGCGCGCCTCGGCATGGATCCAGCAGTGGCCTGGAACCACGTTGCCGGAGGTACCACCGGAGATCAGGCCGACATTCGCGGTGGTCTCAGGGTCCAGTCGCCCCAGCTCCATACGGGAGATAGCCGCGGCCGCGGCGGCAATCGCGCTGCTGCCGTCCTCGGGACGAATACCGGCGTGTGCCTCGACGCCGGTGAAGTCGGCGCGGATCATGTGCTGGGTCGGGGAAGCGACGATCACCTCGCCGACGGCGCTGGCGTGATCAAGGACAAAGCCGCGCTCGGAGAGAAGCGCTGAGGAATCGAATGCCTTTGCGCCGCGCAGGCCCTGCTCCTCGGCGACCGTAAATAGCAACTCGATCCCGACCGGAGGCGGCCTGTCGACATAGCGCGCAGCCAGCTCGATCAGGACCGCCACAGCAGCCTTGTTGTCGGCGCCAAGGATCGTCTCGCCACGACTGCGGAAGACGCCCTCGTCGTTTTCAACCTCGATCTGACCCTGATGGGGGACCGTGTCGAGGTGGGCGCAGAACATCACCCAGTCGGTGGCCTGCCCGCGCAGTCGGACGAGCAGGTTGCCCGCGCCCGCTTCAGCCGGGCCCGCGGCGCCGTCCTCAGTCACCTCCAATCCAAGTGCCCGCAGTTCGGCCGCCACCGTATCTGCAACCTCGCGCTCCTCCCCGGTCGGACTGGGTATCTCGCACAGACGGACGAAGGTCTCATGCAATCTCTTCACCTCGGGGAGGCTACCTGGGCGCGCTGGGCGCAAGATGCCGCCAAGCAGCGCCTCCGGTTGCCAAACAGCTCCTGTTTTCGGTTCCTGCGTCCTTGCCTAGCGACGCCTGGGACTCGTCACCTGCTCCTGTATTGGTGCACCCTGCTCGTTCTCGAGCTCACCCCCGTCAGCCGGACGCTCGCCAGCGTGGCGCGCCGCCGCCCCGACGAACTCGCGGAAGAGCGGCTCGGGGCGGTTGGGGCGCGAGTTGAACTCGGGGTGGAACTGGGAGGCGACGAAGAACGGGTGGTCGGGCAGCTCGATCATCTCGACCAGGCGCTCGTCGGGCGAGGTTCCGCCGCAGACCAGGCCCTCGTCCTCAAGCCGGCGGCGCAGCTGGTTGTTGACCTCGTAGCGGTGGCGGTGACGCTTGTAGATGACGGCCTCGCCGTAGATCTCCCGCGCCCGCGTGCCGTCGTGCAGCTTGACGCGGGTCGGCGCCGAGCCGCATCGTGCCGCCCATGTCGGCGACCTCCTTCTGCTCGGGCAGCAGGTCGACGACCGGGAACGGTGTCTCGGGGTCGAACTCAGCCGAGTTTGCGCCCTCCATGCCGGCCACGGCGCGGGCGAACTCGACGACGGCGATCTGCATGCCGAGGCAGATGCCCGAGGTACGGGATCGAGCGTTCGCGGGCGATCCGCGCCGCCTGAATCTTGCCCTCGATCCCGCGCTCGCCGAAACCGCCGGGAATGAGGACCCCGTCGGCGCCGGCTCCGAGACCGCTCTGGGTCTGAGGTCCTCGGAGTCGACCAGCTCGACGTCGACCTTGACGCCGTGGTGGATGCCGCCGTGCTTGAGCGCCTCGATCACCGACTTATAGGCGTCGTGCGAGCTGCACGTACTTGCCGACGAGGGCGATTCGCACCCGCCCTTCGGCCGGCGTCGGCGCGACGCACCATCGCCTCCCACTCGGCCAGGTCCGGTGCCGGCGCCTCCATCCCGAAGTGGTCGAGCACCACGATCGTCGACGCCCTCGGCACGTGAAGACGAGCGGCACCTTGTAGATGTTGTCGACGTCGTCGGCGGAGATGACGGCGTCGCTCGGCAAGCTGGCGAAGAGCGCGATCTTCTCGCGGATGCTCGCGATCGAGCCGGCCCTCGGAGCGGCAGACCAGCGCGTGCGGCTGGATGCCGATCTCGCGAAGCTCGTTGACCGAGTGCTGGGTCGGCTTCGTCTTCAGTTCGCCGGCATGGCCGACGTAGGGCACGAGGGTGAGGTGGACGAACATGCTGCGCTTGCGGCCCGAGGTCAGTGTGGAGCTGGCGGATCGCCTCAAGGAACGGGCAGCGACTCGATGTCGCCGACGGTTCCGCCGATCTCGGTGATCACGAAGTCGACGACCTGCGACTCGGCGACGATCAGGATCCGCTGCTTGATCTCGTTGGTGATGTGCGGGATCACCTGGACGGTGGCGCCGAGATAATCGCCGCGGCGCTCGCGCTTGATCACTGAGTTGTAGACCGCGCCGGCGGTCACGTTGGAGGCGCGTGACAGTGTTCTCGTCGGTGAATCGCTCGTAATGGCCGAGGTCGAGGTCGGTCTCTGCCCCGTCCTCGGTGACGAAGACCTCGCCGTGCTGGAACGGGCTCATCGTCCCCGGGTCGACGTTGATGTAGGGATCGAACTTCTGCAGCTGGACGCGGAAGCCGCGCGAGACTGAGGAGGCGACCGATCGAGGCGGCCGCGATGCCCTTGCCGAGGGCCGAGACAACCCCGCCGGTGACGAAGATGAAGCGGGTGTCTCCTTGTTTTGGGCTACTCATCCTCTACCGAGCGAGTCTAGCCAGCGCAGTGGCGGAACCGACTCAATCACCGCCGAAATTGATCGCATCTCGCCGTAAACGGTGAGCAGGGTGACCACCCCGAGCGCAATCAGCCGCCCTGTTCCACCCAGCGTGGTCAGCAGCCAGACGCCTGCAATGGCCCCGACCAGATTCGATCCGGTATCCCCCAGCATCGCCCTCTCGCCCAGCGTAAGCCAGGCACCGACCAGAACCGGACCGACAAAAATACCCATGAGTTCGAGCGGCGCGAGTGTCCAGGCCCCCAGGCAGAGACCGACACCTAGCAGCGCCAACCCCTTCTCGGCGCGTCCCGGCCGCAGGTCGAGGAGGTTGCCGAGGTTGGTCGTGAGGATCAGCAGAGCGACGTCGGCCAAATATCGCCAGGACTCCAGCCCCTGTCCTGAAACCACATAGGCAGCAAGCGCAAGCGCCCCGATCGCCTTGATCGCACCGGTCGAGAGCCTTCCCTCGCGTAGGGCCCGCCCGTGACCCCGCCAGCCACGAGGCGCGCCAGGCCCCCTCCCGCCGAGCGAGTCATCGAGGAAGCCGAGAAAGGCCACTCCGATCACGTATGGGATCCAACGGCGAAGCTCGGGGTCGATGAGCTTAAGCTCCGCGCGGTCGTTGAGGAAGGCAAGCGGGGCGAGCGCGACCAAAGCGGCCGTCGCCAATACCGCGCCGAGTGGGAAGGCAAGCTGGGCGCCGCGGTAATTCTCACGCGTGAGTCCTGCATCCGCCAGCCCGCGCGCGCCTGCAGGGACCAGCAGAAGCGCGAGCGCGAGTGAGAGCGGGAAGCCGACCCAATACACGGTCGCTCAGTGCCCGGGGGCCAGCAGGTCAGGCAGCAAATGGTCCGCACTTCCCTTGATACCGAAGCTGCCCTCGGCCCCCAACATCGCGAAGACCAGGGCCACCCTCCCGGCCACCAGATCGATGTCGTCAACGCTGGAGAGTGCGTTGCTATTAAAGAAGGGGACCGAGGAGGGTTCGACCGTGGAGGTCTCAACTCCAACTGCTGGCGTCCGGGTACCCATCACACCCCGCACCAATGCTGCTTCCAGCCGCGCCGCCGTGGCTCGCTGCACCGGACCCATATTGTTGGGCTGGTCGCGTACCACGACCACCCCCCCGAGCCTGCCGAAGTTGCCGCTTGCTTGCGAAAAGAGCGGGCTACGGACAAGTTCAACCAGCGAGCCGCCCCGAACAATCTGGCGCCCGATGCCGGATCCGAGCGCGGTTTGCGATTCGGGGTTGTGCACAAGATCAGAGAAGCGGGTCTTGGCGAGGCCGGCGGCCAGGGAGCGGAGATCGACTGGCTCCCGCACCACCCCGACGCCCACGAGCCTTGCCCCCGTAGGCCCCAGCGCCGTCTCGATCGCCGAAGAGACATTGCCCGGCAATCCGCCAAGCGCGAGGATCGCGATTCGCCTTCCAGCAAGGCGGTTGCGGACCAGGACCGGATAGATCCGTTCGGCGAATTCGTCGGCGCGCCCGAGTTGACCACTGAGTTGGTCGGCTCGAGACCGTGCGTCCTGGAGGTTGCCGACCAGGCTGCGCTCGAGTTCTCTACGGGTGTTGTTCAGCGCCGAACCGCCGAACTCGGCACCGATCAGGATCCCGATCGCGAGGGCGAGAAAGACCGCGATCAGCGAGGTGGCGTGGTAGCGCGCGCTGTAACCCATCAGCGGGGGAGGCTAGATGGTCAGCGGGGAGCCTCGTGCTAAAGCCCGAGGGAGATCTTGATCTTGAGCCAGACCAACTGGACGACGTCATTGAGGGCGGGCGACGTGATCACGACAACGGCCAGGACGATCGCGAAGGCGGCTAGGAAGAGCACTGCGGGACCAAAGGGGGAGCTGGGCGCATACAGCCTGCTCACCCCCTTTGCATCGACAAGCTTCTCGCCAATCCGCAAGCGGGTGAGGAAGGTCGAGGACATACCGCCTCGCTTGCGGTCGAGGAACTCGATCAGATTGAAATGGGCGCCAACGCTGACGATCAGCGCCGCGCCCTTCTCGTATGCCATCAGCATCGCGACGTCCTCGCTGGTTCCCGCGGCCGGGACCAGGGTGTGTGGCAATCCCATTTCCAGCAAGCGCTCGCGCCCGGGAGCCCGCCCGTCCGGATAAGCATGGACGATCAGCTCGGCCCCGCAGCGCAGCGCCTCGTCGCTGGCCGAGTCCATGTCTCCGAGGATCAGATCGGGTCTCAACCCGGCCTCCAGCACCCCATCGGCGCCGCCATCGACGGCGACGATCAGCGGACGGACGTCGCGAATGTAGGCGCGAAGTGCCTTGAGATCTCGTCGATGGCGCTCGCCGCGAACGACGATAAGGACGTGGCGATCGCGAAACGAGGCGCGGGTCGGGGGGAATTCGATGCTGCCGGTTAACAGGTCTGTCTCCTGGCGGACATAGGCAACCGTGTTCTCGGCGAAATCGGCGAGCGCCTCGTCGATGCGCGCGCGCTGCTCATCGAGGCGGCGCTCCAACTCCACTGCCCCGAGCACCTGTCCCCTCGCCACCTCCCTGCCCATGACGCTGACCGCGCCGCCCTCGATCGTCACCGGGTCGCCGTCGCGTAGGCGCTCGAAGAGGTCTTCCCCGGGGAAATCGATCAGGCAAATCCCCGCCCGGACGAGCATCAGAGGGCCGGTATTTGGGTAGCGCCCGTCGGAGGATTCCGAGGCGTTTAGCACCGCCCGCGCGCCCGTCGCAATCAACTCTTCGGCGGCGATCCGATCGATGTTGAGGTGGTCGACGACCGCGACCTCACCGGGGCCGAGGTGCTTGACCAGGCGCTTGGTGCGCCGCCCCAGCTTCACGGTCCCGTGAATTGCTTCCGCCGCCGACGCCCCGTTGCGACGCGAGAGCAACGCGGGAAAGCGACGGCGACTAGCGGTAGCCACCGCAGCAGGTTAGCCGCTGCCAGCGCGGGCGCGGGGATCAGGCGGCGGCGAGCAGCTCGCGGGCGTGACGGGTTGCGGCCTCATCAGCACGGCCGCCACCCAACATCCGCCTGATCTCCTCGACCATCCCCTCGCCGTCTAACCGCTGCACGATCGCCGTCGCCCGCTTCCCGGCGACGTCCTTCTCCAGCCGGAAGTGGGTCGCGGCGAGCGAGGCGACCTGGGGTAGGTGGGTGATGCAGATGACCTGACGGCCCTCTCCCAGCTCTCGCAACCTCTCACCAATTACGCGCGCGGTGGAACCCCCGATGCCGGCGTCGATCTCGTCAAAGACGAAGGTTGGTGCACCTCCACCGTTGCTGAGACCGCTCAAAGCCAGCATCACCCGGGACAGCTCTCCGCCCGAGGCGGCGTCGCGAAGCGGCGCCGGTTCGATTCCTGGGTTGGGTGAGATCCGCAACTCCACGGTCTCACGACCGCCGGCACCGAAAGCCGCAGGGTGTGGGTCCAACACAACCTCGAGGGTCGGCGCCGGGCATCGCCAGGCCCTCAAGCGCTTTTGCCAGCTGCCGTTCGAAAGGGCCGGAGGCGTTTTCGCGACCGTTGCTCAAGCCGCTCGCCCAGCTCCCCCTTGCTCGCGCTCCGCCTCCACTAAGCGCGACCTCCAGCTCAGCGGTCCGCACCTCGCCGTTCTCCAGCCGCTCGATCTCCCGCCGGCAGTGCTCGGCGTGGGCAAGCACCGACTCAACACTGCCGCCGTGCTTGCGCTTCAGCCGGTCCAGCGAGTCGAGGCGATCCTCGACGGCGGCAAGGCGCTCGGGGTCGGCCTCCAGCCGGCCCGCGTACTCGCGCAGTCCCGCTATCGAGTCGCCAAGCTCGACCGCGAGGACGCTGAGGCGCTCCGATATTGGGTCCAGAGCCGCCGTCGATGCCGACCACACCTTGCAGGAGGGCCTCTGCCCTCGCCAGCGCGCTCGCCGCTCCGCCGCCGTCCTCCTCGACGCCAGCAAGGCCAGCGTGGGCGCCAGCGGCCGCCTCCCGCAGACCCTCGGCGTGGCGCAGCCGCCCGCGGACGGCGACCAACTCCGCCTCCTCAGCCGAATCTCGGGCGACCTCCTCGATCTCAGACAGCTCGTAGCGAAGGAGGTCGAGATCGCGCTCGCGAGATCCGTCGCGCTCCCGCAGCTCGGTCAGCTCGGCCAAGAGGCGCGCGCACTCCCCGTGGGCCTTTCGGTAGCGCCGTCGCACTTCCAAGTGCCCGGCGCCGGCGGAAACCGTCGAGAACCTCCATCTGCGCCGAGGAGATCGTCAGCTTGCGATGCTCATGCTGGCCGTAGAAGGCAAGCAGGCGGCTACCCATGAGCTTGAGGTCAGAAGCCGATGCAGCGCGCCCAGCGAGGAAGGCGGCGGTGCGCCCGCTCGCTGAGATGCGGCGGCCCAGCACCACCCCATCGGCTCCCGCCGGCAGACGCTCGGCGATCTCTGCGAGCTCGGGGTCTTTCAGGAGACTGCAGGGCAGGTCAAATACGCCCTCGACCCAGGCCTCCTCCGCCCCGGGCCGAACGATCTGCGATCGCAGCCTTCCCGCCCATCAGCAGGTCGAGCGAGTGTGCGAGCACCGTCTTACCGGCCCCGGTCTCCCCGGTGATCGCATTGAGGCCCTCGCCGAGGCGGAGCTCGGCCCTCTCGATCAGAAGCAGGTTCTCGATCCGCAGCTCGCGGAGCATGCACGCTGTTTAGCACCAGGAGGCGACGGATCCTTCCCCCTACACAGCGACAGGCTCAGCGGGAGCCTCCTTCGCGGCCTGCGGCCGGAAGAAGTCGCGGGAGCGAACGAGGGTGAAACCGAGGATGGCCGCGACAAATGAAAGGACCGAAGCGATCAGCAGTATCTCGTTGAGTCCGCTGACGAAGGCAATCGTCGCCGCATGGCTTACCGCAGGCCGTACGGCGGGGGCGTGGCCGCGGCGGCGGCCTGAGAGCCGCCCGACTGAGACGAGTTCGCCCAAGCCCTTCGGGGCGTGCGGAAGCAGTTCGCTTAACTTCGAACCGACCTGAGCCTGAAAGACCGCCCCAAGGCCGGCCACGCCGGTCGCGATGCCGACCTGCCGAAAGGTTGTGTTGATACCCGAGCCCATGCCGGCTTTAGCGGGCGGGACAACCGCGATCGCCGCCGATCCGATGCCGCGGGTTGGCGATCCCGATCCCGGTGCCGGCGAGGATGAACCCTACGAGCAGTGCAGTCCAGCCCGAGGTCGGGGTGAGACCGTGCATCAGCAGCAGACCCGACGCCGAACGGTGGCGAGGCCGACCCCGAGCAGGACGCGGACCGGGATTCGGTTGGAGAGCTTGCCCGACGATCGGCGCGACGACGAAGGACAGGAACGTGAGCGGCAGGAAGCGCAGGCCGGCCTGAAGCGGCGAGTAGCCGAGCACCTCCTGGATGTAGAGGGTCAGGTAGAGGAACATCGCGAACATCCCGCCGAGAGGCCGAAGGCGACGGCCGAGACGCCGTTGAATGCCGGCTTGCGGAACAGGGTCAGGTCGAGCATCGGGTTGGCGCTGCGCAGCTCGATCGCCAGGAAGACGAGCAGCAGCGACCGCGGCGCCGATCAGCGACACGAGGATCGTGGCGCTGGTCCAGCCATCGGGGTTGCCGCGGATCAGCCCGAAGATCAACAGGAAGAGCGCGACCGAGAAGGTCGGCCACGCCGGGGATGTCGATCCGCGAGGGATCTTGCGCGGCGACGTTGGCGAGCTTGCGCTCGGTCAGGACGATCGCCACCAATCCGATCGGGACGTTGACGAAGAAGATCCACTGCCAGCCGAGGTGCTCGGTGATGACGCCCGCCGACCAGCGGCCCGATCGCGACCGCGCCGCCGATCGTCGCGCCCCAGACGCCGAACGCCGTGGCGCGATCGGCGCCCTGGAACTCCTGCCCGATCAGCGCCAGCGAGGTGGCGAACATCGCCGCGCCGCCGACGCCCTGAAGGCCGCGGGCGAGGTTGAGCAGAGTCGGGTCGCCGGAGACTCCGCACAGGAAGGAGGCGAAGGTGAAGATCGCCGAAGCCGATCGAGAAGACGCGGCGACGTCCGAGGCGATCGCCGAGTGACCCGGCAGTGAGCAGGAACGCGGCGAGGGTAAGCGAGTAGGCGTCAACAACCCACTGCAGGCTGGAGAGGCTTGCGTGCAGCGGCTTTCCGGATGTCGGGCAGCGCGACGTTGACGACCGTGACGTCGAGCAGCAGCATGAACGTCGCGACGAGACCACGATGAGGGTCCACCACTTGCGCTCCATGCGAGCAGAGCCTAACCAAAGAAAAGCTTCGCCCGGCTGGGATCCTCAAACGGCCAGGTGGCCGAACTTCTCGCGTATTCGCTGGTAGAAGCTCGTCCCCGGTAGCTGGGCAAGCCGACCGATGCCGTTGGCGAAGCGGACCTCAAGCGCCCTGCCCGGCGCCAGCTCCCCGACCTGTTCACCGTCGATCGCCACGTCGACAGCCTCGCGCCCCCCTGCATTGCCTACCTGGAGAACGTCACCGGGGGCGACAACGAGAGCTCGTGCGGTAAGGGAGTGCGGCGGCTATGTAGCTGACCACGTATCCCTCCACTCCCCAGGCGAGGATCGGCCCCTGGTTGGCGAGGTTGTACCCGGTCGAGCCGGCTGGCGTGGCGGCAACGAGGCCGTCGCAGCGGACGTGACCTACCTCCTCCCCCGCGATTGCGTAGCTCAGCTCCGCAACCCGGTCGCGCGGACGCCGAGTAAGACTGACGTCATTGAGGGCTACATGGGCCTGACCGTCGACTTCGACCTCCAGACCCGGCATCTCGAGCGTCTCGATCTCGCCGGCTAGAGCGAGCCGGATCCCCTCCTCGGCTCGGTCGCGCTCAACCGCCGCGAGGAAGCCGACAGTGCCGAAGTTGACCCCGAAGACAGGGACGCCGCTGCGAGCAAAACTGCGCAGCGCGTAGAGGATCGAACCGTCGCCGCCGAGCACCAGGCCGAGATCTGGCAGACCGGACAACTCAGCGACCTCCTCGACCCCATTGGCCGCGGCCCCATGCTTATCCAGCTCGTCTGGTGTGGCGATCAGCCGCCATCCCGCCTCGCGGGCTACGGCTACGGCGACGGCGACGGCATCCGTGGCGGCAGGCGGATGCGAGTGGGTGATCAGCGCGGCGGTCTTCATACAGCAACTTTCTTTAACTCCAGCTCGAGCCGCTCGATCCCTTGGCCCTCTCCCCCACACCAAACGAAGGTCTCGCGATTGCCCTTCGGACCCGGGAGGCCGGATGACGCAAATCCCCTTATTGGCAGACCAAGGTGGCGGGCGGCGTTGGCAACCGCGAGGATCGCCTCACGGCGGTCGGCCAGATCGCGGACGACACCCCTGCCAACCCGCTCTCGGCCCAACTCGAACTGGGGCTTGACCATCGCCAAGACCTCGCCGGCGGGGGAGATGCAGCGGATTACTGCCGGTAGGACCTTCGTGACCGAGATGAATGACACGTCGAGGGTGGCCAGCCGTGGGACAAAGGGCAGGTCCGTGGGCTTCAGCGCGCGGGCGTTAAGACGCTCGATCGCGGTGATACGCGGGTCCTCGCGTAACCTCCAGTCCAGCTGACCGAAGGCAACGTCGACCGCGGCGATCCGGGCGGCGCCCCGCTGCAGTAGGCAGTCGGCGAAGCCCCCGGTCGAGGCGCCGACATCAAGGCAATCTTGTCCTGAGACATCGATAGAGAGGGCACTGAGCGCATTCTCCAGCTTGACGCCACCGCGCGAGACGAACCGCGGTCGATCGCTGATGGCCAGCGCTGCGCCGGGATCGACAAGCTGGCTCGGCCTCAGCGCCACAGGCCCGTCCGCCCCGACCCGAACCTCCCCGGCCCGCACTGCACCAGCCGCCGCCGAGCGCGACGGAAACAACCCTCGCTCAGCCAAAACCGCGTCAATCCTGGCCTTCCTCACGGCCAGAACGGTACAGCCGCACCCAATCTTGCCATTTATCGGGATCTTAGGAGCGCCTGCAACAGTCTTTTAACCGCGGCTAGGGCTCGACCTGGTCTGCTGCGAAAGGCGACTGTGACCGCACTCACACACAAATCGCACATATGTTCGTATCCTGCTAAAGGATTCGCGTGAGGCTGACGATGCACAACGAAAGACTTCCTGGCTGGGCTCGTCGCCGCCCAATGGCCCCTATCGCTTCCCACGATAGGCGCCCGCGGCACATGAGAGCCCACCTACCTCCCACGGATCCACATATATAGAGATACATATCTCTCCTCCCTGTAGTAACCCCAGAAACGCCCCGCCCTAGGCGGGGCGTTTTCTGTTGTGGAGCGCTCTAGGGAGCCAAAAAATGACCCGCGCTCGCCGTCGTGAGGAGCGCGATCAAAGGTTCCTGAGTCTTCGTGCCACAGTCCGTGCCACAGTCGCGCAGCACCTCTACTGCCTCCCGTACCCCTCGTGCCTGCATTGTGTTGGTGCTGGGCACCCAGCTGGGGGCCGAGCGGTCGCAGGTTCAAATCCTGCCGCCCCGACTCACCGAAAACCCGCTTCGGAAGCGGGTTTGCGCTCCTGAGAGGAGACCGGTTGGAAGTTCTTTGGGGGCTCGTGGTAATCCTTCGGTACCAAACGCGCTCCGAAGCGCCCGCTGAGAGACATGCCGACGCCCTTGATCGAGTTCCCCGCCGATGACCCAGTGCGCGCCCTGCGCTTCTGGCAGGGTCTGATCGGCGTCGAGCTCGCGCCGCGTGAAGCCGGCGCTGGGTCGGGCTGGGAGGCCGACGAGGACGGCATCCGACTCGGAGTGCACGAGCGCGGTACCGGGCCCGGTGACACCGGCTCCCTGCCCTACTTCACGGTCGATGACATGGCCAGCGCACTCGATCACGTCCGCGAGCTGGGCGGCTCGATCATCCACCCGGGCGAGCGCTGGGCGATCTGCCGCGACTCGGAGGGGAGCCCTTTCGCGCTGGCCGCATCACCCCCGCCCGCGGCGTGATCGTCGCCGGGCGGCGCGGCTTCATCGTCTCGACGGTTCGTAGTATCTCGCGGGCCTCGGGGTTCTCGACGGCGTCTGTGGGGTCCATTTCACACGACCCCCCGCGGTGCAGATGAAGTGGGGCCCAGACACGTCCCCTCGCGTCGCGGTTTCCTCCTGTGGCTCGCGGCGACCAAACTTGTAGAGTCGATCGGGGGGGAAGCCAAGATGGGAATCACGCTTGAGGAACGCACGCCGGGGGAGCCCAGGTCGTCGGGCTTGTCGGCAACGGAGCAGCCACAATCGCTCACCATCGATTCAGTGGCTCTCAAAGCAGCACTACCGAGGTCGATTGACCGAGCGCCGATGGCTCTTTCGGTGCCGGGGCTTGTGGCCGATCACCCGGAAGCGCCAGACGGCCGGGCTGCCTGTTCCGGCCGCCGTCGTCGCTCGCACCGCAAAACTGTGGGTTCCAGGCGATAGCTTCGCCAATCGAAGCGGCGAGGAGCAGGCGTGATAGGGACCGCGGTCGAGCTTGCAGCTGAAGCTAGCATCAGCCATGGTGGCAGCGAAGGTGAAGCGGGGCCTCCTGTTCCGGTCTTTGCGCGGCGGTTTCACCGAGAAGTCGACCTGCGGATGGGGCGCCGGCAGCGGCTCTGGTTTAAGTACGGGTGCAGTCCCCGCCTGCGTAAGCCGGGTGGAGCCACTCGGCTGCGCTTTTGCCGTGAGGTCGGTAGCAGTTACCGTCGCTGTCCCGGGCGTCGTTGAGGAGGTGATCGTGGCGCCGTAGGTGCCGTCTTCGTTGTCGGTCACTTCGCTGACATGATCCCCTGGATCGCTAGAGCTGAGCTTCACATCCTGCTCTGGGAGTCCAGCCCCTTCGGCATCGGCGATCCTGATGGTGGCCTTGGTCTGCGATTTGCCATCGGCGGGGATGCTTTCGGGGCTGAGGCTGACGCTGATTGCCTTCGCTTCTCCAAGACATGGAGCACCTCCGGGACCGCTACTGATGTTTATGAACTGGGTGGACCGTTGTAACCCGAGGGTGATGTCCCAGGGAAGAAACGCGGTCGTGACCGGATAGTTTTCGCAATCAAGCGGCGTGCGAAGAAGTGCGGCTCGGCCCTCGAAAAGCTGGACGTTAATAGCGCTGATCGGAAGCTGCGGGAGGGTTAGTTCCAGTGCCAGCTGGCCGGTTTCGATTTCGCTCAGCGCAATTGGCTCCTTAAGTTCGACGCCACCGCCTTTCGCGATCAGAAACAGGCGTTGTTCTAACCCAGGAATCGGGTTCCCTAGGTAGATCTCACCGGCCAGCGGTTCGGGCACATCATTCAGGTCAAGTTCGGCATTGCCCAGTTCGGATTCCGGTGGGCAGGCAGCCGGTTCTTCGCTTTCAAGCTCAGCTTGGGATTCGCTGCAGTGAACATGTTCTCCCGGCGCCCTGGGGTTGATGCTCATCCCCTCGGGCAGGCCGGCGAGGACCCCGTAAAGCTCGGAAGGAGACGGGATCGTCGGGCTCAGCTCTTGAGGGTCAGTAAAATCCAGTTGAAGCCCGGTTGGTGAGTAGGCAGCGTTCGTCGTGGTTTTTGCGTAGAAGGACGGATTGAAGGAGAGCTGGCGGCAATCGAACATTTCGGGGCGGTCACCGGGAGGCCCGTATGGGGCGTAAGCGACGGTGGTTGCGCCTGGATCTTGATAGGTCCGGACTTCCAGTTCTGCCGTTAATGGTATTTCGCAGATCGTCGGGTTGAGCGTGAAGGGCAGTTCCGGCGCGCCGGAGGAAGTTGGGGTGTTGCAGTTTGCGTCTTCGCTGGCGGGGCATCCCGGAGGGCTACCCGGCGAACCTTGCGGAAAGCGCGCTGCGTTATTTGCGCTCTGCGCGGGAACGCCCCAAAGCGTCAGATTAATCCCGGCGGTTGGTGCCATCTGGGGAAGGTTTTCGAGCGCTAGGCGAAGCCCATATTCGGTTTCCTCGGGCAATGAGAGCGCTGCGATGACCGGGACGTCGAGAATCGGAATCGTGAAGGCTAGCTGCCCGAACCGGCCTGACGGTTCAAGGTCAAAAACCGGGGTGGTGCCAAGCACGAATTCAGATTTCCCTTCGTAGCGGGCACGGACCGTGACGGTACCGATTTGTGATTCGGGAGCGCACTCTGTCATCGCGAATTCGGTGCTGCTGCAGCGTGGCCGAGAGGACGGGTACAGCCCCGCTCCTTCGGGAGCGTCATAAGCGACTTCTTTGGCAGTCTCAGCGCTAGTCGAAGAGTCAAGGGAGAAGGACACGTTCCAGTCTGGGTGCCCGCCGGCCACGGATGAATACGACGGTTCGGCGGAGAAGGATTCGATCGAAGTCGAACCAAGCGCACTCGAGGAAAAGACGAGTGGGATGATCAGGGACGCAGCAAAGAACAATATTTGACAGTGCAGCCGTGTCCGAGTGATCCGCCTCTTCCTACCCCTGCGCGCCACCCCCCAAGTCTAGCTGGCCCTCGTCAGCGCCTGGTGCTCCAAATATGTTCGTAAGGGCTTGCGACAATCGGTGCTGAGCTGTCTAACTTCGACGATCACCGGCTGCGATAGGGATCGGCGGCAGATCCCTCCCCGCTCAGGTCCGAAAGGTCGTGCCACAGTCGTGCCACAGTCAGACCCCAAAACAACCGGAAACAACCGGATCCAGTCGGATGGGATTTGGCTCAACCATGCGCTTTTCCGCATTCCCAAGCGGTACGGGAGGCTTCTCTCCTCCCTGTAGTAACCCCAGAAGCGCCCCCCTAGGCGGGGCGTTTTCTGTTGCGCAAACGGCTCAACAAGCCAAGATCGGCAGGGTCAGCAGCGCGATAGCCAGGTAGCCAGCGTCGCTCTCGGGCACCCGTGCCACAGTCTGTACCACAGTCGCGCAGTGGTAGCGCGAGACAGGCGTACGCGGCGTCCTCAGCTGCACGGGCTCCGATCTATCCGGAGAAGCCTGCAAGCGGACCGGCAGATAAGGTCAATCGCAAGAAGCTTGTACGCCAATTCGGAGCTGTGACCAAGATCAACGCCAGCATGGACTTTGAGGATCTACTCGCACGGGCGGCAGAGCCCACGCTGCAGAAGCTCGTTGGACGGCCAGGAGTCAGGCTACTTTCTCGCCTCGATCCCGAACTCGTTCAACCGGCTCGACTAAGAGAAATCGCTCTTGGTCTTACGAGCCCGCAGGGGATGTTGCTCGACGCCGGAACCCGCAGCGAGCTGTTATCGCTCTTGCCGCCGAAAGAGGCCAGCGAGCTCGCGGCCGCCCTGGAAATAAGCGCCTCCGGAAACCCCTATGGTGCCCTCGACAGCCTCTCGATCCACCGAGGGACGGAACGGGCCAGAACGTTGCTTGGATTCTTTGGATTGGTTGAACTTGACCAGTCTCCTATGCCGGCTGCGCCGTCGCTGAAGGCTGTGGTGCCAGGATACGGCAGCCCGATTGACTACCTCATCGATGAGGGGTACCTGGCGAAGACGGAGTTCATTGCCCTCAACTATTAGGGCGACATGAGCTTGTCTGAGAAAGACGCAAAGAGGATCAAGCTCGCTTAGTCGATGACGCCGGTCGAAATTGAGAGATACGCATGCACACCGACTCCAGTCAAGTGGACTAGGCCGAGACCAGGTAGGACAGCCCTGAGCGTACCGGAGAGGAGACCTTCAGTTCCGAGCTCGGGGATCGGCCCCTCGGGTCTAGCTGCGCCGCTGTAACTTGCGGTGCCAATGAAGGGACGGGGTGGTGTCACGCCAGCTGAAGTGAGATGTTCACCGTAGCTGAAGTCTCCGGTGCCCGATACGCTCGGCGCGCCGCGGTGTATTTCCATTCCGGCTCGTTTTTCCCGTGCACTAATGGTGAATGTCGCGGACTGCTGTCGAACGTTCCGGCTCGCTCGAAATTCAACCGAATCAACTGTCGCTGTAAGTTCTACCGATGACTCGATTCTGCCCGGCCTGCCGAGCCGACTCGTGGTCCCAACCAGCGACGACGGTCGGCTGGGGGTTGATACGTCGCATGTCTGGGCTAGTTGCTTGGTGACTGTACCGTGCGCCCGATCCGTATCGATTCTCGTGAAGTTCTTTTCTCCGTTGAACTTAATAACGCCCACGAAAGAACCTGATTCGATCACCTCACTCGGCAATGGGCATCCGGACTCTGCTTTCAGCTTTCGGACTTTGGTCGGCCTGAGCTTGACCTTGATTATGCCCAACCTCGGGAATCGGGCCTTCACGGTCCCGTCCCCGACGTGTCCTACGACCGCGTAATCGGCGAAGTATCCTTTTCGTTTAGCTTCAAGGACAACCCAGCGGTGATGTTGGTACCCGTAGGTGCGCACAGTGATCCGATAGCCGTGACTTCCCATCAGGGAAAGGCCAACTCCCTCGCCGCCACGCTTCACGCGCACGACGGGTCCGGTTACCATTCGGGTCGCGGCCGAGGCCGCCGGTTCGCTTTCACCGCCAGCGTTTGAGGCGATGACCTGGACGCGGATGGTATGACCAACCTCCGCTGCTCCGACCAAGCGTATGCGGGGACCTCTTTGGGCTGAGGAGCACGAGGCACCGAGCCTGTTGCAGTCCTCCCATTGATAGGAGTAACTCGTGGGGCTGTTGGTCCACGAACCCGGGGAGACCGTGAGGTCGCGGCCCGGCTGGGGTTTGCCAACTATACTCGGCGGCGATGTATTCGATGGCAGCGGCGGTTCTGTGCTGATTCGGCCTATTTTGTTGTCTCCCATCTCGGTGAACCAGAGATAGCCGTCAGGGCCGGGCGCGATGCCGGTTGGATCGCTGTTGATGCTGACCGGGGGAAAAGATGTGGTAGGGCTCGTGGGGAGCGGGAATTCGGAGACCTTCCCGCTCGGAGTGATCCGGCCGATCTTATCCGCGCGCCCCTCAGTGAACCAGAGGTTGCCGTCCGGGCCGGTGGTGATCCCGATGGGTTCCTGTTGGCCGTCGCCATATGGGAGTGAAAACTCAGTGATCGTGCCGTTTGGGGTGATGCGGCCGATCTTCGCATGCACCCCATTGGCTTCCTGGGACTCGGTAAACCACAGGCTGCCGTCCGGACCGCTTGTGATTGCGTCGGGCCGGCTGTGCGCAGTCGGGACTTGGAATTCAGTGACCTGGCCGGACGTGGTGATCCGTCCGATACTGTTCCCGCGCTTCTCGGTAAACCACAGGTTGCCGTCCGGACCTGATGTGATGCCGGTCGGTTCGCTCGCGGGAGCGATGGAAAATTCGGCAAATTCGCCGTTTGGGGTGATGCGTCCGATCTTGTTGGCACCGCTCTCGGCGAACCATAGATTGCCGTCCGGTCCAGCGGTGATGTCGATTGGTTCGGCATCCTCGCTTGGAATTCGGAACTCAGTAACCTGACCGTCGGGCGTGATACGACCGATCTTGTTGTCATAGCGCGCCGTGAACCAGAGGTTGCCCCCCGGCCCGGCGGCAATTCCCGCCAGGTTCCCCGTTTCGGGGGGCGAGAATTCGGTGATCTGGCCGCTTGGAGTGATCCGGCCTATCTTGCCTGACCACTCAGCGAACCAAAGATTGCCGTCCGGTCCAGCGGTGATTTCGATCGGATCGCTTGCCGGGTTTGGGATCGAGTACTCGGTGAATTTTTCAAACCCTTCAGCCCGAGCTGATTTTGCAAGCAACGCCAGCTGAACAAGCGCCGCACCGATCGCGAAGGCAAGGACCAGAAGCGGAGTCCGCAAGACAGTCCTCCGGTGATCTATTGCCACAGCTCCCCTTTCGGAGCCGATTGTATGCCTTGCTAGCGCCCGAATCAACCTCATCTCTACAAACCTGACTTAATCAGTTTCTCCTTAATCGATCTGAAGGTACTTTCAAACCCCAAACGACCTGCAAGCAACCGACCCAGGCGGATGGGATTTCGGTTTTCCATGCGTTTTTCCCCGTTCCTACGCATCGGACGGACTCAATGCCCCCTCAGCAGTGGAGCGCCAGCTCTGGTGAGCTGCTCATCGCGCGATGCGGGAGCTTCAGATCACCGAGCTCGAGCGGATTCCGCCGCTCGGGCAAGTGGGTGTCGCTCTCCTGCCTCAGTCAGACCCCAAAACAACCGGAATCAACCGGCAACAGCCGGATAGCGTTTGGCTTAGCCATGCGGTTTTCCGCATTCCCAAGTGGCGCGGGAGGCTTCCTACAGCTCAGTAGGCGCGCGGCCCGGGTACAAGCGAACCTCCTGGCGGGCATCTCGGGCCTTGATCGGCAAACGCTCGAATCTCGCGCGAACCGGAAGCGCCCACTCTCACATCCTGGGGAAGATCTCCCTGACTCGAAAGTCGCCTGCCCCGGACGCGATCGCGAGGCTGGCGATCAAGGCCATGTAGACGCCAAGCCCCTGACTCGCGCCGGAGGGGAAGTAGAAGGCGATCAGCCAGACGAGGAGGATCGCCGCCACGACCGCGAGTATGTCGGCGGTGCCGTTAAGCGAGAGGTCTGGCCGAAAATATCCGAAGCGACCGCCGCTGATCGCAGCGGCGATCCCATGCAGCCCGACGATGAGTAGGTAGACATCGGTAGCCCTAAAGAGCTCCCAGCCGTCGCGGGTGGCGCCCCCAGGGCCTTCGGCCCACGGCATGAACAGCGAGGCGATCAGCAGCGCGCCGCCGAGACCGGCGAGAACTCGTCCAACCCCAGGATTGACTGTGCTCACAGCTCTCCCTTCCCGAGCGCTTCCGCGGTCGTCAGATCGGCCGGGAAGAGCAGCTCGATCGCCAGCTCGGAGGTGGTCACCTCGAACGGAGTGTCAAAGCCCGCGAACATTCCGAAGAAGGACCACTCGCCGCCACCTGGGGTGCGCAGCCGCACCGGCCCGAGGATCTCGCTGCCCGCCTCATCGGCCCGATGCTCGTCCTCGGGCGCCGGGTAGGCGGCCACCTCGTCCATCAGCGACCTGAGCGAGCCGTCGCCGGTCAGCGCGACCTGCCTCGCCAGGCGCTCTAGGAAGTGCGCGCGCCAGTTGGCGAGGTTGACGATCAGCGGCGCCAGCCCGTCGGGGTGAAGGCCGAGCCGCAAGATGTTGATCGGCGGTTCGAGCAAGGCAGGGTCGACCTCGACGCCTTGGGCCAGGGCCGACATCGCGGCGTTGGCCGAGACCAGGTTCCAAGCTCGATCGAAGACGACCGCTGGGTAGGGGTCGTGGGCGGCGAGGATCCGCCCCAACGCCTCGCGGACAGGGGCGAGCGAGGGGTCCTCGAGGGGGCGCTCGAGGAAGGCCGGCGCATGGCCTGCCGCCAGCAGGAGCTGGTTTCGGTCTCGGAACGGGATCTCAAGCCGCTCGGCGACCTTCAAGAGCATCTCGCGCCCAGGCTTGGAGCGGCCGGTCTCGACGAAGCTCAGGTGGCGCGCCGAGACCCCCGCCTCAAGCCCCAGGCCGAGCTGGGTCAGCCGCCGCCGCTCGCGCCATTCGCGAAGAAGCGGCCCCACCTCCGCATGGCTTTCGGCAGTGGCCATCGCGCAGGCGACTCTAGCCCTCGCCGGTAGGGCTGTCGATTACCTCGGGGTAATCGACAGCCTCTCCGGTCTCGAAGGCCGGTCAGGGCGCCGTTTCTCCCTTCGCGCGTGGTTGCGAGAGCGTCGCCAGAGTTCGCCCGCGCCCCTGCAAAACACGAGAAGCAAGCGTAGGAGCGATCCGCCATCGCGCCACCTGCCGGAGTTAGCCCGGCTTCAGACCAGATCGGTGCCACAGTCGTGCCACAGTCAGACCCCGAAACAACCGGGAACAACCGGGATTTACCGGACAGCGTTTGGCTTGACCATGGGGTTTTCCGCATTCCCAAGCGGTTGGGCCGGCTTCTCTCCGAATGGACGACTTGGGGCAGTCCCACGCGCCGGCTCGCTCGTGCTCGCGCGGTCCGGGGATTGCGTGCGTCTGCTCCGCCGCTCTCGGCGCAATCGGAATTCGGCCGATCCGACCTTGAGCGCGGCACCCATTCGGACGCTCGCTCGTCTGCGAACCCAGCAGTGTGAGCCTGTTGCGTGAACGCGGGCTCGTCGATCAGCACGGCCCTCCTGGGGGGGAGCTAACCGCGGTGCGTCTCGGCAGCCCGGGCTCCGCGCTGGGCAAGGCGCCCGAGAGTCTGCATGGCACCCGGCGCGCGCCTGGCCAGCTGGACCGTGAGCCGGTCTGCTCGGGTCATGTACTCGCGAGGCGGCTCCACCTGCGTGCGCTCGTCGCTTGAGTAGCTGCTAACGGAATACAAGCGCCACGCGCCGGGCACGCCCTTGAGCTCATGTTCTCCGCAGTCTGAGAACTGTAACCCCGACCCTACGACGAGGTCGACGACTGTCTTTGAGACCAGTATTTGCCCGGTCTCGGCACGCGCGCCCACGCGTGCTCCGATGTGCACCGCCATGCCGCCGAGATCGTCACCGAGCACCTCGCACTCGCCGGTGTGCACGCCGGCCCGCAGCGAGAGACCCAGGTCGGCAACGCCGCCCACCAGTGCCTGGGCGCAGGCGATCGCCCTAGCCGGACCGGTGAATACCGCGAGGACGCCGTCGCCAAGTGACTTCACCACCCGCCCGCCGGCCTTCGTGACCTGCTCGTTCACCAACTCGTCGTGCTGCTCGAGCAGGCGGCGCCAGGCCGCATCGCCGACCTCCGCCGCGCGTCGGGTGGACTCCACGATGTCGGTGAACAGGACGGTGGCAAGCACGCGATCCGGCTCAGGCGTGGCCCGGGAACCGGTTACAAGCTGCTCGATCTCGCCGACGATGACGTCCGCGTCCTCCGTCGCGATCGCGTGATCGGATCCGGAGAGCTCAATCATGCGGGCGGTGGGGATGCGGTCGGCGAGCAGGCGACCGTGCGCTATAGGCACCAGATCACCCTTCCGGTGCAGGACGATAGTGGGAGCAGAGATTGCGGGCAGAACCGGGCGCACATCGACCCTCAGCAGCGCGTCGATAAGACCACGGGCCATCCCAGGAGACACCGCTGAGCGCTCGAGCGTAGCGAACAAGCGGCGCACGGCGGGGGTCAAGATACTTGGCACGATCCAGTCGGCGGAGCGGCCTTCTCCCCAGTGATCGAGGCAGTCCTGAAGACACTCGACGAGATTTGCCGTTTCGCCCGGACTGCCGCCGTAGGCCGCGAGTTCGTCGTCGTCGGGATGTCCGGTGGCAAGCGACCCGTAGATGACCAGCGAGTCGGTTCGCTGCGGATAGGTCGCGGCAAACATCGCGGCGACCGGTCCGGCCTCCGACTCGCCCAGGATCGCAGCGTGCTCGATTCCAGCGGCGTCCATCACAACGCGGACGTCCTCGACCCGCTCCTCTAGCGTCGGGACGTGCAAGATCGGATCCGACACGCCAGTACCGGGCTTGTCGTAAAGGACCAGCCGGCAGAACCCCGCCACCTGCTCAAACATGCGCGCCAGCCCGGCGTCCCCCCAAAAAAGGTCCAAGTGCGAGATCCACCCCCAGCACCACACCATCGTCGCCGGACCGCTACCCAACACCTGGTAGCCGATGTGGACGCCATCAGAACGCCGCGCGTAGCGAGTCTCGGGGACAGCCATCGCTGCCCAAACCTACTCGCAGCCGTGCGACACTCGCAGTCTGGAGCCCAGCCAGGTTCGCCGCCGAGCAGGCATGAATGCTTCCGTGGCATTGCGGACGTGCGGGGAAGCGGCCCCGACGCTGTCGCTCAGGACGAGAAGGGGGCGCAGGAGCCGATCCGCCATCGCGCCACTTCGCCCGGCTTCTACCAAATCGGTGCCACAGTCAGACCCCGAAACAACCGGGAACAACCGGAATCTACAGGACAGCGTTTGGCTTAACCATGCGGTTTTCCCCATTCCAGAGCCGTGCGGGAGGCTTCTCTCCTCCCTGTAGTAACCCCGAAGCGCCTCGCCCTAGGCGGGGCGTTTTCTGTCGGGAAACGGCTCTGGCAAGCGGGATACGGGCTAAGTACCAGACAGCCAAAGACAGCCTAAATCTCTTCAAGGGCCGCGGTGCCACAGTCAGACATTGGCCAGCCAGCCGGTGGCGCTTCCCCTTCCTTGTCGCCACCGATCAGCAGGGTCGCCGTCTGCGACGGGTCGAAGGCAACAAGATCCTATGGTCTTCGTGACCCGCAACTCCTTCATGTTCGAGTGCCGGCTTGATCAAACGGAAGGAAGTCTATTCCGACTCCGTATCCCTCCTACGCCAAGTCGGATTGATCGATTAGGCTAATCCACCGTGGGCGGGCAGTGGGGATTGGCGCCATATGGCTCCTGGCGGCTGAGCTCTACGGCCTGACCGTCACTCTCAGGAAGGTTGCCGAGATCGAAGTGCCCTCATCGCTGGTGTTCTGTTCGTTAAACAGGGCCTCCAGCTCAGCCTGGAGTTCAGCCTCGCGACCGTTGGCTTCTGCTGCCTCGAAAGCGTTCATGGTGGGCCCGTAATAGTTCCTGAATAAGGTCACCACCTCGGATGGAGGATTGGGAAAGTTAAAGGTATATGTGTCCCTCTGGAATGAGATCCGATCCTCAGGGATACCGGCTGCCGTGAACCGCTCGACCACGTTGTCCTCGACGCCCCAGGTCATGGGGCTGACGAAGCCCTCCGGAGGCGGCGGCGAATACAAGGAGCTGACCTTCAAGATCTGGGCCACCAAGGTCGGATCATTCGGGATCCAGTTGCCCATCACGATTCGGCCACCGGGCCTCGTCACCCGGACCATTTCCTTGGCCACATCGAACGGCCTGGGAGCAAACATCGCCCCGAAGATGCTGATGACGAGATCAAAGCTCTCATCGGCAAGCTCGTGCAGATCCGTTGCATCGCCCTCTTGGAACCTGCAGTTGGTCAGGCCAAGGGCCTCAGCACGCGAGTTGCCTGCCGCAACCAAGTTGCTGGCGAGGTCGACGCCAAGAACGTCTGCTCCGAGCTGGGCCGCCGGCAACGCGGTTGTCCCGTCGCCACAGCCGAGGTCGAGCATGCGGAGTCCTTTGGTGAGGCCCAAATCCTTGACAAGCGACTCTCCGCTCTCTCGCATGCTTTCCGCGATGCGGGTGAAGTCGCCCTTCTCCCATAAAGCCTTGTTCGCGTTCATATCCGCCCTTCTCTCTGCGCTGCCGATTGACCGGGACCCAAACCTATCCTCAAGGCCCTTCTCCGCGCAACTTCCGCCCTCGCCCCGCCGCGCCCCCCCGGGCCGAGCGCGGAATAGGTCGCGCGCATGTAGTCAAGTCGAGCGCTCTCGGAAAAGCGACCGCAACACTGGATTGGGCCTGGTCACCCCTGTGCGATGAATGAATGCGGGGGTTCTCGAAGTGCGCTTTAGGGGCACTGGGCGAATCGCCCCCAAATACTTTTTTCAGGCGCGAGGTTCGCTGTCAGGGCCCTTTCGAAGAGTTTTCGAACCTTAGGACTCTCTGACGGTAGTCGTGACTGACAGCTCCGGGGGGTTAGCAAGGCTCTGAAGAACTACGCAATAGCGCTCAGTCAGCTCCAGCAGGGTGTCCAGCTCGTCTTGGCTTGCGTCGGTTTCGAGGTCGAAGCTGAGGCGGATAGCGCGGAAGCCAACCGGGGCGGTGCGGTCGACCGCCATCGTGCCGCGGAAGTCGATGTCGCCCGCTGCGCATACCCTGCCTGCCTGGACGGGGATGCCAAGCGAGGTGGCCACGGCCCGCAGCGTCACGCCGGCGCAAGCGACCAGCGCTTCAAGCAGCATGTCTCCCGAGCACAGCAGCGAACCATCTCCGCCAGAGGCTGGATGCAGCCCTGCCTCAGCCAAAGAGCGCCCGGTGTTTACCGAGCACGAAACACCCTCGCCTAAGCTGCCGCTTGCCGAGAGGGTGACCAGGGCCGCCGCGGGCTCCTCGCCGTAGCGCTTCTTCAACGGCGCCTGAATCGCCCGCAGCTCATCGCGCTCCATCCGAGCAGGTTAACTGCTCTTTCGTCCCCCCACCCACTATCGCCGACCTGGAGCCCAATCTGCAGGATACTTCTGGGTCGCGCAAACCAACCGCATGCGCATCCTGCCGCGTAACTCCGCAAAGGAGGAGTCATGAGTTTGGACCGAGAAGTGGCCGCGGCCTACGTCGAGCACTACGGACAAACCTGGGAAAGTTGGGACGTCGAGAGCTTCGTCGCCCTCCACAGTGATGATGTCGTCTATGTCGCCCATCCAGAAGAAACTATCGTTGGACGAGAGGCGTTACGGCAATACGTCGAAAAGGAGAAGGCCGCGCAGGGCACCGTGAGCGTGCGCATGGGAAAGCCGGTGATCGACGGGAATCGCGTTGCGGCTGAGTTTTGGGTTACGGCGACCAAGGGAGCCGAGGAGGCGGCGATTGCCGGGTGCCTTGTAGCTCAACTCGATGAAACCGACGGCCGATGCACCGCCTTTCGTGAGTACTGGTTCGATATGGAGGAGAAAATCACCGCTTACGACGGCTGGGGAGAGTAGACCAGGGGCAAGACCCTCATACTTTGAGTAATGAACCCTCCCATGGCGACTTGATAAGACAAAGACCTGCCGCCTCCCGATTGATGCAGGGGCACCACGAAACGCACCGCTCGTTGTCACAGATGCGACCTACACCACTCATCCTGCTGTCCTTCTCGCTGACACAGGCGCCGGACGACACTATGCAGCAGTTTAAGTAACGAGCGTACTGAACGCGGGTTTAGATGTGGTCAGCGTCAAGATACGGCCTCAGTAATGTTTCTGGGTGCCATGGAGACCCCCGTTCATCATCTGTGCCAACGCTTGTACGCCGCCGCGTCAACGACGTCGATGATCGGGCGCCTTCAACAGTTCCGCAGCCAACCGCCCAGCATGCGGCCCCAACTTTGCTCAGGGGCAGCGAGTCCTCCCAGCACCCGGACCACTCCCGCCCTACCCGACGGACAACCCGGCGAGTCTCGACAATCTCGCTGCGGCTGAACTCGCGATCTCGCAGTAGCTCACTGTCGACGCCCGTGCCTGCAGGGAACGTCTCGTCCGGAATCGCCATCCACTCTCGGTCGCCTACGCTGACTTGGTCCCATACCTGGGATCGCTGAAGGCAACGAAAATCCACGGGATCGGGAGGGAGATCCCCAAGAAGAAGAAGAAGAAGAAGGTGAGCCATCCGTTCCTATTACGGAGGGCAGACAGGCCGAGCCAAAAGAAGAATATCGGTACTAGTCACCCACAGCCGACCGCTAGAAAGCACTCCTACTCAGCGGCCTAATCAACTTCTAGGAGGCGCTCAAGACGGGCGGTCATACCTACTAGGTCGATGGTGATAGCTTCTCAGTTATCCGTCGCGCGGTCGGCTTCTCACCGGACTGCGCAACGATGCTCAATCAGCTTTCGGGCTTGTGACGCAGCCCAATTCAATGGATTTTGCCAGAGATGAGGTCCTTGACCAGGGTGATCACGTGAATCAACGAGATGTCGCCCTGCTGAGCGACGCCGCCGGCTGATACCATCAACTCTGCGCCGCCGGGCGAGGGTCCGTACCCGATCACAGTGATGTGCGTGGCCGAGGGCTCACCGGCACAGATTGGGCCGGTACGCACTTCCAGCGGCGATGGCGCCGGTGCTTCTTCAGACCCACATGGCGGTAGCGATGCGCTCGTCATCGTGCCGGTCACAAAGAATGCCTTCTTCCCGACCTTCAGCGCTCGGCTCACGACGCCGAACTGCTCGTGTTCGCGCGCGGCCGAGTGCACGGCGTCGTGTTCGGCCACGGAGAACAGTTGCTTACTCCAGGGGACGATCTGGATTACAAGCGCGGGTTTGTAGTGCTTGGGAATTTTGCCCGTAAAAGTGCATAGGTTGCCCACCTTCTTTTCGAGCTTGAGCGGGCCGGTCCCCGCCAGATTCGCAATTGCGCCGCGTGACAAAGCCGAGCAGTCCGGGACTCTCGGCGAACTATTGTGAGACGCCACCGCGAAGGCTGGGAGCGTGATCAACGCCGCAAGCATCACGAGCAGCGCGGTCCTCGTGACCTGTCTGCTTATTATCGGTGCCCGAAAGCCACGGCGTGGCATACAGACGAGAGTATCAGCGAACCGGGTTTGCGAGCATCCATTTCGGACAGCCTCGCCGGACCACTGCATACACCGGGATCAAGTAATACCGCCTGCGGCAAAAGCGGGAAATCTCAAGAAACGTTAGCTGCGGTGGCGCACTCGCGCCGCCGCAGCAGCGTCAACGGCGTCGGATCATCCGGCGCCCTAAGCCGATTCCTTGCGCACCGACCAGCACGCGGTCCAACCGCCTCCCGTAAGGCCCTGAGTGCTGGCCCGGTCCGCGCCAGCCCTGCCCCCGATCTGCAAACGCCGTGGCGAGTCTCGACGACCTCCGCGGCCGGAGGCTCGATCACTGTGCAACCGGACGGGGACCGGACCATCGAGGAGCTGAAGGTTCAGGTCTCAATCAGCGTTGCCCCAGCGGTGTTCGAGATGCCGTCAGGATTGCCAGAACACGCGGCACCGACTTCCCTAATCGCGCGGCCCTAAGCTATTTTCGTTCCGGTCGAACGCAGGACCGGCTCTCAGCGTAGAGCCAGAGGGAGGATATGCGCGTCGAGACCGATTATCTGATCGTGGGAGCCGGGGCGAGAGGTCTCGCCTTCGCTGATGCTCTGCTGAGCGAGGCGGACGTTGAGTTGACGTTGATCGACATTCGACAGGACCCCGGAGGTCACTGGGTCGATGCCTATCCATTCGTTCGCCTACACACACCTTCCGCCTACTATGGCGTGAACTCGCTGGCGCTGGGTGAGGACCGCATCGACCCGGGCGGCGAGAACGCCGGATACTACGAGCGGGCGACCGGCGGCGAGGTCTCTGAGAATTTAGCCGAGGCGGCCGGACGGCTCACGAAGACAGGCCGCGCCCGCGTGCTCAGCGGCCACGAGCACCTGGGCCCTGCGAGTGACGGTGAGCAGATCAGAGACCTGAGCACCGGAGAGCTTCACGATGTGGACGTTCGTCGCAAGGTTGTCGATGCTCGATACCTGGAGGCGTCGATTCCGGCGACCCACGCTGTCCCGTTCCAGGTTGCGTCGGACGTTCGGCTCGTCCCCATCAACGATCTGCCGGCGGCGGCGCAGCCAGACTGCTCCTACGCGGTACTCGGGTCCGGGAAAACTGCTGTGGATGCGTGCATCTGGCTTCTCGACAACGACGTTCAGCCAGATCGAATCCGCTGGGTACGGCCGCGCGACGCGTGGTTCTACGACCGCAGCCACTTTCAGCCGCTGGAGCAGGTTGGCGCGCTCATGGAGGGGAACGCTCTAGACGTCGAAGCTGGTACCGAAGCGAGGAACATCGACGACCTCTTCGAGCGACTAGTGCACCGTCTCTAAAACGGCTTTACACCGCCCGACCTTCTCGAGAATCGAGTCGATCGAGGCGGTCCAGACGAACGGTTTGGGTTCCTCGTTGTGGGCCTTCAGGTAGTCCTCGATCGCGGCGATCAGGTCGGGGACGCTGTAGAAGACACCACGGCGGATCGCCTTGTCGGTGAGCTCTCTGAACCAACCAGCGCTCGACAAGGTTTAACCACGAGCTCGAGGTCGGCGTGAAGTGCAGGTGAAAGCGCGGGTGGCGCTCCAACCAGGCGTTCACCTCGGCGTGCTTGTGGGTTCGGTAGTTGTCGAGGATCAGGTGCAGCTCGAGCTCCTCAGGTAACTCGCGATCGAGGCGGCGCAGGAACTTGAGGAACTCCTGGTGGCGGTGGCGGGGCAGGCACTGCCCGATCACGCTGCCGTCAAGCGTGTTGAGCGCCGCGAACAGGGTGGTGGTCCCGTTGCGCTTGTAGTCGTGGGTCATCGTCCCGGCGCGGCCGCGCTTCATCGGCAGGCTCGGCTGGGTGCGATCGAGCGCCTGGATCTGGCTCTTCTCATCCACGCACAGGACCAGCGCCTTCTCGGGCGGGTTGAGGTAGAGGCCGACGACGTCGGTCAGCTTCTCGGTGAAGCGGGGATCGGTGGAGAGCTTGAACGCTCGCACCCGGTGGGGCGCCAGCCCGTGCGCGTCCCAGATGCGCTGCACGCTCGCCGGGCTGACGCCCTGGGCCTTGGCCATCGAGCGACAGCTCCAGTGCGTCTGCCCTGGAGGCGTGCTCTGCGTCGTCGCCTGGACGATCTCCTTCACCTTCGCCGCAGAGATCGTGCGCTTTCGCCCGCGACCCTCCTTCACCTCGGTGAGTGCCTCAGGACCACCCTCGGCGAAGCGCTCCCGCCACATGATCACCGTCGGGCGACTCACACTCAGCGCTCGGGCAATCGCACTGTTTGATGCACCGTCGGCTGCCATCAGCACGATCCGGGCCCGCATCGCGATGCTCTGCGGGGTGCCGTGCGCCTTCACCCAGCGCTCAAGCAGCGCTCGCTGCTCTTCGGAGACCTCAGCAGGCGCAGTCGCTGCCACGCTCCGACGCTATAACAACTGCTCCTCTATGTCAAGCTATTTTAGAGACAGTGCACTAGAGGCCTCGGGGCGACTGACCCGTATCGATCCGAGGGTGCCGGCCACCATGTATCGCGGCACCATGCTCAGCGCCCGCGAGCTAGCCGCGCTTCGGCAAATTGAAGACTTCATCAGGCTCGGCCGGGTACGCCGAATCGTGGCAGACCGGCTCGTGCTCGACTGTGGAGAAATTGAGACCAGCCCCAACACGCTGCACGTGGACTGCACGGCGCTCGGCCTGAAAGACGCCGCCGCCACGCCGATCTTCCAGCCCGATCGGATCGTGCTCCAAGAGGTGAGACACCTCTCGCCTTGTTTCAACGCAGCCCTCGTCGGCTTCGTCGAGGCCAACCGGGATGATGACGCGGAAAAGAACAGGCTCTGTCCAGCCAATCCATATGCCAGCAGCATCGAGGACTGGCCGCGCATGATGAGCCTCACATGGAAAACGGAGGGACGGTGGCTAAGCGAGCCCGACCTCTCAGCTTGGATAGCCAAGAGCCGGCTGAACCTTTTGCGTGCACTTCCCGACCACGCTTCGGAGCCGTTCGTCCAAGAAGTCGTAAAGCGATATCTCACGCATGTCGGCGCGGCGATCGAGCAGCTGAAGCAGCTGGACAGAGTCTGAGTCAGGCGGGAGATGAAGGCGAACCGCGCGGTAGGCTCAAGAGGCACACTGAACCCAAGCGGAACTACGCGACGTTCCAAGGCGGCTACCTTGGGCCTGCCGATAGAGTTCAGATTGGGCTTTTTCGGTCTCCTTTTCCGCCGCCTTGTCAACTGCGTCGGATCACCCATCATGCGAGTCCCGACATCGACACGAGCTTAGTGGGCCTTGCCCTGATTGAGAACATCACTCGTTCAGGCGTTTGAACAACGCCGAGGTTAGGGGTGGGATTGCGACGCCACACCCAGCCCGGGCAGGTCGTGGGACCAGGGGTGGCGAGGGCGGGTGAGATTGACCTAGGTTCTCGCCACCGCATATGCTCGCCCGCAGCCAAAGAAAGGTGGTCCCATGCACGCAGTCGTCATCAACGTCACCATCAAGGATCTCTCTGCCGCTCAGGCCGAGCTGAAAGAGCTCGTGCCGCGAGTCTCCGCGGCACCTGGATTCGTCGCGGGCTACTGGGTCGCTCTCTCGCAAGAGAAAGGGACCTCGATCGCTGTGTTTGACTCAGAGCCTGGGGCCCAGGCCCTCGTTGACCAGATGGCCGGTGGCCCCGCCGAGGCTGTGACGATCGACAGCGTCGAGGTTGGAGAAGTCATCGCGCAGGCGTAGCGGCGCAGTGCCGGACTCACCTCAACCCCCACCCCTACGCTCCCCATCCCCTACCAAGCCCCGGAGCCCGATGAGGCCTGCGACTCAGCGGGCCCGATTTGAGGTCCCCGTCCTAAACACCAGCTTCGCGCTGGCCTTCTGCGCTTTACCGCCGCCTGACTGGAAGGGCAAGAAGGTGATCTGAACGGGCAGCTTCAGCTGGTGGCGCCTTTCTCTTTTCAGCTGCCTGATCCCGGCGGAAGTCAAGGAGAGGCTGAGCTTGACGGGGCCGGCGGCGTAGGAGACTCTGCTCGCTTCCCTCAGGTCCCTGCCAGCCGCGCTGATCAACCCCAGATCGGGAGCGCTGAGCTCGATCGAGGCCGTTGTGCCCCGCACCGAGACCGACTGCACGCTGATCGATTTCGCTGGCGGTAGCTCGGTTACCGCTTCGCCTGGCGTAGTAAAGAAGACCTCTTTGCTCTTCGTCTCACCGCCGGAGTTGGTCGCGACCAAGCGGAACTGAAAGAGCGTATCGGGAGGCAGGGGGCCGATCGGCTGGGAGACCGCCACCGGGGTCGTGCCGGCGCCGGCGCTCTGCCCTTCAGAACTCCTCAGGCCGCCGGCCTGGGGGGCTCCAAATTCGAAGTAGTAGCTGGTCTTCTCGCCATTCGGCTCGACGGTTCCGCTGAGCAGGTAGCCATGCGCGGTTTGGGCGTAGGCGGTTGCCGTTGCGAGGGGGGGTTCGGGGGGGGTTGTGAATACCTCCTCTAAGCTCTTGGATTCCCCCTTCGCGTTCTTTGCAACGAGGCGGCAGAAGTAGGTCGTGTTGGGTTGCAGGCCAGTGGCCGGCGCTTCAACCACGACCAGGCCATCCCCGGCTGGAATCGTTGCTTCGGTTTCTGGGGCGTCCGTCCCGTAGGCCAGGGTCTTGCCGAATTCGAAGCGGTAGGTGCTCGACAGACCTCCCGGATCGATCGCCCCCTGCAGCGTGGCGGCGGTGCTGGAGGTTTGGATGGGCGGGTTTGCGATCGCAAGCGGTGGTTCTTCTATTTTCGGCGCGATGAAGGTCAGGTTGGGGCTTTCAACTCTGCCGACGCTGTTTTCGGCGATCAGGCGGAAATCGTATTTGCGGTAGGGAATCAGCGAGCCGTCTCGGATCACCGCTTCCACCGGGAGCGCAAGGTCTCCGGCCGGTACCGTCAGTTCGAACGACCTGGTTCCATAAGTAGTTGTCGGACCGTATTCGAACGTGTATCGGGTTTCCCCTCCGTTGGGATAGACCAAACCGTTCAGCTTCACTCCGTAGGGAACTTCACTCGCGGGGCTGATTTCAACTTCGGGGCGAAGTGGAGTCGTGAAGGTGCCTTCGCGACATTCGGCCAAATGATGAACGTGGTTTTCGATGTTTAGGCGGTACATGTAGGTCTTGCCGGGCCTTAGGCCATAGATCAGTTCGGAGACGGTTTGAAATTCAGGTTCAAAATATAGCTTTCTGGGCAGCGTAGAGTCTTCTTCATCGGATTCTAGGCCGTATGTAAATTCGTAGATAAAATTGTGGCCGCTGGTGTCGACCTTGAATTCAATTACCGTCCCAATTAGGGTCTCCTTGGTCGAGACGGATCTGATGATTGGATTGACGTTGGTGCTGCAGGCTTCGGCCAGCGCAGGTGACACGATCAAGGCGAGGGCGGCGACGGTGCTGCAGAGGATCAACTTGCACGCCCTGCCATTGCCAAAGAATCGGCTCAGCGGCGGCGCGGCGTCCTTGTCCTTGCGTTCGATCGTCTGCCTAGTCACTTACGTCACTTCGCTTCGGGGTCCTCCCTAGATTAGCGCCACAACCTTGGGCGGCAACCAGGAGAACGGGGCTGGCCGGGCTGGCGTCGGCGGTACCCGTAACCACAGGCAGCCCGACCAAGAGGGCGGCCGCAACAAGGGCGCTCGCCCTCAGAGCTCCGAGCGCTGACGAAAGGCGAGAGCCAGTCAAGGATTACTCAAGGGCGCTGGCGAGCCCGGCGTCCCGGTGCCGAACCACAGCCATTCGCCATGCCTCCCGATACCAGTCGGCGGGCGTGCGTTGAGGGCTTAACAGTGCTGGCAGTTCCCATGTGGTCAGCTTCACGGAAAGGCTAGCGCCGATGAAATCGACGCAGCGGTAGAACTCCACACGACAGGGACGAGCATCGGTCTCCAAGGCATTCTGAAAGTCGCAGGGCCCTATGCCGAAACCGATCTCAAAAGCGAACCTCGGGGCAGTCGCAGATCGTCCAAGCGAGCACCGGCGCGGGCCTGTGTACTATTCCCAGCGCCAAAGGGGCCGGTCCGGAGGCAATCCAAACCTTCGGACCCCTTGAGGCGTCTGCCACATGAGCACCACAAACCGTCGGCTTAGATCTTCAGCACGCTCCCGAGGAGCGCGTCTGCAGGCGCGTGGCCAGCTGCCTGTGATCGGGCGAATCTTTCCTGCGCCGGTAGTCGCAAAGGTCCCGGAGATCATCTTCCTCTTCTGGGTGGTGAAGATCCTCACAACAGCTGGCGGGGAGGCCACCTCTGATTACCTGAAGATGTACGGGAACTTCGGGGGTGGCGGGACCGAGGTTGCTTTGTTCCTGATCGCGCTTGTGCTGCAGTTCGCGACGCGCCGGTACCGAGCCTTCGCGTACTGGTTCTTGGCCTATGCGATCGCCATCTCCGGTACAGGCTTTGCTGATTTCCTACATCTCGATGGCCACATCCCCTACGCGGGAACCACGATCTTGTGGGCGGTCATACTGGCGGTCGTCTTCTTGGCCTGGCAGCGTAGCGAGGGGACACTGTCGATCCACAGCGTCACCACGCAGCGACGGGAGGCGTTCTACTGGGCTACCGTCTTCGCCACCTTTGCGCTCGGAACTGCGCTCGGGGATTTTACGGCGACCTCCCTCGGCATGGGATACCTGGCCTCTGGTGTCTTTTTCTTCGTGCTCATCCTGGTCCCGGCACTGGCCTGGTCGCGCTTCGGCCTGAACAGCGTCGCGGCGTTCTGGATGGCCTATATTGTGACGCGTCCACTCGGAGCGTCGTTTGCCGACTACATCAGCAAACCACACAACATCGGCGGCTTAAGCTTCGGCGACGGACCGACTGCCCTGTTGCTCTCTATCGCTGTCGTCGTTCTGGTCTCCTATTTGGCAATTACTCACCCCGACATCCGACGCTCACCAGCTGAGAGTAAGAGCCTGACGGGTGAGATGCCCGAGTCCGAATACTTGATCGGAGAGCCCGGACTAGAGGTCGATTAGCTCCCCCACCCGAGCTTGGGACATCACTGTATAGGCCCCGCTGATCGCACTTCCCGACCCAACATCGCGACGAGCTGGTCTGTCTCGGGTGCAAATGAGCGGTGGTTGGCAGGTGGGCTAAACTGATATGTCGCATATCGAATTGCGAGACAGTAGGAACTGACAGCACCGAGTATGTGCTCGAAGCGCGACTCTGGGCCGCTAGGACCCGATACAACAGCTACCAGAAAGCAACCACCCCATACAGGCGAAGTGGTCGAAAGCAGAGAAGGCTTTTCAAGGCTAGAAGACGGACGAGGTCCCGACAAACGCAGCGATAGGATTGCTTCAGTGTCGGATCTCGCGGAGAGTCACGGCAGGAGGCGGAGTCGCCGGAATCGCGTTGCTCTCGCGTGCCTTGTTCTCCTCGGCGGCTTGATTCTCATTCTGCAGAGCGTCCGGGGAGACCCCGCAAAGCCGAGAATCCTGAGAGAGCAAACCGCCCGCTTTGCTCTGCGCGCTACGCATGGTTATCGCATCTTCGTTACCGCCGAAACGCAGCCAAAGTCGAGCGCCTGGATTAGCCCCAACTCCCAAGTGATGCTCTCGGCTGTCCATTCCTCTGCCGTCGGCGACGATCAGGAGGTCTCCTATACGACCCAGCGAGCTGGCCACTCAACCACGATTCATGCGTCCTTCGGGCGATTCGGTGTTATCGCCATCCGCTTCATCCCCTCAGGAAAGGTACTCCGCGCCCAGGCCCCTAGCTGCTCGGGAGGTTCAGGATCTTCGGTGGTGGTAACAAGGCTCGGCACCTTTGTTGGCAGGATTCGCTTCCGTGGCGAAGGCGGCTACACTACCGCAGACGCAAGCAGGGCGGCGGGCGGAGTTGGTGACTTCGATGGGCCGCTGCGGGAAGGCGAACGGATCCCCTGCGAACCTTCGTTGGGCGGATTCCCTGGCCACTTCGAAGAATCGGCCGCTGCTAAGCCCGTCCACCTTATCGCAAAAGATCGCCATCGCGACATAAGCTTTGAGGTCTCCCCTTCATCCCCTTCCTCCGCGGACTCCTCACCACAGATATATTCGTTTGGGGATCTTGGGACCGAATTACGGGGAACGCTGCTGATCGCTCGGACAGTCGCTGTTCGCGGGCCAGCTAGCGACTTCGTATTCGATAATTCGCTCTCGACGGCGACCGTGACTCCGCCACTTCCCTTCACCGGCACGGCGAAATTCCAGCGCCGAGCCGGCGGCCCGCGCTGGACGGGTACTCTCACTGGGCCGCTGCCGGGCCGCGGAATCGTGCGCCTAGCTGGCCCGGGATTTACCGGTGAACTGAGGGCAGGCCCCAGGAAACCGATCGGCGGTTGAGGTGAGGGGGCTCCACTAATTTGCTTGGCGTGGCACTGTTCGTCCCGTCGAGTGATTCGGACGTGGCGCAAGGTCGGCGGGATCCAGGCGCCCAGACAGTAGGCCCCGCGCGCATTTACGCCCCCCAAACCGGCGTAAGGTTCCGAATTCCTCACGCAACGGATTCCACATGAAGATCTTGGGCACGAAAATTAGTTTCGGCTCGCGCCGGGTGAAAGCGCCATCGGGCATTGTATGGCTGATCGGACGCCAATGGACCTCGCGCAACCGACCCCGCTGGCGTCGTGTGCGCCTGGCTGAAGCCAACCGAACATACCGATCATGCGATGGGACCTGTGGTATGGGCCGATGTCGGCGGCGGCCTCGAGGGCGTTGAGATCATTATTGGATGCATCTTGGCCGGGATCGTCGTCGCCATAATTGTGATCCCACTGCTGTTATTCGGATTTGAGCTGATAATCGCTGGTCTGTTGTTAGCCGCGGGTGTTGTCGCTCGTTCTGCATTTGGCCGACCCTGGACCGTTCTCGCCGTTCCCGGTGACGAGCGGTCAGTCGCTCTTGCTTGGGAAGTCAAAGGATGGCGCCGCTCAACTCAACTGATCGACGAGGTTGCCGCAGAACTATCGGCCGGGCGCACACCTTCGACCGCCATCGACCGCAAGGACGCACTCGGCGATCCCTGATCAGCCCTTCTGTCCGGGTTTCGTCGTCCCCTATAGCCCCTCGGCAGGTCGGAGGGATGGGAGATAGAGCCATCCAAAATGACCCCTCATGGCTGATCGAGGGGTCCGGCCGCGGCCAACTGAGGTCCGCCCTGGCCTTCCGGGTCGGCCCAAGCAACCCGCCCTTGCACCGTCAGGTCCACAGAGGCCTGCCCGGGCCGACCGCAGCCGTGCCTCGCCGGCGCATTGGCTGAGCCCACCAGCTTCACCCCAATCCTTGGCCATGGGTTGGGGCTAACACAGCCTTACCCGGCCTATCCGCTGGCGTGGATGGGGCCTCACATGTTTGACCAGGGCACTCTGTTACGCGATAGTGTCGCACTGTGGCGACCAAATGGGATCGTGAACGGGCGAGCTGGCATGTTCGGCTGCTTTAAGCGCCGCTCTGCCCGCCTTTCGTTTGTTTTGGTGGTCGCCGCTTTCGTAGCAGGCATGGTGCCCTTGCTTTCATCCGCAAACAGCGGCGCCAGCACGCTGCCCCAGGGAAATCACTGCGGCCTGTTCAGAGCGGCTACCGAGTGGGTGGACGCCGAACACATCCGCGGTTACTTCTACAGCTACGGTGTGGTTCATATGATGTGTCACAGACCGCACCTATCAGTCGCATCCGACCCGGCCGTCATCGCCACGCTGGCAGTTGACGGCAGCCGCCACCCACATGGCTTCACATGCGTCGTATCGGCCCCCACGAGCTCCGGAGAAGACCTCCACACCGGCTTCTGTTACAAAGGCAACCGGCGCAGACCGAAAAGGCTAAAGACCGTCGTATGGGGGCCCGAAACCGAATGCGCCATCCCCGACCCCCCGTACACGCCTGAAACGCTTCCAGCAAAGTGCCATACGTAAATGGGACGACCACTGCGCATTCGCCTTGGCGTGGCGGAAGTGCGGAAGAGCCAAGGAACCCCGTCAAATCCGATTTCTCACCCCTGGGGACGCTGCCAAGGACGACCCCGGCAGGAAGCCGGGGTCGTCGTAGCTAGCGAACCCGTTGGGCCTGAGGCATCTCAGTTCGTGGTCGAGGTCAGGTTCGTCACCTGCACCGCAGTCATCGTTGCTCCCGCAAAGGCCCTGCCCACGGTTGCTGGTGTGCACTCAACAAGGACGCTCCCAGGGCTGGTCAGCGTCAACGGTCCGGAGAGCGCCAGGTCAGCGTGTTTCACTTCGTTGGCGCCTTTGCCAAGTTCAGAAACACCTTCATCGAGCGTCGTGGTTCCGGCGAGCTTGCATGTCACGATGGTTCCAGGGTTTTCGAATCCCTCCAGATGTACGTCGGCCTGGACGACGTACTTGCCCGCTGGCAGGTTGAGCAAACTAACGATCGTCGGTTGTGCTTCTAGCGGTATGTATGTGCCAGCTTCGGGATGCTGGTCGGTGTACCCGTTCGCCGCTCCCGATGCGCCGTTGGAACCGTTCGTCCCGTTGATCCCATCGGTTCCGTTCTTTCCTGCCTTGCCCTTGAGCTTCTTTAGGACGCTCGGTTTGATCTGCTTGGTGCTTGTGATCAGGTAGTGTTTGGTCGCGTAGGCGGTTCCCCCAAGAGCAACGAACAGCGCTAGGACGGCGATGATGCTGGCCGGTGACGGTCGACGTAGCATGTTCGAACTTCCTTCCAATTGAGTGGTGACTCCGCGACGATACAGGCACCGAGCGAAAGGAGCGCACCTTCGTGTTAAGGAGCAGCATGCGGCACGGCCAACGAGTGCCGCCCGACGTCGTACCGACCTCTGAGGCGAGTTGGGGGTGCTTCACGGCTCCTACCCTGATCGCATGGTCAGAACACGACGAGATCACGCCCTGCCAGAGCAGCGCGGGGGACTCCAGCGCGAGATCCCCGGCGCAGTGACGCACGCGCACTTCTGGCGTTGGCCACGTACCTATTCCGATCCAGCGCTCGGCGATCCTTGGTTGGAGCCTCCCACCGAGGTTCGAAAATCACCGCAGCAGGAAATCGGATCGCGGCGCTGGACTCTCTCGCACACAAAGTTGAACCTACGGCAAACACCAGATCGACCCGAGTCGCTTTCTGAACCGCAGCCTTCCCAATTTGGTCTTGAGCCACCGTCCCGAGTTGGTGGATTCGCGCCGCCGGTCTTGCAACTGAGTCCTCTCAGCCAGCTCGCGAAAGGTCCTTCCTAACGTCCCGAATTCCCCACCCTAAGACGACCATCACAATGCCGTTTAGGATGAAACCGACCCCGACCAATATCGCCAAGGTCGCAAAGCCGATATGCGGGTTAGCCACAATTACGATCCCCGCGATCAACTCGACGATACCAGCGAGCGCATGCCATCCACGGTGCTCATACTCGTCAAACGCGGTCACAAAACGGATCACACCGATGGCGATCAGCCAGATCCCGATAAGCAGCGCGACCGCGGCAACCCCTCCAACTGGATGGCGAATCAGCAGTACACCGACGATCGCGGTAAGAACACCGAACGTTGCGACGAGCCCTCGGTTCTGGGTGTTGCGCATGAAGGAGCTGATCAGCTCAAGGATGCCGTCGACCAACAAGAAGATGCCGATTATCACGGCCAGGGTAGGAAGGCTGTTACCGGGCTTAAAGAGGACGATGACGCCGGCCGCCATGCTGAGCACACCGACGAGCAGTATCAGCCACCATCCCCACGTGATCTCCTTTGCCTCCGCTCTGTAGGCGTTCTCCATCCTGGATCTCCCTTTGTCGAGATTAGAAGTCGGGATGAACCCTACGACCGAGAGCCAGCCAGGCACATCGGGGTAAATCCACATCCCTGATCGCAGTTACCCCGGAATTTAGTCGACCAACGTCGCAGGCGCGGATCAACTCAGGCGATTGCTGAAACGTGGCCGGCGCCGCCAGATTTCCCGACGCCCTTCACATCACGCCGAAACGAGAAGGCGGTGGGAACCTCCCAGATTGAAGCGCAAGTGGTCACGGCCAATCTCAAGCGAGCGCCCCCCACATCTGCTTGAAGGACTGGCCGCTTTGCGCTGCTGCATCTCCCGATTCCAGAGCTCCCGCAGGATTCGATTAGCCCGACGGCGCTACCTCGATGAGGTCGTAACGCGGTTCGCCGCCCTGTAGGTTTGACATCGTGGGTTGGGGCCTGGTCACCCTTGGGCTTGTCCTGCTGTTGGTTGCAGGGGTCTCGCGGCGCCTATCGAACACCTCGATCACACCGACGATGGTCGTGGTTGGGCTCGGCGTTCTGGCCGGCCCGCTGGTGCTCGACTCTCTCACCGCGTCTCCGACGAGCTTGACTGTACGGAGGCTGGCAGAAGCCACGCTCGCCCTGGTGCTGTTCTCTGATGCCTCGCGGATCGATCTGCGGGCCCTGCGGCGCGAGGCCTCCTTGCCGACTCGATTGCTCGGAATTGGGCTGCCGCTGACGGTCGTTGTGGGCTCGCTGGCCGCCCTGGTCCTGTTCCCGGCTTTCTCGCTGAGCGAGGCTTTAATCCTCGGTGTGATCCTGGCGCCGACCGACGCGGGGCTCGGCAGCGCGGTCGTGACCGATAAGAGCCTTCCACAGCGGGTGCGACAGTCGCTCAACGTTGAGAGCGGCCTCAATGACGGGATCTGTGTCCCGCTGCTTCTGATCGTTCTCGCGACTGCATCCGGAGGGGCGGCTCACCCCGCCCAGGTGATCGGAGAAGAGGTGGGCTATGGACTGATCGGCGGCCTCGCCGCAGGGGCGCTTGCAGCGTGGATCGTAGTCGCCGCTGGCAGAAAGCGCCTGATCGATGACTCCTGGCGCCAGATCATCCCCGTGGCGGCTGCCGTGTTGGCCTACGGGATCGCGGAGGCCCTCGGCGGGTCGGGCTTCATCGCGGCCTTCACGGCCGGTGCCCTGTTCGGCCTGCTCGCACGCAACGACGGCGATCAGATGATGCTCTTTGACGAGCAGGCCGGAGCGCTGCTGGACGCAATCACCTTCCTGGTCTTCGGCGCGGTGCTTCTTGGCCCGGCGCTTGAGCACGTCAGCTGGCAAATCGCGCTCTATGCCCTGCTGAGCCTCACGCTCGTTCGGATGGTTCCCGTGGCGATCAGTCTGTGGGGCACCCATGCACGTGGTCCGACGCTGGCGTTCGTCGGCTGGTTCGGCCCTCGCGGTTTAGCTTCGATCGTCTTCGCGGTGATCGTCGAGGACACACATCAGGTCCACGGGGACACACTGCTCACAGCCACCTACCTGACGGTCGGTTTGTCGGTTCTACTCCATGGCCTTTCGGCGGCGCCGTTGGTAGGCCGCTACGCAGCTTGGTATCGAGCCTTCACGGCCAAGCATCGTCCGCTGATGGAGACCCAACCAGCTCATGAGTACAGGAGCCGTGGGCCTGCCGCTTTGTCGAGGAGCTGAAGCTCTTGCCGTCGCCCAGCTCGCGACCGCCAGCTCCCCTCGCGGGCCACCGCTTCGCGCAGCTGCGCATGGCCAGGGACCGTTCGGACTGAACGAGTCGCCGGCCCGGGCCAGGCCAGGGCCGGTACCCGCGGAGAACGCCACAATCGAGCGGGGAAGGGCACGTCGCGTAGCCCACTTCTCCCCTGTGGGAGCACCCAGCGGTTCGCCTGGGCACGGGTTCTCTGAAGCACCCGGAAAGTAGAGCCTCCGCGGGACCCGCCCGCGGAGGCTCTAACCGAAGTGGATCACTGCCTCCATGGGATCCACAAACAGAGATACCGGCCCTTCTCCCTGTGGTAACCCCAGAAACGACTGTCACCGAAGAGCCGCCGCGAACACTATGCGATTGAGCAGTTTGATGCAAGCTCAGCGGAGGGCCGGCTCGAGGGAACGGAGTGCCGCCAACACCCGCTCAGCCACCGACTCCCCGGTCATACCCACCTCCGCCCGCAGCAGGGAAGGCTTGCCGTGCGTGACGTAGCGGTCAGGAAGGCCAACCCTGAGAACGCGCGCCCGCTCGCCGGGGCGCTCGCCGAAGGCTTCCTCGAGGTGCTCGAGGATGGCCGAGCCAAAGCCTCCCGCCAGCACGTTCTCCTCGATGGTCACCACCAGGTCGTGCTCGAGCGCCAGCCGCTCCGCTAGCTCGGCATCGAGGGGCTTTGCAAAGCGGGCGTCGGCGACCGTGGGCTGGATGTCGTGACCGGCGAGGATTCGCGCCGCCTCCAATGCGACGGCGACCCCGTAGCCGTATCCGAGCAGAGCGACCCGCTCCCCGCTCGCCAGCAGCTCACCGCTCCCGATCGGGATCTCCTGCGGCTCTAGCGGAATTGCAACTCCCTCGCCCGCGCCACGCGGATAGCGCAGCGCGGCCGGGCCCGGAGTGCGTCAGCGCCGTGCGCAGCATGTGGACGAGCATCGCCTCATCGCGCGGGCGCCATCAAGACGATGTTGGGAATCGGCCGAAGGTAGGAGAGGTCGAACGCGCCGTGGTGGGTTGGGCCGTCGTCGCCCACCAACCCTGCCCGGTCCAAGGCGAAGGTGACGTCGAGCTCCTGCAGGCAGACGTCATGGATGATCTGGTCGTAGGCGCGCTGGAGGAAGGTTGAGTAGATCGCGCAAACCGGCTTTGCCCCCTGAAGGGCCAGCCCGGCGGCGAGCAACACCGCGTTCTGCTCGGCGATGCCGACGTCGTAATACCGGTCCGGCACTTGCATCGGCGAGCTTCTGCAGGCCGGTTCCACCCGCCATCGCCGCGGTGATCCCGATCACCCGCGCATCGCGCCTGGCCTCGGCGACCATCGCCTCGGCGAACACCTCCGTGTACTGGGGCGGGGCGCTGGGCGGCGGGGGCTTTTCCAACCGCTCCGGCGCGATCGCATCAGGAGAGTCTGACTCCTTGACCGGAACTGGCCTGGCCGGGGAACCGTTGATGATCGAGTGGGGCTTGGCCGCGTGCCAACGCTCCATACCTTCAAGGCCGCCCTCCTCGGCCGGTGCAAAGCCCTTGCCCTTCACTGTGTGGATGTGGACGACCACCGGCCGCCCAGCCTCAAACGCCTCGCGCAGCGCCGCTCGCAGGGCATGAACGTCATGGCCGTCGATCACCCCCATGTAGGCGAGGTCGAGCTCCTCGAAGAGAAGGCCCGGCGCCCAGTAGGCCTTGATCGCAGACTTGATCTCCGGTCCGAGGCGCTCGATCCGTCGGCCGAGACCCAGCGGCAGCCTGGTCAACCTGTCCTCGACGCCCTCGCGGGCATGGTAGAGGCGCGGATTGAGGCGCACCCGGGTGAAATAGCGCGAGAGCGCGCCGACATTGGGTGAGATCGACATCCCGTTGTCGTTGAGCACGATCACGATCGGTGTCTGCAGGCCGCCGGCCGCATGCAGCGCCTCGTAGGCGACGCCGCCGGTCAGGGCTCCGTCGCCGATCACAGCGGCGACCCTTCCGTCCTCGCCGATTCCCTTTCGCATCGCCTCCTTCAGCCCGACCGCGTATCCGATCGACGTCGACGCGTGGCCGGCACCCATGATGTCGTGCTCGGACTCGAAGATCGAGCAAAACGGGGCAAGGCCCTCATACTGGCGAATCGTCGGCAGCTCGTCGCGACGACCGGTGAGGATCTTATGCGGGTAGGCCTGGTGACCCACGTCCCAGAGAATCTTGTCCCGGGGCGAGTCGAGCAGGCTATGGAGGGCTACCGCCAGCTCGCAGGTGCCGAGGTTGGCTCCGAAGTGGCCGCCGATCTCACCAATCGTGTCGATGATGTAGGTGCGCATCTCCTGTGCCACCTGCTGCAGCTGCTCGTCGTCGAGACCATGGAGATCGGTGGGCCCCTCGATCCCCGATAGCAGCGGCTCGGGTGCCCTGTGCTCGTGCTCTGGCGTGTGCGGGATATCGGTCATTCGTGCCTGGTGAAGATGTAATCTGCAATTTGCTTTAGGTCGCCAGTCTGACCCTCGGCCCCGGCGAGCGCTTCGCTCACCTTCGCGTGAGACTCGGCGGCGAGCTGGCGTGCCCGGTCGAGGCCGAAGAGGCTGACATACGTGAGTTTGCCATGTCGCTCATCGCTGCCGTGGGGCTTTCCGAGGCGCTCGTCGCACTCGGTCACGTCGAGGATGTCGTCGACGATCTGAAAGAGGACGCCGAGCTCGTTTGCGAAACGGCGGTAGGGTGCCGCCACGGCTTCACCGACGTCCTCCAGGGCCAGCACGACGCCAACGCTGGCTGCGATCAGCCGCCCCGTCTTCAACTCGTGTAGGGCGCGCAGGCCCCTGGCGCCATTCTCTACTCCGGCGACGTCGACGTACTGACCGCCGACCATCCCGTCGACGCCGGTCGCGGCCGCCAGCTCGCGCATGGCGGCGAGAATCCGCACCGGCTCACCCGGCTGTTCACAGAAGAGCCGGATGGCTTCGGCGAAGAGGCCGTCCCCGGCCAAAATCGCCACGTCCTCGCCGAACCTGACGTGGGAGGTCGGCAGGCCGCGTCGCAGCCCGTCGTCGTCCATCGCCGGCAGGTCGTCATGAATCAGGGAGTAAGTGTGGACGAGCTCGATCGCACACGCCACCGGCAGGAAGAACTCGGGTTCCGCGCCAACGGCGCGGGCGGTGGCCAAGGCGAGGACCGGGCGGACGCGCTTGCCACCGGCAAGCAGCGAGTAGCGCATCGCCTCCTCCAGCCCGGAAGTCCTCGGGGCATGGGAGAACTCAAGCTCCGCGAGCGCTGCGTCCACAAGGGAGCGCAGTTCCTCCGGGTAACTCACGGTCGGCGCTGTTCCGATCGGCCGCGCAGAGCGCAAAAGAAACAGCGGAGAGAATCGATCACTCCGACGCCTCGCCTTCGCGGATGCGATCGTTGGCTGCCTCGACCGCCTCAGCGGAGAGCTTGGCCGCCTCGCGCGCCAGCTCCCCCGCCCGCTCGCCACCGACCCCCTCCCCCTTCAACTCGGTGGCGATCTCCTGCAGGCGCTCAGATATTTCCTGGAGCCGGTTCACCGAGCCCCCTCGCGAACGGCGGCGCCGAGGATGCCGTTGACGAAGCCGGGGGCATCGGCTCCGCAGTACTCCTTGGCGACTTCGACCGCCTCGTTAATCGCCACCTCGACTGGGGTGTCGGCGTGCTCGATCTCAAAGAGCGCGACCCGCATGAGGTTGCGGTCCAGCGGCGCGATCCGATCAAGGCTCCATCCCTTCGCGTGGCGGGCGATGACCGCGTCCAGTTCCGCGCGGTGGGTCTCAACGCCCTCGACGAGTTCGCGGGTGAACGGGTGAGAGTCGAAGATCAGCTCGTCAAGCGGCCGCCCGGTCACCTCACGCTGGTAGCAGGCAAACACTGCGTCGCGTCGTTGGTCGGACCTGCGCATGGACGCAGTATTCTCGCGCTTCCGCTCGGGCGAGGCCGCTCAGGCGCGGGAGACGTACTCACCGCTGCGGGTGTCGACGCGGATTGTCTCGCCCTCCTCGATAAAGAGCGGCACCTGGACGCTGACGCCGGACTCCAACGTCGCCGGCTTGCTGCCGCCGCCGGAGGCCGTGTCACCCTTTACCCCCGGCTCGGTCCCGGTCACCTTCATCTCGATCGCGCTCGGCACCTGCACGTCGCTGGGCCGCTCGTCGACAAATAGCACATCGACCTCGGCGTTGGGGAGCACCCACTGCATCGCCTCGCCGGCCACCTCGCGCGGGATCTCGATCTGCTCGTAGTCGCGGCTATCCATGAAGACCACGGCGTCGCCGGAGTCATAGAGGTACTGCATCTTGCGCGACTCGGTCCGCACCGGCCGAAACTTCTCCCCCGCCCTGAACGTCTTGTCCAGGACCGAGCCGTCGTCGATCCGGCGCAGCTTGGTTCGCACGAACGCCCCACCCTTACCCGGCTTGACGTGCTGGAACTCGATGATCCGGAAGACCGCCCCGTCGATCTCGATGTGGCTGCCGTTCTTGAACTGGTTGGTACTTACCTGCATTGCTCGATCGATGCCTATGCTCAGGGGTCGGTGTTCGGAAGGGCACGCGCAGATTACCCGCGTCCGGGAGATCGGCGTCGGCACCTCTGCCCAGGTGGCGTATCTTCTCCATGTGGCGGAGCCCCTCCCCCTCTCCGCGGTGATCCGCAGTCCGATGCTCGACCGCGCCGGGGAGAAGTTGGGTCGGGTCGAGGACGTGATCGTTCGCTTAAGCGACGAAGGCCTCCCTCCCGTCACCGGCCTCAAGGCACAGGTTGGCGGGCGCGAGTTCTTCGTACCCACCGAACGCATCGCCAGCCTGGAAGCTGGGAAGGTTCGCCTTTCCGGCGAGAAGCTCAGCCTCGCCCAGTTCGCCCGTCGAGCCGGAGAGGTGCTGCTGGGAGACGACGTGCTTGGGCGCAAGCTGATCGACGTGCAGCGCGCACAGCTCGTTACTGCCCACGAGATCATCCTCGTTTGCGACGGCGGCTGGTGGCGCCTCGGGGGGATCGACCCAAGGCCGCGAGGGATTTTGCGCAGGCTCCTGCCTGGACGCTCTCAGCCCGAGGCCGATGACCGAATCCTCAGCTGGTCCCAGCTCGAGCCCTTTGTCGGCCACGTGCCGACATCGCGCCTTCGACTCGGCCGCCGCAGGCTGACCAACCTGCATCCGGCCCAGATCGCCGACCTCGTCGAGGCTGCCTCCCACGACGAGGGCGAGGAGATCATCGAGGCGGTGGGAAGCGACCGCGAGCTCGAGGCCGACGTCTTTGAGGAGCTTGACGACGAGCACCAGCTGGAGTTCATCCGCGAGCGCTCGGATGCCGAAGCGGCCCAGCTGCTCAGCCGGATGGCCCCTGACGACGCGGCGGATCTGATCAACGAGATCAACCAGGAAAGACGCCTGCCGATCCTCTCCCTCCTGCCACCTGCCAAGCAGAGCAAGGTGCGCACGCTGCTTGGCTATAACCCCGCAACCGCTGGCGGACTGATGAGCCCAGAGCTCGTCTCCCTCGACGAGCGGGCCAGCGTCGGCGAGGCGCTGCTGGCGGTTCGACGGGGCACCACCGTCGTCCCCGAGGCTCTGAACGTCGCCTTCCTCATCGACGAGGACGGTCGGCTAGTCGGCTCGGCTTCGGTCTTTGACCTTCTGCGCACCGATGAGAATCGCCCCATTCGGGAGATTGCCGAACGGGACCCCCAGCGCGCTCAGACCGACGATGAGCTGCCAGAGATCGCCTGTCTGATGTCGGACTTCAACCTGGTGGCGTTACCGGTCACTGACGGGGCCGGCAAGCTGGTCGGGGTAATAACCGTCGACGATGTCCTCGAGGTGCTTGTCCCCGAGGAGTGGCGGCGGCGCGTCAGGGTCGCCCAGAGCTGAAATCGCCGCACGCTCGTAGCTCAATCGCCCGGGCCAGACCCGCCGGTCAGCCGTCGACCCTCTGCTAGGCTCGCTGCGCAGTCACGCCTGCCTATCGTGGGCGTGGCGAAGACGTGAGAAAGACGCGATGGAGCCGGTAATGGAAATGGACAAAGACCTACCGCGAAGTACCAGACCGCCCGCGCGCGCCTCCGTCTCGATGCCTAGGCGCTAGTCATCACACCTTTGGCGCGCGCGAGTGAGTCCCGCGCGCGCCCCCACCCGGTTGCTGGTTCGAGGGGCAAGCGCGATGGTTGCCAGCGGCGAGGAAGGGTGGGTGATGAACGAGGTCAAGGACAAGGGCAACCAGCGGCGCCAAGAGGTGCGCGCTCCGGCGGTCCTCGATCCGGCCGATCGCGGCGACATCCACGGCGCCCTTGGGACGATCCGGATGCGCGACGACGCGCACCGCTATGGCTGGCGGGCCCGCCTGCTGGCGCTGCTGGCGATCATGGGGCCAGGGCTGATCGTGATGGTCGGCGACAACGACGCTGGCGGCGTCTCCACCTACGCCCAGGCAGGCCAGAACTTCGGCACCAGTTTGCTGTGGGTCCTGCTCCTGCTGATCCCAGTGCTGATCGTCAACCAGGAGATGGTGATCCGCCTCGGCGCCGTGACCGGAGTTGGGCACGCGCGCCTGATCAATGAGCGCTTCGGGCGCTTCTGGGGCTGGTTCTCGGTCGGCGACCTGTTCGTCCTTAACTTCCTCACGATCGTCACCGAGTTCATCGGCGTCAGTCTGGCCCTTGGCTACCTCGGGATCGGCAAGTACATCGCCGTGCCTGCCGCCGCCGCTGCTGCTGATCGCGATGACTGCCACCGGCAGCTTCCGGCGTTGGGAGCGCTTCATGTTCTTCTTCGTCTTCGCCAACTTTCTCGTCATCCCGCTGGCGTCATGGCCCACCCGCACGCTCGGCCCGGTTGCCCACGACTTCTTCGTCCCCGGCATCGAAGGCGGGGCTGACTCGACCTCGATTCTGCTGATCATCGCGATCGTCGGTACCACCGTCGCCCCTTGGCAGCTCTTCTTCCAGCAGTCCAACGTGATCGACAAGCGGATCACGCCGCGCTGGATCAACTACGAGCGCGCCGACACGGTGATCGGCGCCTTGATCGTCGTGATCGGTGCCGCCGCGCTGATCGCCGTCACCGCCTTCGCCTTCGCTGGCACCCCCGCCCTTCGGCCACTTCGCTGACGCCGGCGCGGTGGCCAGCGAACTGCAGCCACTACATCGGACCAGCGGCGGGCGCCTTCTTCGCGATCGTGCTCCTCAACGCGTCGCTGATCGGCGCCGGCGCGGTGACGCTCGCCACCACCTACGCCTTCGGCGACGTGTTCGGCGCGCAGCCATTCGCTGCACCGCGGCTTCCGCGAGGCGAAGCTCTTCTACGCGATCTTCGCCGGGCTGGTCGCCCTCGCCGCCGCGATCGTGCTGATTCCCGGCGCCCCGCTTGGGGTGATGACGACCGCGGTCCAGGCGCTTGCCGGGGTCCTGCTGCCCAGCGCGACGGTCTTCCTGCTGCTGCTCTGCAACGATCGCGAGGTGCTCGGACCCTGGGCAAATGGCCCCTGGGTCAACGCTTTGGCGAGCGTAATCGTCGCCGTCCTCGTCATGCTCTCGATGATCCTGGTGGCGACGACGCTCTTTCCCTCGATCAACGCCGCCACGCTGTTGGTCTACCTCGGAATCGCCCTGGTCCTGGCCCTGCTGGGGGCGGGGGTGGCCATGTTGCGCGGTCGGGAGCACCGAGCCCCTGCCGCCACGATGTCTGCGGAGGTTCGCCGCAACTGGACAATGCCGCCCCTGGCCCTGTTGGAGCGACCGCGCTGGTCGACCGGGCGCAAAGTCGGGATGATGCTCCTGCGCTGCTACCTGGTCCTCGCCGTCTTACTGCTCATCGTCAAGGCGACCCAGCTGGGCGGAGCCTGACGGGCGGGGTCGAACCCGATCGTGGCTTCGACAGCCGCAAGGAGCTCCCGCCTTAGCGCAGCGCTGCGCGACGGCGATCAGGTGACCCCTCTGGAGCTCTTCTTTGACCTCGTCTTCGTGCTGGCGATCACCCAGTGCACGGCACTGATGTATCACCACCCGACCTGGTCGGGGCTTGTCCAGGGCCTGCTTGTGCTGGGAATGCTGTGGTGGGCGTGGGTCGGTTACGCCTGGCTGACCAGCGTCATCGACCCCGAGGAGGGTGCGGTGCGGCTGGTCATGTTCGGGGCGATGGCCGCGCTGCTGATCGTCTCGATCTGCGTGCCGGAGGCATTCGGCACCCTCGCCCTCTGCTTTGCCCTCTCCTACGGGGTGGTTCGCATCGCCCACATCGCCCTCTTCATGCTCGCCAGCCCCGGCGACGACGCGCTGCGCCACTCGGTACTGGGGCTCGGTGCAAGCACCGCGGTAGCGGTCGCCCTGTTGGTCTCCGCGTCCTTCCTCGGCGGCCTTGCGCAGGGCTCCCTCTGGATGCTCGCACTCTTCCTCGATATGGCGGGGCCTTATTTCTTTGGCTCAGGGGGTGGAAACTGGTCCCCCGACACTTCGCCGAGCGCCACGGGCTGATCGTGATCATCGCGCTCGGCGAGTCGATCGTCGCGATCGGCGCCGGTGCCGCTCACACCCTCACGCTTGGGATCGGCACCGCGGCCATTCTCGGCGTCGCGCTCGCGGCGGCGATGTGGTGGGCCTACTTCGACATCGTCGCCCTGGTCGCCGGGCGACGGTTGGCGAGCACCGAGGAGGGCCGCGTGCGCAACGAGCTGGCCCGCGACTCCTACTCCTACATCCACCTGCTCTTCGTCGCCGGAATCGTGCTCGTCGCGCTGGGCCTGAAGACGACGATCGGCCACGTCGACGATCACCTGAGTGCCGTCCGGGCGTTTGCCCTGATGGGAGGAGTCGCGATCTACCTGCTCGGGCACGTCGCCTTTCGTTTCCGGCATATACGCACGGTCAATCGGCAGCGCCTGCTGGTCGCGGTAGTCCTGTTGATCCTCATCCCGGTCGCAACCGACGTGCCAGCGCTGGCCGCGCTGGCGATCGCCAACGTCCTGATCTGGGCGATGATCGCCTACGAGACCCGCGGCTACGGTGAAGCGCGCGAGCGGGTTCGCCACCAGGGCACGGCGACTCCCCTGCTCCCCCGCGCCACTAGCCGATCCGCCACGATCCGCTCTCAAAGCGGACGCCTGTTCGACTCGACATACTGCCGGGAGCGCGTGCGCCTGCCAGCGACGACGTTTGAGTATTTACCAAGGAGCGGAGTGTGCCAGCGATGCCCATGACACAGACCCCGACGCTGCTCGACAGGCTGCTGCGCACCGCCGCCCCATCGGGGTATGAGGAGCCTGCGGCGGCCGTCTGGCGTGAGGCGGCATCCTTTGCTGAGCTCTCCAGCGACGGGCTCGGATCCTCGATCGCTCGGGTTGGCGACTCCGCGCCGCTGCTCGCGGTGGTCGGCCACATCGACGAGATCGGACTTCTCGTCACCCACATCGACGAGAAGGGATTCCTGTGGTTCGCTCCAATCGGCGGCTGGGACCCGCAGATCTTGGTCGGCCAGCGGGTCGAGTTACGGGGCAGGGACGGGCTGATTCCGGGCGTAGTCGGGCGCAAGCCGATCCACCTGCTCGATCCCGACCAACGCAAGAAGGTGGTTGAGCTGAAAGAGCTGCACATCGACATCGGCGCCGCCGACCGAGAGGCGGCGGCGGAGTTGGTCCGGGTCGGCGACCCAGTCGTGATCGCCTCTGAGCCGAAGGCGGCGCTGGGCGGGCGGCTGGTCTCCCGCTCGATGGACAACCGGCTGGGCGCCTACGTCGCGCTGGACGCTCTGCGTCGCTGCCACGAGCGTGGCGGCCTGGCGGGAAGTTTCGCCGCCGTCGCCGCGGTGCAGGAGGAGATCGGCCTGTTCGGCGCCAGGACGGCGGCCTTCGAGGTGCGACCTGACATCGCGATCGCCGTCGATGTCACCCACGCCACCGACGCTCCGGGGGTCGATGAGAAGGAGATCGGTAGCCATCCGCTCGGATCGGGACCGGCGATTGGACGCGGTTCGACCCTCTCGCCGAAGGTCTTCGAGCTGCTGGTCAACTCGGCGGAGGAGGCTGGCGTCAAGCACACGCTAAGCGCCAGTGGGCGCGGCACCAGCACCGACGCCGACGTGCTCCAAATCTCGCGCTCGGGTATCCCGACCGGTCTCGTCTCCATTCCCCTGCGCTACATGCACTCTCCGGTCGAGATGGTCGACCTCGCCGACGTCGATTCCGCGATCGAGCTGATCGTCGCCTTTGCTCAGGGACTCCGCGAGGGTGTTGATCTCAGCCGCTGAGCGCGATCCGCTCCGGCGGTGGATGAGAACCATATCCCGGCCCCACCGTTTGCCGCCACAGGAGATCCACCCGGGTGACAGGGCAAGAGCGCCGCGCTCAGGTTGGCGCCTGCCGGAGCGGCGTTGCCTCCCGTTCGCCGTCGGCAAGCCCCTCCCAGCTCCGTCCTGGTGGGGGGTCGCGCAGGCCAGTTGAGTGACTGACGCAGGCCCCGCTCGCCGCGGCCGACCTGAACCTGAGCGCCGAGGGGCGCGGAAACTGACAACAGGGCAGCCGCTCAACGCGACCAACTATGCAGGCGAGGGCAGCCCCCTCTAATCGACCAGCTGCAGCTCCTTGGGCAGGCCGCTGAGGTTGCGGTAGCCCTCCTCGGTGACCACGACGAGATCCTCGATCCTCACCCCCAGCGCTCCGGGGAGGTAGATCCCGGGCTCGATCGTCACAACTTCGCCGGCCTGCAGAACATCCTCGAGAGCGCTGGGATATGCGGGGCGCCTCGTGCACCTCCAGACCGACTCCGTGGCCGAGCCCGTGACCAAAGCGCTCGCCGTGACCGGCAGCCTCGATCGCCTCGCGGGCGACCGTGTCGAGTACCTCGCCGGCAACGCCAGCGCCAACCACCGCGAGCGCTGCCGCCTGGGCCTCTCGCACGATCTCGTAAATGGCGCGCGCCTCCTCGCCGGGCTCACCGGTGGCGAAGGTGCGGGTGCCGTCAGAGCAATAACCGTCAACTTGGGCACCCATGTCGAAGACGACCAGCTCACCGTGGCCGATCTCACGCTCGCCGGGCTCGGCGTGGGGGAGCGCGCCGTTGGGACCGGCAGCGACGATCGCCGGGAAGGAGGGATCGGCCCCCAGCGCACGGATTCGCGCCTCGGCGGCGCGCGCAACATCGCGCTCGCTGCGGCCGGCGAGACCGCGCTCCAGGCTCCAGCCCCAGACATCGTCCGCGAGCTCGGAGGCCGCGCCGATCGCGGCGAGCTCCGCGGAGTCCTTGACGCGGCGCAGCTTCTCCACCATGCCCCCCGCCGCCAGCGCCTCCACCCCTGCTGGGAGTTTTTCCTCCAATCGCTTCAGAGTCCGCACCGAGAGGTGGTCGTCTTCAAAGCCGACCCTGCCACGCAGGTGCTTTGCAATTCCGGCAAGCCAATCGCTCTCGACGCTCACGACCTCCCAATCCTCAACCTCAGCGGCGGCGCGCTCGGTGTATCGGAAATCGGTGAGGAAGAGGCGCAGGTCCTCGCCACAGATGCAGGCGCCGTTGGTGCCGCCAAATCCCGTCAGGTAGCGAACGTTGGTGAGGTTGGTGACCAGGATCTGGTCGAGTCCAGGCTCGGCGAGCAGACCGACGAGGCGCTCGCCCCGCTCGCCCATCACTCCCCGCCTACGCCAAGCTCGCGGGACAGCAGCGCCAGCGCCTCGCGGTAGCCATCGGGACCCTTGCCCGAGACCTTTGCCAGGACCAGGCCGTCGAAGACCGAGACCCGCCGCCAGCTCTCGCGGGCATCAACGTCTGAGAGATGAACCTCGACGCAGGGCAGGCCGGCGAAATCGAGCGCGTCGGCAATCGCGCGGCTGTAGTGGGTCCAGGCGCCGGCGTTGATCAACGCCGCGTCGGCCTGCTCGGGCAGGCGGTGCAGGTACTCGACGAACTCGCCCTCGGAGTTGGTCTGGAAAAAGATCGTCTCCAGCCCCAGCTCGCGACCCCAGTCCTGGATCCGTTTCTCCAGAGTGCTGAGCGAGATGCCGCCATAGATCGCGGGATCGCGCCGGTCGAGGATGTCGAAGTTGACGCCGTGCAGGACGGCGACGCGGTTGTGGGCGGTGGTCAAGTTAGCCTCCAGCGCTCTGTGTCCGCAGCTGACCAGGAAAGGCAACGACCCAGGTTCATTGAAGGCCCTCCACGGCTTCGCGGACCCTATCTGGGTCGACCAGCTGCCCCGAGCGGGGGAGGCCGGGTTCGGTGAGAAGGACGAAGCCGACTCCTGCCGCACTGCGCTTCTTGTCGCGTTGAACGGCGTCGAGGATGGCATCGACGCTGATTTCCGGGTCCAGGCGGGTCGGCAGGCCGTGGCGGGCGAGGAGTGCCTTGACCTCGTCGTGGAGCGCTGGGGCCTCTGATAGCTCCAGCGCCGCCAGCAGGCCGAGGCCGACTGCCTCGCCATGGCGGTAGCGCGAGTAGCCGCTCGCCGCCTCGATTGCATGCCCGACCGTGTGGCCGAGGTTGAGCACTGCGCGGCGGCCCCGGTCGCGCTCGTCAGCGGCGACAACCTCGCACTTGTAGCGAGCACAGGCGAAGAGGACGTCGTCGAGGCCGGCCGGGTCGATCGCCGCGATCGATGACACCCGGTCCCAGAGGGTGCCACCCGCCAACAGCCCTGTCTTCAGCGCCTCGACGAATCCTGCCGCAAGCTCTCCGGCGGGCAGGGTTGCCAGGGTCAGGGAGTCGGCGATCACCGCCACCGGCAGCTGGTAGGCGCCGGCGTAGTTCTTTCCCTCGGGAAGGTCCACCCCGGTCTTGCCGCCGTAGGCAGAATCGACCTGGGCGACCAGCGTGGTCGGGATCTGGATCACCGGTACCCCGCGCTGGTAGAGGTGGGCGCAGAATCCGGCGAGGTCGCCGACCACCCCCCCGCCGAGGGCGAGGACTTGGTCCTCGCGGGTCATCCCGGCGCGCGCCAGCTCGCGCAGCACCCGCTCGGCCTCCGCCATCGTCTTTGAGCCCTCTCCCGGCTCGACCTCGATGCGGGCGGCCAGAGGCTCGACCGAATCGGCGTAGAGGGCGCCGACGGAGGCGTCGGTGATGCAGAAGCGGCGACCGCTGAGCGGCCACCAGCCGGCCGCCAGCAGGTCGTGGCCGACGAAGGCCGGGTACTCGCCCGAAGCGCTCACGAGC
>CAVROX010000002.1:0-166143 GCA_963722965.1 uncultured Solirubrobacterales bacterium | reverse complement strand
TCTGGCGAGCCCCCGCTGATAATCAAAGCGCCTGCCGATCCAACGCGCGACGAGGTTGGAGATCAGCCCGATCACGAGCAGGATCGCCCCAAGGTAAAACAGGGAGCCCAGATAAATCGGCGAGGCCAGCGACTCGGTGAACTGCTCGGCGATCCGCGCGGCGAGCGTGTCGCCGGTTCTAAACAGCGACGAGTGTATTTCGGATCCGGCGCCGAGCACCTGGGTCACCGCGATCGCCTCGCCCAGAGCCCGGCCGAGTCCCAGCAGCGTGGCGGCGACCACCCCCGAGGCGGTCGAGGGTAGGACCACCCCGCGCACGACCTCCCAGCGGGTCGCCCCCAGCGCGCTCGCCCCATCCTGGATCTCGCGCGGAACCGTGAGGAAGAGATCGCGAGAGATCGAGGCGATGATCGGAATCACCATGATCGTCAGGATCAGACCCGCCGTGAAGACGCTGGCGCCAGTCGTTTCCGGGGAACCAAAGATCGGAATGAAGCCAAGCGTTTCGTGCAGGAACGGCTCGATGTGTTCGTGAACGAATGGCGCCAGGATGAGAATACCCCAGAAGCCGAGGATGACGCTGGGGATCGCTGCCAGCATCTCGACCAGCGGCGAGATCACCCCGCGCACTCCCGTCGGCGCCAAAAGGCTGAGGAAGAGGGCGATCGCGATCGCAATCGGAGCCCCCAACAGCATGGCCATAGAACGAAGTCACCGCGGTGCCGAAGAGAAGCGAGCCGGCACCGAATATATGGAAGTTTGGCTGCCAGGTTGTCTTATAGATGAACCCAAGGCCGAACCTGGATATCGCTGGCGCGGCACCGTGAAAGACCTGGTAGCCAACGAGGAGGAGCACCGTGACGCCGAGCAGCGCCGCAAAAGCGCAGACACCGTAGAGCAGACCGTCACCGAAACGGTCCGCCTGCTTGCGGCGTCTCCGCTAGAGCGCTCACGGGCACCTTCACCGCGTGGGGGCGCTGGGCCGCCGGCAAGCGTCGGGCTGACCGAGGTGCTCATGGCGCGCAGCGTAGAGGAGATCGATCGGTATTCACCGCACAAATCAATTGATTTCACAAAATTGAAACAAGTGCCGGGCTGGCTTGTTTACAGGTTGGTAACAAGCTCTTTCACAAGATTGAAACAAGTGCTCCCCCTCCGCCGCGATTCTGCATGCGCACCCAGTCGAATGACCTACGACGCCCGTGTGCCACGGGACAAAACAAGCTGAAAGGATTTTGACTTGATTCGCAACAGGTTGCTTGGTCTCATCATGGCGACGGTCGGGACGGTTGCCTGCATGGCGACCATCTCTACCGCGAGTGCTTTCGCCGAACTCAAAGGCGCGGGGTCCACGCTGGTGGCACCACTGATGGCGAACTGGATCAACGGTTTCGAGGCCCACACGAATGGGGGCATCCCGGTCGTCCTACTCCTCGGTCGGCTCAGGGGCAGGCATCGCAGACATCACGGCCCGGACCGTCGATTTCGGTGCCTCCGACGCACCGATGACACCCGAACAGGCCGGCAAGTGCGGCAACTGCGTGCAGATCCCCTGGGCGCTGACTGCAACCGGTTTGGGATACAACATTCCGGGCGTCAAGCACGACGCACTGCACCTGTCTGGACCGGTGCTCGCCGAAATCTACCTCGGCAAGATCACCAGTTGGAACAACCCCAAAATCAAGAAACTGAACCCGAAGCTTCACCTGCCCGCGCTCAAGATCACTCCGGTGTTCCGCAGCGATGGTTCCGGGGACTCCTACGCATTTACAAATTATCTCTCCGACGTCAATAAGACCTGGAAGACCACGATCGGATACGCGACGTCGGTCGCCTTCCCGACCTCAGCTGGTCAGATCGGCGCTAAAGGCAATTCCGGGGTGACATCGGTTGTCACCACAACCAAAGGTGCGATCGGCTACATCTCGGCCTCCTACATCATCGCCGCCGGCCTGCAGGCCGCCGGCATCGAGAATGCGGCCGGCAATTTCGAGTACCCGAACATCGCGAGCATCGAGATGCCGCGGAACAGGTCAAGCATGTGCCGTCGAACAACGAACTCCACATCGTTGACCCGCCGAAGAAGGCGAAGATCGCCTACCCGATCTCGACCTTCACGTACTGCATCGTGCCTCACGGTGCACCGAAGAAGGCCGAACTCGAACAGTTCATCAAGTACAACCTGACCACGGGCCAGAAATACGGGCCGGCGCTTGACTTCGCGAACCTGCCGAAGGTCGTGTTCAAAGCGGGCGAGCGCGCGGCCGCTTCGCTCTAGTAAGACTGGGCAGCGGCGGGAGGCGCCGCGGCTGACCGGACCGGCACAGGGCTCACGCTCTGTGCCGGTTTTTTTTGGCCGAGCCGTGCTTCACTGACGGTTTGGGTATTAATCCCAGTGTGAGGGCAGCGGTTCGGTGACCTACGTACTCCTAGCTTTGCTCGGGCTCATCGTCGGCGTCTTCGGCACCCTGGTTGGCGCGGGCGGCGGATTCATCCTTACCCCGGTCCTGCTGATCCTCTATCCGACGCTCTCGGCGGCGACGATCACCTCGATCAGTCTGCTGGTCGTCTTCTTCAACGCGCTTTCGGGATCGATCGCCTATGCCCGACTGCGGCGCATCGATTACCGCTCCGGCATTCGCTTCGCAGCCGCCGCGATGCCGGGCTCGGTGGCCGGTGCGCTCGCCGTGCGCTTCGTACCGATCCGCCTCTTTGACGCGATCATGGCGGTGGTCCTTGCCGGCGCGGCGCTGGTGGTGATCCGCCTGCGCCCCCACGCGGCGCGGCCCAATCCACATGGCAACACCGAGGCGCGGGAGATCATCGACCGCAACGGAACCACCTTCCGCTACCGGGTGCCGGTGCGCCGCGGGGTCACATACAGCGTCTTCGTCGGCTTCCTCTCAAGCTTCCTCGGCATCGGCGGCGGGGTGATGCACGTGCCGCTTTTGGTCGGCACCCTCGGCTTCCCCACCCACATCGCAACCGCAACCTCGCACTTCGTGCTGGTCTTCATCGCCGGCACCGCCAGCGCCACCCACCTGCTCAGCGGCGTACTTCACGTCGGCAACGGCCTGCGCCGCGCGATCGCGCTCTCCGTCGGGGTCCTTCCCGGCGCGCAGTTGGGGGCGAGGCTCTCCCAGCGCCTCACCGGTTCGACGATCAGGAGGCTGCTCGGGGCGGCGCTGATCGTGCTGGCGATTCGCCTGCTCTTCTCGGTCGCCGGTTAGGTACCGCTAGGCGAAAGCCCGGACGGCGCGGCGGCGCAGGTCGGCGTTCAGCATCGCGGTGACAGAGCTGGGGGTCTCACCGGCGGAGGGGACCGCCTCGCCGATCAAGCCGCTTGCGCGGAAGCCATAGAGGGGCGCGTCGAAGCCGACCTCGCGGATCTTGCGGACCAGCTTCACCGCTCCCGCGGTGTCGGCACCGGGGCCGCAGAGGATGATCGCGGTCGGGTCCAGAGCGCGCAGGGCGCGCTCCAACCGCTCATCGCCAAGCTGGTTGGAGAGGACCAAGACGCGGAACCCGGCGCGGCGCAGCGCTAGGTCAAGCGCCTGGGTATGGACCGCCTCGGCGTCCTGCCCGTGACTGGAGTCAAGCAGCAAAACCCCGGCCGGTCGCGATGCGGTGGAGGCCAGGCGCCGCGCGCCGTGCAGCCAACCCATCGCCCAGCGGGAGGCGAACTCCAGCTCGGGCTCGCGGTCGGGGTCGGCCGCCAGCTCGTCGATCGCCGGCAACAGCAGCTCCTCGACCGTGCGCTCCAGCGGCCGCAATGCGAGGCTCTCCTCGATCGCCCGATCGGCGGCGCCCTCGTCGAAGCTCTCCAGCGCGGCGATCAGCGCCCCACCGGATGCCGGCGCGGACTGGCGCTGGCGGGCGAGCTCGATCGCCGAGGAGATGTTGCCGGTCTGGGCGAGCGCGTCGCGCAGCGTCTGCAGCTCGACCAGCTCGTAGTTGCGGTGGTTGCCGGGGGTGCGCTTTGGCGTCGGGTACCCGTAGCGCCGCTCCCAGCTGCGCAGCGTGTTGGGGCTGACGCCGAGCACCTCGGCAGCTGCGTTTGTTCGGATTCCTGGCATTGGGCAAGGGGGTAGTTGTGCGAAATCTGATTCGCCGCGCAGGGGCCATTCTTCCCACCCCTGATCCAGGTTTACCGCGGTTATGGACAGATTTCGGGAAACCTGTCAGCGATCTTGCAAGGTGCCCACGCCAACCGGCTGGCCAACCGCGCGGGCCCGCCACATCGCCTCGTCGGCTCCGCGCAGCAGGCGCTCGGCGTCGGTCCCGTGTTCGGGGCAGGCGACGACCCCGGCGCAGATCTCGATGCTGAGGCCGCCGGCGCCCTCCAGCTCATCGAGCATGCCCAACAACCGCTCCGCCATCTGCACTCCCTCAACTGTGGTCTGGTTGGGAGCGAGCACGCAGAGGGCGTCCTCCTCGAGCGAAAAAACCTCATCGACCAGGCGGATGCTCTCGCGCAATGCAGCGCCGAGGATGGCAAGCGCGGTCTCAGGGCCAGCGCCGCTGCGGATTCCGGGCCCATCGATCGCAAATACGACGAGGCCGAAGGGATGGCCGTAGCGCCTGTTCATCTCCAGCATCTGGTCGAGCCGGCGGCGCATCTGCCCGGGCCGAAAGAGGCTTGCCAGCGGGTCCTGGGCGAGTTCGGCGCCGGCCCGCTCGCCGACGGCCTCGACCGCGGTCGCGGTGACCGAGCCAAACTCTTCTGCCAGGCGGCGCGCGGTCTTGGCGAAGAGCGGAGCGTCGGCCCCGCTCAGCTCCTGATCAAGCCTCGCCAGCAAGGCCGCCTGCAGGGAGGAGACCTCGCGGGCAAGCTGCCCCGCCGGGGAGCCGGCACCGGGTCCGGCTTTGGTCGTCGTTCGCCGGCCGCTCGCCACGCAGAGACCCTGCCCGATCGAGCGGACGGCGACAAGAGGAGAACTCGCTATTTACGGTCAGATGCTCGTCCAGTCCGGTTGACATCTAGTCCAGGCTGCGCCGACCAGCCAGCGCCTTACCAAGGGTCACCTCGTCGGCGTGCTCGAGGTCAGCCCCCACCGGCAGCCCGCTGGCAAGACGGGTAACTGCGACTTGGCCCCGCAGCAGCTCGGCGATGTGCAGGGCGGTCGCTTCGCCGGTGGTGGTCGGGTTGGTGGCGAGGACCACCTCACTGACCTCGCCCGCCTCCACCCGCGCCAAAAGCTCCTCGATCTTCAGGTCCTCGGGGTCGACGCCGTCGATCGGTGAGAGGGCGCCGCCGAGCACGTGGTAAAGGCCGCGGTACTCGTGGGTGCGCTCGATCGGGATCACGTCCGCCGGCTCCTCAACCACGCAGATCAGCGCGGTATCGCGGCTGGAGTCCGCGCAGATCCGGCAAAGCGGCCCCTCGGCGAGGTTAAAGCACCGCTCGCAGAGGCCGACCTTCTCCTTCACTTCGCGGATCGCATCAGAGAGCGCCGTCGCCTCCTCATCGGGGGCGCGGAGGATGTGGAAGGCAAGCCGCTGCGCGGTGCGCTGCCCGATCCCCGGCAGCCGCGAGAGCTCCGCGACGAGCCGCGCCAGCGGCGCCGGGCCTTCGCTGCTCACCCTAGCCGGCCTTCACCGATATCCCGGTCAAGGGCAGACGGGTATGGATGGCCCCTGCGCACCGGCTCAGGTCCTGGCAGGCCGCCGAGGCCTCCCGTAATGCCGCCCATCTTCGCCGAGGCCAGCTCCTGGGCCGCGCGCAATGCCTCGTTGACCGCCGCCTGCACCATCTCTGCCAGCAGCTCGGCCTCCTCGGGGTCGATCGCCTCGGGGTCGATCGCGATCTCACGCAGATTGAGGTCGCCGCTCATCTTCACCTTGACCATGCCGCCCCCGGCGCTCGCCTCGACCACCTCCTCTTTGAGCGCCTCCTGGGCCTGCAACATCTCGCTTTGCATCTGCTGGGCCTGCTTCATCAGGGAGTTCACGTCAAAGCCCCCTGGCCCACCGCCCCGTGCCACCTAGCCAACCTCCTCCGCATCGAACTCGCTCTTCAGCCGCTCCACCAGCTCCTCCTCATCCATCCCCTCCTCCTCATCCATCCCCTCCGCGCCAGCCTCTGCATCGAGCACCTCATATACGGGTCGCAACCGCTCACCGGCAACGGCCTCCAGTGCGCCGGCCACAAGGTCACGCTTGTCCGGCGCCTCCGCCTTGCGCTTGTTGAAAGTGGCACTCGCCGGAAAGGCGATCGTCAGCGTCAACTTCTCGCGGTCCACGCCCACCGGTCGCGCCCCCTCAAAGAGCGCCGCGAGCGCCGGCGCACTTGACCCTCGCAGCTGATCGAGCACCGCCGGCCACAACCGAATGATCCGCTCCAGATCAACCGGCGGGGGGCCCGAGCCCTCTGCGACCGGCTCGGGCCCAGACTCCTGCGCGGGCTCAGGTTCAGCCCCGAGGACCGGCGAGCGAGACCCGCTGCTTCTGCCCTGCTCAAGTCTCTCAACCCGCCTCAGCAGCCCCTCGATCGATGGGTCAAGGTCTGGGCGGGCTGCTTTTAGCAGCGCGATCTCGACCGCCATCCGGGCGTCGTCCCCCTCGCGGACCGCGGTGAGGGCGCTCGCCAGCTCATCGATCGTGCGGACCAGGGATGCCGCACCGATCGCGTTTGCTTGGGCGCTGAGGCGATCTGCGTCGGTGGCGGTGACCACAAACGTGTTGGGCACCTCGCCGACCGTCTGGGTGACCAGCAGGTGGCGGAGATGGGCGAGCAGGTCGCGGGCGAACTGGGCGGGATCGCGGCCCGAGCCGGCCATCCGCTCGACGCTGAGCAGCACCCCCCTCGGATCCTCCGCGATCACCGCGTCAACCGCCTCAAAGAGCAGCTCGGCGTCGGCAGCCCCGAGCAGCTCCAGCACCTCCTCGAGCCCGACCCGATCCCCGCCGAAGGCCACCAGCTGGTCGAGGGTGCCGAGCGCGTCACGGAAGCTGCCTGTGGCCGAGCGGGCGATCATCGCGATCGCCCCTTCTTCCACCTCGATCCCCTCGGCGTCGGCGACCCGCCCCAGGACCTCAGCGATCTGCTCCAGCGACGGTCGCTGAAAGTCAAAGCGCTGGCAGCGGTCGGCGATTGTCGCCATCACCTTGTGGGCCTCCGTGGTGGCGAGGATGAAGACCGTGTTCGGTGGCGGCTCCTCCAGGGTCTTGAGGAAGGCGTTCCATGCCTCCTTGGTCAACATGTGGGCCTCGTCGAGGATGTAGACCTTCCAGCGGCCGGCGGCGGGGGCGTAGGCGACCCGCTCGCGCAGGTCGCGGACGTCGTCGACCGAACGGTTGGAGGCAGCGTCCATCTCGATCACGTCGACCGAGGTGCCGGCGGCTATCGCCAGGCACGACTCGCACTCCCCGCAGGGGGTGACGGTGGGGCCGCCCCGCTCGCAGTTGAGCGAGCGGGCGAGGATCTTCGCCATCGAGGTCTTGCCCGTCCCCCGCGAGCCGACGAACAGGTAGGCGTGGTGGACCCGGCCCTGCTCGACCGCGTTTCGCAGGGTGCGGACGATGTGACGCTGACCCACCACCTCCTCAAAGGAGCCCGGGCGATGGCGGCGATAGAGGGAGCTTGACTCGGTCATCTCGGGTTCGGGCCAGTGTAGCTGCGGGCCATCCCCTTGCCCGGCGGGTTCAACATGCGCCGGCATCTGTACCTTGCGCCGGTGCAATCGAGGGTCCGAAGCTGGTTGACCCCGGCCGTCTGGATCGCCGCGGTTACGGCGGCGCTGCTCGCCGTCTTCCCGGTCGGCTTCCCCAACTACGACACGATCTACGCGCTGCTTTGGGGCAAGGAACTGGCCCACGGGATGAGCCCCGACTACGGCTCGGCCCTGCCCCCCACTCCGCACCCGCTCGCCGACCTGCTCGGCCTGGTGACGACGCCAATCGGCAACGCCGGCTCGATCGCGGTGACGATGGTCCTCGCCTATGCCTCGCTGGGGCTGATCGCCTACCTGGTCTACCGGCTCGGAACGCTTTGGTTTGACCGCTGGATCGGGCTCCTCGCCGCGGCGATCGTCCTCACCAGGGCGCCTTTCCTCTCCAACGGTCTGCGCGCCTACGTGGACCTCCCCTACATCGCTCTGTGCCTGGGAGCGCTGACGATCGAGACCAAGCGCCGCCGAGCCGGCTGGCCGGTCCTTGCCCTCCTCCTCCCGGCCGGCCTGCTGCGCCCGGAGGCCTGGCTATTTTCCTTCGCCTACTGGGCCTACCTCGCTTTCGATGTGGAGCGCGCCCTGAGCCCGGCCGGCCCGCCAAGCGGCCAAGGGTCCCCGAAGGTGGCGATCGGCGAGGTCTTCGGGTGGCGGCTGTGCTGGCGCGGGGAACGCTCGCTGGGTGAGCTGGCCTGGCTCGCGGCGCTCACCCTCGCCGCGCCGTTCGCCTGGGTTGCCTTTGACTGGGGCACGACGGGCGACCCGCTCTACTCGCTCACCGGCACCCAGAAGACGGTGGAAACGCTGAAGCGCCAGAGTGGACCGGTCGATCTCGTCCTCTACGGTCCGCGGCGGCTGGGGGAAATCCTGCAGTGGCCCGGAATGGTCGGCGCCCTTGGTGGAGTCATCCTCGGCTTTGCCTTCCTGCGCCGCAGATCGGCCCTCGGCATCGCCGCGGCGCTGCTTGCCCTCGGCGCCTTTGCCGTGCTGGCCTGCGCGGGCCTGGCGATCATCTCCCGCTACACAATGCTCGCCTCGGCGGTGCTTGCGATCTTCGTCGCCCTGGCCCTGCTCGGCTGGCGTCTGCTTGAGCCCGGCCATCGGTGGCGAGGGCGCTGGCAGCTCTTTGCCGGGGTGGTGGCGCTGATGTTCGTGATCTGGCTGCCCAACCAGTGGAGCCTTGACTCCACCGTCAACCGCGACCTCACGAACCAGGGTCAGATCGAGGCCGATCTCACCCGTCTGGTCGAAGCCGGAGCTTTCCGGCACCTATGCGGGCCGATCGTCGTGCCCAACCACCGCGCCGTACCCCGGCTCGCCTTCGGCCTCAATATCAGGCCAACCCAGATCATCAGCGCCACCGAGCAGGGCATCCCCCGCCACGGGTACTTCGTCGACCCGGCCAACCACTTCGTCATCCACAACTTCATCCTCGACCCCAACGACCCGACCCGTTTCTCGCTCAGCGTCCCTCCCGGCTTTCGCTACGTCACGCGGAACCGCTCGTGGAAGATCTACCGGCGCTGCTGAGCCTCATCGGGTTCCGGTCACGCGGTTAGCCGGCTTCGGGCTCCCGACGAGCGCCCGTGAAAGCATCCGGGTGTGGCGGCAATCGAACTTCGCAACGTCATCAAGCGCTTCGGCTCGATCACGGCGGTCGACGGGCTCGACCTCGAGGTAGGGGAGGGCATCTGCCTCGGCCTGCTTGGACCCAACGGCGCTGGCAAGTCGACGACGATGCGGCTGCTGACCGGGCAGGCTCTGCCGGACTCCGGCGAGCTGCGGGTGCTGGGCCATGAGCTGCCCGCCGACTCCAAGGCCGCCCGAGCGGAGATGGGTGTCGTCCCCCAGCTCGACAACCTCGACGTCGACGTAACCGTCGAAGACAACCTGGCTGTTTACGCGCGCCTTTACCGCGTCGCCGACGTGCGCGCCGCGGTAGACCGCGCTCTTGACCTGGCTCGCCTGCGCGGGCGCCGGCGCGACGCGGTCGATGAGCTTTCGGGGGGCATGCGCAGACGCCTGCTGCTGGCGCGCGGCCTCGTGCACGAGCCCAGGTTGATCCTCCTCGACGAGCCGACGGTCGGCCTTGACCCGCAGATCCGCACCGAGCTGTGGACGCTGATCGGCGAGCTGAAAGCCCGCGGCACCACGATCCTGATGTCCACCCACTACATCGAGGAGGCCGAGCGACTCGCCGACGAGGTCGCGGTGATGGCGAAGGGGAAGATCATCGCCCGCGGCCACCCGGCGAAGCTGATCGATCAGCACGCAGGGCAACTGACGGCCGAGGTCTATGGGCCCCCCGATCGGCTCGCCGAGGTCCGCGCGGGCGCCGAGGCCCAGGGTCTCATCGTGCGAGCCGCCGGGCCCGCGGTCGCGATCGTCGGCTCCGAGCGCGCCCGCAACGGCGAGATCCCGAGCGAGGCCGTGATCCGCGCCGCCACCCTCGAGGACGTTTTCGTCCTGCTCACCGGCGAGGAGGCCGAGTGAGCTACCCCCGGCAGCGCCCGATGAGACGCTTGGAACCTGCGGCAATCGCCGGGGTGATGAGCCGCGAGGTCGCCAACTTCCGCACCTACTGGAAGGGGACGACCTTCTCCAGCGTGCTCGAACCGATCGTCTACCTGCTCGCCTTTGGGCTCGGGCTCGGGGCGACCCTGGTAAACAACGTCGACGGCGTCCCCTACGTCCAGTTCGTCGGCACCGGCATGGTGGCGACGGCGGTGATCTTCTCCAGCGCCCTGCCGGCGATGTTCGGCACCTTCGTCAAGCACCGCTTCCAGAACACCTATGAAGCGGTGCTGGCGGCACCGGTCGACGTCGAAGAGCTGGTCAGCGCCGAGATGCTCTGGATCGCCTGCCGCGCAGCCGTCTACGGCTGCTTCCCGCTGTTGGTCACGATGGCCTTTGGCCTCTCGCCCGCCCCCGGCATGCTCTTGGTGCCGATCTTTTGCTTCGTCACTGCCCTCGGCTTTGCGGGGTTTGGGATAACGATGGCGGCGACCGTCGCCAAGATCGACCAGTTCAACTACGTGACCGCGCTGTGCATCACCCCGCTCTTTCTCATCGCCGGCACCTTCTTTCCGATCTCGGGGCTACCGCAGGGGGTGCAGCTCGTCGCGCAGGCAAACCCCCTTCACCAGCTGGTCGAACTGGTCCGCGGCGGGGCCTTCGGCTTCCAAACCGTCGACCTGGGGCGCTTTGGCTTCCTGGTTGCCTTCGCACTCCTGCTCTGGCGCATAGCCGTCAGCCGCATGTCCGCGCGGCTGATCGACTGAAGAAGTGGACCGTGCACCGGTCCTCGAAGCGAGGTCCCCGGGCGTGCCCGTCGCTTTTGGCTCAGGCCGGGCTCGCCTGCGGCACCCGCGGCATCCGCTTAAGGCTGCTTCCTTCCGGACCTGACCTGGTTCGCGGGCCCACGTCGCGCAGGACCCGGCCGTCAACGCCGCCCGACGGGGCGCTGACCCCGAGGCCAGCCCCTCAGAACGGGATTCGGCCCCGCTAGAGCGGATTGCGGGTTACAGGGCACCGCTAATTCCCCGCCTAGCACGGTCCACCGAGGATCCTACCTCGATGGGCCCTGCGAGGAGCCTTGATCGACCTCGACAGATCCTTCCCTCCCCTCCTCCCTCGCCCTCCTTGGCCTTGGCGCCTTCCAGTGGGCTCTCACAGCCGACGCCACCCCCTCTGGTGGCTGTGCTGAACTCATCCTGGGATCGTGATCAACCCCCAGCTACTCCCCAATCCCGGGCCGGGAATGATCGGCCCTTTTCCGGCCAGCAGATCGACGGGATAAATGGCTCCCAGACGCCGAGCAAGGGAACCAACCCCCTGGGCCCGCGCCGTCCGCCCCGCTTGAGTAGCGAGCCTATGATTGGCCCGCTGCGGGCCCGTAGCTCAGTGGGAGAGCGCTCGCTTCACACGCGAGAGGTCGCTGGTTCGAAACCAGCCGGGCCCATTCCCCAGAATGCCCCATGCCGGCCGCGACGCGGACCTGGAGAAGATCCGATGCCCTCAGGTTCGACCCCTCGACTTCAGAGGCAGGCGGGACGGTGGCGGCGGCATGAAGCACGACAACGACGCCGGTGCGTTGCCCAGGGCCCTGAGATCAAGGCCCCGCCGCCTCCACTCCACAGCGGACCGACCTCGCCCCCGCGACTTGCGGTTGGAGCCGATCAGAAACTACTCGTGCAGGCGCCGCAGCTCATCGGTGCTGAGGTCGGCATCGCGCAGGATGCCGGCGAGGGTGCCGCGACGGACTTCTATGCGGCTGGCGTGATTTGGAGCAACTGCTCGGAGATCGCCTCCCAATACTCGTGCCCAGGCGGGCCGCCGACATCGAACGGTACGCCAGCGAAGCGCAGATCCGGAGCGATCTCCTCGGCGAGACTGCGAGCTCCACTTGCCAGCATGTAGGGCGAGAGCTGCGAGCGCTCGGCCCCGACCACCCAACGCAGCACCCGCCGATAGACGGCAAACAGCTGCGGCCAGTCCCGATGGGTCGGAAACTCAGTGAGTTCAAGGAAGTTGGCCCAGTTTTGCTTAGGCGCCTGGTAGCGCTGCTCATTGCCGAGCTCGGAGACGTGAAGGACCCCGGCTGAACCCAATGCGCTCAGCACGTCGGCGACGTTTCGCTTTGTGAAACCGATCGAGGCGGCGACGGATGCCACGTTCATCCACGGTGCATCCACGGTGAGAATCACCCGCATCGCCTCGGCACGGACCCCGAAGCCGAGCAGGGCACGCAACCGAAAGGCGAAAGCAATCGGGGAATGTAGGTTTGGCGAGCGCGATTGCAGGCGCGGCTCGACCGGTGGTTTCTGAAATCCCTGGGCGAGAAAGGCTGGATCAGGTTCGGCCACGGCGTAAGCGAGGCGGCGGTAAAAGGGCTCGTGACGAAGGGACTCCTCCGTGACCGCCTTGGCTGAAAAGCGGGCGCGCTGGCGCTGGCCGGCAAGCCAACCGATCGTAGCCTCGACCAGCGCGCGATCCTCCTCCCCCGTGCTCAGGTTGCGCAACCGTTGGACGCTGATCAGCCGCTCGTTCACAGTCAGCCAATCGAGTAGCTCGTCGATTAGGCGTGGCTCTTCCCGACCCACCTCAAGGGTGAGGAGAATGAGCGCCTCGGGGTCGGTTGCCCAGGGATCCTTTCGCCTGTCCGGTACCTGCACCCCGAGCTGTCCCCACTCATCCCAACAGAAGGAGGCGAGCTGACCGTGCAGCCGCTCCCTAAGCTCCGAGATCTGCATTGCTCACCCCCAGGTAGTTGAGTGCGCGGACCAAGGTTTCGCGATACCCGGGAGAGAGGTCGTGTCGCCGCGACCATCGCGCCGCCTCTACGAGCTCGCTTTCGCTAGGTCTAAGGGCGCGCAGATCCTGCTCGTGCTTCCCAGGCCCCTGCATCGACCATCGCGTAGAGCTTGAAATGGATTTGGTCATAGCGCGAAGCCAGATAAATCGTCAGAGCCTCGCCGTAGTCGCGACGCTCGAGTCGCTCCAGAAAGCCCTCCGGCAGGCCGAGGTCGAGCAGGGCAGTCGGGCCGCCGTTCAACCAACCCTCGTCGAGGCTGAAGTCTCGAGCTACCCGCTGGGCAGCCCGGCTGAGCGGCCCAGGCAATGGCTTAGCGCGATCGAGCTCTTCGCCGCTTCGCAACGCAACCAGTTCTACATCGCGAGTGGAACGCTCGATTTCCCCCAGCGCCAGGAGGCCTGAGCCGCCGACCACGACCAGTTCGTAGTGCTCGCCGGCGGCGGCGAGCTGCTCGCCCAGGGCAGCGAGCACGGCGTCCGCTTGTTGGGAGTCCTTGATGTCTGGCATCCTGAATCGCGATGTTAGACAACTCGAAGCAGGATGTCTAACAGCTCGCTTCTCTGAGATCTGTATCGCCGTCAGCTTCGAGGCCACACCGGCCACCGGGCGCGCTCCAGCGCTTAACACTTTCGCCGGTCCGTCGCGATACGGTCCCAGCAGCCGAATAACTTCTCCCCGGAGGTAACACCATGAGCGTGGAGAACATCAACGCAGTCCAGCGCTTCTTCGACGAGGCCTGGGGACAGGGCAAGCTCGAGCTGATCGATGAGCTCTGCGCAGAGAACTACATCGATCACGACCCGCTGCTCGGCGATGCCGACCGCGAAGGGCTGAAGGGGCGGATCGAGACCTATCGCGGCGCCTTCCCCGATCTTGAGTTCACGGTTGAGGAAATCTTCGCTGCCGGCGACCGCGTGGTTGCCCGCTGGAGCGGAGAGGGGACGTTTGAGAACGAACTCATGGGCCAACAGCCAACGGGCGAAAAGGCCAGCCCAGTGGGCGGCATCGCGATCAGCCGTTTTGAGGGCGGGAAGATCGTCGAGGGGTGGGCTCAGTGGGACACCCTGCGTCTCTTGAAGAACATCGGCGCGGTGCCCGAGGGAGCTGTCGCCTCCGCGGGCAGCTGACACCTTCCCGGCCGGTTCAAAAGCGGGACTCCCGCAGGCCTTAGCTGGCCTGTCTTGGGCTGCTTGCGAGGGGCGGTTCTCTCTGCCCAAGCGCCAGTGAGCTCGCTCAGGCCGGTCTGCACGGTCGCCCCGCCCGTGGTAGACCTTGAACTCCGGGTCCTCGGCCTCGAACAGCTCGCCGGCATGGTGGGTAGGTGCCGTGCTGCAGGGGTCGCGGCGCAGACTGCCGCTTAAACCTCATGGCCTCTTTCCGCGGGGCTCTGAGTCGTGTCCTTGCGTTCTAGTGTTCCGGACATGGCTGCGGCGGAACAGATCGAGGTTGCCGACGCGCCCGAACGCGATCGCTACGAGTTGTCGATTGACGGCGAGCTGGTCGGATTCACCGCCTACCGCTTGCGTCCTCGCTTGATCGCTTTCATCCACACAGAGGTTGACGAGCGCTTTCAGCATCGGGGACTCGGGGACAAGTTGATCCGGTTCGCGCTCGAAGACGCCCGCACGCGCGGGCTCGCGGTGCTGCCCTTCTGTCCGTTCGTCAACGCGTTCATCGACCGCAATCGGGAATTCGAGGCGCTGGTCCCAGACCGCTACAAAGAGCAGTTCGGACTGTGAAGCGCTACGAGGCTGAGTGCATCGAGTTGACCTCTGACCCGGCCCGATGCCCTTACGCCGCCGAATGCGTGCGCGGCATCCCGATTGCCTTCGAGACGAATTGCGACCGCAGCTGCCCACCTCAGCGGTGGGAGTAAGAGCCGGGGCGCTGAAGCAACTCCCCTGCGGCGGTGGTGCGTGGCGTCTGAACCTGGCCCGGCAGGACAGGTTTTCCAGTGCGCTATCCTCTGATAAGACTAACTACAGGAATTGGACTTAGATATGGCATATCTCTTAATTCCGCTTGACGATGCGCTCGTATTCCCCGGCGTCTCCGCCACTCTGCCGATCGATACCGGCGAGGAGGAGCGCATCTTCCTGCTCCCCCGCCGCGACGGCGAGTACGGTCGCGTCGGCGTCGTCGCCGAGGTGGTCGAGCGAGGCCGCTCGCGCCGCGGCGATCCGGCGGCGACCGTCGTCGGCCTTCACCGCGGGCTCGCCGGGGCTGCGATCGCCGGCGATGACGGCGGTGACGACTCGCTGCGCATCGAGGTGCAGGAGGTCCACGACGGCCACCCCGACGACGAGCACACCCAGGAACTGGCGCGTGAGTACCGCGCCGTGGTCGAGGAGATCCTCGAGCTGCGCGGCGACGACGGCCGCATCGCCGCCTTCCTGCGCTCCGTCGAGGAGCCCGGCGCGCTGGCCGACACCACCGGCCTCAGCCCGGATGTCTCCAACGAGGGCAAGCTGCGGCTGCTGGAGGCGATCGACGTGACCCAACGGCTGGAGACCGCCGTCGAGCTGCAGCGCGAGCGTCTCGCTGAGCTGCAGGTCCGCAGCAGGATTCGCGACGACGTCGAGTCCGGCGCCCAGAAACAGCAGCGTGAGTACTTCCTGCGCAAACAGATGGAGTCGATCCGCAAGGAGTTGGGCGAAGAGGAGACCGACCTGATCGGCGAATACGAGCAGAAGATCGCCGATGCCGAGATGCCGGAGGCGGTAGCCGAGCAGGCCGAGAAGGAGCTGCGGCGGCTCGAGCGCCAGGGCGAGTCCTCGCCCGAGAACTCGATGATCCGCAGCTACCTCGACTGGCTGATCGCCGTGCCGTGGGCAAGGCGCTCGGAGGAGCGGCTGGACCCCGCGCACACCCGCGAGGTGCTCGACGCCGACCACGCCGGGCTCGAGGACGTAAAGAAAAGGATCACCGAGTTTGTCGCCGTGCGCAAGCTGCGCGAGGAGCGCGGCGTCGAGGACGACGGCCGGGCCAACGGCACGATCCTCACCCTGGTCGGGCCCCCCGGTACTGGCAAGACCTCGATCGGCGAGTCGATCGCCGGCAGCCTCGGGCGCGAGTTCGTCCGGCTCAGCCTCGGCGGCCTGCACGACGAGGCCGAGATCCGCGGCCACCGCCGCACCTACATCGGTGCCCTGCCGGGGCGAATCGTCCGCGCCCTGCGCGACGCCGGCACGATGAACCCGGTGATCCTTCTCGACGAGGTCGACAAGGTCGGCGCCGACTGGCGCGGCGACCCGACGGCGGCCCTGCTCGAGGTGCTCGACCCAGCCCAGAACAACACCTTCCGAGACAATTACCTCGACGTCGAGGTCGATCTCTCCGAGGTCGTCTTCATCGCCACCGCGAACCTGCTCGACACGATCCCGGCGCCGCTGCTCGACCGCATGGAGCTGATCCGGTTCGACGGCTACACGACCGAAGAGAAGCTGGCGATCGCCAATGGCTATCTGCTGCCTCGACAGCTGAAGCGCAACGGCCTACGGGCCGAGGAGGTCGCGGTCGACGACGAGGTCCTGCGCGCCGTGATCGCCGAGTACACGCGCGAGGCCGGCGTGCGCCAGCTCGAGCGCGAACTGGGCAAGCTGCTGCGCGGCGCGGCGACGAGGATCGCCGCGGGCGAGGCGAAAGCCACCGAGGACAAGGTGAAGATCGATGTCGAGTTCCTGCGCGGGGCGCTGGGCCGCCAGCGCTTCTTCCAGGAGTCGGTCGAGCGCACAGCGATCCCGGGCGTCTCGACCGGCCTGGCGGTGACCGGAACCGGCGGCGACATCCTCTTCATCGAGGCGACCGCGATGGACGGCGAGAAGGGCCTCGTCCTGACCGGCCAGCTCGGTGACGTGATGAAGGAGTCGGCGCGGATCGCCCTCTCCTACGTCCGAGCGCACCGAGAGGAGCTCGGCATCGACGCCGATCGGTTCCGGCGCGAATTCCACCTGCACGTGCCGGCCGGAGCGATCCCCAAGGACGGCCCCAGCGCCGGCACGGCGATGACCACCGCGCTGGTCAGCCTGCTGACCGGCCGCCCGGTCAAGCACACCGTGGGGATGACCGGAGAGGTCACCCTTCAGGGACGGGTGCTGCCAATCGGCGGCCTCAAGCAGAAGGTGCTGGCGGCGCACGCCGCCGGGCTGACCGAGGTGATCCTGCCGGAGCGAAACCGCGGCGACCTCGACGAGGTCCCCGAGGAGGTTCGCGAGCAGATGGCCTTCCATCCGGTGATGAGCATCGACGAGGTGCTGGGGTTGGCGCTTGAGCCGGCCGAGAACGGGGCCGATGTCGCCTCGGTGTCGTAGCTGCTCGCCCGTACCGCCTGAGGTGCGGGCGGCGGCGAACCTCCTCGAGCGTCGCTGGACGCTGGCGACGATCTACGCCTGCGCCAGCGGCGCCGTCCGCTTCAACGAGTTCCGCCAGTCGCTTCCGGGGGTCTCGCCGACGACTCTCTCGGAGCGACTCGACCAGCTCGAGAAGGACGGAGTGGTGAAGCGCACGCTCGTCGCCGGCCGCCCCCCACACAGCGAGTACCGCCTCACCGCTCGCGGCGAGCGCCTCGCCAGGGCTGTGAGAGGTCTACTCAGCTCACCTGTTCGATAGGACGATCAGAACGTAGCCTGGGCTGGCACCCCCAAGAGGCCCTGGCTAGCGATCGCCAGCCTCTCGCAGGACGGGCGCGGCCACCTGGGCCGCGCCGACGGCGCCAAGGACATCGACGTCGTGGGCGGTTCGGAGCCGCTCGACCGTGGTGTCCAGGATCTGGCCTGGATCTGGCATGGCGGCGTTGTACACGACGACACCGGGGGCCCTCGAGGCGCTGAAGATCCGTTCGGGCGTCTCGCGGTAGCCGTCCAGATCCTCGATATCTGCGCCGATCGCCTCTACCTCAAGGCCGCCGCTGCGCAGATCAGCGGCGAGCTGGTCGAGGGTCTCGCTGCGGGAGATGAGTGTGCTGCGAAAACCCTCGCGGCCGAAGCGCCGAACCACGCCGGCGCCGACTCCGACTCCTGGTCCGGCCCCGATCAGCGGGAGATGATGGGGGTCAACGGTCTCGGGCATCTACCACCTCCGGATAGAGCTTTCGCCCGGCCCTCACCTGGGCGACTGTCCTTGGGGTCCAATCACCGGACGACGGTCTACCAAGCTCAGGGTGAGACCTCATCAGCGGATCACGGTGATTTCGCTCCCGCATGGCACGCCATCATCGTGACGGTCTGGCTCGCCTCAGTGCTCCGCGGGGGCCGCTAGGTTGGCGAGCTGGCTGGCGCCATCCAAACGTCCACCTCCAGTTCGTCGAGCTCCTCCTCGCCGGCACTATGTTCTCTTTCGAGGTGCTTGACCGATCCGGTCCCGGGGATCAGCAGGCCAAATCGACTCATGGTCCGATCCGAAAGCGAGCCGGGGTCAGTCGCCCGGGCCCGGGAACGCCCTGAAGCGGCGGCGGGTTTTGGAATCGAATTCACCCAAAGAGTCGACGTACTATTTCTCCGGCGCTCGCCTGTCTGGCGAGGATCGATAATCGGGATGCGGCACCCGGTGGCACGTGCCAGCGTCGGTATCGAGCCTTTGCTCCTCACCTTAAAGATCGTCACCGATTGACATCGTCCTTCGGACGGATAAAGCTGGCGACTATCAGCGCCGCCGCCGAAAGCGAGGGCACGGCCACGGTCTCCCCGTGGGCGCCTCTGCGAATCGGCGTCTTTCGAGCCTTGTGGCTCGTAACGCTGGTTGACCTCATCGGAAACTGGTTTCAAACGGTCGGCGCGCAGTGGCTGCTCGTCGACAACGCGCACGCCTCGATCCTCGTGGCGCTGGTTCAGACAGCGACAACGCTGCCGTTCGTGCTGCTGGGGCTGATCGGCGGCGTGCTCGCAGACACGCTCGATCGCAGGTGGCTGATGATCTCGGTGCAGGCGGCAATGGCGGCGGTCGGGGCGCTCCTCGCCGCCCTCACATTCTCTGGACAGATCCCACCGGCGCTGCTGTTGCTGCTGATCTTCCTCCTGGGTTCGGGTATCGCGCTCACCACCCCCGCTTACCAGTCGCTCGTCCCCGATCTCGTCGCGCGGCGGGAAATCCCCGCCGCCTCTGCGCTCACCTCGATCAGCATCAACATCGCCAGAGCTGTTGGCCCGGCGATCGCCGGCGTGCTTGTCGCAAGCGCCGGTGTGGGGACGACGTTCACGGTCGCCGCCGCGACCTCGGCGTTCTACGCAGCGGTGCTCCTCCTGTGGCGCCGTCCGCCGCCGCCGGTCGCGACTCCTGAGCCATTCGTCGCAGCGCTTCGGGCCGGCGGTCGTTACGTGCGGCACGCTCCGGTGGTTCGTCGGATCTTGCTGCGGGCGGGGCTCTTCCTGGTCCCGGCGAGCTCCCTATTCGCGCTTCTCCCGCTGATCGCCTCCCACCGGCTCGGGCTGGGGGCCGGCGGCTACGGCTTCCTGCTGGCCGCGATCGGGGCCGGCGCAATCTGCGGGGCGTTGCTTCTGCCGAGGGCTCGCACGAGGCTCTCGCTCAACCAGATGGTCGCTGGCGCCAGCGGCCTTTACGTCGCCGTTCTCGTCGCGGTCGCCCTGCTGCACAACGCAGTCCCGGCGCTCGTCCTGCTGGTGCCCGCGGGTGCCGCATGGGTCGTGGTCTTATCGAGCGTCAACGCCGCGCTCCAACTTTTCCTGCCCGGCTGGGTGCGCGGCCGCAGCCTGGCCGTCTATCAGACGGTCCTCTTCGGAAGCCAAGCGCTCGGCGCGCTGCTGTTCGGTTTCCTGGCAGCGGGAGTCGGCCTGGCGGCGGCGGTGCTTACCGCTGCCGGCGTGATCGCCCTGGGCGCCGCGACGATGCGCCTCTGGCCCTTCATCGATACCAGCGACATGGACCGAAGCTCCGTCGTCTACTGGCCCGAGCCGCCGATCTCGGCGGAGGTCTCCCCCGAGGGCAGGCCGCTGTTCGTGAGCGTCACCTATTCGGTGCGGCCGGAAGACGAACCGAGCTTCCTGCAGGCGATGGCGCAGGTGCGGGAATCGCGCCTGCGCACGGGCGCGACCAGTTGGGGCCTCTACCAGCAAGGTGAGGACGGCCGCACCTTCGTGGAGCTCTTCGCCGTGACCTCTTGGGAGGAGCACTTGAGACAACATGACGAGCGTCTGACGGGCACCGACCGCGACTACCAGCAGAGCGTTGCGCAATTCTCCGAGAACCCTCCTGAGGTCACGCACCTGATCTCGGTCGTCCTCCCACAATCAGCACGAACGATCTGACCCGAGGGATGGCTAATCGCTGGACGCCAACGCTCGGGCGGATGGGCGCATTGAATTGGCGGGGACGCCATCGTGCCGACCTTTTCGCAGACTGACAAACTCGCCGTACACATGTGGCAACCTGATCCAGATCGCGGCTCAGGGGCAGGCCTTCTGGCTGCTGGCGGGTGTACCCTCGCCTCAAGGTCGGGTGGGATGAGCTCGGACTGCGAGGGCTGCCCCGTTCTCGGGCGAGCACGGGGCAATAGAATGCGACGGAGTAGGCGACCAGGATGAGCAACTCCGCCGGAATCAACCCGCAGGTTCCCCCATCGGGAAGTGGGTGCGCAGAGTGTCTTGATGGCGCCACGCCGGGCTGGTGGTTGCACTTGCGTCGATGTGCGGAGTGCGGACATGTGGGCTGCTGCGACAACTCGCCCGCCCAGCACGCAACCGCCCACTACAGAGAAACCGACCACCCGGTTATGCAGAGTTTCGAGCCTGGCGAGGAGTGGTTTTTCGACTTCCGCACGGGTGAGTTCTTCGATGGGCCGAGGTTGGTCGAGCCCGACAGCCACCCCCTGGACCAGCCGGTGCCGGGCCCGGCGGGCAAGGTTCCCAGCGACTGGCAAAGCAAGCTGAACTAACCGCCTGAAGAGCCTCCCCGGATGAAGGCGCGCTCGCCGCGAGCACGGAGGGCACACCGCCGCCGATCACCTGAGAGCGGGTGAGCCGCCTCCGACGCTACTCGACCCGGTCGATCGTCGGGTCGGGATGCTCGCCCAGGTACTCGACCCAGCGTGCCTTTGCGCACGGGTAGTTCTTGGAGGCCTCGACCAAGTCCATGAAGGCGACGATGTTGGCGTCGAAGCGCTCCTGTAGCTGGGAGTCGGTGAGCCGCCCGCCGGGGCCGAAGGCGCGGTGGGCCTGGGCGAGTGAGAACATGTCCGGATAAACGCGCACGCCGAGGTGCTCAAGCGGTACCCGCAGAGCCCACAGCCCGCGGTTGCCCCCGACCATCGATGGTGAGGCGGATAGCAGCAGGCAGTGCTTCTCGTTAAAGGGCTGCGGCTGGAAGCGGGAAACCCAGTCGAGCGAGTTCTTCAGCCCACCAGGCATCGAGGCGTTGTACTCGGGCGAGCTGATCACGAAGGCGTCGTTGGTCTGCACGCACTCGCGCAACCGGTCGGCGCCGGGCGGGAAGCCGTCGGCGTTCTGCTCGTCGGCGTTGTAGGTGGGGGTCTCGAAGTCGCCCATCGGTCGCAGGTCAGCGCTGCCGTCCTTGGCCTCGATCGTCGTCGCGGCGAGCTGTGCGAGCCGGCCGTTGAGCGACCCGGCCCGGGTCGAGGCCGAGAAGATGAGGAACCGCACCGGGCTCCGGCGCGAAGCTGCTTGGGGACCGGAATCGGCCATCGGAGTCAAACCTCCTTCGTCGGGTAAGGCGGCGGGTCCACAGGTTCCCATGCATGAGGGGGTACACAGGTGTCCGCCAGGATGAATATGTCGGGTTGGGCTGAAGCCAACAGCCTCAAGTGGTTGTGAGCACGATCGGCTCTCTTCCCGGCTAGAGAATCCGAGCGGGCCTCACCACTGGCATAGCGCGAGATCCCAAAGCGAGGAGCATCACCCATTGAAAGGCCGTAGCGACCCGTCGCCCGTTCAGCGTCGCTGATGGCGAGCTCCACTCCCAGAGCATCGCTGCGCAGCCCGAGGTAGCCGGGCTTGCCGTCCTCGGGGAGCTGGACGTGGCGAGAAAGCCAACAGCTCCCTAAAACTGGGCCCCAGCTCGAGATCTGACGTTTACACGATTGGAAATGCTTACGAAACCCAGAAGGTGAAGCGACCTCCTGGGCAAAGACCGCCTCCTTCTCATGCAGAGCCTTGAAGCCGTCGCCGCGCAGGATCGCCGTGCGAAGCCACTGGCGGCCGAAGACCAGCAGCACGCCGCCGACCACAAGGCGCAGGGCGCCGACCGGCAGCGCGGTGAGAGCTGGGCCGAGCACGTCGACAAGCGCCGCAAGCGCGACCCCCACTCCGGCCCAGGCCGAGCGCCAGCCTGCGTTATCCCCCCGGCTGGCAGGGTCCTCCCGCCTTCACCCTCTCCACGGCAGAGGCGAGGAAGACCGCTAAGAACAGCAGTAGGTCACGGCTCACCCGGCTGGGCCCTGGTCGTCCTCGGGGCCGACCGCCGTTGGGTTAACCTCCCCCAGCTCGATTCGGCGCGCGAGGCGCTGGCGCTCGCGAAGGCTTCCGGGGTCCAGGGTGCCGGACCCCGCGGCGCGCGAGATCGGGGTGCCGCCCCGGCCGCGGAGCGCCACGGCGCAGGCGACCGCGATCAGCGCCCCGGCAACCGGCCCCACCACATATACCCAGTAGCTGGAGAAGTCGCCGCTGACCAAGGCCGGACCGAACGAGCGGGCCGGATTCATCGATACGCCGCTGACCGGCGCCGCCCAGAGCCCCGCCAGCGCGATGTAGCCGCCGACGCCCAGGGCGGCGATCGCGCCGACGTTCTGCGCCGCCGAGGCGGTGCCGAGGATCACGCTGACCAGGCCCGCGGTCAGCGCTGCCTCCATCAGCAGCGCCTGCCAATCCGCGTATCCAGGCCCAGGCAGGGTTGCCCGAGGTGCTCGACGTTGCCGAACACCGCAAGCAGGAAAAGGCAGGCGAGCGTCGCACCGATGAGTTGGATCACGACATAGCCCGGCAGCCGCCGCCAGGGGAAGTCGCCGCGCAGGGCGAAGGCGAGGGAGACGACCGGATTCAGGTGAGCTCCGGAGACCGCCCCCATGAAGAGGATGATCGCCATCACCATCAGGCCGGGGGCGACGACTGCCGAAGCGAGGCCGATCTGACCCTTGGCGTACAGCAGCCCGCCGCCGGCGGCGACGAGGACGAGGAAGAACGTCCCCAGCATCTCCGAGAAGAGGCGACGCCACTCAAGCCGCGGGTCGTCGAAGTCCTTGCGATACCCGAACTCGAGCGCGAGCAGGTGGCTCGTGCGCGGTGCGAATGGGAGACCGAGGAGGCCGGCCTCCTCGGCGATCTCCTCGTGATCCTCTGGGGTGTTCTCGGTCACCCGAGGACCGTACGGAGTCCTCAGCCCGAAGGCAAGCCGCCGCCGTGCAGGCGGGCAAGCTCTGCTTCGATCGTCTCCAGCTTGGCGGAGATCTCCTCGAGCTGTTTGGTGGTCGGGTCTTCCCCGCTCGCGCGCCGCTCCGCCTCGGCGCGGGTGACGAAGACGCTGGTGATCGCCCCGGTCACCACCGCCAGCAGGGAAAGCCCGCCGAGCATCAGGAAGACCGCGATTACCTTGCCGATCGTTTGCTGGGGGACGATGTCGCCGTAGCCGACCGTGGTCACGGTCTGGGTCGCCCACCACATTCCGAGCCAGATCGAGTGAAAGGTTTTTGGGTCGACGAGGCGCTCTACAACGCCGAAGACGATGATCGCCATCGTCCAGAAGGCGACGATCAGGTATGCGGCGAAGCGCGGGCGCAGGCCCTTGTCCTCGATCCGCTTCTCCAGCCAGCGGGCGGATCGATGCGGTTGCGGCTGGTTCGCCACCTTCTGGTCTTCGTCGCCTCGGGCAGGGCTCCTCTCGTTCGAACGCAGGGCCCAGCGCATGGCGGGGGAGCGGGAGGAAACGGGCACGGGCGCCCGAACTGCGGGTAATGGACGCGGCATCTCGTCGAGAGCGCACACGGGAGCGCTGGCTGCGGCGGGCGCAGCGAATCACCGACGCCTTCGGCCTCGTGCTCTTCTTGGTCCTGCTCACCTACGTCCTCGCCTCGCTGCTGCCTGGCCGTGGTTGGGGAGCGGCGGTACTGACCGTGGCGACCAGCGCGACTTCGGTGGTCTCGCTGACCAGCTCCCGCGCAGGGGCGCGCACGGTGCGCGCAGCGCTTTTGCTCTCGGCGCTGACGATAATCCTGGCCGTGATCGCCGCCGCCAGCGGCAACCGCACCTGGCTGAACGCCGCCTCGATCATCCAGATCGGGCTGCTGACGGTGGCGATGGCCGCGGTCCTGCGTCGGGTCGTCACCGCCGTCGAGGTCGGGTTCCGCACGATCCTCGGCGCGATCAGCGTCTACACGGTGCTGGGACTCCTCTTCACCTTCGCCTACGCAACGATCGCCCGGATCCAGTCGGCGCCCTTCTTTCAGGGGGTGCCCCACCCACAGGGCTCTGACTTCCTCTTCTTCAGCTACACGACGCTGACCACCACCGGCTACGGCGACCTGATCCCAGCCGGGCAGCCCGGACAGATGGTCTCCGGGCTGGAGATGATGCTCGGTCAGATCTTCCTCGTCACCCTGGTCGCGGGGCTGGTCAGCCTCTGGCGCCCCGGCGAAGCATTCCGCCGCCACCGCGGGCGCGGCCGTGGTGAGGATGTCTCCCCCGAGGTTCCGCCGGCCGGCTGAGCGCCACCCGCAGAGCCGCAGCGGTGACCGAGCGCTAGCTTCCCAAGCTGCGGTGCCCGACTTCGGCGATTACTTCCGCGAGATCTACGCCCACGGCCTGATGGGCACCGAGCCGGTGGTCCCGGTCTCAATCGCGGAGCTGGAGGTGGCTGCCGCGGCGGCGATGGAGGAGCGTGCCGGCGCCTACGTCTTTGCCGGAGCCGGCAGCGAGGACACGATGCGAGCCAACCTAGATGCCTTCCGGCGCTGGCGGATCGTCCCGCGGATGATGCGCGACGTCGCCGAGCGCGACCTCTCGCGAACGGTGCTTGGCACCCCGATGCCCGCTCCCGTTGCGCTGGCGCCGATCGGCATCCACAAGATCGTCCACCAAGAGGGGGAATCGGCAACGGCTCGGGCGGCAGCGCGGGTCGGCCTGCCGCTGATCGCCAGCACCGCCTCCCACTTGACCTTGGAGGAGATCGCCGCGGCCAGCGGCGAGGGCCCCCGCTGGTTTCAGCTCTACTGGCCCAACGATGAGGAGATCGCGGCCAGCTTCGTGCGGCGCGCCGAGGCGGCCGGCTACGGGGCAATCGTGCTCACCGTCGATACCTTCATTTTCGGCTGGAAGCCCCGTGACCTGCAGCGGGCCTGGTTGCCGTTCTTGGAGGGGATCGGCAACGCCAACTTTTTCCAGGATCCGGTCTTCCGCTCCCAGCTCGAGAAGACACCCGAGGAGGACCCGGGCGCGGCGACCGGCCACTTCGTCGAGGTCTACGTCAATCCGTCGCTGACCTGGGACAAGCTGGGAACGCTGCGCGAGATGACTTCGCTGCCGATCATCGTCAAGGGCATCCTCCACCCAGACGATGCGCGCGAGGCAATCGGCAACGGCGCCGACGGAATCATCGTCTCCAACCACGGCGGGCGACAGATCGACGGCGAGCTCGCCTCCCTGGACGCGCTGCCAGGGATCGTCGACGCGGTGGGCGAGGCCACCGCGGTCCTCTTGGACAGCGGTATCCGGGGCGGCGCAGACATCGTCAAGGCGCTGGCTCTGGGAGCCGACGCCGTGCTCGTGGGCCGCCCCTACCTGTGGGGGCTGGCCGTGGCCGGCGAGCAGGGGGTAGAGGCGGTGCTGCGGATGCTGCTCGCCGAGCTGGACCTGACAATGGCGCTGAGCGGCCAGATCAGGCCGGGGGATCTGGGTCCCGACACGCTGGTCCGCGAACCCTAGACGGCTACTGCTCAGAGAGCTCGACGCTCTCGATTACCTGAGGCTCAAGCGGCCGGTCGGAGCCATCGGTCTCGGCCGACTCGATCGCATCGACTGCGTCCATTCCTTCGATGACCTCGCCGAACACGGTGTGCTTGCCGTCAAGCCACGGCGCTGCCTCGGTGGTGACGATGAAGAACTGCGAGCCGTTGGTGTTGGGACCAGCGTTGGCCATCGCCAGCGCCCCCCGCACCACCCTGTGGTCGTTGATCTCATCCTCGAAGGTGTAGCCAGGGCCGCCGCGGCCGGTGCCCTCCGGGCAGCCACCCTGGATCATGAACTCGGGGATGACCCGGTGAAAGACGAGGGTGTCATAGAAGCCCTCGGCGGCGAGCTTGCGAAAATTCTCCACCGTCTTCGGCGCCTCTTCATCGTGCAGCTCGAACACGATCGCCCCGGCGCTGGTGTGAAGGGTGGCCCTCGACACCGCTCCACCCTACCGAACGGCTGCCGGCGGGCCGCGGACCGATGCGAGGCGAGGGCGCAAACTCTCCGGTCCCCCGGGAGGGAGTCAGCCGCCGGTCCGGACTTTGTCGGCGCGGGGAGCAGCTTGAGGCGAGGGCAACGGGGTCTGTGATCGCCTCCAGCAGGGGCCCGCAGATCCACCCGTTCCTCAGTTGCTTTTCTTCCTTGGGACCAAGAGAGGAGGGGTTCCCTCTCCGCTTTTGCGAGAATTGCTTCGATGCCCTTGCCGAGCGAGGAACAGATCACCGAGAAGCTGCGCGCGGTCATCGACCCCGAGCTGCGCCGCTCGATCGTCGAGCTTGGCATGGTGCGCTCGATCGAGGTGACGGAGGGCGGCCGGGTCGGGGTCGTTGTCTCCCTCACCACCGCCGGCTGCCCGATCCGCTCCCACTTCGAACAGGCGGTCACCAAACAGATCTCGGTGCTCGCGGGGGTGACCGCGGTCGAGGTCGGCTTCGACGTCCTCTCCGAGGAGGAGAAGGGCAACCTCCAACAGGCGCTTGGCCGCGGCAAGCTGCCGCAGGGGGCGCTTGCCCAGGTCAAGAACGTGATCTGCGTTGCCTCCGGCAAGGGTGGGGTCGGCAAGTCAACGATGACGGCCAACCTCGCAGCGGCGCTTAGCGCCGAAGGCCATCCCGCCGGGGCGCTGGACTGTGACGTCTACGGCTACTCGATCCCGCGCATGCTCGGCGTCGGCGGCAAACCGGACGTCAACGGCGAGCGCAAGATCCTGCCGATGGAGACCGCAAGCGGGGTGAAGGCGATGTCGATCGGCTTCTTTGTCGAGGAGAACGCCGCGGTGGTCTGGCGCGGCCCGATGCTCCACAAGGCGATCCAGCAGTTCCTCGAGGACGTCGCTTGGGGCGAGCTGGAGTACCTGCTGCTCGACCTGCCGCCAGGGACCGGCGACGTCTCGATGACGCTGGCTCAGCTACTGCCCCAGGCCCAGGTCGTGATCGTCACCACCCCTCAGCCGGCGGCCCAGACGGTGGCTAGGCGTGGTGCTGAGATGGCGGCCAAATTTGACCTCACGCTGCTCGGCGTGATCGAGAACATGTCCGGCTTCACGACACCGGACGGCGAGCGCTTCACGATCTTCGGCGAGGGCGGCGGACAGCTCCTCGCCGATGAGCTCGAGATTCCGCTGCTGGGCAAGGTGCCGCTCTCTGAGGCCCTGCGCGAGCATTCTGATGCAGGCACACCATTGGTCATCGCCGAGCCCGACGCCCCGGCCTCTCAGGCAATCCGCCAGGCCGCCCGGGGCATCATCGCCGCCACCCCCCAGGAGCTGCCGGTCCTACAAGCCCCGCCCGCCGCCGCCGAGCCACCGCCGGTCAGCGGCATCCCGCTGCCGGTCGTCCAGTAGAGCAAGGCCGCGGAAAGGGCGGCGGCAGATCGGTCGCAGTGAGACTCACCTGGCTTGCGCGATTAGACCTCGCGCCCGGCCCAGCTGGGGTGTGACCGGATCGCGCTCAAGTGGCTCAGGCGCCCTCGCGGCCGAGACGCTCACCGAACGCCGTGAGCCACGGTAGCGCTGGGTGATCTCCTCGACGGAGAGCAATAAGTAATCGTGAACTCCCACATTTCCCCTCCTGTCGGTTGAGGGGCCGCGGGCGGGACGCAGACGATAAGTCTCAGACGGCCGGCTTGCTCTTGTAGTACTCCGCGTTGACCTCGGCGTATTTGGCCCACTCGGCCGGGAGCTGGTCCTCGGCAAAGCAGGCGTCTACCGGGCAGGCCTCGACGCAGGCGTCGCAGTCGATGCACTCGTCCGGGTCGATGTAGAGCATCTCGACTGAGTCGTAGTCGGGCTCGTCCGGGGTCGGGTGGATGCAGTCGACCGGGCAGACCTCGACACACGAGTTGTCCTTCTGGCCTATGCATGGCTCGGCGATGACGTATGTCATTCGAGGCTTTCTCCTAAGTCGTCTTTTCGGTGCGAGGCGAGGGCCCGGAGCCCCCACCAAAGCGCGGGCGAACATTTTAGGGATGCCGGGCGGGCGGGGGCGAGGTGGAGGCCATCTAGGGTTGCGATTGCGCATGAGGGCCGCGAACCGCAGGGAGATCTGGCGATGTTGCTTTTGACCGGGGCAACCGGGAGCGTCGGGTCGCGACTGCTGCCGCTGTTGTTGGAGCGTGGTGAGGAGGTGCGCTGCCTGGTGCGGGAGCCACGACGGCTGGGAGAGCGCCGGGTGGACGTTCAGATCGCACTCGGTGACCTCGGCGAGATGTCAGATCCCTACCTCGTGCGGCAGGCGCTGCGGGGGGTCGACACCGTAATCCACCTCGCCGCGACCATCCGCGATCAGCCGCCAAAGCGGATCGAGGAGTTGAACGGGCTGGCGAGCGTCCGCCTGCTTCGGGCCGCCGAGCGCGGCGGCGTGCGGCGCTTTGTCTTCTTCAGCGCCCTCAACGCCTCCACGGCACAGCGCACCCGCTTCTTCCGCGCCAAGTGGCTGGCGGAGCGAGCGGTCACCTCCTCCCCGCTGGAGACGACGGTGTTCGCCCCCTCGATCGTCTACGACCGCACCGACCCCTGGGTCACCCTGCTTCGCCGTTTCTCCTTCCTGCCGGTCCTGCCGGTCTCCGGCAACGGCGGGGCTCGCTTCCAGCCGCTTTGGGCCGCAGACGCCGCCCGCTGCGTGGTCAGCTCGCTCGAGAGCTCCGCACCGCTCCCGCGCTATGAGCTGGCGGGGCCGCAGACGCTCAGCTATGGGGAGATGTCAGGCCTCGTCAGCCGGATAGCGGGCCGCCCGCGTCCGCTCCTGCGCATCCCGCTGCCGATCGTCCGCGCCGGCCTGATCGCCCTCCGCGACCTCGTCGGCGAGCGGGTCTTCGCCACCTGGGAGGAGGCGGAGCTGATGGAGGTCTCGATGATCAGCGAGCGCGGCACCGCCGACGCCGAGGCGCTCGGGGTCCAGCCCAGGCGAATGGCAGAGGTGCTGCAGTAAAGAGGCCCGGAGTCTCCCCCGGACCTCTCGCAAAGACAACTCGCCTGTTGGGACGAATTACATCATCCCGCCCATGTCGGGCATTCCTCCCGGCATGCCGCCACCGCTGTTCTCCTCCGGCGGTTCGGCGATCACAGCCTCGGTGACGAGGATGTTCTTGGCGATCGACGCGGCGTTCTGCAGCGCCGAGCGGGTGACCATTGTCGGGTCGATCACACCCGCTTTGATCAGGTCGCCGTACTCGCCGGTTGCCGCGTCGAGGCCTTCACCGGGCTTCAGGTCGCGGACCTTGTTGACGACGACCGAGCCCTCCAGGCCGGAGTTCTCGGCGATCTGGCGGACCGGCTCCTCCAGGGCGCGGTGGATGATCCGCGCGCCGGTCTTCTCGTCGGGGTCCTTGAGCTTCTCCGGATCGAGGGCGGACTGGGCGTTGAGAAGCGCGACGCCGCCACCCGGCACCACGCCCTCCTCAAGCGCCGCCCGGGTCGCCTGCAGGGCGTCCTCAACGCGGTGCTTTTTCTCCTTCATCTCGGTCTCGGTCGCGGCACCGACCTTGACCACAGCGACGCCGCCGGCCAGCTTGGCGAGACGCTCTTGGAGCTTCTCTCGATCAAAGTCAGAATCGGTGTTCTCGATCTCCTGTTTGATCTGTTTGATCCGGCCCTTGATCGCATCGCTGTCGCCGGCCCCGTCGATGATCGTCGTCGTGTCCTTGGAGACGACCACGCGGCGGGCGCGGCCGAGCTGGGAGAGCTGGGTGTTCTCGAGTTTGAGGCCCATCTCCTCGGTGATCACCTCACCGCCGGTGAGGATCGAGATGTCCTCGAGCATCCGCTTGCGACGGTCGCCGAAGCCAGGAGCCTTGACCGCGACGCCGGTGAAGGTGCCGCGCAGCTTGTTGACGACGAGCGTCGCGAGGCACTCGCCCTCGACGTCCTCGGCGACGATCAGCAGCGGCTTACCACCCTGCATCACCTGCTCGAGGACCGGCAGGATGTCCCGCACCGAGCCGATTTTCTGGTTGGCGATGAGGATGTAGGGGTCCTCCAGCACCGCCTCCATCCGGTCTTGGTCGGTGACCATGTACGGGGAGATGTAGCCCTTGTCGAACTGCATCCCCTCGGTGAACTCCAACTCCATGCCGAAGGTCTGGCCCTCCTCGACGTTGACTACCCCGTCTTTGCCGACTTTCTCGATCGCGTCGGCAATCACGCTGCCGATCTCATCATCGGCGGCGGAGATGGCCGCGACGCGGGCGATCTGCTCCTTGCCCGCAACCTCTTTGGACTGCTTCTCGCGGAGGTTGTCGACGACCTCATCGACCGCCTTCTCGATGCCGCGGCGCAGAGCCAGCGGGTTGGCGCCGGCGGCCACGTTCTTGAGGCCCTGGCGGACGATGATCTGGGCCAGCAGGGTCGCCGTCGTGGTGCCGTCACCGGCCACGTCATTGGTCGCCGTGGCGACCTCGCGGACGAGCTGGGCGCCCTGGTTCTCGAAGACGTCCTCGACCTCGATCTCGCGGGCGATCGTGACGCCGTCGTTGGTGATCGTGGGCGCGCCGAACTTTTTGTCGAGCACGACGTAGCGCCCCTTCGGGCCGAGCGTGACCTTGACGGCGTTGGCGACAGTATCGACGCCGGCCTGCAGGGCCCCCCGTGCCTCCTCGCTGTACTTCAGCTCCTTGTGAGCCATCTGGATTCAGTCCTCCTTGTTCTTCTAAGTCCTGTTGACGGGGTCAGCCGAGCTTGGCTAGGACATCCGACTCGCGCAGGACGAGTAGGTCGTCCCCCTCGACGGTTACCTCGGTGCCGCCGTATTTGGAGTAGAGGACCTCGTCGCCCTCGGCGACGTCGATCGGGCGGCGGCTGCCGTCCTCCTGGATCGCGCCGTCGCCGACGGCGAGAACCTTGCCCTTCTGCGGCTTCTCCTTGGCCGTATCGGGGAGGACGATGCCGCTTGCGGTCGTCTCCTCCTCATCGATCGGCTTGACAATCAGCCGGTCCCCGAGGGGCTTCAGCTTCATCCGTGTACCTCCGTTATCGGTCAGAAAGTTCTAACTGGATTTGGCACTCACATAGGGAGAGTGCCAAGAAGTCGAAAGATAGCGACTCCGAGCCGTCGGGGCATGTTAGTTGTGGTGCGGGGTCTCGCCGTTGCCGAAATGTGAGCCCGGCCGCTCGACGATCTGGGAGAAACGGATCACCGTGACCTTGTCCTCGGGGGAGATCGGACGCCCGTAGATCTGCTCGAGGAAGTTGGAGGTCTCCTCGAGCCGACGGAACTCGGGATTGTCGTGCTCGATGTCGCGCGGAGAGAGATCCCCGACCCGCTTGACCTCGACGTCGTCGATCACCGCTGTGAAGATTTTCTCGCGCGGGCTGTGGCGGAAGCCGACGGTGACCCAGACAACCTGGCCGCGCTCATACTTGTTGCTCTTGTCCCCGAGCCGGATCGTCGCCGTCTTTCGACCGCGCTTGAGCTGGTCGATGAAGACCGCCGAGTAGAAGTTGAGAACGTAAGCACCGCCCTTCATGCGGGAGCGAGGGTATCCGAAGCGCTCGGGAACTGTGAAAACGGCGCCGCCGGGAGGGCGCCGGAGGAGGAGGCTGAGAGGCCAGGACGCCGTGATCGGGCCTCGGCGCTCGCCAAACAGGCGCGATCGTGCCTGTGCTCGCAAATGCTTGCCCCGGCGGCCGGAATTGACCTTCGAGAAGATCGCCCCGCCGATTTGGGAGTGATCATGCTGGCGCTGATCGCCAACGGAACGCTGGGCGCGAGCGCCGGGCCCCTCAACCGGTCCCAGATCAGCGGCGGAGGCTGGGGAGATGTGGAACGATCTCGGCGGTGAGCAGCCCGCAGCCCGCCGCGGCGAGACACCTGCGCGACCTAGCGCATCTGCGCCGCGCCCGCGATCTGATCGACCGCGAGTACGCGCGACCGCTGGATATCGCCGCGCTTGCCCGCACCGCGTTGATGTCGCCCGCCCACTTCTCGCGGCAGTTCCGCGCGGCCTACGGGGAGACGCCCTACGCCTACCTGATGACGCGGCGAATCGAGCGGGCGAAGGCGCTGCTGCGCCGCGGAGAGCTGTCGGTCACCGAGGTCTGTCTGGAGGTCGGCTGTTCGTCTCTCGGCTCCTTCAGCGCCCGCTGCAGCGAGCTGGTGGGTGCGCCGCCGACGGCCTACCGGGCCCGTGACCACAGCGCACTCGCGAGGCTTCCGGGCTGCCTCACAAAGGATCTGACCCGCCCGAGCCACAAGCCGAGCAGGATCGGAGAAGCGCTCGCGGCGCATGCTCCCTAGCCTTGCGACATGAACCTCACACTTTCAACCTGCTTCGTCTTAGTCCATGAGCCTGAGCTCGCACTCTCCTTCTACCGCGACGAACTCGGCCTTGAGTTGCGGGGCGACGTCGCCCGGGGTGAGTTCCGCTGGATCACCGTCGGTGCCACCTCCCAACCGCAGGTAGCGATCGTCCTCACCAATTACCTAAACGGCAGCCCTGCAGACCGCGACGCGCTCGCCGCGCTGCTCGCCAAGGGCGCCCTGAACGGCATCCACTTCCACACAGACGACCTCGACGCCACCTTCGAGAAGCTGCGCGAATCGGGCACCGAGATCGTCCAAGAGCCGACCGACCAGTCGTGGGGCACGCGAGACTTTGCGGTGCGCGACCCGTCCGGCAATCTGGTTCGGATCAACCAACCGCCCGCTTAGGCCGATCAGCGAGAGCCGGCCGAGTCGCGGGAGACGGCAAGATTGCGGGGCAGACCATCGCTGCCTAGTTCGACCCCGTCCCTCCGCCTTGGTCTGACCCTCGGTCCGCACCGTGCTCGAGCTGATCGGCGTCGAGCACGGCCCAGCCGACCCGCTCGACGAGCTGGCCGGAAAAGTGGTCGGACTCAAGGTCAGAGATGGCGATCCGCTCCCGGTAGACGACGGTTGCAGGGACCTCTTGCGGGGTATCGGTCACTACGAGCAACTGGGGCATGCGTGCCTCCTTCGTTGTGGTGACGAACCCAGAGTTGCTCGCAAAGCTTGGCGGCTGGTCAAAATTAGGTAAAGATTCTGGATATCTGCGAAAGGCCGCGATCAGGCGCCCAGCGGGCAATCTCGGCCGGCTTCGAGGATCCAGCAAAGGGGTGCGAGCTGCTCCCGACCCAGCATCCGGCCAGCGAGCCTCCGGGCGTTGCGCCGCCAATCGCCCCCGGCCGCGCGCAACAGAACGGCCGAACTAGCCATCGGACCCAGGAAATCGATCCCCGTCAAACTGAAGGAGCGACCAAATGCAAAATCAAGCGAACCCCGGCGAACCCGAACCCGACACCGATCAGGCAGGGGTCCCCACCGTCGTTGACCGGGCAAAGTTTGAGGCCGAGCTGGATGACCTGCGCGTCCGCGAGAAGGCCCACACCCACGAAGGCGACGCAATCGCGGCTGCCAGGCGCCGACTCCCGGTGGTGGAAGTTGAGAGCACTACTGGGCTGGTCGGCCCGGCGGGGCCGCTCAGCCTCCTTGAGGCCTTCGAGGGCCGCCGGCAGCTGATCGCCTACTACTTCATGTGGTACCCCGGCGAGCCCGCCGCCAAACAGTGCGAGGGCTGCACCCGCTACACCAGCCAGATCGGCGAGCTCTCCTACCTGCACGATCGCGACATCACCTATGCCACCCTCTGCCAGGGGCCCTACGCCGAGAGCGCCCGCTACCGTGACCTGATGGGCTGGACGATGCCGTGGTACTCAGCCCAAGGGTCGCTTGAGACGCTGCTCAGCGGCCGCCAGATCGGCAGCTATCACCTGGTCTGCTACCTGCGGCAGGGTGATCGGGTTTTCGAGACCTACTGGACCAATGGCCGCGGCGTAGAGGCGATGGACTACAGCTATGGGCTGATGGACCTGACCACATTCGGACGCCAGGAGGGATGGGAGGACTCGCCCCCCGGCTGGCCAAAGCGAGACGTGCACAATTACCGCATAAATGGACGTCCGATCGCCCAGTGGTCGCGGATCGAAGCGGGACACTCCGAGAACCTGAGGGTGCCCCCGCCTGGCGAGAACGGCTGAGGCCAGGTCGCGGTGGGCGATTATTGGTGCTTCCCTAGTCCGGGCTGCATGGAGCCAGGGCCAGCGCCGCCGCCTCGGTCCATCGACCTCGATCGGGGTCCCGCTTCTCACCGAGTGAAGCTGCTGCTGGCGACGGGAGTACCCGCCGCACTCGCTGAGACCGGGGACGCGCCCCTCCCCTCGGCGAAGCGCTCAGCATCCGTGCCGATCCTAAAGCGCGATCCTCACTCACACGGCAGGCGGGAGGAAAATCCGTCTTCAAGCTCGCGGGGATGATCAACCGGCCCCTTACCTCTCAAGTTCTGGGTGGCCGGGTGGCTATAGCTTGAACTTCTTAATCGCCGGGGTTGGATCGGGGCCAGCGGCGTTGAACGCCCGAACCTCAAACGTGTAGCGGCCGCGCTGCAGACGTGCGTAGGTTTTGGGTGAGGCGCAGCTTGAGAATGAGGCCCGCGAGTGCCTGTGGTGGCTCACATTTGGCTTGATCAGCTTGCACTGGAAGCCGGTGGCGGTGCCGGTGGCGTTGAAAGCCAAGGTCGCCTTCCTCTGCTTCCGGTTGATTTTCGCCCTGGTGATCAATGTATTGGCCGTCTTTGTAATGACCGCTTCGGGCAGCTGGGCAAAGGTTGCCGTCACCGCGGTGTCTGAGCTCATGGCTAAAACGCAGGCAGCGGTCCCCGAGCAGCCGCCTCCAGACCAACCGCTGAATTGGGAGTGGGCGGCGGGGGACGCGGTAAGCGTCACCTTGGTGCCGAAGATGAAGGCGTGCGAACAACTCGAGCCGCATTCGATCCCAGGAACGTCGGAGCTGACCGAACCAGCGCCAGCGCCGGCCAGGGTCACGCTGAGCGTGTGGGTGTTGGCGCCGAAACCGAGGATGTGGCCGTCGTAGGTGCCGACGTAGATGTGCCCGTCGCTTGCATCGGGGCGTGCGAACCTGGTGGAGACACCGATTTCCCCACTCCACAGCAGCTGGGAGACTCCTCCCACCGGCACCGCACTGTAGGCGTCAAGTGTTGAGCCTTCGCATTCTGGAGGAGATTGGTTGCACTGGCTGAGCCAGACGATGCCCGAGCCCGGTTCGGTGCCGTTGGAAGTGACCAACGGAGAGCCCGAGCCGTAGGCGATGCTCGCGGAATTCGCCACCAGCGAGAGGTGGGGAGTGCCGTCTTCTGTGTCGTACCTAAACACCTCGAGGGAACCCCCGACTGATTCGTAGACGGTCGAAGGTACGTAGAGGTAGCCGCCATCACCGGGCCAGGCAGCCATTGAGCCCCACAGGCCACCGGTTTCGGGAATTTCCTGCACGACTTCGTTGCCCCCGGCTGGACCCTGGCCCATGCCACCGAGGTTGTCTCGATTGAGAAGGTAGACGATGCCCCACTTACCGACCTGAACCAGGAGGTTGGGAATCGACTTGGTGCCGAAGTAGGGCGCGGGCAGCCCAATCGGCGCCCCGGAGCCGAGATCGCCGTCCCCTTCGTCCATCGCGACATTGTCGAAGGGGGAAAAGAAGTCAGTCGCTTTGAGAGAGCCATCTGGCTGTACCTGGACCCGCACCACCGACTCGCCAAGGTCTTCCGGCGGGTTGTTCCCAGGTCCTTTTGGTGGAGAGGAGCCACCGATTGAGCATCCGTTGCATTCGCCGTTGCCGGTGGCGAAAATGATCTGGCCTGGGCCGTCAGAGACCAAACCGCCGCCTCCTTGCCAGATCGAGGCGCCTGCTTTCGATGTGGCCCACCGCGCCTTGAAGCCGCCTGAGGTGGAGACCCCGAAGATCCAGCCCTGGTAGGGGGGGCTGTCACAGAGGCTGCCGAAGGCTGCGTAGACGACGCCGTTCATCAACAGCAGTGCCGGGCGTTGCAACTGCTTGGTTGGGTTGAAACTGACTCCCGGGAGGTTTTCAGCTTCCCCTGAGATCGATACCGGGAAACCGGGTTCCTCTTCGCCGGTGGCGAGGCTGACTGCGTACATTTCCATGACCGCCGGTCCCGAGTCCCCCGAAGCGTAGGTCTTTGAGACGAAGTAGGCGACGTTGGTGGAGGGATCGATCACCGGCGTGCCAGTGATCCCCACATGGGGACCGGGAGTTCCGCAGCCGCTCTGGTCAGCAATATTCCAGGGCGTGCCAACGTTGCGACTCCACCGGATTACCCCGGTCTGCGGGTCGATCCCGTAGATCCAATTGTCCTCGGTCGCGGCGAGCAGGGTATTTCCCGAAACCAGCGGCTGCGCGTAGACCTGACCCTGTAGTGGGGTATCGAAGCTGCGCCCAAAACCACCGCCTTGGAGGAGTTGGGGAGTTAACTGCGGCTCGTCGGGGTACCAGCCAGTACGGAGGGAGTTAGCAGCCTCAGTCACCGGTTCCTCTGCAGAGGCCAGCGGGGAATGAGCGAACACCGCAGCGATCATCGCGATCAATATGAACAGCAACCTCGATGTTTTCCCCACCGGCGTCATCAGACCTCGCGATAGCGCGACCAACACATAACGTTTTGCGCTCGCGCTTGCTGCTTTTTGCGCTCGCGCTTGCTGCTTTGTCTATGCAAGATAGCCCCCTTTAGGAAAAAGGCCAATACCAAGGTTCGGGTTACTTCCACTCCCAGGCGAGGAAAAGCGCAGAACATGGGCCTAAACGCAGAGTTCCATCGGTGGTCTCAAGCTCACCCGCGAGGTCCTTGGTGGGCACTTATTCCGTTTGCTCGGGTGCGACTCACGGTCAAGCTCAGACGCGCTGCGGCGGCCATCGCTCTTACTTGGGTCAGATCTGCCTGACACTCGGTAGAGGTAGTTACGGCTCTGGATCGCGGGAATGCCTGCCATGCCGGAAGGCTGGCGCTGGGACTGCCCCTGCCCCAGTAGATGCGCCAGATAGAAGATGGCTTGCCGGCCGGGGGGTGAGGTCAATCAACTGGCAGGATCGAGATTGATCGCCTCCACCCATACCGCGCAAAGAGGCTGCTACGGTAGGTGAGTCGGGCTTGGCGCAATCGCCGACCCGAGAGGTTCCGTTTCCTCGGTGCGCTGCTGAGCGTCTTGGGTCGCTGGATCTCCCCCAATCGCTCAAAAGGAGCTCACAACATCGCCTCGTTTGCCGATCTCGGCATCTCTCAACCTGTGGTTGGCGCGCTCGCGCAGCGCGGAATCACCAAGCCCTTCCCCGTTCAACAGCTGGTCATCCGTGACGGGCTCGCGGCGCAGGATCTGCTGGTCCAGTCCCCGACCGGATCGGGCAAGACGCTCGCTTTCGGCATCCCGCTGGTCGAGCGGATCGACTCCGCCGACGGGCTCGCCGGCCTCGTCCTCGCCCCCACCCGCGAGCTCGCCAGCCAGATCGTCGACGAGCTGGATCGGATCGGCCGCGCCCGCGGCCTGCGCGTCGCCGCCGTTTACGGCGGGGTCGGCTTCGGGCCCCAAATCAAGCGGGCCGCCGCCGCCCACGTCGTCGTCGCCACGCCGGGTCGACTCGAGGACCTGCTCGCCCGCGATGCGATCTCGCTCAAACGCGTGCGAATCCTCGTCCTCGACGAGGCTGACCGCATGCTCGACCTAGGCTTCCGACCGGCGGTCGCCCGGATCCTCGCTAAGACGCCGCGCGAGCGCCAGACCATGTTCTTCTCGGCGACGCTCGAGGGGGCGACCGGCAAGTTCGCCGCCGCCTACACCCGCCAGCCCTGCCATCACACGCAAGCCGCGCCCGAGCGCGGCGTGGCCGACGAGGTCGAGGTCGAGCACCGCTTCGTCGCGGTCGACTCCCAGAACGCCAAGCTCGATCACCTGGCCGCGCAGCTGCGCGACTTCGAGGGTGAGCGCACCCTGGTCTTCGTCCGCACCAAGCGAGGGGCCGACCGCCTGGTCAAGCGCCTGCGCGGCCGTAAGCTCGAGGCGGTGGCGATGCACGGCGACAAGAGCCAGGGCCAGCGCGAACGCGCACTCGCCCGTTTCGATCGAGGCGAGGTAAGCGTCCTCGTCGCCACCGACGTCGCCGCCCGCGGCATCGACGTTGCCCATATCGCCCACGTGATCAACTTCGACGCGCCCGACGATCGTGACGCCTACGTGCACCGGATCGGCCGCACCGGCAGGGCCGGCCGGCGCGGCGCCGGGACTAGCTTTGTCCTCGGCGATCAGGCAGGACAGATGCGCCTCATCGCCCGTGACCTCGGCCTTGCCAGCGAGTTCGAGCGCGGGATCGGGCAAATCGTCCCGGCGACGCCGGCGTCCCGGCAGAGTCAGGGACCGCGGCGACGCCGACGCCAGCGCAGGATGTCGGTGTGAGCCGCTCCCGCGACACCGCGCGCCGGTGGACCTGCGACGGCTGCGGCGTCAGCGCGAGTCGGATCGACGGAACTCCGGTTTGCCTGCCGGATACCTGGGCTAACTCTCGGGAGGGCCGCTTCTGCCTCCTCTGCAGGCGCGATCGCGCCGCCGAGGCGGCGCTCGCCGAGGCGCCGGTGGATAGCCCCGTCGCGGCCCGGGCGAAGCTACGCCGCGCCGCCATTATCGAGTTCGAGGTCAGCCGCAGCCCCGATCAGCCCGACGGCATGATCGCCAGGGCGTGCCGCACCTCGGTCTTCGCGGTGAGTGCCGCTCGCCGCCGTCTCAACCTGCCCGATCCGTTGACGACCAAGAGTCGGTCTTAGACCGAGCGCCGCTTGAGACGGTTGGGCGAGGAGTGCTCGATCCAGACGAGCCAAAGCGGGAGAACGGGGCCCCGGGTCCGCGATCGATGAGCGGCTCTCCGAAATCCGGGAATTGGGTGAGCCATATGCGCCCCCATCTCTTGGGCGAGGGGACCATGACCAAGGCAAGCCCCAGCGCAGCCTGGGTGTCCGATGGCCGTTCGACAACCTGCCGAAGCACAAGAGCCTTTACCGAAGGGTTTCCTCTGCAGGTATTCCAATCAAGCCATCAGGTGCGGTTCCCTGGTCCGGCCCGTCAGCTTTCCCCCCGTGCCGAAGTGGACGCGATTGAGCTAGAACAGGGTGCCTGGCCCGTTCGGGCGAGCGATCTCCAAACCGGGACTCCCCAGTCGGCTGAAACCAGCTGGCGATCGGGTCGGGATTTGCGCCAGATATGCGCCCCTCAGCACCATCCACAGGCGTGGACCAACGGGCTCCAGCAGGGTCGTTTCCCGCTCTGTGAAGCCAAATCGTGCCCGAGACTCAGTAGATGTATTTGCCCAGCCTGGGGGGGTCAAGAACGGTGACCCGGCCGCGACCGGAGCGGACGACTCCGGCCCGCTCGAGATCGGCGAGAAATCGACTGACACTCTCCCGCGAGGTCCCGGCGAGCTGCGCCAGGTCAGCCTGGTTCATGCGAATCGTCACCTCGCCGCGGTCGCCCTCGCGCGGAGCCTCCTCGGCGACTAGCTGGGAGAGGACGCCGGCGACGCGGCTGGGAACGGTCTGAAAGGACTGGCGTGAGATCCGTTCGTTGGCGGCGCGCAGGCGGCGCACCAGGGCGCCGACCAGCTTGACGGTGATCTCCGGGTGGCGGGCAAGCAGCGCCCGCACGTCGCCGGCCGGCAGGGCCAGCAGCTCGCCGTCGCTGAGCGCCTCGACGCTGGCCGATCGAGCCTCACCGTCGAGCATCGCCAGCTCGCCGAAGATGTCTCCCGGGCCGAGGGTGGCGAGGGTGATGGCGCGCCCGTCGGGGTGCTCGCGGGTGACCCGGAAGCTGCCGCTGCGGACGATGTAGCAGGCATCGGAGTGATCGCCCTCGTGAAAGACGCGGGTGCTAGCCGGGAAGGAGCGCGCAACGGCGACCCGCGAGAAGCTCTCCAGCTCGCCCTCCTCTAGGTCGGCGAAGAGCGGCACGCTTCCCAGCAGCTCGACCGCGCTCTCCTCGCCCTCCGCCATCGGGGCGATTATCACAGCGGCGGGCGGGGTGCGCCTCAGGTCGATGCGGTGAGCTTGCGGGGGCCGCGGCTGAAGCCGGCGCTGAGCAGGACCTCCTCCTGCCCGGAACCGATCACCGGCTCGCCGTCAAGCTTCTCGATCCCGAGCTTGGGCAGTTGTCCGGCGGAAACGGCGTCAGAAAGTGCTCGCATCGCCACCGCAAGCTCGGCATCATTCAAGTCGGCGAGGCGGAGGATGCCGCGCCCGCCGCGCTCGATGAAAACGATCGGCTCGCCGTCGCGGAGGAGGATGTGGGCACCGGGGGCGCGGGCCGGGCGGCGACCTCCCTCGAGTTTCGGCCAGGGGAGCGAGGCGCCGTAGGGATTGGCGGGGTCGGTGGCGGCGAGAAGAAGGTGCTCGCCCTGGGCGGTGGGCAGCGAGCGGAGGCGCTCGACCGCCCCGGGAAGGGCGAACTGAGCGCCGCCGAGACCCTCGATGAAATAGCCGCGGCGGGCGGTGCCGAGCAACTCGAGGTTGCCCAGCTCTGCGTAGAGCGTGGAGAAGCCGCCGGGCACCCCCTCGGCGAGGACGGTCTCGCGGGTGACGATCCCGTAGCGCTCCAGCATCAGCTCGGCCTGGGCGCGCAGGCGGGGGCCGAGGGCTGGGGCGTTGGCGAAGAGCGGGGCGGTCAGCGACCAGCGGCCCTGCACCGTGGCGCCGGTGAGCGAACGGCGCCGGGCGAAACGGCGACCGGCCCGTTCGGGCTGGGGGGACGGCGCGAAGTCGCGGTGCCCGCAGCGGCGAGAAGGCGTCGTTGGTCACCTCTCCCGTCCAGGCGAGGTCCCAGAGGGCGCTGTGCAGCTCCTCCGCCGGGAAGTCGAGGTCAGCGAGCAGATCAAGCCAGAAGTCCGGCCCGGCGGCGAGGCGCTCGCGGATCGCGTCGTGGACCTCGCCCTCGGCGCGCTCCAGCTTGGCGTTGGCGGGCGGGGGGCCGGCGAGGCGGACGTCCTCGCGGAAGTAGAGGGCGATGCGGCCGTCGCTGCGGCCCAGTGCACCAGCGCCGATCCAGACCACCTCGCCGCTGGTGCAGAGCTCATCGAGCCAGGCGGAGGAGTAGGCGCCGAGGCGGCGCGGCAGCACGTCTCCCTCCCAGACCTTCGGGGTGAGGGCGAGGCCCTGGAGCGGGATCAGCGCCTCGCGCAGGCGGTCGGGCCCGGCTCCTGCGGCGCGGTGGGCGTCGACGTTCTGCCAGCTCGGTAGGAAGCGGGCGAGCTCGCTGGGGTCAGCCGCCTCGACCTCCTTGCGCAGGCGAGCGAGGCTGGCTCGGCGGACGCGGCGCAGCGAGTCGGCATCGCACCACTCGCGCTCGGTCCCTCCCGGCAACAGCTCGCCGCGAACCAGAGCCCCTTCGCGCTCCAGCTCGCGCAGAGCGGGGGTCGGGTCCACTCCGTAACGGGCGAGAGGCGGGCGGTCGGGAAGGGACCGTGGGTGCGGGCGAAGCGGCGGATCAGCGCGCGCATCGCATCGGGGTGCTCGGCGAGGAAGACCTCGGGCAGGCCGGCGGGAGGCGGCACTCCGAGCGAATCGCGGTAAAGGCCGGCGTCCTCGGCGGCGATGTAGCGCTCCTCGCCGCCGATCCGTACCGCGCCGGCGCGCCGCTCGGCCACCAGCTTCTCCAACATCGAGGCGGCCGAGTAGCCCTCGGCGACACGCTCACCACACTCCGCGGCGGTGAGGTCGCCGACGGTGCGCAGGATCTGCTGGAGGGCGTCGCGGTCTTGGGCGCGACCGCCCTCGGCACGATGCTGCAGCTGGGCCTCGACCTCCTCCAAGGCCTCGGGGTCGATCAGCTCGCGCAGCTCCTCCTGGCCGAGCAGCTCACGCAGCAGGTCGCGGTCAAGCGACAGCGCGGCGGCGCGTCGCTCGGCGTTGGGCGTGTCCCCCTCGTACATGTAGGTGGCTACGTAGTCGAAGAGCAGCGAGGAGGCAAAGGGCGAGGCGGTCGGGGTTTCCACCTCGACCAGGCTGAGGCGGCGCGCGTGCAGGTCGCGGAGGATCTGGCCGAGGGAGGGAAGATCGAGCACGTCGCGCAGGCACTCGCGGTAGGTCTCAAGGACGACCGGGAAGCGGGGGAAGTCCCGCGCCACCTCGAGCAGGCTCTGGGATTTCAGCCGCTGCTGCCAAAGCGGCGTGCGCCTGCCCGGGTAGGCGCGCGGGATGAGCAGCGAGCGGGCGGCGTTCTCGCGGAAGCGGGCCCCGAACAGTGCCGAGCCAGACAGCTCGCCCACCACCAGGTCCTCGAGCTCGTCTGGCTCGACCATCACCAGGTCGGCCGGCGGCGGCTGATCAGCGTCGGGGAGGTGGATGACGATGCCATCATCAGACCAGATCGCGTCGGCCTCGAGCCCGCGCTCGGAGCGAACCTTGGCGGCGAGGGCAAGTCCCCAGGCAGCGTGCACCCGGCCGCCGTAGGGGGAGAGGACGCACAGTCGCCAGTCGCCGATCTCATCGCGGAAGCGCTCGACCACGATCGAGCGATCGGAGGGGAGGACCCGGGTTGCGGCCTGTTGCTCGCGCAGGTAGGCGATCAGGTTCTCGGCGGCGCGGCGGTCAAGGTCATACTCGGCGGCCAGCTCGGCGGGGTCGCGGGAGACGGCCTCGCGGGCAAAGGCACCGATCGCCCGGCCCAGCTCGGCGGGGCGGCCGATCCCATCGCCCTTCCAAAAGGGGACCGCGCCAGGCGCACCCGGTGCCGGCGTGACGATCACGCGGTCGCGGGTGATCTCCTCGATCCGCCAGGTCGTCGCCCCGAGAAGGAAGGTCTGGCCGGGGCGCGCCTCATAGACCATCTCCTCATCCAGCTCGCCGACCCGGCGACCGTCGGGGAGGTGGACGCCGTAGAGGCCGCGGTCGGGGATCGTGCCGGCGTTGGTAACAACGAGCTGGCGCGCCCCTTTGCGGCCGTGGATGCGGCCGGTGGTCCGGTCCCAAACGATGCGGGGGCGCAGCTCGGCGAAGCGATCGGAGGGGTAGCGCCCGTCGAGCATGTCCAGGACGTTCTCCAGCTGCTCGCGGGAGAGGTCGCTGGAAGGGCTCGGTGGCGTTGACCAAGCGCTCGATCTCATCCACGTCCCACTCATCGAGGGCCGCCATCGAGACCAGGTGCTGGGCGAGCACGTCGAGCGGGTTCTGCGGGATGACCGTCTCCTCGATGCTCCCCTCCCGCATGCCGCGGGCGACCACCGCGCACTCGAGCAGATCACCGCGGAACTTGGGGAAGATGCGTCCCTTGGAGACCTCGCCGAGGCCGTGGCCGGCGCGGCCGATTCGCTGCAGGCCGCGGGTCACCGACTTCGGCGACTCGACCTGGATCACGAGGTCGACAGCCCCCATATCGATCCCAAGCTCAAGCGAGGAGGTCGCGACCAGGCACGGGAGCCGGCCCGACTTGAGCAGCTCCTCGACCAGGGTTCGCTCCTCGTGGCTCAAGGAACCGTGGTGAGCGCGGGCGATCTCCTCAGCGGCGGGCGGTTCACCACCGCCAGCTGGGCGTGGCCCCCATGCTCAGTCGCCGGCAGCTCCCCCGGAGTTTCCTCAGCCGCGAGCTCGTTGAGGCGCTTGGCAAGGCGCTCGGCGGCACGGCGGTTGTTGACGAAGATAATCGTCGATGTGTGTTCGCGGACCAGCTTGAGCAGCTCCGGGTAGATCGCGGGCCAGATCGAGCGGATGTGGGCGTTGGGCTCCCCTGCGGCGGGAACGCCGTCTGAGTTAGGGAAATTGGGCGCGCCCGGGCTCGGCCATGTCCTCGACCGGGACGACGATCTGGAGGTCGAGCTCCTTCTTGTGGCCCGCGTCGACAATCGCGCACTCGCGCTTTGGCCCGACCAGGAACTGGGCAATCCGCTCAAGCGGTCGCTGCGTCGCGGAAAGGCCGATCCGCTGCACCCGCAGGTCGGGGAAACCTCCCCGACCCCTTGACAAGGCGCTCCAGGCGCTCCAGGGTCAGCGCCAGGTGAGAGCCGCGCTTGCTCTGTGCCACCGCGTGGATCTCATCGACTATCACCGCCTCGACGCTGGCGAGGATCTCCCTTGCCCCCGAGGAGAGCATCAGGTAAAGGGACTCGGGGGTGGTGATCAGGATGCCGGGGGGTGTTTGCGCATCGCCCGGCGCTCGGACTGGCTGGTATCGCCGGTGCGCAGGCCGACGGAGATCGTCGGCGCCAATCCCGCGCAGCGGGGCGCGCAGGTTGCGCTCGACGTCATAGGAGAGCGCCTTGAGCGGGGAGACGTAGACCAGGCGCACCCCCGGCGCCATCCCCTCGCTTCGGCGAGAGCCGGTCGATACCCCAGAGGAAGGCCGCCAGGGTCTTGCCCGACCCGGTCGGAGCGCAGATCAGCGCGTTGGCGCCACCGGAGATCGCCCCCCAGCCACCCACCTGGGCGGGGGTTGGCGCCTCAAAGGAGTCCTCAAACCACCGTCTCACCGGGGCGCTGAACAGCGCCAGTGGGTTGGAGTTCGCAGACAAATTCGCGTCGGTGCTCAACCCACCGATCTTACGCGTCCTGCATCGCTGGTTCAGCTGGCCTGCGCTCCCCGCCTTCGGCCGTAGGCCAACTGCTTAGGGAGTGCCGCCGGCGAGCTGGGCGTATGCGCGCCAGGCAGGCTTCGGCGTGAACCCGGGTCCGAACAGGCCCGAGCCGCCGCAGAAGTTGCAGGCCCCGGCAAGGTCGTCAACCGAGAACCAGTCGGCCTGCTGGATGCGCCAGCGGCTCTGGTTTTCCTCAAGCAGATTGAAGGCCCCCTTCAACTGGGTGGCCTGACCCGAAGGACCTTTCGCGAACGCATCCCCCCGGTCAGCTGGTTCGGAGCTCCAGCCTAACTCGGTGATCCAAAGGCCCTTGGCGGCGTCGCGGTTGTCCCTCAAAACCGCGCGCACTTCTTCGATCTCGGGCCTCAGGTGCTGCCAGCTGCTCGTGTAGGGATGCAGGGCGACGCCGCTGAAGTCCGCCTTCACCCCGGGCGTCGACTTGTACATCCCCTCGAGGAAGTCGCTCGCGAACCAGTTCAAGCTTGTGTGCTTGCCCGATCGCGTCCGCGCCCCCTTCGGCTGGGCGAAGAGCCCGGCAAGGACGATCTTCGCTCCCGGGTCAGCCCCCTTGAGAGCCGAGTAGGAGAGCTTGATCAGCTTTCCGTATTCGGCTGGGTTGGGCCTCGCGACAAAGTACTTGAAGTTCGGCTCATCCCAGATCTGCCAGGTGCGAATCGGCCGCACCGGCACGTAGGGATGCGTCGCCCAAAATTCCCCACCGGGCCCGTAGCGCTCGACCGCTTGCGCGAGAAGGCTCTCCCAGCCTGCCGCGGCGGCCCCCGTAATCGGCAGGCGAGCGGGCGCCGTGCTCCCCCCTCCACCCTGCACTCCAGTATTCCTCACCGCCCAGCTCGGAGCGTCGGTGACGGTCGGCAATACGGCTATTCCGGCAAGCGCCGCCCGTTCGATGATCGCGTCCGGACCACTCCATTCGATCGGCGCCCCCCTGCTGGACTGCAGCGAGGCCCAATCCAACGTGACCCGTGTACTTTCGACCCCTCCTTGGGCAAGGCGCTGGAACTGTTCTGCGCTGAGCGTCGACTGTGGGACCACACCCCAGAACCCGGTCGGCAGCGCCTCGGCTGTGGCGGCGAACCCGAGCGTGGCGAGGACGACGAGCGCCGACAGCAGGGCACGCGCCTTCCAGGCGTGAATCATCGTCAACTGCACGCGGTCAGCTTGCCTTCGGCGAGACCTGGCCGTTGGGACCGCGGCGTTGGTGCCGCTGCCTAACGATTACCGCGCCGATCGAGATCGCCGCGAGGGTGGCGAGCGCGATCAGAATCGGGACCAGGGGCGAGGAACTGCCGCCGGAATTGGCGCCGGCGGACGCCGGTGACTTGCCTTCTTCTGACTTCGTCAGCGCTTGCTGGGCACCGGTCGAGCCGTTGGCTGGGTTACTCTGGCCAGTGCCCCCTCCGCTGCCCGTGCCATGAGATGAGCCTGACCGTGAAGACGAGTTTCCGGGCCCACCCGAACCGCCCTTTCCGCTTCCAGACGGTGCTACAGAGCTATGAGCTTCAGAATTTCCCTTGCTCGGGATCGTCGTTTGTTCAGGTTCGTAGACGGTCTCAGCGCGAGCGGCGACCGGCAAGCACGTAGATGCCACCAGACCAAGCACTAAAAGAGGTCCGAGGATTGTCCCGGCCGAGCGCCGGCGACGGTGGCAGCTCCATCGCATGGTTAAAAAGGTTAGAGCAAGCGGCTGCTGCCATATTGCCACTGGTCCTGATTGGTGGCCTGGCGCTTGCCGGTGGCGGCTTTGAGCTGAGCGACCGCCACATCGGCGGTCTGGTCGCCTGGCTGCTTGTTGCGGCGATGCTCGTCTTCGGCGTCGCCAGCCGAGCGACACTGGCCCGGCCGTTTTACTGGGGGAGCGGGTTGATCGGGGCGCTGGCGATTCTTTCCGCATTCTCATCCCTTTGGTCTGAGTCGATCGAGCTGAGCGTGATCGAGGCGGACCGGATCGTGGTCTACCTCGGTTTCTTCCTTACCGCCTTCCTGGTAGCTCAAACAGACAAAAAGCGCCAACGTTTCGGCGAAGGGATCGCTCTCTCCCTAATTTTCGTCGCCGCCCTGGCGCTGGCCTCCAGGCTGCTGCCCCACCTGCTCTCCGTCGCCGAAGGCCCCGGCACTTACCCGAGGCTCAGCTACCCCCTCGGCTACTGGAACGGTGACGGTGTCGTCTTTGGGATTGGCGCCGGCCTGGCGCTTTGGCTTAGCCGTCGCTCGCTCAATTCCGCCCTGCGCTGGCTCGCGGTCCTCTCGCTGCCAGCGATCCTTCTCGCTCTTTACTTCACGTACTCCCGCGGCGGCCTGCTGGCGCTGGCGATTACCTGCGGGTGCCTGATCATCCTCTCACGCGACCGGCTCTGGTTGCTCGCGACGCTCGCAATCGGCGCCGTGGGGGCGCTGCCGGCGGTGCTAGTGGTCCAGGGCGACCCGAGCCTCGCCAACAACCTGGCCAACTCCCACGTCGCCGGCGAGGGCCTCGGTGTGCTCGTCGTCCTCGCCGGCGGTTGCCTGCTGACGGCGGCGTTGGCGGTGGGGTTGCGGCGGCTTGAGCATCGCGAGGGCCTGCTGACCGGCCGCGCCCTCGCCGCCTCGCGAAACCCGCGCGTATTGCGGAGGATTGCACTGGCAGCGGCGCTGGTCGCAATCGCCTGCGCGGTCGCTGTCGGGGGCCGCGCCTGGCACCAGTTCTCCACTAACGAAGTTCGACCGCCGAGCAGCCCCCAGGAACATCTCACCCAGCTCTCCGGCAGCGGTCGCGCCGAATTCTGGCGGGTCGCGATAGACGCCTTCGACGAAAAGCCGCTGCTCGGCCACGGTGCCGGGACCTACCGAATCTCGTGGCACCTGCTGCGGCACAACTCGATGGCAAACCTCGACGCCCACTCGCTCTACCTGCAAGCCTTCGCCGAGTTGGGGGTGGTGGGCGGTCTGCTCGTTCTGGCGATGGTGGGAACACTGCTTTGGAGCGGCGTCGCGACCTGGCGCTCAGCCCGCGGGAAAACGCAGCGCGATCTGTACGCGGCGCTGCTCGGGGCCGCATTCGCCTTCGCGATCGGCTCTGCAATCGACTGGTTCTGGCAGATCGCGGCGATGGGCGCGATCTTCTTCCTCGCCACCGGCGTCCTCGTCGCCGCCCGCTGTGCACAGCTGGCGGGGGAGCGCGCCACTGACGACACGCGAGAGGCGCAGCGGCGCTTCCGGCTCGCCCTCGGTGGGCTGGCGGTCTCCTGGATCGCGATCGTGGCGCTGGTCGGGCCGCTACTGGTCGATCGCGAGCTCAACTCGAGCAACTCGGCGGCCTCCCAAGGCAACCTGAAAAGCGCCGTCAGCGACGCCGAAGCGGCCCGCTCGATCGAGCCCTGGGCTACCTCCCCCTACAAGCAGTTGGGCTTGCTGGCCGAGCTCGAAGGCAACTACCCGTCAGCCATCGCCTGGCTCAACAAGGGAATCGAACGCGAAGAAGAGAGCTGGCTCCTTTACTACCTGCGGGCGCGAGTCGAGCACAAGGCGGGCGACGAAGTGGCGGCGCGGGCGGACCGCCGCGAAGCCCAGCGGCTGAATCCCGAAGAAAAGTGCCTCCGCGAAGGGTTTGAAAGCTGCACATGAGCAAGGCCTCTTCAACGAAGCGAGGGCGCGCGGCGGCCATCTCCCGCTCCGCGGGCAGCGGGGAAAAGAGGTCGGCTACCGGCCCATTGCCAGAGCCGAGCCCGGGCGCTCGCGAATCGCGCCGCCGGGGCGCCATGTTGCGCCGACTGCTCGCCTTGGCCGACTGGACCGCGCTGGCCGCCTCCCTTTGCCTCCTCACCGCAGCGAGCGCCAGCACCACGATCGGAACGCTTTTCTGGGCGATGCTTTTCAGCCCAACCTGGATCCTCGTCTTCAAGCTCCACGGCCTTTATGACAACGACCATCGGCGGATCCGCCACAGTACGCCCGATGAGCTGCCCTCGCTGGTCTCGGCCAGCCTGGTGGGCGTGCTGGTACTCGACGGGCTACTTGCCCTTAGCCCGATCGGCTCACTTTCCCCGCTCAGCGCGATCGCGATCGGGGTTGGCGCCCTCGCCGGCAGTTTTTTCCTGCGCGGCTTCGTGCGCTTCCTCTGGCATCGGCTGACCCCGGTCGCGACCGGAATCGTGATCGGGCCGCCGGATGCAGTCGACGTCGTCGCCCGGCGCGTCCTGACCCACCCCGAGACTCGACTGGCGCTGGCTGGCTACCTCTCCTCGCAGTCCAAGTCGACAGCCGCGCACCTACCGCGCCTAGGCTCGGTCGCTGATATCTCCAGGGTGGCGCGCGAACACGCGATCGAGCGCGTAATCGTGACCGAAGAAGAGATGCGCGAGCCGGGAACCGAGCAGCTGATCGAGGAGTGCAAGGCGGCGGGCCTTGCACTGACCTTCCTTCCCCAGCACTTCGGCCTGCTCGGGCGGGGCATCGAGCTGAACCGGCTGGCCGAGTTGCCCGTGCTCGACTTCCGCTTCAGCGCCCCGCCACACTCAACTATCGCGATTAAGCGGGCAATGGACGTAATCGGCGCCGCCTTCCTGCTGGTCATCCTCTCGCCCTTCCTGGCCTTGATCGCGGTGGCGATCCTGGCCGACTCCGGCCGACCGGTGCTCTTCCGCCAGCGGCGAATCGGCGAAGCTGGCAAGCCATTCAACATGCTCAAGTTCCGCACAATGGTCAGCGACGCCGAGCGTCGTCTGCCGGAGCTGATCGACCTCTCGACCCTGGACGAGCCGGCCTTCAAGATCCCCGACGACCCGCGCATCACGCGGATCGGACGGCGGCTGCGTCGCAGCAGTCTCGACGAGCTGCCACAGCTGTTCAACGTCCTGCGCGGCGAGATGTCGCTGGTGGGACCCCGCCCCGAGGAGGAGGCGGTCGTCGCCCTGTACAACGAGCGACAGCGCGGTCGCCTCGAGGTGAGGCCAGGGATGACCGGGCCGATGCAGGTATACGGGCGCGGCGACCTTACCTTCGAGGAGCGGCTCGCGATGGAGCGCGATTACCTCGACAACCTCTCGGTTCTGACCGACCTGGCGATCCTGCTGCGCACGCCCCGCGCGATCATCCACGGCGAAGGCGCTTACTGAGAGCACGATGCCCACCGAGCCTCCTCTGGTGGCGATCTGCATGGCCACCTTCGAGCCAGATCCGGCGCTGCTTGAGCGACAGATCGACTCAATCAAAGGACAGACCCATGACGCCTGGCTCTGCCTGATCAGCGATGGCGGTTCCTGCGAAGAGCGCTTCAACCTGTTGCGGGGGCTGATCTCCGAAGATCCGCGCTTTGAGCTCTCGCGCTCGCAGGGGCAGCTCGGCTTCTACCTCAACTTCGAACGAGCATTGCTGATGGCCCCGCCTCAGGCCGAGTTCATAGCCCTGGCCGATCAGGACGACTACTGGTACCCAGAGAAGCTGACCGAGCTCCTTGCCGGGCGCGGAGACTCCCAGCTCGTCTATAGCGACATGCGGATCGTGGATGAGGACGGGGCGCTCATCTCCGACACCTTCTGGCGCGGACGGCAAAACAACCACACCAACCTTGCCTCGCTGCTGCTGGCAAACACCGTGACCGGCGCTGCCTCGATGTTCCGGCGCGGGCTGCTCGACATCGTGCTGCCCTTCCCGGAGCCGATCGGAGACCCCTTCCACGACCAGTGGATCGCATCGGTGGCCCTGGCGACCGGCCGGATCGCCTATCTCGATAGGCCTCTTTATGACTACGTGCAGCACCGAGGCGCGGCGCGCGGTCACGATGCTGCGATGCGAGCCTGGGATGCTGGGCGGCTGCTGAGCTGGCGCCACCCATGGCAGAGCCTGGAGCAAGTCGCAGACCATGGCCAGCGCTCCTACGAGAACAACGTGCGCCGTATCGGGCTCGCCGCGCAGACCATCGAAACGAGGGCCGGTCGGAGGCTGCAGCCGGGCAAGGCACGCACCGTGCGCCGAGTGGCTCGTCTCGGACGGCCGCCGGAACCCGCCGCCTGGCTGGCGCTTCGTTCGCTGCGGCGGCTCTGGGGAGAAAACGAGACGATGGGGATCGAGCTCTCTCTGCTCACCGGGATCTGGTGGCGGCGGCTGACCGCCGTTCGGGCCCTGCTGCGCCATCGACGCGGCCACCGCTAGTAGCCTCGCGCGCTATGCGCACCGTCCTGCATGTCCTCCCCCATCCGGGGGGAGGAGCGGAGACGTACGTCGACCTGCTCGAAGAGCTCGAGGGCTACAGTCACCACCGCGTGGCGCTCAGCGTCACCCGTTCGCGTCTGCGCGGCATCATCTCAGTGCTGCGGCGCCGGCGGCGCATCGTCAGACTCGGCCACGGCGCGGACCTGGTCCACGTCCACGGAGACATGGCGGCGATGCTCACCGCACCAGCCTTGCGGGGACGGCCGCTGGTGATAACTAGCCACGGCCTGCACCGCCTGCGGCGGGCGCGGGGAGCAAGCGCGTGGTTGGTTCGCCGCCGGCTTCGGGCGGCCATCAAGGCGTCCAGGCGGATGATCTGCATCGCCCAAGACGAGCGCGAGGATCTCGCCTCGATCCTGCCTCCGGGACTTCAAGACCGGCTGGTCGTGGTGCGAAACGGCGTGCCGAAGGCGGACCCGGCGAGCGCCGCACGGCGAGATCAGACTCGGCGCTCGTTGGGCCTCGGTATCGAGGAGGTCGCGATCCTGTTCGCGGGCCAGCTCGAGGAGCGCAAGGACCCGCTGGGCGCCATCGACGCGGTGCAGGCGGCTCGGGCTCGCGGCGCCCGTGTCGTGCTCCTGATCGCGGGTAGGGGGCCGCTTGAAGAGAAGGTCAACTCCCGTGCCCGCGAAGGGGTCGGGGTCAGCTCACTGGGTCAGCGTGAGGACCTCGAGGATCTATATGCGGCCGCGGACCTGTTCTTGCTTCCCTCCCATCGGGAGGGAATGTCGTTTGCGCTGCTGGAGGCGATGGCCCACGGCCTCTGCCCGATCGTAGCCGACGGGACCGGCAACGCCGAGACGGTTGGCGACGCGGGCGCCGTTTTCCCGGCCGGCGACGTCGCGGCAATGTCTGCGCTCCTCGCCCGGCTCGCCGCCGACCCAGACGCCCGGATCCGGCTCGGCACCGCGGCTCGCGCCAGGGTCCGCGCCGAGTTCGGGATCGAGCGATTCCTGGCCGGGACGCGGGAACAGTACGAGGCTGCCCTGGGGGCAGGCGCTCCCAGTCAGGGCGCCTGACCGCGCCGCTCGCGCAGGGCCCGTTTGGCTCGGATCGGCAGCACGTAGGAAACGAGCGGGCGCGCCAGCCCGCCCGCGCCCCGCAGACTTCGCCGTCGGCGCAGGGCCCGGGCCCGAATCGCAATCCCCTCAGCCAGCTGTGCCCGCTCAGCGCGTGCGGCGACATTGGTCGGGCCCATCACGCGCGTGCAGAGCTCCTCGTCAAGCGTGAGGACTCGGTGGCGCTCCCCAATCCGCAGCCAGAGGTCGTACTCCGCGGCGTAGCGGTAGCGCGGGTCATAGCCGCCGACGGCAAGGGCCACCTCACGCCGGAACGCGGCTGAGCTGTTGGGAATCGGGTTGAAGTGCAGGAGAACCGAGCCGACGTCTCCAGCGGCGAAGGTGGTGCGGGGGCGCAGCACCCGCCCGTCGAGGTCGACCTCGCGCATCCGAGCTCCCACCACCGCGACCCCCGGTTCGGCCGCGAGCACGCCGAGCTCCCGCGCGAGGCGCTCTGGCGCCGAGTAATCATCGGCGTCTTGGATCGCGATGACCGGGGCGGCGGCGGCCTCCAAGCCAGCGTTCAGCGAGCGCGCGATGCCTACGTTTTGCTCGAGCCCGATAACCCTTCCCCGCGGGTCAGCGCCGATCGCCTCCAGTGCCGTCTCGGCCGAGCGATCGCTTGAACCGTCGTCGATGACGATCAGCTCGAGCCTCGGCTCAGTCTGTCCCAGAATCGAGGCGATTGCCCGGGCGACGGTCCTTTGGTTGTCGAAGGTGCCGATTAGCACCGTGACGGCGGGCGGGACGGGGTCCATCCAGTGCGCGAGCTTGGCAGATTGCGGCTTGACCCGCTGCTCTACGCTGGCGTTCGATGAGCGACGACGCCGCCCCTTGGACCGGTCGGCCGGTTGCGATCGTGCACGACTGGTTCCAGGGCTACCACGGCTCAGAGCGCGTGGTCGAGGCGCTGGCCAATGACGTCCTCGCCGAGGCAAGCCGGGTCGACATCTACACCTTCCACGCCGCGCGCGAGCTGCTTCCAGCCAAACTGGCGGCCCGAATCGTCGCTGAGTCGCGGGCGTCGCGACTCCCGGGCATGCGCCAGGTCGGCCACGACCCGGGGCGCTGGCGCTACCTCCTCCCCTATATGCCGCACTACTTCCGCTCGCTGGACCTAAGCCCCTACCGGGCGGTCGTGATTTCCTCCCACTCCTGCGCGATCAACGCCTCACCCCCGGCCGCCACGTCGACGGTCTGCTACTGCCACACGCCGATGCGCTATGCCTGGCTGACCGAGACCGAGCGGGGTCGCCTGCACGGTGCGCGCGGCGCCGGGCTGCGCCTGCTTTCGGGCTGGCTGCGACGCCGCGACCGAGCCGCCGCGCAGCGCCCCGATCGGCTCATCGCCAACTCCAGCGCGGTGCGAGAGCGCATCCGCCGCTTCTACGGCCGCGACGCCGATGTGATCTACCCGCCGGTCGAGCTGAGTGACCTGCAATCGCGCACCCATGCGGAGCGGCGGCACTTCCTCTGGGTCGGCCGTCTGGTCCCCTACAAGCGCCCGCAGCTGGTCGCCGAGGCGTTCCGCGGGCTCCCTCGGCGGCTGACGATGGTCGGCATCGGCCCGCTGGAAGCGCAGTTGCGAACCGAGCTGCCCGACAACGTCGAGCTGCGCGGCTGGATCTCGCGCGAGGAGCTGGCCGAGCTGTACCGCGGAGCCGCTGGTTTCCTGCACGTCGGCGAAGAGGACTTCGGGATCACGATGGTCGAGGCACTCGCCGCCGGCGCGCCCGTAATCGCGCTGGACGCCGGCGGGGCTCGGGACATCGTCCGCGACGGCGTCGACGGCTTCCTCCTCCCCGACCCGACGGCGAGTTCCCTGCGCGAGGCGATCGAGGCGATCGCCGCCGGGGACTGGGACCGTGAGCGCCTCGCCGCCCGAGCCGCCGAGTTCTCCCGCGAGCGCTTCACCGCCCGGATGCGCGAGCTGCTCGCCGAAACGATGGGCGGGGCTCAATCGAGATGAGCTGCGCCGCTCCTCAGAAAGGAAGCGAATCGGCCAGTTCGGCGAGCCTCGGCGCGGTCCGGTCGCGCTCGGAGAGGAGTGGTTCGGCGATCGGCCACTCGACGCCGAGGTCAGGGTCATCCCATGCGATACCGGCCTCAGTCAGCGGGTCGTAGGTGCTGGAAAGAGGTAGGCGACGTCGGCGACGTCGCTGAGGACGACGAAGCCGTGGCCGAAGCCGGCAGGGACGAAGAGCTGGTGGTGCCTTCTGTCATCGAGTACGTGGCCTTCCCACCCGCCGTAGGTGGGCGAGTCGCGGCGCAGGTCGACGGCGACGTCAAAGATCGACCCACGGGGGCAGCGGACCAGCTTCGCCTGGCCCGGCTCGGTCTGAAAGTGCAGGCCCCGCAAGGTGCTCTTGACAGAGCGCGAGTGGTTGTGCTGGACGAACTCGACGTCGACCCCCAGCTCGGCCCAGGTGTCACGTCTGAAGGTCTCGACCATGAAGCCGCGCTCATCGCCGTGAACCTCGGGCTCCAGCAGGACGACGCCGTCGATCTTGGTCTCCAGCCGTTGGGCCATCAGCCGAGGCTCTTGCCGTACTGGCGCTCGTAGTACTCGCGGTACTCGCCGGAGCGGATCGGCCCCCACCACTCGTCGTTGTCGCGGTACCAGGCGACGGTCAGCTCCAGGCCCTCGGCGAAGCGCACCTGCGCCTCCCAACCCAGCTCCTCGCGGACCTTGTCGCTGGCGAGCGAGTAGCGGCGGTCGTGGCCAGGGCGGTCCTTGACGTACTCGATCAGCGACTCCTCGGCGCCGGCCAGCTCGATCACCCGCCTGACGACCTCGATGTTCTCGCACTCGTCCGGACCGCCGACGTTGTAGGCCTCGCCCGGGACGGCCGTTGATCAGCACCGTCGTGGATCCCGCGGCAGAAGTCCTCGACGTAGAGCCAGTTGCGGATCTGGCGGCCGTCGCCGTAAACGGGCAGCGGGTCGCCGTGCATCGCGTTGAGGATCATCAGCGGGATCAGCTTCTCGGGGTACTGGCGCGGGCCGTAGTTGTTGGAGCCGCGGCAGATCACCGCCTCCGAGCCGTAGGTGTGGAAGTGGGCGGAGACCAGCAGGTCGCCCGCCGGCCTTGGTCGCCGAGTAGGGCGAGGAGGGATCAAGCGGCGAGGTCTCGGTGAAGGAGCCCGACTCGATCGAGCCGTAGACCTCATCGGTGGAGACCTGCAGGTAGCGCACGACCCCCAGCTCGCGGGCGGCATCGAGGAGCACGCCGGTGCCGATGCACGTGGGTGCGGGCGAAGGCGTCCTGGATCATCGATCGAGCGGTCGACGTGCGATCTCGGCGGCGAAATTGACCACCGCGTCGGCGCCTTCCATCGCCTCGCGGACGATCATCCGGGTCCTCGATCGCGCCGATGAACCAGCTCGACCCCCTCGGGCAGGTTCTCGCGCCGCCCGGCGTAGGTCAGCTTGTCGAGCACGGTGACCTCGTGCTCCTGTCGATCAGCCGCACGTAGGTCGAGCCGATGAAGCCGGCCGCACCGGTGACCAATAGCTTCACGCCGCCGGCTCCATCTCCGCCTGGCGCTGGGCCAAGTAGCCGGCGAGGCCCTCCTGCCAGGAGGGCAGCCGGATCGCATGCTCGCGCTGGCTGCTCAGCACCGAGTACGGCGGTCGCGGCGCCGGCCGCCCGAGCATCTCGGTGGTCGCCGACAGCACCGTGCACTCGACCCTGGCCTGCTCGAAGATCTCGCTGTGCGAACTCATACCACGAGCAGGAGCCCGCGGCGGCCATGTGATGGATGCCGTACTCAAGCCCCTCGATCAGGCGGACGATGCCGTGGGCGAGATGCCAGGTGTAGGTGGGCGAGCCGACCTGGTCGCGCGACGACGAGACCCGCCGCGCTCGGCGGCCAGCCGCAGCATCGTCTCGACGAAGTTGGAGCCGCCGATGCCAAACAGCCAGGAGGAGCGGACGATGAAGTGGCGCTTGTTGGCGGCAGCGGTCGCCTCCTCGCCGGCGAGCTTGGTGCGCCCGTAGGCGGACAGCGGCGCCGGCTGATCGCTCTCGACGTAGGGCGCGCCCTTGGCGCCGTCGAAGACGTAGTCGCTGGAGACGTAGACGACCGAGGCGCCGACCTCCGCCGCGGCTGCGGCGACGTTGCCGGCGCCGGTCCCGTTGACCGCCATCGCCGCCTCCTCGGCCTCCTCCGCCCCGTCGACGTCGGTCCAGGCGGCGCAGTGGATGACCACGTCGGGGTGCTCAACGCCGAACCTCCTGCCGACCGCGGCAGGGTCGGTCACGTCGAGCTCGGCGCGACCGAAACCGACCACATCGTGGCCGGCGTTGCCGGCGGCGAGCATCACGTCGCGACCGAGCATTCCCGCGGCGCCTGTGACCAACAGCTTCATCAGATCAGTTCGATCTCGGAGTTGTCGCCGACCAGCAGGCGCAGCGTCTTCGGCATCCCGTCGCTGCGGGTGAGCTTGACGTTGCGGCCGAGCAGGCTGGCCTCCATCCGGGTGCCGAGGTCTTCGACCACCGACCCGGCGAGGACGATCGAGTGCTCCACCTCTGAGCGGCAGATGCGGACGTTCTCGCCGATCGAGGTGTAGGGGCCGACGTAGGCGTCCTCGATCCGGGCGCCGGCGCCGATCACGGCGGGGCCGCGGACGACCGAGCCGGTCACGACCGCACCCTCCTCGACCACCACCCGGCCCTCGATGCGGGAGTCGTCTGTGTCCCCGTCGAGACGGGTCTCGATCTCCTCCAGCACCAGTCGGTTTGCCTCGAGCATGTCCCCGAGCTGGCCGGTGTCCTTCCACCAGCCGGTGACGATCTCCGACTGGACGCGGTGTCCATCGTCGATCAGGCCCTGGATCGCCTCGGTGATCTCCAGCTCCCCGCGCCAGGAGGGCTCGAGGGCGCGGGCGGCGTCGAAGATCGGCGGGCCGAACAGGTAGACGCCGACCAGGGCGAGGTTGGAGGGAGGCTCCTTGGGCTTCTCGATCAGCCGGACGATGCGCTCGCCGTCAAGCTCGGCGACACCGTAGGAGCTCGGGTCCTCGACCGGGGTGAGGAGGATCAGCGCGTCGGGCTGGTCGGCTCGGAAGGTGGAGACCAGGCCGCGCGAGGCCGTCACGGAGCAGGTTGTCGCCCAGGTACATGACGAAGGGTGAGCCGCCGATGAACTCCTCGGCAGTGAGGACAGCGTGGGCGAGCCCGGCCGGCTTGTCCTGGACGATGTAGGTGACCTGCGCCCCAAATGCCGACCCGTCCCCGACCGCGGCACGAATCTCGTCCCCGGTCTCCGGCGCGATGATGATCCCGATCTCCGTCACCCCGGCATCGACCAGCGCCTCGATCCCGTAGAAGAGCACCGGCTTGTTGGCGACCGGCACGAGCTGCTTCGCCGAGGTGTGGGTGATCGGGCGCAGGCGGGTGCCGGCCCCGCCGGAGAGGATCAGTCCCTTGAGGGGCTCCATGCGAGGTTGCAGCCTACCGGCAGGGAGCGGCCAGAGACCGAGCACGTCCGTCGGCGTAGGCCCGACCCCGCCGGGCGAGGGCAGGTTCTCCGCCCGGTCATAATTGCGAGCACGTCGCACGGATCATCGCCCAGCGAGTTCCAGCCGTGGATCACCACCGCTACGGATCCAGCCGCATCTCCGCCGCGAAAGCCATGAGATGGGAGCGTCGCGCTAGCTTTTCGCCATCATCGCCGGTTCGCGGAGCAACCGCGGCCAGGCTGAAAGGCCCCTCAGATGCCGACCAAAGACGCTATCGCAACCACCCGCGCGGTGAACGTGCCCGCCCGCCCTGGCCCTGACGCACCACTTGCGATCGAGGTCAGGGATCTGCATAAGGCCTTTCGCATCCCAACCCAGCGGGTTGACTCGCTAAAAGAGCGAGTGGTGAGACCGTTCGCGTCTCGGGATTACCGAGAGCTGCGAGCCCTCGACGGCGTCTCTTTCGAGATCCGCCAGGGTGAGTTCTTCGGCATCGTCGGTCGCAACGGCTCGGGCAAGAGCACGCTGCTCAAGCTGCTCGCCAGCATCTACCGGGCCGACGCCGGGACGATCCGGATGGCCGGCCGGCTCGCCCCCTTCATCGAGCTAGGCGTGGGCTTCAACCTGGAGCTGACGGCACGGGAGAACGTCGTCCTCAACGGGGTGATGATGGGCCTGACGCCGCAGGAGACCCGCAATCGGATCGACGCCGTGCTCGATTTCGCCGAACTCAGTGGCTTCGTCGACCTGAAGCTGAAGAACTATTCCTCGGGCATGCTGGTCCGGCTCGCCTTCTCCTTGATGATGGAGGTCGACGCCGACATCCTCCTGATCGATGAGGTGTTGGCGGTCGGCGACGCGGCTTTCCAGCAGAAGTGCGCCGACGCCTTCCGCGAGATGAAAGCGGCAGGCAAGACGATCGTTCTCGTAACCCACGAGATGAGGACGGTGGAGGACTACTGCCACCGGGCGATGCTGATCGACGGCGGCCAGATCCAGCAGATTGGCGACCCGGCCGAAGTCGGCCGCAGCTATTTGCAGCTGAACTTCGAACGTGGCCAAAGCGACCACCGTGCCGGGGTCGAATCCGCCGGCAACAGCGTGGTGCGGATATTGGACGCTCACATCGAGAACGAAAAGGAGGAGAGGGTCGACACGATCGAGCATGGCGAGAAGATAGGGCTGCGGGTCCAGATCGAAGCCCGTGAAGACCTGGTAGGCCTTGACGTCGGCTTCGTGATCGCCAACGGGGACGGCGTGGGCGTCTTCCAGTTCGGTGTTGCCGTCGGCGAGGGAGGAGAACGCGCACTCGCCGCTGGCGAGCGGGTGAGGGTCGCGTCGACCCTGGACAATCTTCTGGCGCCGGGTCACTACTTCGTTCACTGTGGAATCAACCGCGCCTTTGAAGGCGGCATCGCGCTCTACGTGCCCAACGCCATGGATTTCGTCGTCTTCGGCGGTCCCAACGACCGCGGCATCGTCTTCCTCCCACATACGACCGCGGCCGTAATCGAGCGCGGCGGGGGGGCGCGGTGAGCCAGTTTCCGATCAGCGAGACCGCGGCGGACCTGCCCCTGCGCGACGTCCGCGGTCCCTCGGCCCTCGGCGGAACTCCTCGCCGCTTCTTCGACCTGCTCTGGTTGATCTCGGTGACCGAGTTCAAACGCGTCTACTTCGGGACCGTGCTCGGCTACCTCTGGTCCCTGGTCCGCCCACTGATGTTGTTCGGGGTGCTCCTCTTTGTTTTCACCAAAGTCTTCAAAATCGGCAGGGAAGAAGTCGAGCACTACCCGGTGCTACTACTGCTAGGCATCGTCCTCTTCACCTTCTTTCAGGAAACGAGCACCAGCTCGATCACCTCGGTGGTGGCTCAGGAGGGAGTGGTGCGGAAGACTCAGTTCCCGAGGCTGGTGATTCCCCTCGCCACCGTGTTGACCGGAACCTTCAACCTCTGCCTCAACCTGGTAGTCGTCTTCATCTTCCTCCTTGCTTTCGGCGTCGACCCGGCCTGGACCTGGCTGCTCTTTCCGTTTGCGCTGCTGGCGCTTGCCGTCCTTACGGCGGCGATCAGCATGGCCTTCTCGGTGCTCTTCGTTCGATTCCGCGACATCCAGATCATCTGGATCGTGGGCGCCCAGGTGCTGTTCTACGCGACGCCAATCCTGTATCCGGTCACGGCATTCGACAACCCGACCTACGAACACATCTTGATGATCAATCCGCTCGCGGTCATCTTCGAGCAGGTCCGCGTTTGGGTTCTTTCCGAACCCACCGTGCCGAACGTGATCCATGAGGCAGGTGGCAAGATCGTCCATCATCCATATGCGCCGACCGCGGTTCAAGCGGCGGGTGGCGTGCTCGGCCTCTTGCCGGCCTTGTTCATCTTCCTGGGTGTCTGTACCTTCGGCACCTGGATCTTCAGACGGGAAGCGCCCAGAGTGGCCGAGGAACTGTAGGTCGGGGCGGCAACCGAAGCGAATGCGCCTGGGTAGACTCGCGTCCGTGCCAGGTAAGATCACGACAGCGGAGGCTCGGCACAGCGATGAGCCGCCAGAGCGTATCGGGCTGGAACAGCAGCTGGCCAAGGAGAAGGAGGAGGTTCTGCGTCTGCGGGACCTGCTGATCGCCCGCGACGCCGAACTGGGCACCGCCCTTGGGCGCCTCGCCGAGCTGGAGCAAAGCTCGCTGCACTCCGTCGTTCCCAACCTGCGCGCCCGGGCGCCCCGCCTGTTCTCGCTCGCCAGCGCCGTTCTCCGCCGACTGCTGAAATAAAAAAGCGTGCCAGGTCTGCGCTTCTCAATCGTCACGCCCGTCTACGAAACCCCAGCCGACACGCTGGCGGCGATGCTGCGATCGGTTCGTGCCCAGGGCTTCGACGATTGGGAGCTCTGTCTCGTCGACGACGCCTCCACCCAGCCACACGTCCGCCAGATGCTCAAAGCGACACAACAGGCGGACCAGCGGGTCCGGCTGCTGCTCCGAAAGGAGAACGGCGGCATCGCCGCCGCCTCCAACGACGCCCTTGGCCTGGCGACGGGAGAGTTCATCGCCCTGCTCGACCACGACGACATGCTCCACCCCGATGCGCTGGCACTCGTCCACGAGGCGATCTACTCGAACCCGGAGGCCGACTACGTCTACACCGACGAGGACAAGATCGACGCCGCTGGATGGCACTCTGGGCCGTTCTTCAAGCCTGACTGGTCGCCTGAGCGAATGCGGACGCAGATGTACACCTGTCACCTCAGCGTTCTGCGACGAAGCGTAGTTGAAGAGGTGGGCGGCTTTGATGCCGATTTCGAAGGTTCCCAGGATTGGGATTTAGTGCTGAAGGTCACCGAGAGAGCGCGTGCCGTGCTCCACGTCCCGCGAGTCCTCTATCACTGGCGGATGCTGGACACATCTGTAGCCGGCGGAGGAGAAGCGTCCAAACCGTGGGCATTTGAGGCTGGCACCCGAGCGATCCAAGCGCACTGTAACCGGATCGGCCTACAAGCGCGCGCCGAGCGCGACGAGGGTAATCCCGGCGTCTACCACCTGCAACCGGAGCTTACCCATCAACCAACGGTCAGCATCGTCATCCCGACCAACGGCCAAACCCGCGAGGTTCGCTACGAGCAGGTCGCGCTAGTCAGCCACTGTGTGCGCAGCATCGTGAAGAATTCAACCTACGATGCATTCGAGATCGTTTGCGTAGTCGATTCCTCGGTCGAGGATGACGTACTCGACGAACTTCGCTCAATCGCAGGTGACCGCCTGCGATCGGTGACCTTCGATCGTCCCTTCAATTTCTCGGCCAAGGTCAACCTGGGCGCTGTCCACAGCGAGGGGGAGCACCTGCTCCTGCTCAACGACGACATGGAGGTCGTTACGCCGGATTGGATCCAGCGGCTGATTATGTACTCGAGCAACGACGAGATTGGCGCCGTTGGCGCTCGACTCCTCTGGGAGGATGGTCGCCTCCAGCACGCCGGGGTGCTGTTCGAGAACGGCGGCTACCCCGGCCACATCTACCGAGGATTCTCCGGTGAGTTCAACGGCTACTCCAATAACGTCCTCGTAGCGCAAAACTACCTGGCCATCACCGGCGCCTGCATGATGACTAGGCACGAGGTATTCGACGAGGTCGGCGGCCTGACGACAACGCTGCCGAACAACTACAACGATATGGACTATTGCCTGAAGGTCTGGGCTCAGGGTGCGCGGATCGTCTATGACCCGGACACCGTCCTTTACCATTTCGAGTCCTCCAGCCGGTCGTGCGAGGTTGATGACTGGGAGAAGGAAGCCCTGATCGAGCGCTGGCGGCCGGTGACGGCAGTGGATCCCTATACAAACCCGCATCTGCGCCATGGCTTGCCGCGATTGAGCGCACCGGTCGCTTGGGCCCGCCGACGACGGTGGTCACGCGGCCGGTTGTCGTCGAAGTTGCGTATGCCGAGCCCCTGAGCGACCGTGTTGCACCCCAGCACTCCGCAATTTCTTGCTCGATTGCTTCTAGCTCAGAACCAAGGGCATCCGATCGGAATCGAGGTTCAAGCCGGAGCTTGGTCGACTCGGGTTGCACCTCCGTAATGCCAACGCACATGTCCCATAACCGAACCGGATTCTCGAAGTTTGCAACGGATAGTGAACGCGAGCTCTTCGGTTCGAACCTCGCTGTCTGCAGCGAGCATGCTGTCAGGAATGAACTGATTCGATGGCGCCTTGGGCTTCTCATGCAGTTGGTCCGAGCTCCACCCAAACATCTCGGTGACCGCCTTTACCTCCGCAATCCGATCCGTGAACTGCGCCCGCAGGGCCCCAATCTGGTTACGACACGGCGACCGAGTCCACGCATGTCTGCGATCCCTTTTCCTTGGGGCTTCTGCGGAGAGGTGCGGTCACGGCGATCCGTGGAGTGCAAGCGATAGGCTCATGCGGTGCAAAATATGTCCGTGCGGCAAGGGGGCACGGCGGGGGTCCGGCGGCCAACTCGAACCCTCGTCGTCGGCTGTGGTTTCATCGGCTCGTGGGTGGTTCATGGGCTTCTCGAGAACGATGAGGTGCCCACGGTGCTCACCCGGTCGCGCCCGGACGAAGAGGTAGCGTCTCGGCTGCCGCAGGATCGCCTGTTGATTGGCGACGCGAGCCACCCCGAGACGCTCGCCCAGGCTTTCGAGGGGGTGGGCCGAGTCGTATATACGGCAGGAGGCATGTTTCCAGCTGCCTCTGAGCGTGAGCCGAATCGCGATGCAGAACTCACGCTATCCCCCGTTCGAGCCGTGCTGGAGACGCTGCGGAGCCGACCGGGGGTCTCGCTGGCCTACCTCTCCTCGGGCGGCACCGTCTACGGTGACCCTGCACGAGTCCCCGTCAGCGAGGACGAACCCGTCCGGCCACATGGTGCCTATGGCGCGCTGCATTTACGCTGCGAGGAAGAGGTGCTCCGAGCATGCCGGGAGGACGGGCTCCAGGCACGCATTCTGCGCTGCTCGACCGTGTATGGCGAGCGCCAGCGTCCCGATCGAGGACAGGGAGTCATCGCTACCTTCCTCAGCCACATCGAACGAGGCGAGCCGATCGAGCTTTTTGGCGATGGCTCGACGATTCGGGACTACCTGTATGTCGGTGACCTAGCGCGCATCATTCTCGCCCTGCTCGAGCGACAGGACGGCCCAACCGTGCTCAATGTGGGCAGCGGCGAGGGCACCTCTCTCCTGGAGATCCTGCGCCTCATTGAGGCCGAGGTGGGGCGCAAGGCAACGGTGGTCCGGCACGGCGAGCGCGAATTCGACGTACATCAGATCATCCTCGACGTCACCCGACTCCGGCGCCTGGTCGAGATCAAGCTGACTCCCCTTGCCGAGGGGATTGGAAAGACTCGCCGCTGGCTCGCCAAATTCGCATCGGAGCCAATGTGAAAAGCATCGGGCAACGGCTCAACGGTCTCGGATGGCGCCTACGAGCAATGCGCCGTCTCTGGCGCCCGGGCGCCCAGCCGGTGATGACGTTCCTGCCTCCGGTCCGGATTCCGGACACGACCGCCGGCAAGCTCGACCACCCCCGCCCCGGCTTCGAGTTCGATGAAGAGACCATTCGTTTCAATGGGTGGGTAGCCTTCGACAGCGGCCAGCCGGTGGCGCGAGTCGAGGGTTGGCTTGACGGCACTTCGATCGGCAAGGCGCGCGTGAGCCTGCCGCGCCCCGACGTTGAAGAAAGCACGGAATTGCCGCTCGCCCGCCTCTCTGGATTCGACCTCGCAATGGAGATCGCTCTCCTCCCTGAGCCGGAGCGCACCGGGCACAAGGCGCTGCGTGTGGTCGCGACAAGCGCTGGCGAGGAGAGCTTCGAGTTCGATCCGGTCCCGGTCGTCCTTGCCCCGCGGGAATTAATAACCGATGAGCCGGCACGACCGACAGCCCCACCAAGGTGTCCCCCCGCTCCGCAGGAACGGCTCCGGATACTCGTCTTCACCCACCAGCTTACCCTCGGCGGGGCCCAGCTCTACCTCCTGGACTTGATGCGAGAGCTGCGCAAGGGGCCGGGCAGAGATCTCACCCTGGTGAGCGTCACCGACGGACCACTGCGGCGGGACCTGGAGGCAATGGGAATCCCCATCCACATGACGGCGATGGCGCCGCGTGAACACTTAGACGCCCACCTCGGCAGGATCGGTGAGCTGGCCGCATGGGCTGGCAGCGGCAACTTCGACATTGCCTTCGTCAATACCGCGACCTCAGGGGCATCATTCGGCGCCGAGGTTGCGTGGACACTCGGGATACCGGCCGTTTGGGCGATCCACGAGAGCTTTCCTCCGGGGCTGCTATGGGCAGATCTGCAGCCGAAAGTGCGCGAGCAGACGGAGGCAACGCTCGCACACGCGCGTTTTGCCCTCTTCGAGGCCGACTCCACCCGCCGCATTTTCGAGCCGCTGATCGGCCCCGAGCGCTGCTTGACCCTCCCCTATGGAGTCGACATCGATCCGATGGAGCGCGAGCGTCGCCGGCTCAGCCTCACCAGCGCCCGCCAACGCGCCGGGATATTGCCCGACGAGGAGGTGGTGCTCTGCGTCGGTACCGTCGAGCCGCGCAAGGCGCAGGTGCCGCTGGCGCAAGCGTTTTCGATGATCGCTGACGCGCATCCCAATGCTCGCCTCGTCTTCGTCGGCGGCCGCAAGGACGACCCAAACACCAAGGACCTCGAAACGGTTATCTCCGAACTGCAGATGAGAGAGAGGATCAACGTGATCCCGATCACTCCCAATGTCCAAGCCTGGTATGGGATCGCCGACATTCTCGTCTGCGCCTCCGACGTCGAGTCGCTCCCCCGAACTGTCCTTGAGGCAATGATCTGGGACACGCCCGTCCTCGCAACTGACGTGTTCGGCATGCAAGAGTTGATCGACGACAGCGTCACCGGATGGCTCTGCGCTGCGCGTGACCTGCAAGCCTTGGCGGACGGCTTGGATCGAGCACTCAACGCGCCACCAAAGGAGCGACGGCGGATTGCAACATCGGCGAGAAAGTTGGTCGAGGAGCGCCACTCACTTCCCCACTACGCCGCGAAGGTCCTGGAGGTGCTGGAGACCGCCGTGGGGGAGAAGATACCGTCCCGGTCGGACGAGGAGACCGAACCATGACCAACCGTCAATCAGCTGGGTATGGTCCTGTCTGTGAGCCGAATTCGCACCGCTCTGGCGAGGAGTGCGGCGCTTCGGTGGGGGCTTATCGTCTTCACTGGAGCGCTGCTGCTCTGCGCCCTCAACGTTTGGTGGATAGCGGAGAACCGTCACGGCTTCCCGCTCAACATTGATGAGTATGGGTATACCGGGATCGGGCTGAACGACTGGCTCGGATTCCAAAGCGGCGGGCTGCATGGCTGGTGGGAAGCGATCCAACACCAGGCCCCCAACGCCCCGCTGCTACCGGCGCTGACCTCGGTAGCCCTGATCTTCAGCACCGGCCTGATGCAAGGCTTTGGAGTGCTCATTGCTATCGCGGTGATCCAGGTGTTGTTAAGTTTGGGATCGGCTCTCGCCTCGCCGGTCCTCGGCTCGGTGCCATTGCGGCTCTGGCGGTAGGTACTAGCGAGGGGCTCTTTCTCTTCACCCGCGAATACATCTTCGCGTTGCCAGCGGCGGCAGCACTCTCGGCTGCGGTCTATGCACTGATACGCAGCGACGCCATGCGAAGCAGTCGGTGGTCGGCGGCCCTCGGCGCCGCCGTTGGACTGATGCTGCTCTCGAGAACGATGTGTGTGGCGTTTGTGCCAGCTGTCGCAGTCGCCGCGTTAATCCTGATTTTCATCCGCGGGCGCGGTGCATACATGATCCGGTTCCTCAACCTCAGTCTCGCCAGCGTGGTGGGGTTCATTGTTGCCGCCACTTGGTACTGGCGAAACTCCAAGCCAGTCTACGAATACCTAACCAATTTCGGTTACGGCTCTCAATCTCAGTACTACGGCACCGAACACTCGCCGCTGTCTTGGTCTCGATTCAAGGCCGTGGCCGACAACGCGATCTATACCGATCTGCTCGTGCCGCTAGCGATCCTAATCCTCACTGGGCTCACCGTCCTGACCGGGATTGCAGTCAAACGCCTGGTCGAATCCAAGAATCGCCGAGCTACGCTGTTGCGGATAGCGGGTTCCGATACCTTCGCGGTGCTCGTCGTATACGTCGTCGGTTTCGCGGCTCTAATGAGTTCTCGTAATGGCGGTGATGGTTTCACCTTCCCGCTATCGATGCTGTTGCCGCCACTGGCCGTCGTCGCACTCCGGTATCAGCGGCGGGCGGTGGTTCCGATTCTGGCGCTTGTTAGCTTGATCGGGGCTGTCAACCTCCTTGCTACGTCTGATCTGTCCGAATCTCTCTCCCAGAAGCACCTTGTCAACATTCCTTTGCTCGGCGAACTGCCCTGGGTAAACGGCCAACCTCATGCTCTCGCGGCGATCCGGGTGCAGCTACCAGGACCACCCTATAGGTTCGTCCCAAAAGAACACAGATGGGTCACCCTCGACGATGAACTTGCTACCCTCCTCGCCTCGCCGATCGGCCCTGGACACACCATTCCGGTGGTCGCGGTAGCCTCGCGCAACCGGGTGATCAACACTAACAGCGTCGGCGTCGCCTCCTTATTGGACCGCCACGTTGGACTCGTGTTTACGCAGCTGACCGCAGAACCTAACGACACGATCTTCACCTACGAGAGGGAGCTCACGGCCCCACAATTCGGGGGGCCGACCGCCCTTTTAACGATGAGCAGCGAACAAGGGGACTTCCCACCCCTCGTGACGCAGAGCAAAGCCGAAGCCGCCGCGCGGCTGGCCGGTTTTCACGAGATCCGACGCTTCTCCGCACCCGACGGGCGTTACTTGTACGTGTGGATACGCACGAAGCCAGCTGTCACTAATGGCTAGCTGACCCTGAGGCATGTTTGCCGTCATCGCGCGACATACCGGTAAAGGTGTTGGCCACTCCCCCGAGTGCCCTGCTTGGGCGAGAGGATCCTTCTAGCCTCACCCTGGGATGGCTTGCGTCAACCTCAGTGCGAACCCCGGCAGTAGACCGTCGCGTCCACTCCACCAGATCGAGGTCCTCGTCGTGGGCATCTTGGTGGATTGCCGCGTCGGGCGAATAGATCGATTTTCACGACATCACTGCATCCGAGCCGCAGCATTCGGTGGCGACTGTTAATAACAACTGGCCGCGGATGGTTGGAAGAGGGTACGGCAACGACATCTCGGATCCTGGAAGTATCGTGCCTGCGATGCTAGCTCGGGCTAGAGACGCAATCCTCGCGCTGCGCGCGCACCTTGGGAATTCCCTTTTCAAAGAAGCGCCACGGGGACCGACGCGGCTCGGTCGCGGCGAAGCATCGCTCCTCGTCTGCGGCCTCTTCCTGCTGGCGATTGTCCTGCAGCTTCTCCGAGTCGGCCCCGGAATCGCCCTCAACTCGCTCTGGGCGGAGGATGGCCCGATCTTCCTCCAGGGCGCGATCCAGCACAGCCTCTGGACCGATCTATGGACGACGTATGCTGGCTACCTGGTCCTCGTGCCTCGTCTGATCGGTCTCTTCGGTCACCTCTTGCCGCTGCGCGATGCTCCCGCGGCGATCTCGATCCTCTCCGCCCTCGTCGTCGCTCTCAGTGGCCTTGTCATCTGGTTCGCCAGTGCCGCCCATATCCGCAACCTCTACCTGCGCGGCACCCTAGTCGCGCTCGCCGTCCTTGCCCCGACCGCGTCGCTAGAGTCGATTGCCTCGGGTACATACGTCTCCTGGTTCATGCTCCTCCCCGTCTTCTGGTTGCTGATTTGGCGGCCACGGACAACGCGGGGGGCTGGGCTTGGGGGTCTCTTCATCCTGACAACTTCGTTGAGCTCGCCGGGGATGTGGTTCTTTGCCCCACTCGCCGCACTCCGCGCGCTTGCGATCCGCGACCGCCGCGACGGGATCCTCTTCGGTTCCTGGGCGCTCGGCTCGCTGATCCAGGTATTTGCATATCTGTCGCAAAACGAAAAGCAGGTCGCGCCGCTCTGGAGTCACGACATCTGGACCGCCTACCTGCAGCGGGTGCTCGACGGCGCCGCCCTCGGCGAACACCTGGGCGGCAGGGCCTGGGAGGTACTGGGCTGGCCGCTGCTCATTGCCCTGATCGTCCTGACTATTGCTGGTCTGTACCTCGGTTTGCGCCGCGCCGATGCTGCCGCGCGCTGGCTGGCACTGCTCGCCCTACCGATCTCAATTGTCATGTTCATCGTTTCGGTCTACCAACGGGCGGTCGGCCCGCAGATGAAGTGGCCCGCAGGCTTCTACCTCGGTGCCGGTGGTCGCTACACGATCGTCCCGGCGTTGCTGCTGGTCAGCCTCGGGCTCGTTCTGGTCGACGGCATCGCCCGCCGCCAGCGCTCACTCGGCCCCTGGCTCGTCGGCGGTATCGCGGGCGTGCTGATCGCCGGCATGGCCTTCTCCTTCGACGTACGCGACAGCGCCAGCCGCGGTACACCGTCGTGGACCCGATCCCTTGATGCGGCCAACGCCAAGTGTCGGGCCGAAAGAGCTGCGGAAGTCTCGGTGGCGATCTCGCCACCGTCGTGGTCGCTGACCGTTCCCTGTGACGAAGTGAAACCGGGCTGATAGTGGCGATCAGTCGGGAGAGGGGCGTGATGCTGGCCCTATTGGCACTCGGCGCTCTGGCCTGCTTGCTCGGCCTTGCTGACCCGCCTTCGAACGGGCCACAGGCGACTCCGGGGGCCGAACTTCTCGATTTCGTCCGAGTCATCTCCACCGCCGCGCTGGCGGTTTCCTTGATGTTCGGCCCAGGAGTGCTCTGGCGTGCCGCGGGGGGGAAACCGATCGGGCTCGGCTTCCTGGCGATACCGGGATTGGCGACCCTCGTTGCGATCGGCGGCCTCGCCTGGGTGCTCGCCGGCAACGCGAGCTCACAAACTGTCTCCCTCGCCTGCTGCGGACCACTTCTCGGGTTGATCTTTGGGGCGCTGATCTCATGCGGACCGGAGGACATCTTCGACCCCGAGGAGCAGTGGGCCCTTCTGATCACCGCGCTCGCATTGGTCATCGTCATCGCCAAATCGCTCTGGTCGTTGGGGCCGGCGGGCGAATGGTTTGGGGGGACGATTTCACGAACGCTGAACCCAGAGGGACGTCCCGACAGCCGCATCTCTTACAACGTCGTGCAGTTGATCGCCAACGGCGCTCACCCCTATAGCGCTTCCGCCGACACCCTCTTCGCTCCCTATAACTTCTCCAGCCGTGGTCCATGGCCGGGGATGGGAACCGCTCCGATCGTCTTCCTCAGCGGTGGCCATCCACCGTTGGCGGCGGCGGAAGAGCCCTGGCGCCCGTTTGACGCCCAGGGCTTCATGGCCTTTCGAATCGCGATGATCACCTTCAGCTGCACCGTCTTCCTTGCGCTGTGGGAGCTGGTGAAGAGGCTCGGCGGCATCCCCGCCGCCCGCTTTGCGCTACTGCTCGGTGTCAGCACGCCGTTCATCTTCGCCGACCTATGGTTCACTTGGCCGAAACTACTAGCAGCCACGTTTGTTCTGCTCGCCGCCGTTCTCCTGATTGAACGTCGGTCCTTCTCCAGCGGGCTGACGCTGGGGATTGGATTCCTCGCCCACCCGAGTGCACTCGGGGGTCTTTTCGGACTCGGTCCAATCTCACTCTGGCCAATTCGCGGTGCAAATTGGAAGCGACCACAGATTCTTTCGGCGATTCTGCTGCTGATCGGTACCGCGATTGCGGTTTTCCTCTGGCGAACGGTCAACGGGCCGCATCTGCTCCAAGACCAGTTCTTCGAATACATCGAACAGGCCTACCCCAACTATCACCCGACCGTGGCCGAGTGGCTCAGATTCCGAGTCCACGTGCTGGCAAACACTTTGGTGCCACTCTACCTTCCACTCGCCGACGGTCATAACCCCTCGATCAACACGGTTGGAAGCATTTCGCCCGGTGTAGTCCACTTTTTCTTCCAGTACTGGATCACGATTCCCTTTGCGTTTGGAATCGCCTTCTTCCCGATGATGGTGCTCAGCCTCTGGAAGGCGCTGCGTCGCTGGACCTGGGCGATCATCGCCACCATCGTCCTCCCGTTCCTGGCTTTCAGCGTCTACTGGGGTGCAACCAGCTCGGGACTCCTGCGAGAGGGGATGCAGGCCTGGGTTTTGGCTATCCTAGCCGTCATTGCACTACAGCAGGCAGGCTCAGGTTTTCCCTGGTTTCGTTCGACCCCGGCGCGGATCGTGCTGGTGTTGCGGGCGGTTGAGGTGTTGGCGCTCGCCGTCGGCGCTACCTTGGGCACCCACAGCTTCAACCCGCTCAGCAACGCATACCGCCTCAACGACGCCTGTGCCGTGCTCGTCCTCCTATTGGCCACAGTCGCGATTGCCTGGCTTGTCTGGTCGGAGACGACCGGCAGCCGACCACGTCCCGAATGAGCCTGGCGATACGCTCCCCATCTCGTGAACTACGAGCGGCTCTACTCATACCGCTTCCGCGACATTGACCAGGGCGTCCGAGCCGCAGTCTGGGGTGAGATCGCCCCCCATGTGCACAAACTCATGGATCGGCCGGAAATAATCCTGGACCCTGCTGCCGGGCGCGGCGAGTTCATCGGCGCGGTACCGGCGCGAGAGACCTGGGCGGTCGATGCGGTCGCCTACGAGAAAGCCTCTCATAAGCCTGACACTCACGTGATCGTCGCTCCAATTATGGAGGCAGAGCTTCCGCAGGCACACTTCGACGGGGTTTTCGTTTCAAATTTCCTCGAGCACCTCTACGACCAGGACGCGATCGCCGCTTTTCTGGAGAAAATGCATAAAGCAATGAAACGGGGGGGGCGGATCGCGATCATGGGGCCGAACTACCGCTACTGCGCCGGTGAGTACTGGGACTGCGCCGATCACTACGTGGCGCTGACCCATGTCGCGATCGCCGAGCACCTCTATGCGGCCAGTTTTGAACCCCGGCGCATCGTTCCGCGTTACCTGCCCTACTCCTTCCGCGGAATCCTTCCCTGCTCGCCAGCACTGACTCTGGCCTACCTCCGAGTGCCGCTTGTGTGGCGACTGCTCGGCAAACAGTTCCTCGTGATCGGGGTGAAATCCTAGCGTGCACCGGCCCTCGGGTGCGTCCCGCCTTGGTTACGAACCTGATAGTCACCCCGGCTCAGCTTCGCCTCCAGCCAGACATAAAGCACGATAAAGAGGTATCGGCTGCCCATCTCTCTCATCGCCAACTTTGCCTCGCCGCTGGTCCGGTTGGTCCAGTTGGTGGGGAGGATCTTGTAGGTGTGGCCGCGGACAATTGCCTTCAGGGGCATCTCGACGGTGAGGTTGAAGTGCTTCGAGAGCAGCGGCTGGATCGTCTCTATGACCTCGCGTCGGTAGGCCTTGAAAGCGTTGGTCGTATCGTTGTAACGGTGGCGAAAGAGGATGCGAATGAACCAGTTGGCGAGGCGGTTGATCACGTACTTAAGGCGTGGGTAGTTATAGATCTCCGCGCCGGGCATGAAACGGGAACCAAAGGCACAATCCCAGCCCTCCTCAAGGACGTGGTGGTACATGACCAGGTCCTCAGGATTATCGGAGGCATCGGCCATCACGATCGCGACGGCGTCACCCTCGAAGACGTCGAGGCCGGCCCGGATCGCGTTGCCGAAGCCCCGCTCGAGGTGGGAACGGTGAAAACGCACCCGCGGGTTCGCGGCGCCAATCGCGGCGACGACAGCTTCAGTCCTGTCGCGGCTGTCGTCGTTGACCACGATCACCTCGTAGTCGATCCCCTCCCGCTCGAGCACGGCGGCGACACCCTCGACCGTAGCGCCGACCGAGCCCTCCTCGTTCTGAGCGGGGATCAGCACCGAGAGCTTCATGCCGGGGCGGCGGTCCAGCGCTCGATGTTCTCCTCATAGATCTCCTCCAGGATGTGCTCGACCCCGTAGCGCAGGTCCCATCCGGGGTAATCGGCTTTAAACGGCTCGAGGTCGGAGATCCACCAACGGTGATCGCCGATCCGTGGCTCCTCGCCCCATCTCCCAGCTCGAGCTTCCGGCCGGCGATCCGCTCGCAGACCTCGATCGCCTCCAGCATCGAGCAGTTGCTGAAACGCCCGCCGCCGATGTTGTAGACGGCGGCGGGCCGCCGCGAGCTGTGGAACGCGGCGAAGGCGGCGATCAGGTCGGCACTGTGGATGTTGTCGCGCACCTGCTTGCCGCCATAGCCGAACACGGTGTAGGGGGTGCCGGTGACGGTGCACTTCATCAGGTAGGCGAGGAAGCCGTGGAGCTTAGCCCCGGCGTGCTGGGGACCGGTCAGGCAGCCGCCGCGAAAGCAGACGGTCGGCATCTCGAAGTAGTGGCCGTACTCCTGCACCAGAAGGTCGGCAGCGGCCTTGGAGACGCCGAAAAGGGAATGGGTGGAGGCGTCGATCGACATCGAGGTGTCGATTCCCTCGTAGTAGCGATGGGACTCGGGTAGCTCCAGCCGCATCTCCAGCTCTTCGAGCGGAAGGCGATTGGGAGTGTCGCCGTAGACCTTGTTGGTCGAACAGAAGATGAAGGTGGCCTCCGGCGCGTGGGCGCGAGCCGCCTCGAGCAGGTTGAGGGTTCCGTTGGCATTGATCGTGAAGTCGGTCTGCGGGTCGCTCGCCGCCCAATCGTGGGAGGGCTGGGCCGCGGTGTGGATCACCAGCTCGATCCCGTCGGCGTCGCGAAAGATCCGATCGATCGCGTCGGCGTCGCGTATATCGATGTTCTCCCAGCGGAACTCGGGATGCTCGGCGACCAGCCGCTCGGTCACATGCGAGGTTGAGGACTCGGGACCGAAGAAGCGAGCCCGCATATCGTTCTCGATGCCCACAACGTCAAACCCCTCGGCGATGAAGTGCTCGACCGCCTCCGAGCCGATCAACCCCCCGGCACCTGTGATGATCGCGACCGGCATTCGTGCCTACTCCCTTCCCCCCACCGGGGCGTCAATGTTCAAGGCGTGGGCGATGCGTGCCTCGTCTGCCGCGATCCAACTGTAGATATCGGTCAGCACCCGCTCGGCCCCTCGCCGCGGGCGCCACTGCATCCATCGCGAAGAGTCTTGAGCAATCAGAAAGATATACGGGTACATCGCCCGCACGCGTCTCCTCGACCGGCTCGATCGGAACCTCGTTGCCGGTCAGCCGACGGCAGATCGCAGTCGCCTCCAAGAGCGAAAGGCTGCACTCGCGCCCCCCGCCCACATTGAGGGTGCGGCCGTTCCAGATTCGCGCTCGATCAACTGGCGCTCGACAAGGTCAACGAGGTCCTCGACGTGCAAAAGATCGCGGACCTGCTTTCCTCCGCCGCCGAAGCCGATGTAGCTGAGCGGCTGGCGAAAGTGGTGGGCGAGCATCCAATGCGTGAAGACGCCCTGGTCGACCTTGCCCATCTGCCAAGGCCCGGCGATCACACCGCAACGGTCGATCACCGCGGGAACGCCCAGGCTGGCTCGATACTCCTCGATCAGCAGCTCGGCGGCGAGCTTGGTGGCGCCGTAGAGGGTGCGGGGGCCGTCCATCGGGAACTCCTCCGAGATCCCCGTCGGCGAGACCCCAGCGACATCCTGGTCGGCAGCGATCTCAAAACGCGTCGGTGTCTCCTTGAGCTTCAGCGCTAGCTGCGGCGCGACCGGGTAGACGCGGCTGGTCGAGAGGAAGACGAAAAAGGCGCCATCGCGCCGCGCCAGCTCCAGGCAGTTGTAGGCGCCGGGAGGTTGGTGTGTACGAGGTAGGCAGTGTCGCCGTCAAGTCCACTCCTCACCGAGGGCTCTGCCGAACACTCGATCATCGCCGAGATCCTCGGCAGCGCCTTCAGGTCATCGGGGTTACGGACATCCCCTTCGACGAACTCGACGCCAGCATCGGCTAAGCGCGGCAGGTTGAGCGTCGAGCCTCGCCGGTAGAGATTGTCCAGCGCCAGCACCTCCCAGTCAGGATGCCTGCCCGCCAGAGAGACCGCCAGGTTCGAGCCGACAAATCCGGCCCCTCCGGTTACCAGCAGGCGGCTCAAGAGACTCTCTCCTTGTCAGGCGGAGGCTTCCCCTCACCCGTCAGCTCCTCGATATGTGCAGGCGAGATTGCGCGCTCCTGTGAGAACAAGACGAACAAGGCGACGAAATTACCGAAAGCGGCGAGCCAAGCCATCACTGCTATCAGCACGACGAAGCTCGGCCAGCATTGAATGTGGAATCCGTCAACGGCTTGGTAATGCCAATCACAAGAGCAAGGACCTCCCTGTGGCAGGGCCGTACTGCAGGTTGAAGTACAGCGAGCCGTGACCGGCGAAGAACCTGAGGCGAAGGCGAATAGCCCCCGTGTCATAGGAGGCGACGCCGGTGAACATCTTGAAGCTGCACAAGTCGGGGCTCTGCTGGTCCGGCTCGCAAACGAACACGGCCCTGGGGTTCGGACCTGCGGCCAGCCAACGCTGGCGCCTCCCCTCGCTCATTCGCCGACATCACCGCAAAGACGGTCATTTACTCTCCTCCGATGCCATCCGACGGTCTGCACGAGATCAGTGGCCTGAGGAGCACTCCCGGGGAGCTGGCCTTCGAGGCGAGGGTTGGAGGGCAGGTTCAGTCCCTCTGGCTGCGGACCAACAGCCCGGTGATCCCCACAGCGGACGCCGCGCTGGCAGCCTGTCTGATGCCGGCGATGCGCTTTGGCGGGACACTCAACATGGTTGATCCGGTGAGCCCGCGGATGCTGCGGATGCAGCACGAGTTTCAGGCAATCCAGCGCACCTGGTCACTCGACTGGGAATTCGGCGACCCTCCGCTCAGGGAGGTGCGGGTTGTCGCGCCGACGCGCAAGCAAGAGGCCACGCAGGCCGATGGTCGAGTGGCGGCTTTCTTCAGCGGCGGCGTCGACTCCTGGTCGACCATCCTGAACCACCCGGAGATAACCGACCTGATTTTCGTTCGCGGCACCGACCTCGTGCCGGGCGCCCCGCACCAGGAGGGTCTCGCGGACAGGATCGAGCCGCGGCTTCGCGAGGCCGCCAGCGTGCTCGGCCTCCCGCTGCACGTGGTGGAGACGAACCTGAGGGAGCTCTCAGACCCGCTCGCGCGCTGGGAGACCTACTGCGGCTGCGCGGTAGTTGCGGTCGCTCTATTCCTTGCTCCCCTGTTCGAAAGGGTGTTGATCGCCACCGATTCCGACTACGAGGCCCATGTCCAGTACGGAGCCAGCTGGATGGTCGACCGACTCTGGAGCACGGAGGGGCTCGAAATTGTCGACGACGGCGGCCGCTTCAGCCGCATGGAGCGGCCCCGAAGTATCGTCGATCACCCAGCCGTCCAACGGACGCTGCGGGTCTGCTGGGAGAACAGGGGCGGGGCCTACAACTGCGGACTCTGCAGCAAGTGCCTGCTGACGATGACGGCGCTCGAGGTGCTCGGCGCCCGCGAGCGGATCGCGACCTTCCCACCCCATCTCGATCGCGGTGCCATCGCAGAAAACCAGGTCCACCAAGTAATTCAGCTCACGATGTGGGAAGACCTGCTCGACGCCACCCGCGCCGCCGGCCGGCCCGACCTCGAGAGCGCGGTCGAGGCAGGGGTCGCGAAGAGCAAGCAGGGGCTTGGCCTGCCCGCGACCTACCGGCGCCGGCATCTGCCCGGCCCACCGCCGACGGTCCGGATCGCGGTCGTCGTTCCAGTCTGGCAGCAGGCCCAGTACCTGGCCGAGGCGGTTCAGTCAGCCCTTAACCAGGAGATCACGACGGGAGTCGGAGTCGTTGTCGTCAACGACGGCTGCCCCGATCCGGACACCGACCGGATCGGACGGGCGCTGCGCGATGCCCGCCCTGGTCGTCTCGCCTACCTGCACCAAGGCAACCGTGGCGTCGCCGCAGCCCGCAACGCCGGTATCCGTCAAGCGTTCGCCAGGTGGCCAAACATCGAGGCAATCTTCCCTCTAGATGCCGACAACGTGCTCTCCCCCCACACGTTGGCCAAGTTGTCTGCACTGCTGGAGGAGAATCCGGACGTTGCCTGGGCCTCACCCGCCCTCGAGTTCTTCGGCGCCGAGGAGGGCGGATGGCAGGCGCCCCGCCCCTTTCTTCCATACCGACAGCTGTTTTCGAACCAGTCCGACACCGGCAGCCTGATCCGGCGCGCTGTCTTCGAAGCAGGGATTGAGTTCGACGAGACGCTGCAGCAGGGATTCGAGGACTGGGAGTTCTTCCTGAGCGCGACGCTGGCCGGTTTCCGCGGGCTCCTGGCGGGACGGTGCGGCTTCCGATATCGGCGTCGGCCCGACTCGATGATTGGGCCCGCGCTTCAGCGCGCGGAGGAGCTCGAAGCCGAAATACGTGACCGTCACCGGGACGCCTACGAGGCAACCGCGCTGATCCACCGCGAGCACGCCGAAGCTCCCCGCTTCGCGCTCATACGCTGCGATCGCGAGGACGTCCTCCTCACCGCGAGCGGTGAACTCGAACCCCAGCAACGGCCGCTCGTCGAATACGCGCGGTCTCTCGCAGCGGTGAGCGGAGACGCGCCATCCACTGCGGACCATGTCCCCGCGATGACGGTTCTCACGACCTCGACTGCGATCGATCGGCTCAAAACAGCAGGGTCGCTTGCGAGCGCACTTCGCCGAATCCAAGCCGAGCTGCGCGGCAGGGCATCGTGGGGGTGGATTCGGGCACCAGCTCAAAGACGGGCGCATGGCTATCGGCCCTCGCCGTGCGCGCCAGTGCGCTCGAGCAACTGTCGAGCGGGTTGCTGTCCGAGCCGGATATGGTGGTCGACGTCGAGGGCTGGAGTGGCATTCCTATGCCAGAGCCGGCATCAAGCGCGGCGGCATCGCTGATCGGCACCTCAGCCCGCTACGGGTTGCGGGCTTGAGGGCGGACTCCCATGCCCGCTTCTTTGAGTGGTATCACCTCGACCGTCCATGACCTGCGACAAATCGAACCTATTCGCAACGAATTCGACGGTGAGGGCGATCATCGAAGCCCGTGCTGTTGTGATCCTGATTGGCGGTTATGACGGCTCGGGCAACTACGGTGACATCGCCCAGCTTGACGCAGCGCTCGACCTGGTTGGGCGTCTCGGCCCCGACCTGCTCGTGCTGCCATTGCTCGAGCGCCAGTACCTGGCCAGTCATCTGGACAGGATGAAGCGCTCCCGGTGGCCATTCTCTCACGCGCTGTTCTTCGACCCCGGCAACAACATCGAGGACAGCCTCCAGCTCGTCGCGGCTCCTAGGGAACTCATATCGGGGCCTGTTACCTCTACGGAGGGGGCTATCTTAATCGCCTTTGGGGTGACCGAAAGCTTGCGATGCTCGGTTCCGCCCTAACACTGCTAGCGGCTGGGGGCGCCAAGGCGGTCTGCCGCCTCTCCTCTGGACTCCAGGTTGAAGCTGAGTGGGTGGCAGGACTGAATCCGATCGATCTAGCCTCCCTGCGCTCGTTCGAGCTCCTAGGAACAAGAGATGCCGACTCCACTCTGCCTTGACGGCGCTCGGCTCAGCGGCGTTAGTGCTTAATACAACCGACGACGCGGTTGGCGTCCTGCGGCGGCTGTCGCCCCCCGTAGTTCCAAGCGTTCCCAACGGAGGGTTACGCGTTAATCTGCATTTCGCCGAAGATGACTGGGTCACAGAGCGCCCAGCGGCGGTGCTCGGTTTCTGCGCTGATTTCCTCGCAGAGCTCGGCAGGCTCGCCGATCTGCCGCTGATCGCCCTTCCGCTGATCGCCTATTCAGATGGACGCATCGATCAGCGTTCGGCGGTTAAACGAGTGAGAGCGGCCGTGACCGAGCGCGGCATCGAAGTCGCTGACCCACTAGTGCTAACCCCGGATGGACTGGCCGAGGTTGTGCCCGATCTGCTCCACGCTAGCCTCACTCTGAGCTGCTCCTACCACGTCGCTCTGACCTCGCTGATGCTCGAGATCCCCACCGTCCTGATCAGCGACAACCCCTACTACACCCAAAAGTCCGCGGGGCTCTCCGAGGCCTTTGGCCTGCCGCCCGGGTTCACTCCTTCAGTCGATACCCCCTCATAAGCGCCCGGGATGTGGCGCTCACCGTGCTCGACAAGGAGCGCGCGAAAGCGCTTCGTCAAAAGCTCTCTGTCGAAACACGGAGAATTCGCCAGCAACGCGACGCGATCGAGACCGAGCTTCTCGCCCGGCTTGCGAGGGCGGCCTTGACATCCCTTATCACGCGGGCCAAGGAGCATTCGGCAGACATGCAGCTGCGGTCTGCCGAACCTGCGGAACTTCACCCCCAGCTGGCCTCGCTCCGATCCGAAAACGAGGAGCTTCAACGCCTCCTTCGCGAGTCGTCAAATTCCCCGCTCGACTCCGAGCTTCGCGCTCGCGAGGCCGAGGCCAGGAACGCCGTAGCGCAGGCTGACCTCTCGACCGTGCTGACATCGCGTTCGTGGCGGATGACTGAGCCGTTGCGCCGAATCGGGGCGGGGGTGCGCCGGGTTTTCCGGCGTTCGGCCTGAATCGCTTGCGACGCCACTTCCACTCGGTTGGATCCTCAACCCGCACTCGCCACCCACTGCCTTCTTGTGCAGCTTCCCCCGCGCAAGCTGGGACCCGCCGTAGCCTCCGCTGAGATGTTGGGCAGCTTTGTGGAGCCACCGAGCAGGACATTGTGATTTGCGGTCAGTAGCTGGTGGCGAACTGCATCAGCCGACCGTTGCCTTCGGGGGTGAACTCGGCCTACGGTCTGCCGAGACAAGGGGCCAGTGGTCATCTTCAGCCGCCCCTGACTCCGGCAAAACCGAGTCGTTAGGGCCGCGATCGTCCACCGGTGAGGGCGACGAATGCGCGCCAGGCCGGCTTGGGCCTGAAACCGACCCCTTCGTGAAAGAGGCCCACCGAGTCGCAGAAGTTGCAGGCTCCCTTGACGTCCTTCCAGGAGAACCAGTCGACCTGCTGAAGATCGAGGCGCCGCTGATTGGCGATCAGGTACCTATAGGCACCGCGCAGCTCGCTGACCTGGCCCTGGGGCCCCTGCTCGAAGGCGTCGTGGCTGAAGTCGTTGGTCGATCCCCACCCCATCTCCGTTATGTACATCGGGACGTCATCGTAATTGCGAACGATCACCTGGTGGAAGGCTTCGACCAGTTCCTCGAGGACGTGGGTGTCGACCGCATAGGGGTGAAGGGAGACTCCGTCAAAGTCGGCGGCAAGACCGGGCACCCGGTAGAGGTCACTGAGGAACTGGGCGGCCGGCATCCCCCGCGCTCCCCCCACGGTGGGCCTGCCGAAGAGGCCGGCGAGGATCAATTTCGCCGGTGGTTCGACTTCCCTGATCGCCTTGCTGGAGATCTCGACGAGCTTTGCGTAGCGGGCCGGATCTACCGGGTAGGCGGAATAGAAGAAGTTGGGCTCGTTCCAGATCTGCCAGGCGCGGATCGGCGTCGGTGTGGGGATCGCCGGTTCGTAATCGATTCCTTCGTGCGCGTGTTCGACCCAGAATTCACCGCCCGGTCCATAGCGCCTCACTGCCGCCTGCAGGAACGCGGTCCACGCCGCCCGCTGGCGCTCGGTTTGGATCGGCAAGGTCGTGGTCTTGCGGGCCAGCCATCGCGGGGTCGACTCGATCGCAGGCAGCACGGTACAGCCCGGCTCGCGCCGCTGCTTCCATCACCTCATCCATGCCGCTCCAGTTGTATTCGCTGCGCGCCGTCGGCTGGATCGAGGACCAGATCATCGGCACGCGCACGCTTTCGATCCCGCCGGCCTTCATGTAACGGAGGTCCTCGGGGGTGAGCGTCGTCTGCGGTGAGATCCCGAAGAAGCCCGCAGGCAGGCCACTCGGCGCTCCGCCCGCGCTCACCCTTGCCCCACTCGAGGTGGCAGGCACCAACGCCAGCGCGCAGGCGAAGAGGAGAGCGGCCGCGAGGAGTCGTCTCATGCAGTGATCAACGGTAGCGAGCGCCGGTGTGAGGGCGAGGCGCCCGAGACAATGCCGAAATGAATGTGAATTGGCCACCCGGCCCCGATCGACCCGACGCCTCCTCCCAAGCGGTACACGTCTGGCGGGCAGAGCTTGACCGTTGGAGGTCCTCTTCGCTGCAGGCGCTCGCCCCCGCAGAGCGAGAGCGCGCCGCGGCGATCCGCCAGCCAACCAGCCGCGATCGCTGGGCGGCCTCGCGCAGGGCGCTGCGTGAGGTGCTGGCCCGCTACCTGGATGTCGATCCCGTTGCAGTCGAGTTGGGGGTGAGCGAGCGGGGCAAGCCGGCGCTCGCCGACCCTGCCGCCAGCCTGCACTTCAATCTCAGCCACTCCGGCCCTCTGGCCCTGATCGCGGTGGCGGAGGGGCGGGAGGTGGGCGTCGACATCGAGCAGATCGACGCCGAGCGGGACCTGATCGCGCTGGCAGATCGCGGCCTGGACCCAGCGGTAGCGGCCAGGATCCGCGCAGCAGCACCCGCGGAGCAGATCACGGCCTTCTATGAGGGATGGGCCCGCCGGGAGGCAACCGTCAAGTGTCTGGGCATCGGCCTCGGCGCTCCGCTCCCGCAAGATCGGGTCACAGTTTCAGCGCTCGACGCCGGCCCCGACTACGCCGCCGCGCTGGCCCTCGCCGGCTCGGGGCCAATTCCCCACCTCTGCTTCTCGCTCTCCTCCGCCTGACTCAGGCGGCCTCCTCCGCCCCTGCCTCGCCCTCCGCTCCGCCATAGCCCCGGCCCGCGGCGATCGCAAGCGCCGAGCCAGCCACTCCGGCCGCAAGCGCCCCCGCCGCCCAGCCGGCCCCGGTCTCCTCGACCCCGAGCAGAGCGTCCACCGATGGGCTACCGGGGCCACCGTCGAGCAGGACAAGCAGTCCGGCGATCAGCGCCAGGTTGAACTCATAGCCTCCCTTGGAGGCCCAGAGGCCGTTTTTGAAATGCACCGTGCGGATCGCGGTGATCATCGTCGCGATCAGCATCGAGGCCGCGGCGGGGGTGAGGGCACCGGCGACGATCATCGCCCCGCCGATCGTCTCGGTGGCGCTGGCGGCGATCGCGTTGCGCCGTCCCGGCCGCATGCCGAGGCTCTCCATCATCTTGCTGGCGCCCTCAAGGCCAGAGCCGCCGAACCAGCCAAACCACTTCTGGGCGCCATGGCCGACGAACAGGCCGCCGATCAGGACCCTTGCAATCAGCCGTCCGATTCTCATCCTCAATCCTCCCGCGTCGATTTTCAGCGTCTTGGCCGAGACCCACAACCCCCAGTAAACCTGCCGAGGGCTCCGAGCCGGTAAAACCCTCGCTCGTGCAAGGCAGCGCAACCGAGATCGAAAACGCAGCGAACGACCGCCGCCGCTGGATCGCGCTGGTGATCCTCTGCCTGGGTCAGCTGATGATCGTCTTGGACGCGACGATCGTCAACGTCGCCCTGCCCTCGATCCAGAGCGACCTGCACTTCACCCAAGCCAACCTCACCTGGGTGATCAACGCCTACCTGATCGCCTTCGGCAGCTTCCTGCTGCTGGCCGGGCGACTCGGGGACCTTGTCGGGCGCAAGAAGGTTTTCCTCAGCGGCCTGGCGCTGTTCACCACCGCCTCAGCACTCTGTGGAATCGCCGACAGCCAGGCGCTGCTGATCTCCGCGCGCTTCGTCCAGGGCATTGGCGGCGCGGTCGCCTCCTCGGTGATCATCGCGATTATCGTCACCGAGTTCCGGCAAGCACGCGAGCAGGCAAAAGCGCTCGGCGTCTTTGCCTTTGTCGCCTCCGCGGGGGGCTCGATCGGCCTGCTCGCCGGCGGGGTCCTCACCCACGCGATCAACTGGCACTGGATCTTCTTCATCAACGTCCCGATCGGACTCCTCACACTCGCGCTCGGCCTGCTCTTGATCGAGGAGAACGAGGGCGCGGGACTGCGCCAGGGCGTCGACGTGGCGGGCTCGGTGCTGATCACCGCCGCGATGATGCTCGGCGTCTACACGATCGTCGAGACCGACCACTACGGCTGGGGCTCGGCGCGGACGCTGGGCCTTGGCGCCCTCGCGCTGGCGATGATCGGCGCCTTCGGTGCCTATGAGGGGAGGATCCGCAATCCGATCATGCCGCTGCGGGTCCTGCGCTCGCGCAGCCTCAGCGGGGCAAACTTCGTCCGCGGCTTCCTGGTGATCGGGATGTTCTCCTCCTTCTTCCTCGGCGCCCTCTACCTCGAGCACGTCCTCGGCTACAGCTCGATTCGCACCGGGCTTGCCTTCCTGCCGATGACGCTCAGCATCGGCGTCCTCTCGGTCGGGGTGACGCCGCGCCTGCTCAACCGCTTCGGCCCGAAGCGGACCCTGATCCCGGGCCTGGTGATGTCCCTCGCCGGCCTTCTGATCTTCGCCCGCGTCCCGATCAACGCCGACTACTGGACCGAACTGTTCCCGGCCTTCCTCTTGATCGGCCTCGGCGCCGGCACCTCCTTCATGCCGCTGATCGCGCTGGCGATGTCGGAGGTGCCAAAACCAGACGCGGGCCTCGCCTCGGGCCTTGTCAACGTCTCCCAGCAGATGGCCGCCGCGGTCGGCGTCGCGGTGCTCGGCACCCTCGCGGCCAGGCGCAGCGCCGAACTGCTCGCCGCCGGCCACTCGCCTGCCGCCGCCCTCACCAGCGGCTACCGATTTGCCTTCCTGATCGCCGCCGCCTGTGTCGCGGTCGGCATCGCGGTTGCGGTCGGCGTCCTGCGCTCGCCGGCTCGGGGCCAAGCCGAGGAACCGGGTGCCGAAGAGCTTCAGATCCGCGAGGGCCTGCTCGCCGACGAGATGCTCTGACCCGTCCCCGCTGGGCGGCTCCTCAGTAGGTTCCGCCCAGCTTGCGGTGATCCCAACTCATCGTGCGCAGCGCCCTGAAGTGAATCGCGACCCGCTTTGGCGCCTGTGCTTCAAGCGCCGCCTTCGCCTCTCCCCCCACCGCGGAGATACCCTTGGCGTAGCGCAGCGTCAGCTCCGCGGCGAAGCCGATCACGGTCTCAAGGTCACGGTGGATCTCCGCCTTGGCCTCAAACATCGCCCCGCGCAGCTCGCCGTACTCGCGACCGCTCTGGACCAGAACCGTGGCCCGCGGGTCGCGCTCGAGGTTGCGTACCTTCTGAGATTTGGCGTAGGTCCAGATCCACACCTCGCCCTCGCGCGGAACGAACCACATCGGCATCGAGTGCGGCCAGCCGCGCGGGCCGAGGCTCGAGATGATCGCGATCCGCTCGCCCTCAAGGAGCTCCGCCACCTCCGCCTCGCTCAGCTTGATCTGCTCCCGGCGGCTCATCGCTGCGATCCTCTCAGAAGCGGGAAGTAGGATCACCCGCGTGCAGATCGCGATCCTGATCTTCGACAGGCTCACCGCCCTGGACGCGGTCGGCCCCTACGAGGTTCTCCGCTCAGTTCCGGGTTGGGAGGTGCGGTTCGTCGGGCCCCGCAAGGGGGAGGTTCGAACCGACAGCGGCTCGCTTGGCCTCAGCGCCGACTACTCCCTTGAGGAGGTGAGCGAGCCAGACGTCCTCCTCATCCCCGGCGGGGTAGGTAACCGCCCGCTGATGTCAGAGCAGGCAGTCCTCGCCTGGCTGCGCGCGGTCGACGAACAGACCAAGTGGACGACCTCGGTCTGCACCGGCTCGCTGGTTCTCGGCGCCGCCGGCCTGCTGGAGGGCCGCCGGGCGACCTGCCACTGGGCCTTCCTCGAGGCGCTCGGCGAGCTCGGCGCCGAGGCGGTCGGCGGCCGCTACGTCGAGGACGGCAAGTACCTCACCGCGGCGGGGGTCTCGGCCGGGATCGACATGGCTCTTCACCTGGTCGCCCGAGAGGCGGGACCGGAGGTCGCCCAGGCGGTGCAACTGGGAATCGAGTACGACCCCCAGCCCCCCTTTGACGCCGGCTCCCCCGACAAGGCCCCGCCCTCAATCGTCGAGGCGGTCAGCGCCCTCGCCGGCGCCGATGAGCAGTGGCGCGGACCTAACGCGTGAGCTGGACCGCACGGCTGGCGCGGGCGCCGGGGATCGCCACCACGAGCTGGGCGTCGAGGCGGCCGCTCGCCCGCAGCAGCGGACGGCCGCGGGAGTTGAGCGCGACCCGGTAGGTGTGTGAGCGCCCGCCCCCCAGCCGGAAGGCCCGGCGAGCGACGGCGACGCGCAGGACCCTCGCCCCGCGACCCGCGCGGCGGGGCACCCGGACGTGTGAGCGCATCAAGATCTGCCCCGGGCAGGTTTCCCCGGCGGGCCAACCGCAGCGGACGCTGACGCTGACCGCACCGCCGGCGGCTGTGACCGCGGAGACGCTCAGCGGCGGCAGGCGCGGGGTGAGGTGCGGCCCGGCTAGCGCGGCGCCGACGGTGGCGCCGTCGACGTAGTCGTTGTCGATGTTGATCGTCACCCCACCGTAGGTCTCGTTGTGGGCACCGCGGTACTGGTGCAGGCGCTGATGCTTGGGCCAATCGGCGCTTGAGAGGTAGGGGTCAAGCGCGTTGGCCTCGCCGTTCCAGTTCGCGGTCCAGATGTCGTCGGGCTCCTGGTAGCCGCTGCCGATTTCCCCCGCCAGGTCGGCGATTCCCGAGTCGCTGCTGCTGTAGACGCCCGAGACGTAGCCCAGAGCGTGCAGCCGCACCGTCCAGGCGGCGAGGAAGGTGAGCGTCGCCCGGCTGGAGTCTGAGGTCCGCGCGTAGCCCTCCATGTCGAAATAGATCGGATTGCCCGGCCCGATCCCCGCTTCGGCGGCGTCTTCGGCGGCTTCGGAGGCCGCTTCGACGCCCTCTTTGCTCGCGCGGCTGATGCTGAGCTTGGCGCAACCGCCGCAGCCGCTGGTCGGCGCCTGCAGGCCGACGTAGAGGGGGATCGGGTGCCAGCCGGCGGCGACCTCGGTCGCCGTCCAGCGAGGCGTCAGATTGGGCTGGGCACAGGCGCGGTTGACCCCGCCGATATAGACGCCAAGTGAGCGATAGGGAGAGGCAGACCAGGCGGACATGGTCCGCGTGGAGGGCGTCGCGCAGGCGTCAAAACCGAGGCCGGTGAAGGCGGCGCTTGAGGGCGCCGAGCCGCCCGGAGCGCCGGCACCACCGGCAACCGATGCACGAGCAGCGCCGGCCCTCGCCCGGGGATCGACCAGGATCGCCCGTCGCCGGCCGATCGCGTTTGCCGAGCAGCGCTGGTTGGCGGCGGGCGTCCCGAGGTAGACCGCGCGGCGGTCCAGCCGCACGCACATGCCCGGATGGCGGGCGAGCCGGTACACCGGCCAGGAGGCCGGCGCCCTGACCTCGTTGCCGTGGAAGTGGACAACCTCGGCCGCACCCTGGGCGACGGCGGGCGAGGCGGCGATCAGGAACCCCAATGCAGCGGCGAAGGCGCGCATCCCCTAACAGGGAAGCAGATCCAGCTCCCGCCACGGTCCCTCACCCCTCATCGGTTGCGTTCTCCCAATCAACCAGTCGGCCTGCAGGTCGTCGTAGTGGGGACTGGCGGGGTGGCCTGACTGGCCGGTGAACATCTGCCAGCGGGAGCGCTCGGGCGCGGTCGGGTCGGCGACCATCCGCCAGCTCGGCGCCCAGACGGCCCGGAAGGGGTCGTTTGGGTCATAGGCAATCTGGCTCACCGTCTCCTGAGCCCCGCCGGCCTGCAGGCGACGGTTGAGCAGGCGGCGCAGCAGCGGGTTGGCCTCGCCCAGTGGATGGGGGAACTCCATTTCGTGCACGCGCCCCCAGCGCCAGCCTTCCGGATCCTCGCCGAAGCGATCGGAGAGGTCATCCAGGGCGCCGGCGAGCGCTTCGAGTACGAGCTCGTTCCAGGGCCGCCCGATCAACTCGTCATCCGCCTCCTCCCAGAGCCCCATCAGGTGAGAGTGCCAGCGCCAGGGCGAGGTGACGTGGCTGATGAAGCCGTTGTCGGCGCGGTCGAGCCAGCGCTCGCAGAGGTCGCGGTCGCCGATCGCCGCGCGCGCCACCTCCCGCGCCAGGCGCAGGAGAAAGGCCTGGTAGATGGAGCCGGCGATCGTCTCGACGTCAAGCCGGCCGTCCCAGCTGCGCAATCGCTCGATCGCGCTGGACTCGCGCTGCCCGCGCGCTCGCAGCCGGCCCAGGCGCCGGGCGGCCTCAAGGCCGAGGATCGAGAGGTTGTCGATCTGGATCGCCTCAAAGCTCTCGATGTCGTGCTCCTCCCTCGCCCCCAGCAGCTCCTCGATTCGGCGCGCGCGGACCCCGTCATACCACTCGCTGGTGATGTGGTAGGGATAGTCATCGCCGACGATCCGGTTGTTGGCGGTGACCAGCAACCCGCTCTCGGGGTTCACCGTCTCGGGTAGCTCCGCGTAGGGGATCGTCCCGATCCACTCAAAGTCCCCGCTCCAGCCGGGCTTGGGCAAATCGGGGCAATCGCCCTTTCGCAGCGGCAGGCGACCGATCAGCTTGTAGCCGATCGAGCCGTGGCGGTCTGCCCAAATCAGGTTGGAAGCCGGCGCCGTGTGACCCTCCAGTTTGGCGACCAGCTCCGGGCCGGAGGTAATCGAGTGCAGCTCGAACATTCCCGCAAAGGCGGTCGGCTCATCGAGGGTGAGCCAGCGCAGCGCAAGCGGCTCGGCCTGATCGGCACCGAGCGCCTGGTTGACGATCGGCCCGTGATGGGTGAGGTGGATCGCAAGCGGCTCCGGCTCGGCACGCCCCTTGACCTCGATCTCCTCACGCACGATCTCAAGTGCTCGCCACTGCCCTTCGAAGAGGTAGCGCTCGCCCTCGATCCGCTCGATGAAGAGATCCTGGATGTCGGGCAGGACGTTGGTGAAGGTCCAGCAGACGTCGTTGTTTTGGCCCATGTAGACGCCCGGCATTCCCGGCAATGAGGCGCCGCGGACGACGCGGTCACCGAGGCTGAGGCCGACCTGGTACCAGATCCCGGGCATGCTCGGCGGTAGATGCGGGTCGCCGGCGATCAGCGGCGATCCGGTCGCGCTGCGAGCGCCGCTGACCGCCCAGTTGTTGGAGCCGCCGGCCTCGACGGAGAAGCCGATCGCGCGGCGCAGGGAGTCGATCTGCTCGGCGATCGCCAGGCCGTCCCCCGACCAGGCTTCACCGAGGACGATCGGGCTCTGTGGCGGATAGGTGGGGTCGAGCCTGGCCGCCAGCTCGGGCCCGAGAGCCCGCACCATGTCGGCGCGCAGGAGCTCCCGCTCCCAGTTGGTCGCAAGGCCAAAGGCGAGCAGCTTGCCGAGGCTGAGGATGTCGGCTGGGCGCCAGGGCTCAAAGTGAAGCCGCAGGAGCTGCATCTCAAACGGCAGCGCCCGGGCGCTGGCAGCGGCCGCGTTGACGCCGACGCAGAAGCGCTCCAAGAGGGCGAGCAACTGCGGATCGATCGTCCTCACCTCTTGCTCTGCGACCCGGCGAATCCCCAGGGTGCGCATCAGCCGGTCGACCGGCAATCCCTCCTCGCCGGCCATCTCCGCCAGCCTGCCGCTGACCACGCGACGGTAGAAGTCCATCTGCCAGAGTCGGTCCTGGGCGTGGCAGAAGCCCTGCGCCAGCCAGACGTCCGGAAGGCTCTGGGCATCGATGTGGGGAACTCCCCAGCGGTCGCGGCGCACCCGCACCGGACCCGCCAGGCCCGCAACCTCGATCCTCCCCTCCTGCTTGGGAAGCGGCCGCCGCGCGAGCCAGTGCCAGGCGGCGGCTGCGATCGCCCCAGCCAGGCCGCTAGCGGCGGCTCCCGCCAGCACACCGGTCCGCGCTGCCCGCCTCACCGTCCCAGGTTACTGGCCAGCTGGCCAGTCCGATGGCAGGCGGCCTTCGGCCGCGAGCTTTTGCAGGTGGGCCTCCATCACCAGCGCCGCCACCGGGTGCACCTCGGCCGGAACATCGTCCCAGACCTCGGCGAGCAGTCCCTGGCGCGAGCGCTCGCCGCGCGCCAGCGCTGCGAGCAGCCGGGCCTCGCGCATCTCGCGGTGGGAGACGTACTCGGCGAGCTTCGCCGCCGGGTCGTTGACCCAGGGCCCGTGACCGGGGCAGATCAGCTCGATCTGCTGCGCCTGAAGGCGCCGCAGCGACTGCATGTAGGCGGCAAGGGAACCGCCCTCGGGTGGGACGAAGGTCGACCCCATACCGAGCACCAGATCGCCGCTGAAGCAGACACCGTCGGCGCTCAGAAAACAGACGTGGTCGGTGGCATGGCCGGGGGTCGCGAGGGCGCGCAGGCCGGCGTGCTCCTCGCCGTCAGCGGGCAGGATCACCTGCGCCCCCAGCGCCGCCGCCCCCGCCGCGTGGTCAGCGTGGGAGTGGGTGAGCAGGACGACGCCGATCCCCCCCAGCCCAGCGGCCGCGGCACGGATCGCCGCCCGCTGAGCGCGATCCTCGGGTCCGGGGTCGATCACGGTGCATGGCCCGGACCCATACAGGTAGGTGTTGGTCCCGGCCAGGGTCATCGGCCCCGGGTTGGGAGCGGTGATGCGAAGGATCTCCGGGTGGCCGGGAGCTGGGGTCGGCTCTTGCTGGGGTGCGCTGCCCTCGCTCAGGCGGCTATCTCCCTGGCGATGGCCTCGCGGGCGTCCGCGGGCTCCAGCACAACCAGATCGCCCGCCCCCCGCAGGATCTCCCGCACAAGCCAAGAGGTCCCCGCGTAGGGAAGCTCAACCACGACGGCGCCGTCGGCCAGCTCCTCGACCACGGTGCGCTCCTCGCGCAGCCAGCGGGCTCGCTCGGGCGAAACCCAGACGCGGGCGACCTGTGCGGTCGGCACCTCGCCGTGGGTCATCCATCCCTCGACCCCGGCCAGCTCCTCGACCTCCGGTCGCGGCTCAAACGATCGACCCGAGAGCCTCGCCTCCTTGATCCGGTCGAGCTTGAAGTGGCGCACGCCCTCCTTGGTCAGGTCATAGCACTCCACGTACCAGCCCTCGCGCCCGTTCTCCAGCCGGTATGGCTCGACCGAGCGGTCGGTGAACTGATCCTCATTCTCCTTGTAGTACTTGAGGTCGAGCACGCGGCGCTCGGCGATCGCCTCGTTGACCAAGCGCGCCACCTCGGCGTCACCACCGCCGCCGGAGGCGATCTCCAGCCCCTCCTCGGAGGGATCGTGGCCGAGCGCCTCGACGATCTTCGCCCTGGCGCTCTGCAGGCCACCCTGGGGGAGATGATCGCCGAACAGGTCGATCGCCGCGACCAGCGCCTTGGCCTCCAGCGGCAAGAGGCGGGCCGGGCGGGCGAAGTTGTCGCCGTAGGGCTCGGAGTCGACCTCGATCTCGTCGCCGAGGAATTCCGCGTAGAGCACGTAGGTGCCACCGCCGAAGTTGACGACGTTGAGCAGCTCGACGTCCTCCCGCAGCTCCTCGTCGGTCAGCTCCAGCCGGCCGCGAAGGTCGGCGACTTTCAGCCGCTCGCCTTTCTTCGCCGCCTCGATCAAGAGGCCGGCGAGGGTGACCAGGCGGGCGAATCGCTCGGGGCGGATCGCCGCCTCGCCTCGGCCGCCAGAACGCCCCCGCGAAGGCGCCTCGCGCAGGGGCCGCTCGATGATCTCGGCCGGCTTGAAGCCGTTGTGGTGGCGCTCGTGCAGAAGGGCGAGCCGCGCCTCGACCTGCTCGCGCAGCTCCTCGGGGGCGAGCACCTGGGCGTTCTGGCGCCAGCGCAGCACCCAGGCAATCAGCTCGCGCTCGGATGCGTAGTCGGTCTCAAAGACCGAGCCCTTGCCGGGTGCCCCGTCGGCCTTTTTCGCGCTGCGCAGCTCCCCGTAGGTCGCCGAAGTCGCGCTCGATCAGCCAGGCGATCCGCCCGCGGACGAAGATCTTCGCCCTGCCCTTGATCTCCCCCAGCTGCCAGTCCGCGCGCTGGCCGTAGTCGCGGCGGTCGAAGTTCTCCGGGCGGGGAGAAGTCGTGCTCGGCCTTGGAGGCGTAACCGACCTTGCCCTGGATCCGAGAGAGGCGGAAGACCCGCACCGCGTCGCGCTCGTGGGAGTGGCCGATCAGGTAGAACTGCCCGCCGCGGAAGACCAGGTGGAAGGGGTCGACACTGGCGCTTGGCGGTCTCGTCGCGCTCCATCGTGTAGTAGGTGAACTCGATCGTCTTGCGGCGGGAGATCGCCGTCTCGATCTTGGAGAGGCGCTGAGAGAGGTCACGCCCACCAGCCGAGGCGGTCATCGCCATCTCGACCGGTGCACGCTCACCCTCATTCAGCGGGTTGGGGTGACCCCAGGCGACCTGTTGGAGCGCCAATCGCAGCGGCTCGGCGTAGGCGAAGCCGCCGTCGGTGAGCAGCAGCAGCGCGGTGCTGAGCGCCGCCAGCTCCTCGTCGGAGAACTCGATCGCGTCGAGGTAGAAGTTCTCCGGGGGCAGCGAGTAGAGCTCTGCCTCGAAGAATCCCTCACCCGGCTTCTCGACCCCGAGCTCGATGCCGAGGCTTTCCAGCTCGGCCCGATCGGCGTAGAAGCGGCGCGCGAAGGCGTCGTCGTTCATATCGCTGTAGCCCTCGACCTCGCGCTTGATCTCAAGCGCCGAAACCGGCCTTCCCTGCGCCATCAGAAACGAGATCAATGAGAGCTGGCGGATCAGCTTCTCGGTGTCCTTTGCCACGGATCGCAGGATAGTGAGAGCGCCCTGCCCGCCCCGGCCACCGCGGGCCGATCACCGCAATTTGCGGCCGGGCAGAGAAGCTGAAGATAAGGTCAGCGGCCGTGGGACGACGATCTCAACCTCCGCTGATCGGCGCAACCCAGCCGCCTGAAATAGATCTCGACGAGCTTGACCGAATGACTTCCATCGAGCTTGCTCCGGGCGATCAGTTGGAAGGGATCGAGCTGATCTCGCTCGTCCTCGATCGCGCCGACGCCGGCTCTGTGCGGCTTGAGCGTGCGCACCTGGAGAGCGTCGACCTGGGCTCGTCAAAGCTTCGCGGCGTCAAGATCATCGACACCGCCAGCACCGACCTCAGCGCGAGCGGCGGCGACTGGGGCGGCGCACAGCTGAGGAGGGCGACCTTCAAAGGCGGGCGACTGACCGGGCTCAGCCTGGGCGAGGCCCGGATCGAGGAGGTCGGGTTCAAGGACTGCAAGCTCGACTACGCCAACTTCCGACACAGCACGATCGATCACGTGACCTTCGATGGCTGCCTGATGAGGGAGGCCGATTTCGGGGGGCAGCGATCAACGCGTCGCGGTTCTCCAACTGTGACCTTGGCGGTGCCGACTTTTCCAAGGCCGAGCTGGCATCGGTCGACATGGCCGGGTCTTCCCTCGATATCGCCGGATCGGTCCTCGCTCTGCGCGGCGCGATCGTCAATTCCTCGCAGCTGATCGAGCTTGCTCCCCGGATCGCCGAGGCGCTTGGGATCACTGTCAAAGACGCTTAGGCGGCTCTTTGACCGAAGTATGCGGAGCCCGACAGGGCCCGGTCAAAGCCAGACCATGACTCTCCCTCGGGCAGTTCGCGCTCGAGCCGATCGAAGCTGCCGAGGCGGCCGCCGAGGTTGTCGATCATGTGGACGAGGACGGCCTCGCGGGTGGCGGGGATGACCGGCGAGCCGTGCTCAAGGGAGCCGTGATGGCTGAGGATGATGTGGAGAACCGCCTGGGCCAGATCGGGTTCAAAGCCGGGAATCTCCTCGATCTCGCGCCGCACCAGGTAGTAGCCGAGCGGGATCTCTCCCTGAAGGCGACCGGCGTCGGTGAGGTCAATCGCAAGCGGGTCGTCGTTATAGGCGGCGGTCTTGCCGATGTCGTGCAGGAGCGCGCCGCTGACCGCGACGTTGCGATCGATACCGGGAAAGAAGGCGGCGGCGGCGCTGACCGCTTGGGCGACGGAGAGGGTGTGCTCGAGCAGCCCGTGGCGGTAGGCCTGGTGGTAGACCTTCGCCGCCGGCGCATCGCGGAAACGCGCCCAGATCACCGAACCCTCAGCAAAAAAGCGCTCGAGCAGCTCCCTCAGCTGACGGTTTTGAACGGTGCCCAGCAGCTCGCGCAGATCGCTTTCCAGTCGCCCGAATGAGATCTCTGAGAAGGGCTCGAGGTCCGCGGCTCGGTACTCCTGGGGGCCGGCCTCCCGCAGCTCAGAGAGTTTGAGCTTTGAACCCCATCGATCGCTGACCTCAAACACTCCGGCGACGAAGACGGCCGAACCGCTGGCGGCGAGGGCAAAGCGCGCCTCGGCGTCCTCCCAGGAGATCGCCTCAACCGCGCCGCCGGAGTCTCCCAGCACCAACCGCAGCCAGGGTTCCCCGTTTCGCTTGTGTCGCAGTTCGCGCTCGCGAACCGCAAATACCCCCTCAAGCCGCTGCCCGTCCGCGAGCTCGCGCAGCGGCACCCTCGCCGGGGCCGAGGTGTCGATCAGCGCCTGCTGGGTCATCTCGACATCCAAGGTAGAGAGGAAGGCGGACGGCTCGACCGACCCAAACTGCGGGGCCACGGGGTTCAAAACGAGCCTATAGCTCCCCTTTTTGGTGCCTGGGCTGGAGGTTGGCGAGACGAAGGCCGCCCTCGAGATGACCACCCGGGCCGCTGATCCGCATCGCGGGAACGACCTCGCTTGTCACCAGCCCCGTCTCCTCGGTCAGCTCGGCGGCGACCTCAAACCAGCGCTCGCAGCGTGCGGGCGTGTCGATGAGGACGGTGAGGATCGGAACGTGGCGGCGCAGCGCGAGCAGGCGGTCCCCGTGGGGGGCGTGGTCGCCGTGATAGCCCCAAACTCCACGCAGCGCGGTAGCTCCCGCCGCCCCCTCGGCCCGCAGACGGCGGACCAACTCCAGGTGCAGGGCGTGTCCCCCCGACTCCGAGCGCTCCGAGCAGTAGACGATCAGCTTCGTCCACACGTCAAGACCCGAGGCCTCGTTTTGGGGAAGCGGCAGGGGGCGGGCGAGGGCGCGGCCGTCGCGCCGGCAGACGCGAACGGCCTCCAGCGTCACAAGGGGATCACCGAGGGAGCCCTCCAGCTCCGCCAGGGCCGCGGCGATCGCTCCCCGCTCGCCGACCGCGACGGTCATCGCCGGGACGCCGGCGTTGGCGGCGAAAAAGCGGGCGCGCAGGCGCTGGCCGCGGGCGGTGCCGTCGACACCGAGCAAGACGGTGGCCCCGCCAACCCCGTGGCGGCGCAGCGCCCGCACCACGCCGACGTGGGCGGGCAGAGAGCCGAGCCGCTCGCGCCGACCGGTGTACACGGTCAGCTTCACCTCCTCTTGGGGCTCACCCTGCCGAGGTCGATCGGCCTCGGCGAAGCGGGCTCGCTCCAAGGTGAGAAGCCCGTCCCCCGCAATCTCGGACAGCTCGGCGGCGGCGGCCTCGACCCGCTCGCGGCGGTCGACCGCGACGGCGACGAGCGGCAAATCCTCGGAGAGGGAGAGCAGGCGATCGGTCTGCAGCCGCTGCCTTGCGCCGAAACCCTCGGCACCGCGCAGCAGGACGCTGGTCGCCAGCTCGCGCCGCTCGAAGAGGTCGAGGATCGCCTCAGATAGGAAGCGGCCGCGGTGGCGATCGTGCTCGCCGAAGTAGAAGGTGAGCTTCAGCGCCTCGCCCCGCGCAGGCTCAGTAGCGGCGCTCAAAGCACGCCTCCCAGCCAGTGGCCGAGGCTCAGCGCCGCCAGCCCGGCGGCGAGCGAGATGCCGAGGTTGAGCCACAGCAGCTTGGTGCGCCCCGCCTCTCCTAGCCGGTGGGACTCAAACATCCAGGTTGAGAAGGTGGTGTAGGAGCCGAGGCCGCCGCCGGCGACGATCGTCAGCGCGGCGCCGTGCAGGGCAGCGCCGGCGAGGAGGCCGAGGAGGAGCGCGCCGCTGAGGTTGACGGCGAGGGTGCCCGGCCGGAAACGGTCCGGCGGCACGCTCGGCCAGCGCAGCATCGAGCAGGAAGCGGGCGATGGCCGCGGCGCCGCCGAGCAAGGCAACGCCGATCCAGACTGGGGCGCTCACCGCGCCATCCTCGTCCGGCGTACTGCGGCGGTCGCGAGGTGAACGCAGGCGAAGCCGCCGAGGAGGGTCGCGGCGGCGTAGGCCGCGGCGAGACCGAGATGGTCGGTTTCGAGCATCCCGAACAGCTCGAGCTGGAGGGTTGAAAAGGTGGTCAGCGCTCCGCAGAAGCCGGTGCCGAGGAGCGGGCGGCGGTAGCTGGAGGGCGGCAGGCGCTCCTGCAATCGGGTGACGAAGTACCCGAGCGCCAGCGCCCCAGCCATGTTGGCGAAAAACGTTGCCCAGGGCCACGCTCCGGCGCCCTGCGGAGCGGCCTGCGCCAGCCCCACCCTGGCGAGGGCACCGACCAGTCCCCCGGCGTAGATGGCTAGGAGCTCTCGGCGGTCAAGTCGCGGCAACTGCATTGGCGACCTCCTATCAGCGTCGGTGGACGTTGGCAGAGGCCATCAGCGGGAAAGCCGCGGTTATGAGCGAGCCTCATCGCTCGGAGGCTTCAGATTAACCGCGCCAGCTAGGCGTTCGACTTCATTGAAGAACATCAATGAAGGTGATAGGGTCCCGATCGTGCCCGAACTGCCCGTGATCGAGTGCTGCACGCCGCTTGGCGGGACCGCGCTGTCCGAGGAGCGGGCCGCGGAGATGGAGGCCGTGCTGAAGGCTCTGGCCGACCGCCACCGGCTGCGAATCGTGAACCTGCTGCTAGCAGCCGGCGGGGAGCCGGTCTGCGTCTGCGAGATGCAGCCGCTGCTCGGTCTCACCCAGGGCACGGTCAGCCACCACCTCAAGTTGCTGGTCGAGGCGGGACTGATCGAGCGTGAGGCGCGCGGTACCTACAGCTACTTCAGCCTCGTACCGGGTGCGCTTGACTCGGTGCGCCAGGTCTTCTCGGTGCCGGCGCGGGTCCGGACTGGGGCGCGGCCCGCTCAGGCCCCGGCGCCCGCCTGCTGCTGAAGATGGACGGGCGGCCCGCCCACTTCACCGCCCAGATCGTGGCGGCGATCGACCTCTACGCCCCCTGCGGCGGGCCGATCACCCGCACCCCGATGAGCCCGGCGCTCGATCGGCCCGGCCCTCCCCTCGGGCGAGATTCACGAACCCTGCGCCTGCATCCTCGCCGCGATCCACCGCCCGACGCCCGGCGCCCTCACCCACCGAAAAGCCCGCCGCGATCGATCTCGCCTCGACGCGAATTCGGTGATGCCCGCCCTGCGGACGCGACCCTCGCCTCCTCGGGCCCGGCGGGGAGGCACTGATGGCCCACGTCCTTTTCGTCTGCCTCCACAACGCCGGGCGCTCGCAGATGAGCGAGGCGCTCTTCGTCCGCGACGCTGGGGGCAGACACGATGCTCGCTCTGCCGGCACATCGCCGGCAGAGCACGTCCAGCCTGAGGTGGTCGAGGCGATCGGCGAGCTGGGAATCGATCTATCGACGAAGCTGCCGAGGCGGCTCGCCGAGGGGGACGCCGAGTGGGCCGATCTGGTCGTGACGATGGGCTGCGGGGACAAGTGCCCCTACATCCCGGGCAGGCGCTACCTCGACTGGGACCTTCCCGACCCCAAGGGCCGCCCGCTCGAGGAGGTCCGCGCCACCCGCGATGAGATCGCTCGCCGCGTTACCGAGCTACTCGACGAGCTGGCCGACTGACCCCCCAGCCCCGGGGTCGTTTGGGGATTTGACTCAGGTGCAGGCCTGAAACCACGCTGGGTGAGTTGGGTTGAGCATGAGTGAGTGAGTGGCGAGGGCCGGAATCGAACCGGCGACACCACGATTTTCAGTCGTGTGCTCTACCAACTGAGCTACCTCGCCTGGGCAACGCACGGCTGACCGCGCCCGGGAAGGCTAGCGACCGAGGGCGCGCGGGGCTGATTGCATTGGGGCATGGGCCGAGCCGGTGCAGCGCTTGCCATGGTCGCCGTGGCGGCGACGGGAGTGATCGGACTCTCCGGTGGATCCCGTGCCGATCCGCGGACGCCGTCGGGTCCACCGGGGCTACCGGCGCCGCTCCTCGGCACCTCGGTGCTGGGCGATGGGGGGCGGACCGAGGCGGTCGACTCCTTCGGGGACGTGGTCGAGGTGACGGCCGGAGGGCCCGCGGGGCGGGCGCTGCTTGACGTCCCGGCAGCTCGACAGGACGCCGACAGCGTCTCGACCGGGAGCGCAATCGTGGCCCGGGTCAATCTCGCGGGAAGGCAACTTCCCCTGTGGCGGGCCGACTCGGTCCGCCAACGCTTCCTGGAGGGGACAAACACGTTGCTGACAGAAGCGCGCTTCGGGCGATTTCGCGCCTCGATCGTTCGCTCAATCGGCGGCGGGGCAGCGCAGCGGGCCGAGCGCCGCTGGGTGGCGCGCGCGCGCCCACTGGGGGCCGCTGCGCCGCGCTGGGCGCAGCGGATGTATGAGCGCTCGCTGCTGGTGCTGCGGGCGCTGACCGACCGGCGCACCGGCGCGGTCGCCGCCGGTCCCCGCGAAGGTTGGGCCTACGTCTGGCCGCGGGACGCGAGCGCCGTCGCGATCGCCCTCGCCGCGGCTGGCTACAGGGGCGAAGCGCGACGGGTGGTCGGCTTCCTGCGCCGGCTGCGGCTGGAATCGGCCGCCCGCTTCAGCGGCAGCGGCTCACCTGTCCCCGGGCGGGCGGCCGCGGGTGACGCGGCCGGCTGGGTCGCGGCCGCCGCCCGCGCCGCCGGCCTGCCCGCGCCGCACAAAACCCTCCCCTGGCGGGGGCGCCCCGATTACCAGGAGGGCGAAGCTGGCGAGTACCTGGGCAACGCGATCGCCGCCGGGGTCAGCGCCGCCCGCATCCGCGCCCTCTTTGCAACCGGGCGGGGGCTGGAGCGGCGAGCCCGAAACCCGGCGTCCGGTCTGGACAGCGCCGCTGCCTGGGCGGTGCGGCCCTTTCCCCGGCCGACCCTGTTCCCGTTGATCCGCCGTTCGCTGCGGCGGCTGGTTGCCGATCAGGGCCGCTTCGGGATCCTCCCCTCCGAAGATTGGCCCGACGGCGAACCCTGGACCGCGCCGACGGCGTGGACCGCCTGGAGCCTTGCCGCGCTGGGGGAGCGAGGACCCGCGCTGCGGCTGATGGGCGACCTGCGCCGTGACTTGACCGAGGTCGGGATGCTGCCCGAGCGGGTCGGTGCCCACACCGGTCTGCCCCGGTCCACCACCCCACTCGCCTGGTCACACGCCTTCGCGATCCTCGCCCTGCGCCAACTCTGGCCGAACCCGAGGGGTACCTGAGCCAGCGAGCCGATGGCCCCGGCGGCCTTCGCTCAGAGTGCCGCGAGGGCCAGCTTCACCGCCTCGCGAGCTGACTCAGCTTGCAGGACACCCGGAGCGCCCTGCATCTTGCCCTGCCCGATCAGCTGCCAGCTGGCCAGGAGGACCACCGGCCGGCCGAGCGAGCGGGCAAGGCCGATCTCTGAGAGCGTGCCCCACTCCCCTCCGACGGCGATCACCGCCTCGCCGGAGGAGACCACGGCCAGGTTGCGGGCATGGCCGATTCCGCAGGCGATCGCATGGGTGCAGTAGGGATTCGCTTCGGCGATCGAGTTGCCGGGGAGGACTGCAATCGCCGTCCCGCCCGCCGCCGCCGCGCCCCGGCAGGCGGCCTGCATTGCGCCGGCGAGGCCACCGCAAACGACGCTCACCCCCGCCTGCGCCAACAGGGCACCCACCTCCTCGGCCAGACGCGCGACCTCGGAGTCCTGCGGGCAGTCCCCCGTCCCGATCACCGCGATCTGCCTCACGCCTCAGATCCTCTCATCAGCCGGATCAGCTCCAAGGCCCCTGCCTTGTGCAGCGGTTCGTTGAGGTTTCCGCACTTGGGGCTCTGCACGCAGGAGGGACAGCCGGACTCGCAGGGGCACTCGGCGATCAGCCGCTCGGCATCGGCGAGCAAGCGCTCAAAGCACTGATAGGCGCGCAGCGCTATGCCGACCCCGCCCGGGTGTCCGTCGTAGATGAAGATCGTCGCGCGGGCGGTCTGGAAGTGGACATTGGTGGAGAGGCCGCCGATGTCCCAGCGGTCACACATCGCAATCAGCGGCAGCACCGCGATCTGGCCGTGCTCGGTGGCGTGCAGGGAGCCGAGCAGGGTATCGGGCGGCAGCGCGGTGCTGAGCCCCTCCGGCAGCACGTACCACAGCGCCTGGGTGGGGAAGCTCTGCTCGGGCAACTCCAGGGCGACGATGTCGATCGGCTCCTGCTCGGAGATCGAGACCCGCTGGAAGGCAATCACCCGCTCGCTGACGGAGACCTCGCCGAAGTGCAGCTCGACCCCGCCCACCTGCCGCTGCTCGCGGCTGCGCTCGATGTGGATATCGGTCTCCTTCTTCGGACGGGTGTACCAATCGCCGTCAAACCCCGAGACGATCGCGCGCCGGCCCTTGACGTCGAGCGCCTCCACCTGATAGGAGCGGCCGAGGTGCAGGTAGACCGCGCCCGGGTGGACCGTGGTGAAGGCGCGCTCGGCCTCGACCAGGCCGAGCATCTCACCGGAGTCGCGCTCGATCACCGCGACCGAGTCAGGGGAGGCGGAGCGCAACGCGATCCTCGAGGCGAGGAACTCGCTGCGCCGCGGCAGCAGGCGCCTGCCGGCTCGGCGCAGCTCCCCCGCCGAGAGGAGGCGCTCGGCCCGCCCTCGCCAGTCCACCCCGAAGAACTCCTCATCGGCGTCGTCAAGCGGCAGCTCATAGGCGGCGGCGAGGAGGTGGCGGGAGGCGATCTGCTCGTTGGCGGGGTCCAGAATCGCCGCCTCGACCCCGCGCTCGAGGAACTCCTCGGGGTGGCGGCAAAAGAATTGGTCAAGCGCGTCGGAGCCGGCGACGTAGATCGCCAGCCCGCGCCGCGCCCGCCCCGCGCGTCCCCACATCTGCCGCAGGCTGGCCACGGTGCCGGGGAAGGTGACGCAGATCGCCGCGTCCAGCTCGCCGACATCGATCCCGAGCTCGAGCGCGTCGGTTGCCACCACGGCGAGCAGCTCGCCGGCGCTGAGGCGGGCCTCGACCTGGCGCCGCTGCTGGGGCGTGTAGCCGCCACGGTAGGGCGCGATCCGCTCCACCAACTCCGGCCTTCCACGCGAGATCAGGTTCTCGCCGCTAAAGCGCCCGATCAGCTCGATCCCCCGCCGGCTTTTGAGGAAGCAGATCGTCCGCACCCCCGCGCAGACCAGATCGGCGAGCAGGTCCGCTGCCTCTGAGAGCGCCGAGCGCCGCGCGCCGCTTGCCCTGTCGATCAGCGGCGGGTTCCACATCGCGATCTCACGGCCGGCCCGCGGCGCCCCGTCAGCGTCGATCAGCTCAAACGGCACTCCGACCAACCGCTCGGCCAGCTCGAGTGGGTTGGCGATCGTCGCCGAGGCGAGCAGGAAGCGCGGCTGGGCGCCGTAGGCGGCGGCGATCCGGCGCAGCCGGCGCAGCACGTTGGCGACATGGGAACCGAAGACGCCGCGGTAGGTGTGGGCCTCATCGACCACGACCCATTCGAGGTTGGCGAAAAAATCGCCCCAGCTCTTGTGGTTGGGCAGGATCCCGACGTGGAGCATGTCGGGGTTGGTGAGCACGAGGTTGTTGCGCCGCCGAATCGAGGGACGCTCCTCGCGCGGCGTATCGCCGTCATAGATCGCCTCGCGCAGGCCGGGCGATCGCAGCGCGCCGAGCTTGCGCGCCTGGTCTTGGGCGAGCGCCTTGGTCGGGTAGAGATAGAGGGCTCTGCGCTTGGGTTCGCGGGCGATCGCGTCGAGGACGGGAAGGTTGAAGGCGAGGCTCTTGCCCGAAGCCGTGCCGCTGGTGATCGCCAGGTTTGAGCCCGCCGCCGCCTCGTGCGCCTGGCGCTGGTGAGAGTAAAGGCGCTCGATCCCCGCCGCGCGGAGCGCCGCGGCGAAGCCCGGGTCAAGGGAGGTGGGCAGCGCCACCCGCCGCGCCGGGCGCTGGGCCTCGCGGGCCTCGGCGACGATCCGCCCGTCGCGACGAGCTGGGTCGATCGCGATCGACCAGGGCGATTCGAGCAGGCTGGCGGCGCCAGGGCGGCTCACACGGCGTCCTCACTCGCCCCGCTGGCGCTGATATTCGGGCCGTCTTGCTCGCTGCCTGACGATGTCTGGATCGCAGCGGCAACCCTGAGCGCCTGCAGGGAACTGCGGTCGTGGATGCGCAGGATGTCGGCGCCGGCGCGGACCGCGAGGGCGATCGCGGCGACCGTCCCCCACTCCCGCTCAGCCGCCGCCAGCCGCTCCCCCCATGAGCCGCCGAGGATCGCCCCGATGAAGTCCTTGCGCGAGAGCGAGACGTAGAGCGGGAGTCCCAGCTCCGCCAGCTCGCCGAGCCGCCGCAGGACCTCGAGGTCCTGCTCGGGGCTGAGGTCGAAGTCAAAGCCGGGATCGATCGCGATCTGCTCCGCCGCGACCCCGAGGCTGCGGGCCAGCTCCACCCTCCCCTCAAACCACGCCTTCAGCCGGTCGAGGACGTCGTCATACTCGCGCCAAGGCCGCTCCACTCGCGGCGGCCCCTCGATGTGCATCAGCACGTAGCCGCAGCCCGTCTCACCAACCAGCTCAAACATCTCCTCGCTCCCGCCGGAGATGTCGTTGACGGCGGCCGCTCCGGCGGCCAACGCCCGCCGCGCCACCTCGACTGAGAAGGTGTCAGCGGACACCGGCACCCCGGCCCCGGCGAGCCCCTCCAGGGTCGGGATCAGCGCGGCGACCTCCTCCTCGACCGCTACCGGCGGACCGCTGCGCGCCGCCACAGCCCCCACGTCGAGCATCTCAAACCCGGCCCTAACCAGCGCCAACCCGTCGCTCACGGCGCGCTCTGGGGTCCCGCTGCGTGCCCCCTCGAAGATCGAGTCAACGGTCACGTTGACGATCCCGGCCGCGATCGGCTCGGCCAACTCAAGCTCCCAATCCGCGAGTCTCCAGATCACGCCGCTACCGTAGCGACCGCGCCAATGGCACTGAAGTGCGTCTACACCGACCTCGACGGGACCCTGCTCGGGCGGGGGGGTGCGCTGTTTCGCGACTGCGAGGGCGCCTTCTCGATGGCCCAGGGTCGGGCGCTGGAAGCCTGCTATCGGGCCGGGGTCGAGGTCGTGGTGATGTCGGGGCGCCGCGAGGCTCAGGTCCTCGAGGACGCCCGTCTGATGGGGCAGGACTCCTATATCTATGAGGCCGGCTGTGCGTTTGTGATCGGCGGCGAGACCACGGTGCTGAGCGGGGAGATGGCGCCGCGCCCGGGCCGCACGATCCACGAGCAGATGATTGACCGCGGCCTACCGGAGATCCTCTTTGAGCACTTCGGCGGCGCGCTCGAGTACCACTCCCCCTGGCACACCGAGCGCGAGTACTCCCACCTCTTCCGCGGTGAAGTCGACGTCGGGGAGGCCAACCGGCTGCTGGCCGAGCGCGGCGACGGCGACGTGCGCCTGCTCGACAACGGGGCGATCTCCCGGCAGATGGCGGGAACCCAGACCACCCACGCCTACCACCTCGTCCCGCGCCTGGTGAGCAAGGCCGCCGCGGTCGCCGCCCACGCGCGGGCGCGTGGCTATGACCCCAAGCAGTGCATCGGGATCGGCGACTCGATCGAGGACCTCGAGGTCGCCGCCGCCGTCGGCCACTTCTTCGTGGTCGCCAACGGGCCCGAGCGCGACCCGGGGCTGCGGGCCGCGCTTAGTGACTGGGACAACGTCACCGTCACCGACGCTCGCATGGGTGAGGGCTTTTATGAGGCGGTCATCTCGACCCTGGTGGAGCGGCGCTGAGCCGCCTCAATGCAGGGAGAGGGCCGGAAGTTCCGCGGCGGCCGGGCGGGAGGGGAGCGCCTCGCCACGGACGGCTACCGCTTCCCCGCGAGAGCGCGGTCGGCGCACCCGGATGTATTGGGCGCCGTAGTAGGAACCGATCACAAGGCCCGCCGCCAGCGCCTGGGCCACCAGGCCCTCCACCGTCGGGAACACCGCGAACCACAGCCCGACCCAGCCGGGTATCGCCAGCGGCACGGTGGTGGTCGGCAGCCAGCCGGCGAGCTGCATCTCCTGGACGCTCTCGCCGACCATCACGATCAAAACGACGCCGAGCAGAACGCCGGTGATGACGAGCATGCGCTTGTAGTGGAAGCGATGGTGGGCGAGGAAGGTGAGGGCCCCGACCCCGATCGTGAGGGCCAACCCGAGCGCCGCCCCCTCGAGCACCGTGGTCGAGCCGTAACCGAGGCGCAGGTTCTGCAAGAACAGGACGACCTCAAAGCCCTCACGGTAGACCGAGGTGAAACCCAGCAGGATCAGGCCCAAGATCGTCGCCCGCAGCGGGTCAACGCCGGCCCGGTCCAGCAGCCTGCGCCGCCGCCGGTGGTGGTTGGCGATCCAGCCGGTCCAGTAGACACGGTGAAAGAACCAGTTCATGACGACCAACAGAACGAGGACCGCGAGCAGGCCGGTTGCGGCCTGAACCGCAAGGCCTCCCCCGCCGAGCTGCCCGATCACCCAGATCGCCGCAAACCAGGTGATCAGGGTCGCCGCGAAGCCACCGCCGGCGCCGGCTGTGACCGGCTTGCGGTAGACCGCGTTGGCACCCAGCATGCTGGCGGTGATCGCGGCGAGCACGAGGATCGTCTCCAGTCCCTCGCGGAAGACGAGCAGGCCGCTGTCGATGATCACCGCGCCGTGGCTGAGGTGCGCCCCGCTTGCGGTCGGATCGGGAACTCCGCCGGAGGCACCCAGCGCGCTCCAGACAAGCAGGACCGCTCCGAGCCCCACCAGGTAAAGCGGCCAGCGCCGAGCCAGGGATCGTTTCACCGCCGACATCGAGAGTTAGGCTACCCTAACCCCGCTCGGGACGAAGCGCGGTCAAGGGCGGTGGAGGCCACCCTCTAGTATCGGGGCCCAATCCGGAGTCGAGGAGGGATCACCTGTCGCAGGAGACCGCGACCGTTGCCGAGCAGGAGTACCTGGAGATCATGTTCTGGCTGCAGGAGGCCGGGCTGCCGATGACCGGGGCCAACGTGGCCCGGGCGATGCAGCTCTCCCCGCCGACCGTCCACGAGATGATCGGCCGGCTGGTCGAGGACGGCTACGTCGAGCGCGGGGCCGACAAATCGCTGGCCTTTACCCCCTCCGGGCGCGAGCACGCCAGCCACATCGTCCGCCGCCACCGGATGATCGAGCGCTTCCTCACCGACGTGCTCGGCATCCCCTGGGATGAGGTCCACGAGGAGGCGGAGCGGATCGAGCACGCGATGTCGCCGGTCCTCGAGGAGCGGATGCGAGCGGCGATCGGGGACGCGACCACCTGCCCGCACGGTCACCCGATCATCGAGGGCGCCCGCGAGCAGGGCTCGCTCTTGGCCGACGTCGAGGTCGGCGCGGAGGTCTGCGTACTGCGCTTTGAGAACGAGGCCGAGGACCTGCTGCACTACCTCAAAGAGGCCGGGCTGAGGCCCGGCCTGGTGGGCAGGGTCGAGCAATCAGACGAGGCTGCCGTCACGATCTCCTCCGCCGAGGGCTCCCACCAAATCAGCCGCAGCGTCGCCGAGACGGTCTCTGTGCGGGCCGAGCCCGCGCCCCCGCCGCGCGCCGCGATCCCCGAGCAGCTCGTGCTCTCCTCCGATCGCTACGGCCGGTAATCGAGCTGACAGTCGGGCCCCCTTGCAGAGCAACTCTCGGCAGGCCGAGGTGTCAGCGAGATAGAAGGCAAACCAACGATCGAAGGGGGAGTGCCCTGTCTTCGGCTCGACTCTTGCGGGCACTGGGCTGTGGGGTCGTCGTGCTGGCGCTGGCCGCCAGCAGCGCGGTGCCAGCCGCGGCGCGCGACGGGTACGTGGCAAACAGCGGCAGTGACACGGTCTCCGTGTTCAACCTCACCAACAACTCCGCCACCGCGACGATCAAGGTCGGCGCCGGCCCGAGCGAGGTGGCGATCACGCCCAACGGCCAACTCGCCTACGTCACCAACGAAACCGAAGGGAGCGTCTCGGTGATCAATACCGCGACCAACTCGGTTTCCGCGACGATCCCGGTCGGCTCCAGGCCGCGGGGGATCGCGATCTCTCCCAATGGGCAGAGCGCCTGGGTCGCCAACTCAGGCGATGACACAGTCTCGGTCATCGACACCGCGACCAACCAGGTCTCCGGCACCCCGATTGCCGTCGGCGAAGAACCCGACGGGATCGCCTTCTCCCCCGATGGCGGCTCGGTCTTCCTAGCCCAGCGGCGGGGCGGGAGCGTCGCGGTGCTCAGCGCGCAGACCCGCGCCGAGACGGGCACGATCACCGACGCCCTCAAACCAGACCAGATCGCGGTCGGCCCACACGGCGACAGGGCCTACGTCACCAACAGCGGGTCGGACTCGGTGAGCGCGTTTGACCCCGCCAACGGGCAGCTTTCAGGCTCACCGATTCAGGTCGGCGCCGAAGCATCGGGGATCGCGATCGGCCCCAGCGGCGCGCTCGCCTACGCGGCGGGCAAGGGCAACGGCACGCTGACCCCGATCCTCACCTCCACCGACGCGGCCGCCACCGCGATCACCGGATTCAACGAACCCACGGCGGTCGCCGTGAGCCCCAGCGGCTTGCAGGGGTACGTCTCAAACTCCGGCGGGGGCGTACTCAGCGCGTTTAGCACCTCGACCAACGCCCCCTCCGCCTCGATCCCCGTCGGCAGCGCGCCGCAGGGGATCGCGATCATCCCCGACCAGGCGCCGCTCGCCTCCTTCTCGATCACTCCCCAGACCAGAATCGAGGGGCGCCGGATCACCTTCCACGGCGCGAGCTCCCGGGACCCAGACGGCTCGATCGCGACCTACGCGTGGGAATTTGGCGACGGCAAGCACGCAAAGGGCTCGGGGGCGAGCGTGACCCACACCTACGCGCGGCCGGGCACATATACGGCGACCCTGACGGTCACCGACAACGAAGGCTGCTCGACCGCGTTGATCTACACCGGGCAGACCGCCTCCTGCAACGGCTCCCCGCTGGCCCGCGCCAGCGAGGCGATCGTCGTGGCCGCCAACGCGGGGCCGACCCTCAACCTCGGCGGCGGGCGGCGACAGCGCTTCAGCGGGCCCGTCAGGGTCTTCGCCCAGTGCCCCGCGGAATCGTGCAAGGTCGCGGCCACCGGCGTGGTCGTGATGACAACCCTGTTGGGCAGGCGGGCGCTGACCGCAAGGCGCAGCCTGGCTTCGGCGCAGACGGCCCTCTCCGCGGGGGAGTGGGGCGAGCTGCGCCTGCGCGTGCCGGCGGCCGTCCGCCGGGCGCTGGGTCGGGCGCTGCGCAGCGGCGGAGCGGCCTACGCCCAGCTGAGCGTGATCGCCACCAACGCCAACGCCCTCAAGAGCACCCGGAGGCGTTTCGTCACGATCCGCGGCCCGCGAGGGCGCCGCCGCCGCGATCGCCACCGTTCACCTCGCCGCTGAGGCGTTGCTAGTGTCGGAGCCGATGGCCGGCGAGACGATCTCCTTTGCCCGCGGCGCGCCGAGCGCCGACATCCTCCCCCACGCCGCGGTTCGCGATGCGGCGGCGGCGGCCCTTGCCAGCGACTGGGAGCGGGCGCTCTCCTACGGAACCGGAATCGGGCATCCAGGGCTGTGTGAGTGGATCGCCGAGCGCCACGGGGGACTGGACGCCTCGCAGGTGATGGTGACCAACGGCTCGCTGGAGGCCGGCGCGATGTTGTTCGAGCATCTGCTGGAGCCCGGGGACAGGGTGGTGGTCGAGCAGCCCTCCTATGACCGGACGCTGCTGCTCTTGCAGCGGCTCGGAGCCGAGCTCCTGCCGGTCCCCCTTGAGGCCGACGGACTGGACCTCGGCGCTTTGGAGCGCGCCCTCGCTGCGGGCCCGGTGAAGCTTGCCCACCTGATCCCCAACTTCCACAACCCCGCCGGCTGCACCCTCTCCGCCGAGAAGCGCCAGCGGGTTTTAGAGCTGGCGGCCGAGCACGGCTTCTGGGTATTTGAGGATGACCCCTACCGCGAGCTGCCCTTTGAGGGCGAGGCGCTTGAGACGATGCTCTCAGCAGACCGGGCCGATCGCGTCATCCACGCGTCCTCGTTCTCAAAGACGGTCAGCCCGGGGGTACGGGTCGGCTACCTGGCGGGCCCCGCCGATCAGATCGCCAGGCTCGCCAAGCGCGCCAACGAGACCTACATCTCGCCCAACATGCTGGCCGAGGCCGTGGTGTTGGAGCTCTGCCGCTCGGGGGCCCTGGAGCGCAATATCGAGTTCGTCAAAGGCGCCCTGCGCGAGCGGCGCGACGCGCTGGTCGAGGCGCTCGGCGAGCAGATCCCCGAGGCACAGTTCGTCCTCCCCGGCGGCGGCTACTTCCTCTGGCTCGACCTCGCCGAGGGCACCGACACGGTGGCCCTGCTTGTCGAGGCAAAGGAGGAGGGGGTCAGCTTTGTCGCCGGCCCGGACTTCATGCTCGACGGCGGCGGCAGCAGCCTTCGCCTCTCCTTCGCCCCGGTGGTGAGGGAGCAAATCCCCGAGGGCGTCTCCCGCATCGCCCGGGCCCTGGACCGCGTCCGCGCCGGCACGCCGGCCTGAGCCAGTTATCCACCACGGCCCGCCGAGCTTGGAGCGTCGGCCCTAGCCGAGTGTCTGGACGGCGATCTTCGCCGTCTCGGTGGGGCTCTCCCCGACCCGCACGCCCTTGGCCTCAAGCGCTTCCTTCTTTGCCTGAGCGGTGCCCGAGGAGCCGGAGATGATCGCGCCCGCGTGTCCCATCTGCTTGCCGGGCGGCGCGGTGAAACCGGCGATGTAGGCGACCACCGGCTTGGAGACCTCGGCCGCGATGAACTCCGCCGCGCGCTCCTCGGCGTCACCGCCGATCTCGCCGACCATCACGATCAGCTCGGTCTCTGGGTCGGCCTCGATACATCGCGAGGGCTTCGATGAAGTCGGTGCCGATGATCGGGTCCCCGCCGATCCCGACGATCGAGGAGTTGCCGGTGCCGGCCTGCTTGAGCTCGTTGCCGATCTGGTAGGTAAGCGTGCCCGACTTGCGAGACGACGCCGATCGGGCCGGGGTCAAAGAACTGGGCGGGGATGATGCCGACGTTGGCCTTGCCCGGCGAGAGCACGCCGGGGCAGTTTGGCCCGATCAGCCGCACCCCCGCCTCCGTTGCCTCCAGTAGGTCCGGAGCATGTCGTAGCACCGGGATCCCCTCGGTGATCGCGATCACGGTCTCGACCCCGGCCTCGATCGCCTCGTCGATCGCGGCGGCGGCGAAGCGGCGCCGGGACGAAGATCATCGAGGTGTTGGCGCCCGTCTGCTCGACCGCTTCGGCGACGTGTCGAAGACCGGCATCCCCTCCACCTCCTGGCCGCCCTTGCCGGGGGTGACGCCGGCGACCACGTCGGTCCCGTAGGCGCGGTTGCGCAGCCCGTGGAAGGAGCCCTCGCGGCCGGTCAGGCCCGACACGACGAGCTTTGTCTCCTGTCGACGACGATGCTCATGCGGGCGCTAGCCGGCCAGCTCGACCACGCGGCGCGCCGCGTCGAGCATCGTCTTCTCCTGGTGGAGGTTGGGCAGACCGGCGGCGGCGAGGATCTCCGGCCCTCCTCGCCGAGTTGGTCCCGTCGAGCCGGACGACCAGCGGCACCCCGAGGTCGAGCTGGCCGGACGCCGTGACGATTCCGTTGGCGATCTCATCGCAGCGAGTGATGCCGCCGAAGATGTTGAACAGGATCGCGCTCACCTTCTGATCGGAGATGATCACTTCGAGGGCGTTGACGATCGCCTCGGCTTTGGAGCCGCCGCCGGCGTCGAGGAAGTTGGCGGGCGCGCCGCCGGCCTGGGCGACGACGTCAAGCGTCGACATGCAAAGCCCGGCACCGTTGGCGAGGATGCCGACGTTGCCATCGAGCTTGACGTAGGTGAGGCCCTTCTCCTTGGCCATCGCCTCCTGGGGGTCATCGACCGTGTCGGCGATCTCGGCCAGATCCTGGTGGCGAAAGAGGGCGTTGGGGTCGATCGTCACCTTGGCGTCGAGGGCAACCACCTCGCGATCGGCGGTGAGGATCAGCGGGTTGACCTCGATCAGCGTCGCGTCCTCGCTGAGGGCAACCTCGGCCAGCTTGGCCAGCACCGCGGCGACCTGATCTGAGACATCGCGGTCAAGCCCCGCCGCCGCGACGATCGGCCGCTGCGGCGGCGGCGTCAAAGGGGGCGGTTGGATCGATGTGGCGTTTGATCAGGGCCGTCGGGGTTCTGCGCCGCAACCGCCTCGATGTCCATCCCTCCCTGGCTTGAGAGCATCGCGAGGAGCTTCTTCTCGCCGCGGTCGAGGATCACCGCGGCGTAGTACTCAGCAGCGATCTCAGAGCCCCGCTCGACCCATACCCGCTCGACCCGGAAGGGGCCCTCGCCGTGGGGCCCGACGATGTCCATGCCGAGGATCGCCTCGGCGTGTGCGCGCGCCTGCTCGGGGTCGGAGGCGATCTTGATCCCGCCGGCCTTGCCGCGCCCGCCGATCAGCACCTGGGCCTTGATCGCGCACGGGATAGCCGATCCGGTTAGCGGCCGCGAGCGCCTCCTCGGCGCTCGCAGCGACCTCGCCGCGGGCACGGGATGCCGTGCTTGGCGAACAGCTGCTTGCCCTGATACTCGAGGAGGTCCATGTGAGGGGCGGCCGACCGGCGCGGGGCGGCAGCCTATAATGCCGCGCTTCCCGATGCCGCTGCCAGCTCTGAAAACAGTCAAATGGGTTACCACCGATTGCTACGGCACCTTGATCGACTGGGAGAAGGGGATCCTCGACGCCTGTAGGAAAGAGGCTGATAAAGACGGGTTCAGCTTCGAGGAGGGTCCCTTTCTCGCTCGCTTCATGGAAGTTCAGGCGGAGATCATGGCCGGCTCCTATGAGCTCTACGCGGAGGTCCTGCGCCGCACGATCGTCAAGGTCGCGGGTGAGCTGGGCTGGGAGATCGAGCCCTCGCGAGCCCAGTTTCTGCCCAACAGCGTCGCCTACTGGCTGCCCTTCCGCGAGGCCAACGCGGCGATGGACCGGCTCGCCAAGCTCTATCAGATCGGGATCATCTCCAACGTCGACGACAAACTGCTCGGCATCTCCCGCCGCCACCTACGGACCGAACTCGACCTCGTCGTAACCGCCCAGCAGGTCCGCAGCTACAAGCCCGACCCCGTCCACTTCAAAGAGTGCGCGCGGCGGATCGGCGGCAAAAAAGGCTGGGTTCACATCGGCTCCAACTACAACAACGACGTCGCCCCGCTGCTGAAGATGAACGTCCCGGTGATCTGGGTAAACCGCCACGGCGAGAGTCTGGACGGCCGCAAGGCGCCCCCCCTCACGGTGAAAAACCTGCGCGAGGCCGGCCAGAAACTCGGCGCCGCCTGAGCGAGCAGCCTCGTCCGGGCGCCTACTCGATCACCGCCAGCGACGTCTCCGCTGGAGACGGCGGCGCCCTCGGCGACGTTCAGCGACGGTGACCTTGCCGGAGCGCTGGGCGGTGATCTCGTTCTCCATCTTCATCGCCTCGATCACGCAGATCAGGTCCCCCTCCTCGACGCTGGCGCCCTGCTCGACCGCGACCTTGAGGACCGTCCCCTGCAGCGGGCGAGGCGAGCGACTCGCTGGCGGCCGCCGCGCGCCGCCGGACTTGCGCTCGCGCTTGCGGCGGGCGCTTGCCGCGCTCGGCCCGGACGCGGTCGCCGCGGCTGGCGGCGCCGATCACCTTGACGTCGAAGAGCTTGCCCGAGACCTCGACCTTGTAGTCGCGGGCGACGTCTCTGCGCCCTCGCCGGCGGCGCTGCGGGCCCGCCGCCTCGGGCGCCGTCGACTTGCAGCCAGTCCCGATCCTCCATCAGGTCGCGGCAGGTCTCGCCCCGCGCCCACTGCTCGGTGGCGAGGATCGCGCTGGTGAAAGGGGATCAGGGTCGTCAGGCCGCCGATCTCATACTCCCCGAGCGCCCGCAGCATCCGCCTCGTCGCGTGCGTCGCGGTCGACGTCCCAGACGATCAGCTTCGCGACCATCGGGTCGTACATCGGCGTCGACCTCGGAGCCCGCCTCGACGCCGGAGTCGACCCGCACGCCGGGGCCGGCCGGCTCGCGGTAGGTCGTGATCGCGCCCGGGCGCGGGGGCGAAGTTCTTGCTGCGGCGGCCTCGGCGTTGATCCGGCACTCGATCGCGTGGCCGCGCAGCTCGACCTCCGCCTGGGCGATCGAGAGCGGCTCGCCCGCGGCGACGCGGACCTGCTCGCGGACGATGTCGATCCCGGTCACCATCTCGGTCACGCAGTGCTCGACCTGCACGCGCGTGTTCATCTCCAGGAAGAAGTACTCGTCGCCGACCTGAGCAGCCCCTCGACCGTGCCGGCGCCGCGATAGTCGACCGCGCGCGGCCGCCTCGATGGCGATCTTGCCGATCCGCTCGCGCATCTCGGCGTCGACGCGCGGGCGCCGGCGCCTCCTCGATCAGCTTCTGGTGGCGGCGCTGGATCGAGCAGTCGCGCTCGCCGAGGTGGATCACGTTGCCGTGGGAGTCGGCCAGCACCTGGACCTCGACGTGGCGCGGATCCTCCAGGTAGCGCTCGACGTAGACGCGGGCGTCGGAGAAGAACTTCTCGCCCTCGCGCGCGGCCCCTTCGAAGGCCTCCTGCAGTTCGTCCGGGGTCATCGCCACCCGGAATCCCTTGCCGCCGCCGCCGCCCGCGGCCTTGACAGGCGACCGGGTAGCCGGCCTCCTCGCCTGCTGCGCGGGCCTCATCGACGTCCTTCGCCGGCTCGGTCGCGCCGGGGACGATCGGCACGCCGGCCGCGGCCATGATCTCCCGCGCCCGGGTCTTCGACCCCATCGCCTCGATCGCCTCCGGCGGCGGCCCGATGAAGACGATCCCGGCCTCCGCGCAGGCGCGGGCGAAGTCGGCGTTCTCGGCGAGGAACCCGTAGCCGGGGTGGATCGCCTCGGCGCCGGCCCGCTTGGCCGTGTCGATGATCTTGATCGACGTTGAGGTAGCTCTCGGCGGGCGGCGCCGGGCCCGATCAGGAACGCCTCGTCGGCCTCGCGGACGTGCGGCGCGTCGCGGTCGATCTCCGAGTAGACGGCGACCGAGCCGATTCCGATCTCCTTGAGGGTGCGGGCGACGCGGATCGCGATCTCGCCGCGGTTGGCTATCAGGACCTTGCTGAACAAGGCGGCGCAGTTTATTTGCGCCGCCCTCGGAATAAGCTGCCAAACCGATGCTGATCGAGCTTCAGAGCCACTCGACGGTATCCGACGGCCAGCTTGCCCCCGCGGAGGTCGTCGGCAGGGCGGCCGCAGCGGGGGTGAGCACGCTGGCGCTGACCGACCACGACGCGATCGCCGGGGTGGCGGAGGCGGCGGCGGCGGCCTCGAAATTGGGGATCGAGCTTGTTCCGGGGATCGAGATGTCCTGCGTGCACCGCTACGCCGAAGACCTCCATATCTGCGGGTACTGGGTCCAGCTGGGGGAGATTGCGCCCGCCTGTGAGCGGGCTCAGCATGAGCGGGTGAAGCGGGCGGGAGAGATCGTCGCGAAGCTGCGGGCGCTGGGATTTGACCTGCACCTGGAGGACGCGGTGCGCGAGGCCGGCGACGCGCTCTCGATCGGGCGCCCCCACATCGCCAGGGCGGCCGGGGCAAGCGGCGACCTCGGCCCCTTCTTCGAGGAGTACCTGATCCCCGGAGCCAAGGCCTTTGTCCCCCGCCGCTGGCCCAGCGCAGAGCAGGCGATCGAGCTGATCCGCGCCGCCGGCGGCCTCGCCGTGATCGCCCACCCCTACTGGGACATCTCCGCCCCCGATCAGGTCGATCAGCTGGTCCGCTCGCTGGGCCCCGACGGAATCGAGGCCTTCTACCCCAGCCACTCCAGGGAGCAGACCGCCCATCTGTTGCAGCTCTGCACCGAGCTCGGCCTCACCCCGACGGCCTCATCTGATTACCACGGCCCGACCCACAAGACCTTCTCGCGATTTGGCGCCTATCAGACCTACGGCCTCCGAGAACCCCGGGTCCCCGCGAGGCCGACTGGACGAGCGCGCCCGGGCTCTACGCGGTAACCGCCGCCGCCGGAATCAACTCCCGCGACTGCAGGTAGGCGAGCAGCTTCTCGGTGGACTCCTCGGGGGTCTCCGCTTCGGTCTCGCAGGTCACCTCGGGGTTATCGGGCGCCTCGTAGGGATCAGAGACCCCGGTGAATTCCTTGATCTCACCGGCAAAGGCCTTCGCGTAAAGACCCTTGACGTCCCGCTCAGCGCAGGTATCCACCGATGCCTTGACGTAGACCTCGATGAAGCGATCGCCCATCAGCTCCCTTGCCTCGGCGCGGATCTGCGCGTAGGGGGAGATCGCCGCGGTGATCACCGGCACCCCGTTGCGCGAGAGCAGGTCGGCGACGAAGGCGATGCGGCGGATGTTTGTGTCGCGGTCCGCTTTGTTAAAGCCAAGGCCCTTGGAGAGGTTTTCGCGGACGACGTCGCCGTCGAGGATCTCGAGCTTGGCACCCCGCGCTCGCGCAGGTGGCCCTCAAGCAGCCGTGAGATCGTCGTCTTGCCCGCGCCCGAGAGCCCGGTGAACCACAGGGTGAAGCCCTTCTCGGTGGCCATCTTTGCTTCAGTCCTCCTTGTAGGCGTCGATCAGGATGTCTGCCACCTCGGGCCGGGAGAACTCGTGCGGCGGCCTTTCGCCGGCGCGCGAGCATCTCGCGCACCTTGGTCCCCGAGAGGAAGAGGTGCGCGTCGGGCTCGTGGGGGCAGGTCTTGTTTGAGGCGAGCCCCTCGCAGCTGTTGCACCAGAAGGTGTGCTCGAAGAACAGTGGCTCGATGCCGAGCTCGGCGATATCGATCTCGTCGAAGATCTTCTGGGCGTCATAGGTGCCGTAGTAGTCCCCGGCGCCGGCGTGGTCGCGGCCGACGATGAAGTGGGTGGCGCCGTAGTTTCTGGCGCACGATCGCGTGCAGGACCGCCTCGCGGGGCCCGGCGTAGTGCATCTTCGCCGGGCTTTACCCCGAGAGCACCCGGTCCTCGGGGTAGTAGCGCTCCATCAGCACCTCATAGCAGCGCATCCGCACCTCGGCGGGGATGTCGCCGGCCTTGGTCTTGCCGATCAGGGGCTGGATGAAGAGGCCGTCGCTGACCTCAAGCGCGCGCCTTGGTCAGGTACTCGTGGGCGCGGTGGATCGGGTTTCGGGTCTGGAAGGCGACGATCCGCTTCCAGCCGCGCTCGGCGAACTCCGCGTTTGGTCTGCTCGGGCGTCAGGTAGCGGCGCATGAAGGGCGCCTCGTGATCGGGCAGCGCGTCGGCGTCGATCGGGCCCGCGATGCAGCGCGATCCCTCCTCATAGATCGCCGCCACGCCCGGGTGGGCCTCATCGGTGGTGCGGTAGACCCGCTCGGCCTCGCTGCGCAGCATCGCGCTCGAAGATCTCCTCCACGCGGATCCGGCCCAGCGGCTTTCCTTCGTCGCTTGCGAGGCGAGACGACGTCCCCCACCTCGCACTCAAGCTCGCTGGCGAGGGTGATCGGGATCGGCCAGTAGTCGCCCTCGGCGGTCCGCATCTGCGCGCAGACCGACTCCCAGTCGGCGGAGCCCTGAAAGCCGGTGAGGGGGGCAAAGCCGCCGATGCGATCATCTCGAAGTCGGCGGTGTGGCGCTCAGAGAGGGTCAGGGAGAGGTTGGTCATGGTCTCGGCGTCGCTCATCGGGAGGTTCTCACCAATCTGGTCGGGGGCAGGTGGGTGGCGCGTCTTGCGCCGCTAGTTGATCCCGCACTCCGTCTTTGCGACGCCCGCCCAGCGGCCATCGCGGGGCGAGCCGCCCGGCCCGACCGGCTGGGTGCAGTGGGTGCAGCCGATCGACGGGTAACCACGATCATGGAGGGGGTTGTACGGGAGGTGGTGCTCACGGATGTAGTTCCAGACGTCGCGCTCGGTCCAGTCCGCGAGGGGGTTTAGCTTCCACAGCTGAAAGCGCTTGTCCCAGCCGAACTTCGGCGTGGTGGAGCGGCTGCTGGAATCTTCGCGGCGGACGCCGGCCATCCAGCAGTCTACGGAGTCAAGCGCCCGGCGCAGCGGCTCGACCTTGCGCAGCCCGCAGCAGGAGTCAGGATCGCGCCGCCACAGCTCCTCGCCGTGCCGGGCGGCCTGCTCGGCGAGGGTGAGGTTGCTGAAGCGGTGAAACTCGATCCCGAGGTGCTCGGCGAGGCGATCGCGGGTCTCGTAGGTCTCCGCGAAGAGCAGGTCGGTATCGAGGTAAAAGAAGCGGGCCTCGGGGTTGACCTGACTCGCCATGTGGGCGGTGACCGAGCTGGTCTTCTGGAAGGAGCAGGCGATGTAGTGGCTGGCACCGAAGCTCTCAAACATCCACTCCAGCGCCCGCTGGGCGGACCGATGCTCGAGCTCGGCACTGACTGCCTCGTGATCGATGTCGGCGGCGGTTGGCATCGGAGCGGGCAGTGTGGCAGGAGGCGGCTTCATCGGATCATCCCTAGATCGCGCACTCGCCCTCGCCGCGCTCGACCTTGTAGGGACTGGAGCGGTTCCAGTCGATGAACTGCTGCATCGTGGCGAGGCTGAAATCGGCGGGCAGGGTGAGGTCCTTGACCGCCGCTTCGAAGCGCTCGCCGCCGACCCGCACAGCGAAGGCGTTGAACCGCTCGCAGCCGGCGCGCTCGGCCTCGTAGAGCCGGATCCAGCGCTCGACAGCCTCCGGGACCCGCCTGGCCGGCAGGCGGGACTTGAGCCTCGCCCCGAAGACCACCTCGCCCCCCTCGTAGTTGCCGCCGATGTGCGGGATGTAGGCGGGCATCGTGCGGCCCCCCACCTTCAGCGAGGCCCCGTAGAAGCCGATGTTGGCGATGTGGTGCTGGCTGCAGCCGTTCGGGCAGCCGCTGATCTTGATCTGGATTGCCCGCGTCAGCGGGTCAGCGATCTCCATCGCCTCGAGCCGCTCCCTGATCGCCCGGTTGAGGCCCATCGAGCTGGTGATCCCGAGTTTGCAGCTGTCGGTGCCGGGGCAGCTGACCACGTCGGTGACCTCGCGCGCGCCGGCCTCACCGAGGCCGAGGTCCCCCAGTCGCTGCCAGACCTCGTAGAGCGCCTCCTCGCGCACCCAGCGCAAGACCAGGTTCTGCTGCACGGTGCTGCGCGCGTAGCCGCCGGAGAAGCGCGCATGATCGCCGCCAGCCCGCGGAACTGCTCGGGCGTGAGGTCGCCGCGGTCGATCTGCACCTCGACGGTGGCGAAGCCCTCCTGGCGCTGGGCCTGCACGTTCGCCTCACGAAGCGCTCAAACTCCGAGCGATCGCCCGTTGGGCGATGCGACGGCGGCCGGCACCGGCGGTGCGTTCGCCTCCTCGTCGTCGTCAAACAGCAGCCGCCCGACGTCGAAGTCGCGCTCTGCGACCCACTCGCCCTCGAGCTCCTCCTCGACCAGCTCGCGGAAGGCGTCGATGCCGATCTTGTCGATCAGCACCTTGATCCGCGCCCGCGCCCGGTTTACCCGCAGCCACTCCTGGCGGTCGAAGATGCGCAGTACCGCCTCGGCGACCTTCAGGTACTCGCCGTTGTCGGCCGCGACGAACTCATACAGGGTGGGGGCGACGCGGGCCATGATCGAGGTGCCGCCGCCGACCCGGATCTCGAAGCCCCCTGACCCCGTCCCGCTCGCGGGAGAGGAAGGCGACGTCGTGGATGCCGGTGATCGCGCGGTCCTCGTCGGAGCCGGTGAAGGCGGTCTTGATCTTGCGCGGCATCAGCTGGCATGACTCGGTGCGGACGAAATAGCGCACGTAGGCGCCGGCATAGGGCGTCGGGTCGAAGACCTCGTCCGGCGCGACGCCGGCCCAGGGGTCGCCGGTGACGTTGCGCACCGTGTTGCCGCAGCCCTCGCGCGAGGAGAGCCCGACGGCGGAGATCTCGCGGATCAGCTGACTCGATGTCGCGCAGCGGGACGTGGTGGATCTGGACGTTCTGGCGGGTGGTGACGTGGCCCTTCGCAAGCGGCGCGTAGCGCTCGATCGACCGTCGGCGAAGGCCTCCATCTGCTCCGGGGTGACGCCGCCGAAGGGCAGCTTCACCCGGACCATCTGCACGCTCGGCTGGCGCTGACCGTAGACGCCCTGCTTGAGCCGGAAGCCGATGAACTGGTCCTCGGGCGAGCGCCGCGCAGGAAGCGCTGGCCGCTTCGTTGTCGAAGTCGTCGAACTCGCGCTCGAGGATCGGGATCACATGTCCGGGGACGTTGGCGTAGGACTCGGGGTTCTCGAGGGTGCCGGTGCGGCCCTTGCCCGGCTGGTCCTTGCGCTGATCGACGACGACCTCCACGCGGATCAAAATAGCAAAACCCGACTGGGATTCGGGTATTTAGCTTGCGAGGAGGCTACCTCGCGGGTTCGCTCCACCGCTCAGCGGCGAGCTGAGCGGCCTGCTCAGAGCCCGGCGAGGGACCTTTTGCGCGCCGCGAGGATCGACGCCGCCTCGCCGGACTCGGCGACGTAGCCGTCCTCGGGCTCAAGCGGGTGGCCGGCGGCGGCCCAGGCCTCGATCCCGCCGGCCAGGACCGCCGTCTGATAGCCGTCGGCCTCAAAGGCAGCGGCAGCCATCTCTGAGCGGCTATCGCCGCGGCAGTAAAAGACGACCGGCCGCTGGCGCTCGACCTCCCCCGCCCGGGCGCTCAGCTCGCCCAGCTCGATATGGGCCGAGCCCCCGATTCGTCCGGCCTCCCACTCGTGGGGGGTCCGCACGTCGATCAGCTGCGCGCCGCCGGCGAGAAGCTCCCGGGCCTGGGTCGGTGAGAGCTCCCGCATCAGTCGACCTCGGTGCCCTCGATCAGGAAGGCGACCCGCACGTGCGCCCGGTACTCGTCGAGGTTCTCGCCGCGGATCCCGGTCGAGACGATGTCCACCGCGCGGATGTTGCGCAGCGTGCCCTGAGCCTGGCTCAGCGCCTGTTTTGCAGCGTCGTCGGTAGACGTCTTCGAGCTGCCGACCAACTCGATGATTTTCACGACAGCCATCTCGTTCCTCCTTTAGTCAAATCGCCTCAGCTCCTCGGCCGCCTCCCTCGCGCCCACCCCCTCGACCAGCGCCGCCCGCTGCCACGGGCTGAGCGACGGCGGCGGCGGCTCGGCGGGGGCCATCTCCGCGACGAACCGCTCGATCGCGGCCGCCACCGCGGCGGCCTCCTCTGCACTCGCGGTCTTCGCCATCCCCAAAAGCCTAGTCGCAGGCTCAAGGGCGGGCCGTGGGGAGCTCAGAGCGCGCCCAGCCTGGCCAGCGGGCTGCCGTGCACGGTCTTGCGGCAGTCGATCGCCGGCGGGTCGAAGGTATCGGTGAGGGCAATTCCAGCGCGCTGGCCGTCGATGCCGCACTGGATGTGGGCATCGCGAACCCCGTCGCGGGCGTCGATCACGTCGTTGCCGCCGCGGCCGTAAAAGCTGTCGACGCCGGGCTGGCCGATCAGCAGGTTGGCGCCTGAGTCCCCGATCAGGACGTCGTCGCCGAAGGAGCCCTCGATCTCCTCATCGGTGCGCAGGTGGACCCGGTGGCAAGCGTGGATGGCGCTGATCCATGCCGCGTGGGAGGCGAGGGAGACGTAGAGAAGGCCCGGGTGGGCCTGGGTCTCCGCGAAGGAGGCGTCATCGTTGCCCGGGCCACCGACCAACGCACCCCCCGCGCAGCCGCCGCCGGCGGCCAGCAGGTCGCTGCCCGGGCCTCCGTAGAGATAGGTGGGACCGGGCAGGCCGCCGACCAGCCCGTCTTCGCCCGCCCCGCCGTAGATGTGATCGCTGCCGGTGCCCGACTCGATCAGGTCGTTCTCCGGACCGCCGTGGATCGTGTCGTTGCCGGGGCCGCCGGAGATGCGGACGCTCTCAACCGCCGCCAGGGAGCCCTGCACCGTGAGGGTGTCGTTGCCGGGGCCGAGGGCGACCATCAACCAGCGGGCGGGGCCGGCGAGCGGGCAGGCGATCTGGCCGAGATCGGCGGGGTCGGGATGCAGGCAGCCTTCGCCGACGGCGATTGGCCTGGTGTCAGCGATCGCGAAGCTCCCGCTGGCTTGGTCAAAGGAAACCGTGAGGTGGTCGGCGCCGCCGGCGCCGAGGAACTGAAGCCCCCCGCCACCGCCCGGGGTCAGGTCAAGCTGCGCGTAGGCTCCGCCCGGGACCTTTTCGGGCCCGCAGGAGGTTCGCACCGGCCCACCCTGACATCTGTCGGTTCCCTCGCCGCCGTTTAGTTCATCGGAGCCGCCGCCGCCGATCAGGTGGTCGTCGCCGGGGCCGCCGATGATCTTGTTGTCTGCCTTATCGCCGATCAGGGTGTCGTCGAAGGCCGAGCCTTCGAGGCTCTCGAAGCCATACAGCTTGTCGTGGCCGTCGCCATGGGCACGGTGTGCCGGCAGCGAGGCCCAGACGCCGGCGTGGCCCTTACCGCCGACGTCGGTGGCAAAGGAGGCGATGTCGCCGGCGCCCGAACCGCCGTACATCTGGTCATAGCCGTAGTCGCCGTGGACGATGTCATCGTTGCCGGGTCCGCCGTTGAGGAGATCGATCCCAAGCCCGCCGCTGACCTCGTCTTCGTTGCCGGCGCCGCCGAGCACCGTGTCATCGCCGAGTTCGCCGAGGACGATGTCGCGCCCGGGACCGCCGTCTAGCCAGTCATCGCCCCGCCCCCCATGGATCACGTCGTCCCCCGGGCCGCCGCAGATGACGTCATCGCCACCTTCGCCGTAGATGACGTCGTTGCCCCGACCGCCCCAGATCACGTCGCTTCGCGGCGTGCCGTGGATGACGTCGTTGCCGTCGGTCCCCACGATCGTCGCCCGCTTGCCGTGGCAGAGCGGCACTTCTTCAGACCCCGGCGCCCCCGCCCCGGCGCTGGCCAGGAAGACCGCCACCAGCAGCGCTCCGACCCCGACCCCGCCGACCCGCCCTCTCACCAGGCGGGCGGCCCTTTCCGGAGTGAGGGGAACCTCATTCGAGGTTGATCATCACGTGCTTGATCTCGGTGTAGTCCTCCAGCGCGTACATCGAGAGGTCCTTGCCGTAGCCGGACTGCTTGTAGCCGCCGTGGGGCATCTCGGAGACGAGCGGAATGTGGTCGTTGATCCAAACGCAGCCGAAGCGCAGCGCGTTTGCGACCCGCATCGCGCGGCCGACGTCGCGGGTCCAGACCGAGGAGGCGAGGCCGTAGCGGGTGCCGTTGGCCCACTCGATCGCCTTCTCCTCGTCGGCGAAGGGCTGCACGGTGATCACCGGGCCGAAGATCTCGTGCTGGATCATCTCGTCGTCCTGCTGCAGTCCCGCGACGACGGCCGGCTCGAGGAAGAACCCGGGCCGGTCGGGCTCGCGGCCGCCGGTGACGATCTCGGCGCTCGCCGGGCCGGCGCTCGAGGAACCCCTCGACCCGCTCGCGCTGGCGCGCGGAGTTGAGCGGGCCCAGGGTCGGTCTCGGCGGACATCGTGTCGCCGAGCACCAGCCCCTCGGCCTCGCTCGACGAGACCGTCGACGACGTCGTCGTAGACGCCGGCCGAGGCGAGCACGCGGGTCGCCGCGGTGCAGTCCTGGCCGGCGTTGTAGTAGCCGGTGCCGGCGATCGTCTCCATCGCCGCCTCGATGTCGACGTCGTCGAAGACGATCACGGGCGCCTTGCCGCCCAGCTCGAGGTGGACGCGCTTGAGCGTGCTCGGCCGCGGCCTGCGGCGATCCACTTGCCGGTCGGCGACCGAGCCGGTCAGCGAGACCATCGCCGACGTCGGGTGGGTCGACGAGCGCGCTGACCGGCCGGGTCGCCGTGGCCGCCGATCGACGTTGAGGACGCCGGCGGGAAGGATCTCGGCGCGCGAGCTCGGCGAGCTGCAGCGTCGTCAGCGGCGTCGTCTCGGCCGGCTTGAGCACGATCGTGTTGCCGGCTCGCGAGCGCCGGGCCGATCTTCCAGATCGCCATCATCAGCGGGTAGTTCCAGGGCGTGATCTGGCCGACCACGCCGACCGGCTCGCGGCGGATGAAGGAGGTGTGGCCCTCCATGTACTCGCCGGCGGCGCGGCCCTCCAGGCAGCGCGCGGCGCCGGCGAAGAAGCGCAGGTTGTCGGCCATCACCGGCATCTCGTCCTCGAGCACGGCGCTGCGCGGCTTGCCGGCGTTGGCGGCCTCGAGGTCGGCGATCTCCGTCGCCGCGCTCCTCGATCAGGTCGGCCATCCGCGAGCAGCGCGCGCGGCCCGCTCGCCCGGCGTCGTCCTCGCCCAGCCCTCGAAGGCCCCTCGCGGCCGCCTTGACCGCGCGGTCGACATCGGCTTTGGTCGAGAGCGGCGCCACGGCGATCGGCTCACCGGTCGCCGGGTTGAGCACTCTTCAGCTCCCGCCTCCACCGGGTCCACCGCCTCGCCACCGATGAAGTTCTTCAACCGGATTTTCGTCGCTACCGCCATCTACTCTCCACCTCCGCAAATCAGGCCCAACGGCGGAGGGGTCGTCGAGATCCCGACCCCGCGGCCCGCCGGCGGGCTGTTTATCTCGATCCCCAGCGCTTCCTCAACCGCAACCCAGTCTCGCCCGACCCCCTCTGCGACCGCGGCATGGGTCACCTCGCCGCCCGGCGACGTTGACCCCCGACCGCAAGCCCGGATCGCGCCGGATCGCCTCGGCGACGCCGAGGTCGGCAAGCGCTATCGCGTAGGGCAGCGTCGCGTTGGTGAGGGCATGCGTCGAGGTGATCGGCACCGCGCCGGGCATGTTGGTCACGCAGTAATGGATGATCCCGTCGACCTCGAAGGTCGGTTCGCGGTGGGTCGTCGGCCGCGAGGTCTCAAAGCAGCCGCCCTGGTCGATCGCGACGTCGACCAGCACCGCGCCGGGCCTCATCAGCGCGAGCTGCTCGCGGCGGATCGACGAAGGGCGCTCGGGCGCCGTGGACGAGCACCGCGCCGATCACGAGGTCGGCGCGCGGCAGCATCTCCTCGATCGCCAGGGTCGAGTCGAGTAGACGGTCGAACAGCGACCGCCGAAGACCGCCTCGAGCTCGCGCAGCCGGTCGATCGATTTGTCGAAGACGAAAACGTCGGCCCGCATCCCGATCGCGATCGACGGCGGCGTTCATGCCGACCACCGCCGCCGCCGATGACATCACGTTCGCGGCGGCGACGCCCGGGCACGCCGCCCAGCAGCACGCCGCGGCCGCCGAGCGGCTTCTCCAGCATGAAGGCGCCGGCCTGGGTCGCCATGCTGCCGGCGATCTCGCTCATCGGCGCCAGCAGCGGCAGGCGGCCGTGGACGTCCTCGACCGTCTCGTAGGCGATGCAGGTGGCGCCCGAGCCGCAGAGCCCGCGGGTCAGCTCGGGGTCGGGCGCCAGGTGCAGGTAGGTGAAGAGGATCTGGCCGGAGCGCAGCAGCTCGACCTCGGTCGCCTGCGGCTCCTTGACCTTGACGATCATCTCGGCCTGCTCGAAGCACGGTCGCGGCGTCGGGCACGATCCGCGCACCCTGGGCCGCGTACTCGGCGTCGGCGATCGCGCTGCCTTCGCCGGCAGCCGGCCTCGATCAGCACCTCGTGCCCGTGCTCGGCCAGCTCCCGCACCCCGGCCGGGGTCATTGCGACCCGGTACTCGTCGGGCTTGATCTCCTTGGGGACACCGACCCTCACGCTCGCCAGCTCCCTCGCTCTGCAGCGCCAACCAGAACTCGATCCGATCGTTGGCTCGGGAGAGGTCGCGGCCGGTCAGCTCTTCGATCTTGCGCATCCGGTAGCGCAGGGTGTGGCGGTGGCAATAGACCTGGCGGGCGGCGCGCTCCCACTGCCCGTTGTGCTCGATGAAGGCCTCCAGCGAGCGCAGCAACTCTCCGCCGTAGTCCTCATCGCCACGCTCGATCGGGCCGAGAACGCTGTCGCAATAGAGGGTGAGCGCCTCGTCGTCTTGGATCGAGAGCAGCAGGGTGAAGGCGCCGAGATCGCGCCAGGAGGCGACCTCCGGAGAGTCGCCGTTGGCAAACGCCGTCGCCTCCAGGGCACAGCGCGCCTCGTGGAAGGAGCGGCGCAGCTGCTCGGGCGGAGCGGGCCGGCTGGCGGCGGCGCGCGCGGCGCCGCGCTGCGCCAGCGCCTTGCGGGCCTTGGCGGCAAGGTCAAGGGGATCGCGATCGGCCGCGTCGACCACGGCGCAGAGCAGCTCGCGCCCACCGGCCGTGTGGGGAGCGACGACCGCCGGACAGGCCTCGGCGCTGAGCGCTTGCAAAAGCGCCGGCTCGGCAGCGGTCGGATCATCGAGGGCAAAGACGAGGACGGCCGCCTCATCGCCGATCCCGAACGGCTCCAGCCGCCGGCGCAGCTCCGAGGGATCCATCCGGCCGCCGAGCGCCCCGGCCAGCACGTCGCCGGCGAGGCGGCGCTCGGTCTCGCGGGCGACGCGGCGGCGCATCAGCTCGAGGGCGACAACGGCGACCGCCTGCTGGAGGATCAGCCGCTCGAAGTCACCGAGGCCGCCCGAATCGCGGACGATCACCACCCAAGCCTGCGGCGGCCCACCGCCGGGAGAGATCACGGGGTGGGCCAGAGCCCGGCCCGCGACCGAGGGATGGGTGGGGACGAAGGGGTGACCGTCGCCTGTGTGGGAGAGGGCTTCCCTGCGGATCTCGCCGATCGCCTCGGCCGAGAGCTGGCGCCGGAAGCCGCGCCCGGCCAGCCGCTCGCCGCGGCCATCGAGGATCGCCACGGTGCCGCCGACCGCGGAGGCGATCGTCGCGACGATTTCCTCCAGTCCGCGCTCCTCCAGGACCAGACGCTCCAGCCGGCGTTGCACGGCGATGCCGCGCTGCAGCACCTCGTACTGTTCGTTGACGAGGCGGGCAAATGCCTTCTCGGTGATCGCGATGAACGGGGTCGAGTAGGGAACCTCGAAAAGCGGGAAGTCGCGCTTCTTTGCCTCCTCAACCAGCGCTTTGGGCAACCTGTCGTGGCTGAAGCCGGTGCCAAAGCCAAGCCCCGCCAGGTTGTTGTCAGCGAGCAGACGGACGAAGGCGCGCTGCTTGGCGGCGCTGTCAAGCGGAATGCCGGTGCTCAGCATCAGCTCCCCACCCGAGAGCCACGGCGTCGGGTCCTCAAGCTCAGAGATGTGGACCCAGCGCACCGGCGCCGCGGCGGCCGTCTCTCCGGCCACCAGATCGAGGTCGAGATCGTCGAGCAGGCTTTGGACCGTGAGCATCTGCGGCCCTACTTGACGACCCGCTTCCAGGCCTCGTCGAGGACGCCGTGCAGCACATCGTGGATCTCCTCAAACTGCTCGGTGTCGGCGATCAGCGGCGGGGCGAGCTGCACCACCGGGTCACCGCGGTCATCGGCCCGGCAGATCAGCCCGCGCCGGAACAGCTCGCCGGAGAGAAAGCCGCGCAACAGGTGCTCGGCCTCCTCTTCGTCGAAGCTCTCCTTGGTCTCCTTGTCCTTGACCAGCTCGATCGCGTGGAAGTAGCCGGCACCGCGAACGTCGCCGACGATCGGCAGGTCGTGGAGGCTCTCCAGCAGCCCGCGGAACTCGCCCTCCTTGGCAAGGACGTGGCCACAGAGATCCTCGCGCTCAAAGACGTCGAGGTTGGCCATCGCGACCGCCGCGGCAAGCGGATGCCCAGCGAAGGTGAAGCCGTGGGCGAAGGAGGCATCTCCCTGCATGAAGGGTTCGGCGACGCGCTCAGAAGCGATCATCGCCCCCATCGGGGCATAGGCGGAGGTGAGCGCCTTCGCGACGGTGATGATGTCGGGCACATAGCCGAAGCGCTCGCAGCCGAAGTAGTGGCCGAGCCGACCCCAGGCACAGATCACCTCGTCGGAGATCATCAGGACGTCGTAGCGGTCGCAAATCTCCCGCACCCGCTCGAAGTAGCCCTCGGGGGGCACGAAGCACCCGCCGGCGTTTTGGACGGGCTCGAGGATCACGGCGGCGACCGTCTCGGGGCCCTCAAACTGGATCCGCTCCTCGATCGCGGTCGCCGCCCAGAGCGGGTGGCGGTCCTCGGGCCAGCGGTAGAGGTTGGTGTTGGGAACATGACAGCCGCCGGGGGTCAGCGGCTCAAACTGCGAGCGCAGCTCGGTGATCCCGGTCACCGAAAGAGCGCCAAGCGAGGTGCCGTGGTAGGCGACCTCGCGGGCGATCACCTTGTGCTTTTGGCCGCTGCCGCGCAGGCGGTGGTAGTTGCGAGCCAGCTTCAGCGCCGACTCGACGGCCTCCGAGCCGCCGGAGGTGAAAAAGACGCGGTTGAGGTCAGCGGGGGCAAGCGATGCGATCCGTGTCGCCAGCTCGATCGCGCGCGGGTGCGCGTAGCTCCACAGCGTGTAGAAGTCAAGTTCCTCCACCTGGCGGGCGGCCGCCTCGCCCAGCTCGGTGCGGCCGTGCCCGGCGTTGACGCAGAAAAGGCCGGAGAGTCCGTCGAGGTAGCGGTTGCCGTGCTCGTCGTAGACGTAGCAACCCTCGCCCCGGACGATGATCGGGATCTCGTGGTCAGCTCCGTAGGAGCCCATCCGCGAAAAGTGCATCCAGAGGTGGCGGCGGGCCAGCTCCTGGAGGCTGGTGTCGAGTGCGTTCGACGCGGTGGCCATCGGCTCTCCTCCTCTCGTGCTAGACGATCTGGATAAAGCTAGACCCGTAATGGCCCGAATTCAAGTAGTCATTGGGTCAAGCACCGGACCGTTCTTTGTACAGATAGGACAAAGAGGTGCGAGCTTTTGGGACATCTGCCACTTGCGCCACCCTCCCGGCGGGCGTAACGTCGCCGCAGCCGCCGTCTTTCGGCGGAGACGGTCGACAAGGAGGAGTCGCATGGAGAGCGCTTCGGCTGCCGCCGGCAACCTCCCCGGGTCGGGGGGGACGGCGGTGGGTGGCAAGGGCCTGAAGAGCGGCGCCCTCGGTTACGTCTCAAACCTCGTGATCGGGATCGCCTCCACCGCTCCCGCCTACAGCATCGCGGCGACGCTCGGCTTCGTCACCGCGGTCGCCGGGATGGGCCTGCACGCCCCGGCGGTAATGATCGTCTCCTTCGTCCCGATGCTGCTGATCGCCGCCGCCTACAACTACATGAACAAGGCCGACCCCGATTGCGGGACGAGCTTCACCTGGGTCACCCGGGCGCTCGGACCGCACCTCGGCTGGCTCACCGGCTGGGTCATCGTCGCCGCGGACGTCGTCGTGATGGCCACGCTGGCCTACATCGCGGGCGTCTACACGTTCACGCTCTTCGGCCTCACCGCGGCATCGGAAAACCTCCTCGACGTGAGCATCATCGCCGCGATCTGGATCATCCTGATGACCTGGATCTGCTACATCGGGATCGAGATCTCGGCCAGGACACAGTTCGTTCTGCTTGCGATCGAGATCTTCACCCTGTCGCTGTTCGCGGTGGTCGCGCTGTGGAAGGTCTACATCACAGGCGCGCCCGGCTCGGTCCACGTCAGTCTCAGCTGGTTCTCCCCGTTCGGACTGCCCGGAGGCACAACCGCCCTGGTCGACGGGGTCCTGCTCGGCGTCTTCATCTACTGGGGCTGGGACAGCGGCGTCGTCGTCAACGAGGAGTCTCGCGACAGCGCCAACGGCCCCGGCAAGGCAGCAGTGATGAGCACGGTCCTATTGGTGTTGATCTACGTCGTCGTGGCGGCGGCGGCGCAGGCGTTCCACGGGCCCGGCTTCCTCTCAAACAACTCCGAAGACGTCCTCGGCGCCCTCGGCGGCAAGGTGTTCGGCTCCCCACTCGACAAGCTGCTGATCATCACCGTGCTGACCTCGGCCTCCGCCTCCACCCAGACGACGATCCTACCGACGGCGCGGACGACGCTCTCGATGGCCCGCTTCGGATCGATACCCAAGGTCTTTGGCCGGATCCACCCCCGTTACCTGACCCCCGACATCTCGACCCTGGCGATGGGGGCGATCTCGACTGGTCTGGACCCTCTTCATCATCAACGCCAGCACCAGCGTCCTCGGTGATGCGATCACCGGCCTCGGCTTCCAGATTGCCTTCTACTACGGCCTGACCGGGTTCGCCTGCACCGTCTACTACCGCAAGGAGATCTTCAAGAGCGCCCGCAACTTCGTCATGGTTGGGCTGGCGCCGTTCCTGGGCGGGGCGATGCTCACCTATATCTTCGTCAAGGCGCTGATCACCTACTCAAACCCGGCCGAAACGGAAACCGGCGTCGCGTTCCTCGGGGTCGGGGTGCCGGTGGCGATCGGGGTCGGCCTGATCGTGGTGGGGATCTTCTTCATGATCTGGGCCAATTTCGCCTACCCAAGGTTCTTCAAACGCAAGCCGGAGGTTGCAGACCCGGGGATCCTCGAGGGCACGGTGGTCGGCAAAGCCTCGGTGATGGCGGACTGAGCAGGCGCGGGAGGAGAGCTAGATGAGCGAGATCATCGTTGGCTATGACGGTTCGGATTGCGGGCGCGCGGCGCTCGATGAGGCGTGCAAGCTGGCCAAGGAGCTGGGCGACAAGGTCGTCGTGGTCTTCGGCTATGCGCCGGGTGGATACGGCGGTGGGGAGATCCCATCCCACCGCGAGGCGGTCGAGGAACTGGGGGAGAAGATCACCGCCGAGGCCGCGGAGCGGGCCGAGCGGGCCGGGGTCGAGCACGAGGTGGTGCTGCTGCCGCGCAAGGGTTACCACGCGGTGATCGAGACCGCCGATGCGCGCGAGGCGAGGATGATCGTCGTCGGCAGCTACGGCGATCCACCCCTCAAGGGCGTGATCATCGGCTCCACGCCGACCAAGCTGCTGCACCTCGCCGATCGGCCGGTGCTGGTGGTCCCGGCCGAGCGTTAGGAGGAACCGGCGGGCGCTACCTGCCGATGTGAAAGCCGATCAACTCGGGGATGCGGGAGAGGAGCACGCTGATCGGGTCGGGCTTGCAGTGGGCCATCTCAGCGTCCTCCTTGCGCATGATCCCCAGCCGGATCGCCTCGCCGCCGATCCAGTGCAGGGGCTCGGGGGGGACGCGCGGCGGGGCGGGGTCAACGAAGGCAAGGCGCGAGGGGCCGTCGCGGCGGTCCAGCGCCAGGGAGGCCAGCGTTCGGCCGACCATGTGGGAGGGGCCGACGCCGTTGCCGGTGTAGCCGGCGGCGGCGAAGGCGCGGCCCCCGCGCAGGGGCATGACCAGCGGCAGGTGGGTCGGGGAAGCATCGATCGGCCCGCCCCAGGCGTGGGTGAGGCGGCGCTCGCCGAAGCCGGGAAAGTAGTGGCGCAGATGGGCGGCGGTCAGGAGACGACCGCGGGGTCCACCTCGCTGCGGCCCGCCAGGCGGGCGCCCATCGCGATCCGCCCGCCGCCCCAGCCGAACGCGATCCGCCCGTCGGGGGTGGTGCGGAAGTAATCGATCAGGGCGCGACTGTCGGTGATGCACTCCCCGCCGCTCCAGCCGACCTCTGCCAGCAGGTCCGGTACCGGCTCGGTGAGGACGATGTGGGAGGAGGCGACGGTGAGCCGGTTTCGCAGCGGCCCCTGCGGAGCCTTCGCCGCCGCCCCCACCGCAAGCACCCCTGCGCCGGCCCGCACGCTGCCCTCCCCGGTCTGGGCCTCGACCCCCGCCGGGCCGTCGCGCAGGCGGCGCACCGGGGAGTGCTCGAAGACCTCCACCCCCCTCTCCAGCAGGCGCCGGCGCAGGCCGAGCGCCAGGCGCGCGGGTTGCACCGTAGCCGCGCCGGGATAGAGCACCCCACCGCGAAAGGCCGGCGAGGCACAGCGGGCGCTGACCTCGGCGGCTGAGAGCGGGCGGACCGCGTCCCCGGCGCCGAGTTCCCGACAGCTCGCCACGCTCTCGGCCCAGACCTGGTCTTGGGCCGGCGCGGTGGAGACCTGCAGGTAGCCGGCGCGCTGATACCAGGCGTCGATCCCCTCGGCGGCACAAAACTCACCGATCTCCAAAACAGCGGCGGCGGCGGCCCGCGCCACATCCAGCGCCCCCCCGTCTCCCCAGCGCCCTCGCATGTTGGCCAGCGAGAACCACATCAGGTTGCAAAAGCCCCCGTTTCGCCCACTGGGCCCCCGCCCACAGCCATCGGCCTCCAGCAACACCACCCGAGCTCCCGGCTCAAGTGCCTTCACAAACCAGGCGGCCCACATCCCCGTGAAGCCGCCGCCGAGCACAACCACATCAGCTCTCCGCTCCCCGACCAGAGGCGGCGCAGGCTCAGGGCTTCCCGCCTCTTCCAACCAATATCCGTGCGCGGTGTGCTTCACCCAGCGAGTCTCCCATGCCCGATCTTCAGGCCTCCGGGAAGCTCGAGGCGCCTGCGAACCCGACCCCAGACAGCCGCACCCATCCCCGCCCCACGCCCTCCCTAGACTCCGGCCGATCGCCACCTATGAGGAGATCGCCGAGCTGCCGCTTGTGGTCGAGTCCTGTGAGTTCGAAGGGCTCGAGTTCACGATCGGCGACTTCGAACGCCTGACCACGATCGTCAGACTGCACGGCGGCGGCCAGGAAGGGGTCGGCGAGGACGTGACCTATGACCCGGTCGACCACGTTGCCCAGCAGAGCGCCGGTCCGCCGCAGGGCCTCGCCGGCGCTGGCAGCTTTGCCGAGTTCTCAGAGCGCCTGGGCGAGCTCGACCTCTTCCCCGCCACCACGCCCGAGCGCGAGGTCTCGCGCGAGTACCGGCGCTGGGCATATGAGTCGGCGGCCCTTGACCTGGCGCTGCGCCAGGCGGGCGCCAGCCTTGCCGCGCTGCTTGACCGCGAGCCCCACCCGCTCACCTTCGTCTCCTCGATGCGTCTAGCGGGCTTTGGCGAGGGGCGTTCCTCGATCGAGCCGTTGCTCGCCCGCCTCGCCGTCTACCCCACCCTGCGCTTCAAGCTCGACCCGGTCAACGACTGGGACGATGAGCTGATCGCCGCACTGGCGCGGACCGGCGCGGTCGACTCGCTCGACCTCAAGGGCTTTTACAAAGGCACGCCGGTCGACGTCGAGACCGACCCCGAACTCTACGCGAAGCTGATCGAGGCCTTCCCCGATGCCTGGCTGGAGGACCCCGACGTCAACGAGCAGACAAAACCGCTGCTTGACCCGGTTGCCGAGCGGGTCACCTGGGATGCCCCGATCCACTCGGTCGCCGACATCGAGGCGATGCCTTGGGCGCCGCGGATGGTCAACATCAAGCCCTCGCGCTTTGGACCGATCAGCAACCTCCTCGCCACCTATGACTACTGCGCCGAGCGCGGCATCGGCGCCTACGGCGGCGGCCAGACCGAGCTCGGCGCAGGACGCGGCCAGATCCAGTACCTGGCCTCGATCTTTCACCCCGACACGCCCAACGACGTCGCCCCCGCCGGCTACAACGACCCCGAGCGGGCGAGCCGGCCGGGGCTGCCGAGCAGCCCGCTGACCCCGCGCCTTGCGGTGACCGGGTTTCGCTGGGAAGGGTAGGGTTGGAGTGAGGATGAGCTTCGCCGAGACCCTCAAAGAGCAGGTCGGCTACGAGTTCGCCGCCCAGCAGCAATACATCGCGATCGCCGTCCACTACGACTCCGAGACGCTCCCCCAGCTCGCCGCCTTCTTTTACCGCCAGGCCCTCGAGGAGCGCAATCACGCGATGATGATCACCCAGTACATGCTCGATGCCGGCCACCCGATCGCGGTGCCCGGAGTCGGTGAGCCGCGGGGCGATTTCCCTGACACCGTCGCCCCCGTGCAGTTGGCGCTCGAACAGGAGAAGCGGGTCAGCGAGCAGATCGCCAACCTGGCGCGGCTCGCGCGCGAGGAGGGCGATTACCAAGGCGAGCAGTTCATCCAGTGGTTCATCAAGGAGCAGGTCGAGGAGGTCTCGAGCATGTCGGCGCTGCTGAAGATCGTCGAGCGGACCAAGGACAACCCGCTGCTTGCCGAGGAGTACCTGGCCCGCGAGAAGCTCGGCGGCGGGGAGGGCGTCGACCCCACCGCTCCGGCCGCAGCCGGCGGCGCCCTTTAGTCCAAAGGGCCGTGGGCCCCCTCAACCGAGCCACCCGGCTCGTTTGCGCATGCTTTTGAGCCGGCGGAACTCGGCGATGTCCTCGCGCAGGGCGGCGGGAGCCGGGGCCGCCAGGAAGCGGGCTGGCAGGGCCGACTCAGAGACCCCGTCGGCCTGGACTCGGACCCGGTAGGCACGGGCGCCACGGCGCGCGGTAACGCGGCGGGCGCTCCAGCGCCCTCCCAGAGCAGCCCGGCGTAGTCATCGAGGCCGTAGCCGCCGGGCATGCCCGCGGCGACCGCGTCGAGGTAGGCGGCGCGCCGCTCTGGCTCGTTGTTGTAGTGGACGCAGAGGCTGCCGCCCAAAAGGCCGAGCCCCTCAGCCGGTTGCGGGCGGCCCGAGGATTTTGTGATCCCGGTCTCAAACCAGCACATCGCCCCGGCGCTCTGTCCGGCGAGGACGATGCCCTCCCGCCAGGCGAGGCTGAGGATGGCGCCGATCTCGTGTGCCTCCCAGACGGCGAGCAGGTTGACCAGGCTGCCGCCGCCGACGTAGACGAGGTCCTGGGAGAGGAGGTGGTCGCGCAGCGCCATCGGTCGGCGGCCAAGTCGAAACAGCGAGAGGTCAGAGGGCTCGCAAGCTCGCTCGCCGAAGGCTGCATAAAAGCGGCCGATCTGCTCTGAGGTATCACCGCTCGCGGTCGGCAAGATGCAGATCCGCGGACGGGCGGCGGCGCGCTCGCTGGCGAGCCGCAAGATCAGCTCGCAGACCGCGCGGTCGGGCGGGCGCGAGGTGAAGTCGTGGCCGCCGAGGGCCAGGATCCGTCGCACCGGGGCCGGGGCCTGGGCCTGGGGCCGGCGCTCACAAGAGCCGGCGCTCACGAGAGCCATCAGGCCGCGACCGCGGTCGAGAGCGCCTCGGGCGGTGGAGGCGGGGAGTCGGCGTCCTCGCCCAGGTAGGAGGTGGCGATCGGCGTCTCCACGACGCGGCCCTCGACCAGCTCAAGGCGGTAGCCCTGGGCCTTGGGCCGCGAGCCGACGACGCGACGCAGCTCGGTGCCGGAGAAGTGCAGGGCGGCGCCGTCGCCGGCTGCGTAGCCGGGCGCCATCCCCTCGCGCAGGAAACCGTGATAGGCAACCCGGCGGCTTGAGTCCGGCTCGTAGTGAACGCAGTTGCTGAAGGGGAGGAGGCCCAGGCCCGCAACCCGGCGCGGCTCGCCGTGGAAGCCGGTCACCGCCTCGGCAAACCAGCACAACGACCCCGCCGAGAGCCCACAGAGGATGACCCCTGCTTCCCACGCCTCGGCCAGAACGCGGTCGATCCCATGCGCGCGCCAGACCCCGAGCAGGCTGACCACGCTGCCCCCGCCGACGTAGATCAGGTCCTGGGAGAGGAGGTGGCGGCGCAGGTCGGCTGGGCCCTGCTCGCGCCGAAACAGGGAGATGTGGCTGGACTCGCAGCGCTCGGCCCCGAAGGCGCGGTAAAAACGGACGATGTAGTGGTCGGCGTCGCCGCTGGCCGAGGGTAAAAAGCAGACCCGCGGGCGCTCAGCCCCGGTGAGGCCGAGCACGTACTCATCAAGCAGCGGGTTGCCGGACTCCATCGAGAACCCGCCGCCGCCGAAGGCCACGATCTGGCGGGGCGTCGTCTTCATCGTCAAATGGTCCCGAGGGGCACTCGGGGAGTCGTTGTACAGCGGTCCGAAGTTCACACCGAGGGCCTCGCCCGCGTGTACAGTGCCGCGGATGGCAATGCACAAGGTCCACCGCGGGTCGACCGGTTCGCTCACCAATACGACCTACAGCAGCCGCTACTTCACCGACGAGATCCCCGAGCACGACATCCCCAAGGGGTCGATGCCCGCACGGGCCGCTTTCCAGCTGATCCACGACGAGCTCAACCTCGACGGCAACCCGGCGCTCAACCTCGCCTCATTCGTCACCACCTGGATGGAGCCCGAGGCGCAGGTGCTCGCCACCGAGACGCTGAACCGCAACTTCGTCGACCAGGACGAGTACCCGGAGACCGAGGAGATCCATCACCGCGTGGTCAGCATGATGGGCCGCCTCTTCAACGCGCCCAGCGAGGAGGAACCGGTCGGCACGGCGACGATCGGTTCCTCGGAGGCGATCATGCTCGGCCTGCTCGCCCACAAGTGGACCTGGCGCCAGCGACGCGGTGACGAGAGCGCCAAGCCCAACGTCGTCTTTGGCGGCGACGTCCACACCTGCTGGGAGAAGTTCGCCCGCTACTTCGACGTCGAACAGAGGGTGATCCCGATCACCCCCGACCGTCACGTCATCGGCCCCGAAGAGGTCAAGGAGCACATCGACGAGAACACGATCGCAGTCGGGGCGATCCTCGGCACAACCTTCACCGGCCAGATCGACGAAATAGAGGGGATCGATGAGCTGCTGTGCGCAGTCAAGCAGGAAAAGGGTTGGGACATCCCGATCCACGTCGACGCCGCCAGCGGCGGCTTCATCGCCCCCTTCTCCTACCCCGAGGTGAAATGGGACTTCCGACTCAAGCAGGTGCGCTCGATCAACGTCTCCAACCACAAGTTCGGTCTGGTCTACCCCGGCATGGGCTCGGTGCTGTTTCGCGACATCTCCGTTGTCCCCGAAGAGCTCGTCTTCAAGATCAACTACCTGGGGGGAGAGATGGCGAACTACAGCCTCAACTTCTCCCGGGCCAGCAACGCCGTGTTGCTGCAGTACTACAACTTCCTGCGACTGGGCCGCGAGGGGTATGAGCGGATCGTCGGCAACCTGATGGAGAACGCCGGCAAGCTGGAGAAGAGGCTGACCGCCGCGGGGCGCTTCGAGCTGCTAAACGACGCGCGCTACCTGCCCGTCGTCGTCGTCCGTCCGACCGAGAAGGACGGCGGCGTTGACGTCTTCGAGCTATCGGAACGGTTGCGCGAGCGCGGCTGGATCGTCCCCGCCTACACGCTGCCACCAAACGCCGAATCGGTGACGGTGCTGCGCATGGTCGTCAAGGAGAACTTCAGCCGCGACATGGCCGAGATGCTGGGCAAGGACATCGAGAGCGCGCTCGCGAAGATGGGCGGCAAGCCCTCACCACAGGCCGAGGCGGCCGGCGCCAAACAGCGCCGCATCTGCTGAACTCCCGGCTGAGAGCGTTTCAGGAGTGACGTGGGCGCGGCGCAGTCGCCGCGAGGGGGGTGCGGCTGGCCTTCGCTGTCCATCTGTCAACGCCGGTCGAAAAGTGGACCACCCCGGGAACGGCCCGGCACGGTCGCTGCTACTCAGTGCCTGAAGGCTCTCATCAGCTGGGGTTCGAACCAGGAAGCGAGGGTCCGTGCGTAGGTTGCCGTGAGGTGTCCCCTTTCGCGGTAGACGAGAATGTTGCCGATTACAGCCCGGCACTCACCGCCCGGGCAGATCTTCTGGCTCGGGTCAATCAGAAGTGTCCCGGGGACCCTGCGAACCGCTCGCAGGTCGAAGTTCCGCAGCCAGCTGTGGGGTTCTTTGAAGTCGCAGTAGCTGGGGTCTTTCAAGTGTTCGGCGACGCAGTCTGGGACTTCGAACGGCGCTTCGGGTATGTCGCGGATCGCCACGGCGCGCACGCCGGCATGCCTGATTCGCCTCAACGTCGCCACGTAGCCGCCTTCTAGCGCCCTGGCGTTTGCCTTGCCACTCAGCTCTTCGCCGTGGGGGCCGTAGGCGGTGTCAGCGCTGTCACCGCTCATTGCAACTACGGTTTGGCCGCGGTTGTTTTCGATCCGCCGCAATGTGCGCTGGCGCCAGGCATTGCACTGTGAGTACTCACCACCGGCGCGCGTGTTGTGGATCGTCACTTCACCGGGCGTGCATTCGCGCTTCGTCCAAACCACCAGGCGCCAGTGATTGCGCTTGGCGACGATTTCCAGCGCTGGGAAGTGCTGCATGGCGTGGGAGTCGCCGAAGAGGATCAGCGTGCGCGTGCCATTTCGGTCCCCGTATTCGCAGCGACCCGGTCGCGGCGGGGTGGTGCGGACGAACCCGATCATGCAACCTTCATGAATTGGCCGCGGGATATCGGACCTGGCGTTCTGGGGACTGGGCCGAATCGCACGTCGCTGGGTTTGTGCCTTCCCCGCCGCCTTTGCCAATGAGCCGCGAAGCGCTCCCAGCGGCCGCTGGTTATGGGCGAATAGCGCGCCCGCCAGGAGCAAAAGGAGCAGCACTGGCCAAACGCCACAGAAGCGCAAGCTTGACCCCCACCCATGGGGCCAGGGCAAAGGAGCCAGGGCCCGCGGCGGCCGGTAGCTCCTAGAGGGCGAGGTGCCACTCGGCGGCGGCACGTTGCGCTTTTGTCGGGGAAGCATCGGATGCCGTTCCTAATCGCTACTCCGCTGCACCTGTTGGCCGGCGACCCGCGCCAGCCAATGCATCGCCCTGGCGATCAGATAAGGGTACTGGCCTTCGGTGGCATGTCCGCCGGGGACCATGCATCGACGCACCCGCCTGAACTTCTGCGCGAATTCCTCGTTCATTGCGTCGTCGCCCTCCTCAGGGTGGGTTCCAACCAGGGGCTGAGGGTCCGCGCGTAGGTCACCGTGAGATGCCCCGGGTCGCGGTAGACCAGCACGTTGCCGATCACCGCACGGCACAGTCCCTGCGGGCAGATCTCGGGTGTGAGGTTGATGAGGAAGGTTCCCCGAACTCGCCTGGCTGCTCGCAGGTCGAAGTCTCTGGCCCATTTGCGCTTCTGTCTGAAGGTGCATGCGCCCAGGTCATCGGCGTGTTCGGAAACGCAGCTTGGTACGTCGATCGGAGCTTCAGGCGTGTCGTGGATCACAACCGCGCTCAGCCCGGCGCGCCCGATGCGCCTCAGCGTTGTGACGTAGCCAGCTTCCAGCGCGTTGGCATTGGCCCTGCCGCTGAGTTCTTCCCCGTGTGGCCCGTAGGCGGTATACACGCTGTCGCTGCTGATCACCACCGTCGCCCCGGCAATTCGTTTGATCCGTCGCAGCGAGTTGAGGCGCCAGACGTTGCACTGGGTGTAGGGGCGTGCTTCGGCGATGCCGCGGATCGTCACCGCGGCAGGCGTGCATTCGCGCTTCGTCAGGACCACCAGCCGCCAGCGGTTGCGCTTGGCGATCAGCTGGAGGGAGGGGAAGTGCTGCATGGCGTGGGAGTCACCGAAGAGGATCAGGCTACGAGTTCCATGCGGATCCCCATATATGCAGCGCCCCGACCGAATGCCGTTGACCCCTGCCAGGCAGCCTTCGGAGATGGGACGCGGTAGATCGCCGCGCACGTAGAGGGGATTGGGTCGGATGGCACTCACCCGCTGTTGGGGTCGTGGCTCCTTGTGGAGGGCGGCCGCTCCCTTGGCCAGAGCGGCGGGAAGGGTGCGCAGAGTTGGCTGCAGGTCGATCAGCAAGGTGCCGGCAAGTACGCCGGTCATCATGCAGGCCGCGCCGAGCGCAAGTCCGCGGTAGGGCACCTGCACCAGGCTGCGCGCTCGCCGCGCAGGTTCCTCGACCAGATGGTGGCTGGCGACGGTCGGCACCAGCGAGGCCAATATGACGAGGACTTTTGCCAGCGGGGAGAGCGTTCCGAAGATAACCGCCGCGAAGACCAGCGCCGGCCAGTGCCACATGTACCAGGCGTAGGAGATGCGCCCGACATAACGGATCGGTTCCACCGAAAGGCCGGCGGCGGGGGAGAGCCGCGACCAGCCATGTATCGAGCCGCCGGCGAGAATCAGCGCCGCGGCGCCGAGCGTCGGCACGAGTGCCGCGGTGCCAGGGAAGGGCGTTAGCGCGTTGAAGGCCAGCACGGCATAGACAATCGCCGCCATCCCAATCCAGCTCAGCGCTGCGCCGCTTGGCCGGGGTATCGGCACCGTTCCAAGCAGTGCCAGAATCGCGCCTATGGCCAACTCCCAGGCACGGTCGAAGGTGGAGAAGTAGGCCAAGGCGGGCTGGGCGTTGGTCTGCGCGATGCCAAGCACCAGCGAGCCGCAGAAGAGCAGTGTGAGCGAAATCCACACCGCGGCGCGCACACGGCCGCCAAATCGCCGCCCGGCCCAGACCACCGCTAGCAGCAGGGTCGGCCAGACGAGGTAGAACTGCTCCTCGATCCCCAGCGACCACAGGTGAAGCAGCGGGCTCGGTTCAATCCCAACCGAGAAGTAGTTGACCGATTGAGCGGCAAAGTGCCAGTTCGCGATGTAGAAGGCCGAGGCGAAGATGTCCCCCGACACTTCCATCGCGCGAAGGGGCGAGAGCAGGACCAGCGAGAGCGTCGCAACTGAGGTGAGAAGGACCGCCGCGAGTGGGAGGATCCGCTTCGCGCGGCGAGCGTAGAAGCGTGGAATGGAGATCGTGCCGCTGCGTTGGGCTTCGCCGAGCAGCAGCCGGGTGATCAAAAAGCCGGAGATGACGAAGAAGACGTCGACTCCGACGTAACCGCCGGCGAACACGGCGATCCCGCTATGGCAGAGCAGGACGGCAACGATCGCGACTGCGCGCAGGCCCTCGATGTCGGTGCGGAAACCATCGCTGGCGTCGCGGGCCTTGCTCTCAAGCTTCTGATTGGGTTGACGGAACATTGGGCGAGGCTCCTCCAGACCGCGGATACCTCAGCTGAGCTAGGCCTATGGTGGGATCTCTGTTATTACCCGAAACGGAAAACCGTTCACGCCGTGCTGAGAAAGGAGCGCGGTACGCTCGCCGTCTCTCGTTAGCAAAGGCGCCGGGTCAGGCCACAACTCAGCGGCCAGTGCGGCTGCCCGGCCGCCGCGCTCGAAGCGGTGGCTTTGCGGTTGGGGTCGGTGGCGATCCAGCGCAGCAGCTCGAGACCGACGCGCCCGCGCACGCTGGCGAGGGCTGAGCGAGCTTGGTGGGCTGGTCAGGGTCAATGCAGTCTCGATGCCTCTTATTGGTCGCGAGAGGGAAATGCGTTACCGAGCGGGCCTAAACCGGCCCTCCACACCATCGTGCTCTACCGCATGAGGGGCGACCCACGAACTCGCGCCTACACCGCTCGCCGCATCGCCGAAGGCCACAGGACCCGCGAAATCCACAGGTGCCTCAAATGCTACGACTTCTGCAACCTCTACCGCACTCTCGAGGCCGGGAGCAGCATCTGATCGAGCCCTTGACAAACATAGAACGCATCCTTGGAATGCGTTTCGGGCCGACCGGGAGAGAATAGTCTTTACCTATGCTCGAGAAAGTAAAGAACCAGACAAAGGTGTCCAGCAAGCACCAGGTGACGATACCCACAACCCCATTCCACAAGGCGGGCCTTGAGCATGGGGACACCTTGATGGTACGACCTTCGCCGAGCATCCCGCTCTAGACGCTATGGCCTTCTGTTAGCCGCCGCAGCCATCCACCGTCCGATAAAGCCGGACCCGGATCGAGTTCCTCGGTAACGCGGATCATTGACTTTGCAGCCCGCGGCTCAACGTTTGCGCTGCGCCTGCTGAACAAACGCCTCCGCGCGCTCGAGGACCATCATGTCGAGTTTTAAGTGGTGGGCGCGCGCGACCCGCTCGTGGAGGACCCGCAACTCGTCCTCGTCGAGGACGCCGAGCGACTCCCGGCGGTCGAGCGCTGCCGCCGGCAAGCGCAGCAATGAGCTGACAATGGCCGCGTTCTCGACCGGTAGGCCGGGGAAGCGATCGGGCCAAGCGCAGCAATGAGCTGACAATGGCCGCGTTCTCGACCGGTAGGCCGGGGAAGCGATCGGGTCTCAGGTGGAACAGGCCGGAGTCGGAGCCTTCGCGCACATGCTGGCGCTGGGCGTCGGAGGCCAGCTTCTCGAAGCGGCGCAGGCGCAGCGCCAGCACTTCCTCGTGCTCGGGCAGGATCGGGGTGATGATCAGGACCGGGTGCGCCTTTACAGGGGTCAGCAGCGCGAACTCGCTGGCTCCCTTGCTGTTCAGGGTGGCGGCTACGGCGGCGATCTGCAGGGAGAGGAGAAGCTGGGGGAGAGGGACGGACAGCACGGCGGGCTCTGGTTCTGTGTCGTAGTCGGAGTGGTGAAGCTGACCGGCCCGATTGTGATCTTCACTTGCTCCACGACGGCGGATCCTTTGGTTCCACAAGCTGGTCAGGTGACGGTGATCTCCCGCTACGGGAAGGAGCGCGCGATGGGCGGCTTGACAACTAGCTTTCCTGGGAGCGGGAGCGACGGGACTCGAACCCGCGACCTCCGGCGTGACAGCGGACCCATGGGGCGTCTGACCAGACCGGCCAGGCACGAACCGCTCTGGAATGGGGCGGTTGAAGCAGGTTGGATCAGGTTGGGTTGCTACTCCCGTGCTACTCCCGCCGCCGCGTCACCTGCGACGCATTCAGCTGCATCTGCTCGACAGAAGGAGCGAGACGATGATGCAGCCCGACCCTACTGCGCCCCGAGGCGCCTTGATCGTCACCCGGCGCAAGTCCAGAGATCGCGCCCCCCAATGGGAAGCGTGTTGGCGAGACTCGACCGGACGGCGGATCAAGCGCCGCCTCGGGCCAGCGTTTCTGATCGAGCGAGCCGAATGGCTTACCGACGTCTCCGGCTGGGCAGCGGCCTGGGAGGAGCCCCGGACGGCCAACGGCCGGCACCGGCCCTGCCCGCCGGGCCTTCTCACCGCAGGTGATGCCGCGACGCTCATGGCGGAGCGGATCGCCGAGCGTGAGCGCGACCTGGCAAGCGGCAATGCCGAAGAGCGCCAGGCCGCCGAGCGCGAAGCCGCCCTACTGACGCTCGAGACCCTCGGTCCCCAGTGGCTCGACTACGCGAAGAACGTCAAGGCGATGACCCCGCAGACGCTTCGGGCCTGCGGCTACGACCTGGCCACGCTCGCGGAGGCGCCGGAGTTTCGGCAGGTGCCGCCCGGCGTCCGCCCTCCTCGAGGGCTGAGCGAAAGGGACCTGCGCGCCTGGGCGACCCGCTGGCCCGCGAAGCCGATCGACGCGATCACCGCTGGCGATGTCGAAGAGTGGCGCGACCGGCTGCTGCGATCCGGCCGACTCACCGGGCGCAGCATCAACAAGAAGCGCCAGGTCCTCTCCAGCCTGCTCGGCTGGGCGGTGAAGTCGCACCGCTTCCCGAAGATCACCGCCAACGTCGTCCTCGAAGTCGAGAAGATCAAGGAGAACCCGCCCGGCGAGATCGACTTCTACGAGCCCGAGGAGCTGCTCCTCGTCGCGGGGATCATGCGGGACGGGAGAGCATCGCACAGACCGCATGCCGCGCGGCGGCGTGTACTCGCGAGACGACGCCAGAGCGCTGCGCGAGACAGAGGATCGCCAAGACGCGGTGCTCATCCTCACCCTCGCCTACGCCGGCTTGCGGCTGGGTGAGGCCCGTGCCCTTCGCTGGCGCGACATCAGCTTCACCCGCAGCCAACTCACCGTGAACCGCGCGGTCAGCGACGGGATCGAGCTGCCGTTCCCGAAGGGGAAGAAGCCGAGGACTCTCCCGCTGATCGGCGACTTGGCCGCTGCGCTTCGCGGGCTGCGCGAGCGCGAGCACTTCCGCGACCGCGACGACCTCGTCTTCGTCGGCGACGCGGCCGACCACCTCGATCCGTCCGCCTTCCGCCGCCGCTTCAAGCGGGCGTGCAGGGTGGCCAGCCTGCGCCCGCTGCGGGTGCACGACCTGCGCCACGGCTTCGTCTCGCTCGCGGCGCAGGAGTTCCCCGCCCACCGCCTCCAGGCCCTGGCCGGCCATGCCGATCCCCGGACGACCGCCCGCTACACCCACGCCAAGGCGCGGCCCGACGACCTCGACCGTCTCACCCGCGCCTTCCACCCGGGGGATGGCGGCTGACCAGCTCGCCGATGGAGCCGACTCGCACAGCCATCCAGGTAATCCTCGGGCGCGACGCTCAGCGAGCAGGCACGGCTGCGTCGATCTCTGCGATCAGCTCGCGCACCAGCTCTGCCACTTGCTCCACATCGTCGATCGGAAAGCCCTCTTCGCCGGCGAGCTTCGCGAATGCCGCCGGCCAGCTCGGATAGACGACGACACTGGGCGGCCACTGATGGACATCACGCCCGCCGAAGATCGCCAGGCACGCCTCGCGGACGCGCGCGAGCTCGCTCTCCTCGAGGAGGTCACGCGCCAAGAGCAGGTCCATCAGGTCATGCGATCGCTGGTTTTCCTCACCCTCCTCCGGCGGCTGTGTGCAGGCGTGGAGCTTCTGCGCGATCAGGTAGGGCAGGCCGACGACGGGGACGCTCTCCGGCGCCGGCAGGCCGAACTGGCCGATGTCGAAGGGCTCCACCGCGTCGATGTCGATGACCTCGGCCGCCTCTGCCGGCGCGACCTCCAACACCACCTGGCCCCACCGCCTGCCTTTCAGGTCAATCGCAACGCTCACCCGAAAGGTCTGCGTCTCGCGGATCTCCGCCGGCTCGGTGCGCGAGAAGCTGAAGCCCTCCACGCTGCCGCTGAGCGCATCGTCGAGGGCTTCCAGCCACTCCTCGAAGCGGCCGCGGAAGACGGTGTCGAGGTCCTTGGTGGCACGAGCCCTAAGGCGAAGTCGCAGCTCCATCGAGACGCCGCCCTTGACCAGGAACAGCGGCTCTCCCTCTTTGGTCCTCGCTCGCTCCAGGACCAGCGCGATCAGCATGAAGGAGATCGCGCGCGTCACTCGGCCGACCGCTTGGTCGGTGGAGTCGGCGTAGGCGCGGACCCAGTTCCGCAGGACCCTCACGTTGTGGGGCGCTTTCTTTTTCGGGAAGCTCATCGCCGCGCCGCGCCAGCCAGCTCATCGAGCTTCTCGAGGTCGCCGCGCCTGACCAAGCCACGTCGGCGGGCCGTCTCGATCGCCTGGCGCAGCAGATCGCCGCGCAGATGGGTCTCGATCCCATCGAGGATCGCGCGCAGCGGCGTCACCACCGGGATGCCTTCGTATCTCGTCACCTCGCCGGCGTCTAGGTCGCGGCGATGAATCTCATAGAGCGGCGGGGCCAGGCGGCTGAGGCGATAGGCGGCCGGCACCGTGATGTGGATCTTCGCCGGGTTGACGTCGCACAGGTCGTGCAGGTCCAGCGCAGTCTCGTGGGAGAGCACGCCTCGGCGGCGGGGCCACAGCGTCGCCTCCACGAGCTGCTCCAAGCCGGTGGGGGCCACGACCGGCATCCGATAGACGCCGTGGGCGACGCGCTCGATGCTGCCGCGCCTGGCCATCTCGATCAGGCGATGGGGATCGACGCCGTGCTCCTCGGCGTCCTGCGTGGTCACGTAGCCGTGCTGGTCGACGGCGATCTCGGCGAGGGTCTTGTAGATGCGTCCCGGCATTGGTGGTTCCGAAAACGTGGCGTTTTGCCACGTTTCGTGATCCCGGAGAATAGCATGCAACGCCGCGTAAAACGTGGCGTTTTGCCACGTTTCTCGCACGAGCTCGGCTGATCAGCGCGGCGATGGATACCCACCCGACTCGCGCAAGAGCTTCAAGGTGGCCTCCACATCAGCTCGCAGGAAGCGCCGAAAGCGGCCGAGCTTGAAGCTCGGAATGATCCCCCGGCGCGCGTAATCCTGGACCGTCGACGGCCGCAGCTGCAACAGCTCGGCCACCTCGTCAGCCGTCAGCAGCTCGGCCCGGGTCAGACTCATGCCATCTCCATGCTCGCCGAACGGAGCGAGGCGTCCCCGGCCGTTCGCCTTGGGCTCAACCGCCTGGTCTGTGTTCGATGCCATCACCCTTGCTGTCGTTTGGTGCGTGAAGCTGCGCCACGCTCGCTGTTCGTCCAGAGGGGGCGTCTGCTGACGGGACAGCAGACGCCCCCTCTCGCGCGAAGCAGCAACGCGGCGGGCATAGACTTCGAATCGTGACGGAAAGGCACGCGGGGAGCGCGGCTTGACGCTGGGTCTATCCGGTTCGGCCCCAGCCGACTCCCGCAGCCGCGTCGCGGAGGCATAACGACACACAACAGAGAGCGGGGAGATCCACGATGGCGATCGTGCAACGCAATGTCCAGATCAAGGCCTCGCCGCAGGAGACTATGGCGCTCTTGAGCGATGCCAGTCGCTGGCCGGACTGGTATCCGGGCATGACGGAGATCGACATCACCGCTCCCTTCCCCGAAGAAGGGGGCAAGGTCGCCTTCAAGGTGAAGTCGGCGGGCATGTCCATGCCGATCACCGAGACGGTTCTCGACTACCAGCCGGGCAAGCTGCAGCTTCTCCAGATAGACGGCATGTTGTCGGGGCGCGCTCGCTGGGAGCTCACCCCGGAAGGCGATGGAACACGTCTGACCACGACGTTCGACTACGCGCTGCCGGGCGGCGTGTTCGGCAAGATCGCTGATGCGCTCATCGTTAAGCGCATGAATGCCAAGAGTCTCGAAGAAGCTCTCCACAACTTCAAAGCGCTCGTCGAACGGCACTAGGTTGTTAGGTGACGCGCGAGGCGGGTTTCGAACCTGCGGCCCTCTCGCGGGTGAACAGCGATCGGGACGAGGAGCACGTCTCAGCGGCGAGCGCGCTGGCTTTCCCCGTTTCCTGTCGGAACTAGACCAAACAGCCCCCCCGCTCGATTTGTAGCTGGATCCTGGCCCTACACGCCGTCCGGGTATTCAGATGCCGAGTCCCTGCGCTTCCTGCCGCCGCCCCCAAACCGCACTGAGCTGGGGCGATGAACCCTGCCGAGCTGCGCGATCACTGCCTCGCGTTCACCGGAGCCGAGGAGACGTTCCCATTCGGCCCTCGGACCTCCGTCTTCAAGGTCGCCGGGAAGATGTTCGCGCTCACCCAGCTCGGCACGGACTCGCTCCGCGTCAGCCTCAAGTGCGAGCCCGCGCTCGCCGAGGCGCTACGCGAGACACACGCCGCGGTGATCCCCGGCTATCACCTCAACAAGCGACACTGGAACACCGTGATCCTCGACAACTCACTACCCGACGAAACGATCCGCGACATGATCGAGGACTCCTACGACGTAGTCGTAAGCAAGCTGGCGCCGAGAGATCGTCGCGCGCTCGGCTGGCGCGGCGATGCCTGAATTAAGCGGCAAAGCGTCGCCTGCTTCTCGATTGCGATGTGAACAGGCCTACCCCCACCATGATCGAGACTTGCGCAAGGGACGAGGACCAGGTCGGCGATGCGGCAGAGCGAGCGCTTCCGCTTCGCCCTACACGAGCGGGCGTATGCCCGATCCTCAGTCGGCGTGCCCGGAATCGTCCAGAGCGGGCACCTCCTCACCGGCGGCGTCGGCTAGCGCTCGCGCAGGCAAAGCAGGCGCCCTGCTGTTGGCGACGAGCAGGTCGTTGAGCTGTGAGTGGAGTCAGACCTACTCTGCATATTTCACGGGTACGGCGCACTGATGCTGCTAGACCCTTTGTGGAAGGCGGCCCGTTTCCAGCCTGGTTGCTCAGTTCGGCGGAGGGGGAAAGCGGGTGCGGCGCTGAGTGTGTGGCTAGTCCTCGGCTGGCTGACAGTAGGCGCCAGTCCTACCGCTCCCACACCGTCGCGCCCGTCCCCGGCTTGCCGAGGTCGGGTGTAATCGAAACAGTGCGGAGGCGGTTGTCGGTGAACCAGCGCTCCTGGCGCCAGGTCAGCGGGACGCGGCTGGGTGAGCCGTTGGCGCCCTCTGACCTTCGCGTGGCGAGTCTTGTGTAGGCGTGACGCGTTGGCGGTGGTCGCCGGATCGATCAGTCACGGGGTGCCTCGTGTTGAAGTATCGCCTGGCTGGGACCGGTTGAAGGCCGCGCTGTTCAGGCAGGATGGGGCTGGCTGGGTCGTGTCGCCGAATAGCAGCGTGACTTGACCTGACGCGGTCTGGCTAGCTCCGAGCACTCCGATGTCTCCGCTGGGGATCTGGCTGGGATCGATCGTGATCAGGTTGGTGGTCTCTTGACCGGCTGAGGTGCTGGGCGTGCCCTCGCCGGAGGGGTTGGTGATCGCTCCAGTAGCCGAGCAGCTCGTGCTGATTGGGACGGCCGTGACAGGAACCCCGTCTTGGGCGAGCTTCTGGTTGAGCGCGGGAAGGTCGGAAAGGTCGCTCAGGGTGATGGCGACCGTCCCGTCGGGGTTCTTTGTGACCGCGAATGCTGGCGAAGCGCTGCTGAGTGCGAACACGCCGGCGGTCGCCAGTCCGGCGATGCCAAGCGCGGACCCGGTCAGCAGCGCCGGACGGCGCAAGCGGGTCAGCAGCGCCGGACGGCGAGAGCGGGGAGCGCATTGAGTTGCGGGCCTGGTGGCCGTCACAGATGACGCGAGTGCTGCTGTGGCTCCCGGGGCGGCGCGCATCTGCTCCCCGCGCTCGCGGACCAGCTGTGACCAGAGTTGATCTTCAAAGTTGCTCATCGGTTCTCCTTTGGTTTGCCAAGTCGCTTTCGTGCACGGAAGAGCCGGACGCGCAGCGCGCCCGCTGAGATACCCAGCACGCTCGCCGCCTCCCGTGGCTCAAGTCCCGTCAGATCGACCAGCTCCACCGCAGCCCGCTCCAGGTCTGAGAGCCCTTCGCAACCGGCGAGCAGCTCCCGAGCTGTCCGTTGCGCGTCGATCCTCATCGCGATGTCCTCGATCTCATCGTCACCCAGCTGACGGTGGGCCGCCAGCGCAGTGATCGCCTCACGACCCCTGGCCGCTCGCTCGCAGTGCTGCGCCCAGACCCGCCGCACGATGCCGAACAGCCACCCCCGGGCGATTCCCCGATCAGGGTCGAAGCTGTCCAGCGACGCCAGCGCCTGCAAGAACACCTCCGAGGTGAGATCAGCCACCAGCTGCGGCTCCGAGCAGCGGCGAGCAAAGAACGCGGTCACATCCCCCACGTTCGCCCGGTAGAAGACCTCGAACTCCGCCGTCGCACCCGATTCGATCGAGCCCCCAACAGTCGAGGGAATCGAACCAACTGAATGACGAACACCGCTCACACTCACTACTTGGCCAAAACCGCCAACCTCGTTACACACGCGACCTCCGGCGCGGCCCGTTTCGCATCAGGCCAGAGCGCCGCAAAGACCATGGAGCGGCACTCTGGCTGCGAAAAGCATCGCCCTGCTTCCGCTGTGCTACGAGCATGTCGCCGGCCTCGGCGAAAGATCCGTTGCGCGGAAAGCAGGGTGCCTGCTTCACCTGTGCGAGCGCTACGGGAGCGCGGAGACATCCGTCGAACGCGCTCGCAAGGTCGCCAGAGCGGAAGCGAGGGGTCTGCTGGAGCGGTCACGCAAGAGCGAGGTCGGGACGGGTCATTCTCAGGGCGCCATACATCCACAAAACATCCGCCCAGCTACAACGGCAATTGGCGTCGCGCGACGCGACGCGCCCATGCAAATCGAACTGGAGGTTTCTCCATATGTTGTACAAAAGGCTCACCCGTTCAGTAGGCGTCCTGCTAGCGCTCACCGGTGCGGCGGCGCTTTTGACCGTCGGTATCGCCCTCGCGCAGGACGGACACCATCACGTCGCCAAGGCGAGCGGCACCCACCACGCTAAGCATGCGAAGGCCAGCCACGCGAGGGCCAGCGCTGCCACCTGTCCTGCGCCGCCGTCGGGTACTACAACTGAAAAGGCAGCGCTGGCTCCCGCCGGTGGCTCGGCTGCGCCTGGGGCGCCTCCTTCCGGCCAGTCAGGCCCAGAACCTGCAGGGCCTCCGCCGGCGCCGGCGGGGCCCGTGGCGGAACAGGCACCGCCGCAGTGCTCGGCGGGGTCGGGGTCGACGGTGAGCGTGGCCGCGGGGGCTCCGGCGCCGAGAGCGCCTGAAGGCACGCTCGAAGGCGAGTAAAGGGGAAGTCGCGCGCCTCGCCCGGGTTCGATCCGGGCGGGGGCGCGCCTACGATCCGCTCATGCGTGTGCTGATTGTCGAGGACGAAAGGGACATGGCGACGGCCGTCGCTCGTGGCCTTCGCCGCGAGGGGCTCGCGGTCGATGTGGCGGGCGATGGGCGGGAAGCGCTCGTGAAGGCCGGCCTCATCAGCTATGACGTCGTCGTGCTCGACCGCGACCTTCCCGAGGTGCACGGTGACGAGGTGTGTCGTCAGCTGAGCGCGCTCGACTCGCCACCGACGGTGCTGATGTTGACTGCGGCCGGCGAAGTCGCGGATCGCGTGGCGGGTCTTGCGATCGGCGCTGACGACTACCTCGGCAAGCCCTTCGCGTTCGCCGAGCTGGCGGCGCGCGTGCTCGCGCTCGGCAGGCGCGCAGGGCGCCAGCGCCCCCCCGTCCTGTTCGTCGCGGACGTCGAGCTGGACACCCCGCGCAGGCGCGCGAGGCGAGGCGAGCGCGAGCTGATGCTCACAGTCAAGGAGTTCGGGGTGCTCGAAGCGCTGATCGCCGCCGACGGGTGCGTCCTGAGCGCGGAGGAGCTGCTCACGCGCGTGTGGGACGAGAACGCCGACCCATTCACCGCGGCGGTACGCGTCACGATGTCCACGCTGCGCCGCAAGCTCGGCAATCCGCCGCTGATCGAGACGCTGCCCGGCGCCGGCTACCGGATCGGGCAGAGCACGTGAGCCGGCTGAGCCTCCGCGTTCGCCTCGCTGTGCTGATCGGCCTGCTGCTGGTCATCTCAGGCGCCGCGCTGCTCGCGATCAGCTACGGGCTCGTCAGCTCCAACCTCAATACCACGCCCCCAATGGAGGGCTCGGGCTCGGAGGGGCCGGCGGCGACTGCGCACACCCAGTCCCGTTCCGCCGGTCCTCCACCGGGCAAACCGTCGAGGGGCGCGCTCTCCTCGTCCACCAAATCCTATTCCCCCTCGCTGGCTGCCCAACGCGCCCTTGCCGGGCACACGCTCGATCAGCTCGTGAAGCAGTACCTCGCCGTGCTGGCCGGCGTGGTGCTGGTCGCGGTCGCGCTCGGCTGGCTGCTGGCTGGGCGGCTGCTGCGCTCGGTCCGCCGGATAACGTCGGTCGCCGAGCGTGTCACGGGCAGGAACCTCAACGAGCGGATCGGCCTGGAGGGACCTCGCGACGAGCTGCGAGAGCTTGCGGATACCTTCGACGGTATGCTCGCACGACTCGACAGGGTGTTCAGCGCACAGCGACGCTTTGTCGCCGACGCCTCGCACGAGCTGCGCACGCCACTGGCGACGATGCGAGCCGAGGTCGAGGTGCTGGCGGCCGACCCACACGCGGCGGCCGCAGACGTTGAAGCGGCGACGCTGGTGCTCCGGCGCCAGCTCGCCCGTAGCGAGGAGCTGATCGAGGCACTGCTGGCGCTGGCCCGCAGCGAGCCCGAGCTGCTCGTGCTGGAGGATGTGGACCTGGCGCAGATAGCTCGCGAAGCATTCGCGGATGCGGGTGCCCGCGTGGCCGCTCGCCGGCTGCGCATCGACCACCAGCTCGCGCCGGCGGTCATGCACGGCGACCGGCGACTGCTGACGCTGCTGGTGGGCAACCTGCTCAGCAACGCCATCAAGCACAATCGCGACGATGGCTGGATCAGGCTTCGGACAGCGGTCGATGGTGATACGGCGCTGCTCGCGGTCGCTAACAGCGGCCATCTCGTGGCCGCCGAAGAGGTGCAGGAGCTCGCACAGGCTTTTCGGCGTGGCGGCAGGGCACGTGTTGGTGACGGGCATGGGTTGGGGCTCGCGATTGTGCAAGCGGTCGCTCGTGCCCACCAGGGCACGATGACGATCAAGCGCGAGAATCGAGGCGGGCTTGAAGATCGAGGTGCGCCTTCCGCTGGCGGCCAGTGAAACGGCCGACACTCGCGCGAAGCGCCACCGGAAAGGCGACGTAGGCAATGCAGACGCGATAGGTGTCCTGAGCCGCCCTTGAGGCTTCCGCATTTGCGCGCTCGCGAGGGCGTCGACAACACAGGTCGCGCTCCCGGTCCGGACGACGAGCGGGCGTCTGAACTCCGCATCGGCGAGCATCCGCCGGATGGAAGAGCAGTCGGCACTCCGCGGGAGACGACCAAGCCTTCGATTGACGCTGCGGCAATGAGCCGGCGGTATCCGGCGTGACAGAGCATCGGCCAGCATCGGCCGCATCCGGCATCACAAGTGGGATTCCGCCCTCTGGTTCACCCGGTCACGACCGCTCTCAGCTATGCGGATTCATGCGTAGTTGATGCCTCGTTATGGGGCAAGCCGACGCTTTGCCCCTTTTCGCGGGCGCCCATACCTGAGGGGCAGTAGACCATCTGGTCATTTTGGACTGCACCCTGCTCGTGCCACGCCCGCCTGCTCATTCCGCCCCTGGGCTCTTCGGGAAGCCACAGCGAGCCTGGCAGTGGCCGGCGGCGCTGCAAGGCGCCCGCTTTCGCGGGCCTCGCTGACGCGCCCTCGCTGAGGCTCGGGTTCCGCGCCGCCTGAACCGCTGCCCCTTGGCTCGGTGACTTCCACCGACGAGCCCAGGAGGACGCGCAATGAGCCAGAGCACAACCCGCCACCGCCGCCGCCGCAAACCAACGGAGCAAGAGCGCGAGCAGAGGCGAGCCGCCGAGCGAGAGCTGATGGCCGAGTCGATCGAGGCGCTGCGCTCAAGCGAGGGCTGGCAGCGCTGGCTCACAGTCCGCCGCCACTTCCGCACCTACAGCCTCCACAATCAGCTGCTCATCGCCCACCAGCGACCCGGCTCGACCCGGGTCGCGGGCTTCAGGGCCTGGCTGAGACTCGGCTACGCGGTCCGCAAGGGAGAGCGCGGAATCCGCATCTGGGCACCCTGCCCGCCCTCGGCCAAGAGGCTTGCCGAGTGGAGACAGGCCGGCGCCGATCCCGCCGAGAAGCCCCCGACCTACTTCCGCCTCGTCGCGGTCTTCGACCGCTCCCAGGTCGACCCCCTGCCCGACTTCCCGGGCGGCGCAGTCGACCTCGACCCCCCGATCGAGCTGGTCGCGGGCGAAGGCCTCGCCCACCTCCTCGAGCCCCTTACCGAGTTCGGCGAGCAGATCGGCTCACCAGTCGCGATCCAGGCCGTGCCAGGAGCCGCCAATGGCTATTACGAGCCGGCCACACGACGCATCGTCATCGACGTAATCGACGAGAACTTCTCCGCAAACGCCCAGGTCGCGACCCTGATTCACGAGCTCGCCCACGCCTTGGTCCGCTGCGATCGCTCGGAAGACGACCCCAAGCTCTCCTACGCCGAGGAGGAGGTCGTTGTCGAGTCAGCCGCCTACACCGTCTGCGGCGCCGTCGGCCTCGACACTTCTGGCTTCTCGGTCCCCTACCTCACCGGCTGGAGCGAACGCGCTCACGGGGCGCGAGGCGATCGAGCGCTACGCGGCACTGATCGACCGCTTGGCGGGCCGTCTCGAGGACGCAGCACTGGGGTCAGCCGTCCCTGAAGGACCGATCGCTGCGTAGCCCTGTGCTCTGCCAACTCGATCTCCTGGTGGGTCGAGCGCCATCTTGGGTGTCACCTTGGATGCCTTCATCGGGACTTCGCCCCCTCGGCATCCGAGCGATTTACGTCAGGTGGGCGAGGATGTAAATCTCAGGGCGCTCTGGCTTTCACCACACTCGTGTAGAGGCGCTCGACTCTTTCAAGCGGCTCCCACTCGAACTCCCTGGTCGCTGTCCTCCCTGAGAGGCTCGTCACACACCCAGCTTGAAGCTCGGGAGATCCCCGCCGCCACGTTAGTCCTGGACGGTCGACGGCCGCAGCTGCAACAGCTCCACACCACCTCGGCGGTCATCAGCACATCGGCGCGGGTCAGGCTCACGCCATCTCCATGTTCGCCGAACGGAGCGAGGCGTCCTCCGCCGTTTCTGCGCTCAACCGCCGGATCGAAGTTCGATGCCATCACTCTTGCTGTCGTTCTCCACACACACGTGCGCCACCGCCCTCAACCGCGAGGGTGGACCGGCCGCGGCCACGACGGACGTCGAGGAATCTTCGGGCCACGGGCGTCAAGACAGGCCTGCTCCGAATGATCATTCCACGCCGGATGTCTGTGGACATGCGTGGATTTGTCCGATTCACGCACTCAGCAGAAGTGCCTGAACGCCGCGCCCCTCCGCTGAAAGTGTTCTCAGCCGAACTCCGGAGGCTGAAACGGATCTCCCCGTCGCCAAGCTGACAGCTCTGCATGCTCATCTCCTTCGTATCGGACGAGTGAAGCGATTCCGGTCGGGGGCTGGCTTCGCTCCGCGATTACGCAGGCGGGAACGTCGACGTCTTCGATCGGCTTCCAACCGTAGGGGATGCGAACACGCTCGCCGAAGATGATGGCGTTCCGCGTGCCCGGAAGCGCAGCACTTGGGACGATGATCGTCCGTGGCAGCGAAGGTTCTAGCTGGATTCGCTCAGCGAGAAGTTGGCACGGCACGTGGTCATCGGCGACTAGATCATCCGGCTCAAGGCCGTACTCCCCGGCGTTGTCGAAGTCGATCGTGACGGCATCGGAGAGGTCGATCTCCAAAACCCAGATCCGCAGCCGTCGCTCGGACAGACGATCGGTGTCACGCAGGTCGTTCGTCCGCAGGTACTCGGCCCAGGGCGTGAGCGGATGCAACCCGAGGTACTGGGTCGCCAGGGACTCGGCAGAGTTGTAGCGGCCCGCCGTGCGGTTCGGGTTGACCCGCAGCGGCGTGTCCCAGTCCGAGATCCGGTAGGCGATCTCGGTGGCCACCGCTAGGCGGCGGTGTAGGAGCGAGCGCTGGCGGCGAGCGTGGGAATCCGGACTGCCTCGGTCGGATCGTCGAGGAGGTCGAGTGGCCGCCGACCCTCGAGGGCGGGGCTTGGCTCCTCGAACCAGCGCACCACCCCCGGGCCAGTCAGAACGTGGCGCAGATGGTTGGCCGCGGTGGCGATGACCCGAAGGCGGCGGGCATCCTCACCCTCGGGGCGCACTCGATCGGTGTCAGACACCCAACGCTGAAAGGTTCTGGCGCTGACGCCTACGAGCTCGGCAAGCCGGGCCTGGGAGACGTCGAGAACCGCCACAAGCCACTGGGCTACCTCCTTCGGCGGGCGGTTGTCGTAGGCGACCTCGCCCTCGGCCAGGTCGCGGTAGACCTGGCGCAACTGCTCGAGATGTATCCGCATCTGGCGTCGCGCCTGAGACGGATCGTCGGCATCGAGCGCTCTGAGCGAGCCGATCAGCGCCCGCTGTGCGGAGAGCAGAAAATAGGGGTCGACTCGCAGTGGCATCCCGGCAGGCGCCCGCAACAATTCGTCCGCGAGTTCGTCGACGAAGAAGCGCAGGTCGTCGGAGATCGTCGCCCGCGTGGCAAGCAGGTTGCCGCGCTCGGCGATTTCGCGTTCGATCATCCGAGACGCCGATGCGCCCTGGGGCACCTCGACGGCTTCGGGTTGCTCGAGGCCGGAGCCGGGAACCCAGCTGGGCTCGGTCTCGGGCGTTACCGGGGCGTTGTACTCGAGAAAAGGCGCTAGGGCAGCCATGTCGTTATCATGTCGTATCCTTATGACAGATTGTGGCAGACAGGCCCGGCGGACGGGCCGCTAAACGAAAGACGAGTAGCTATGACTGATTCGAGAGACAATCCTATGGGTCCTGCTGGCGCCCATGCGGAGAAACACGACAAACCACCCCATCCACCGAAACCGCCAAAACCTCCTGAGCCACCAACCCCACCGAAACCGCCACCCGGGCCGCCAGATCCGCCGCACCCCCCTCACCACCGGCCGGTCGGCTGATCGGATTGAGGTTCCGCGATGCGAAGCTGGCCAGAGCGTTTTCCTGAGCGACTCGAATACGAGCTGGCCTGCTTCGCCGAGCGCGGTCTCGAATTCGAGCTAGACGAGGACATCCTCAACCGGCACGGCCGCGTCGTGCTGCGGGGGGCGATCGCCCACCACGGCGAGGAGATCGAGCTCGAGGTTGTCTACCCGGATCTCTTCCCCTGGATGCGACCAGAGGTCTATGCCAAGGGCCTTCACCTCGATCGCCACCAGAACCCCTATCAAGGAAACCTCTGCCTCCTCGACCGCTCTACGCGCGCCTGGAAGCCAAGCTACACCGCCGCCTGGCTTGTCGCCGAGAAGGTCCCCTACTTGCTTGAGCTCTTGGCGGGCGGCGAGGAGGCGATGAGGCTCGCGGAGTCGCCGCAGGGCGAGCCGTTTTCGAGCTACTTCCTCGGGACGCCTGGTACTGCCGTCTTTGTGCCCGAGGCGATGCTCGAGCTCCCCGCCGACGCACGCGCCGGGGCGGGACGAATCGCGTTCGCCCCCTTTGAAGGCCCGAGAATTTGGATTCGTGGGGCGATCGCGGAGCTGGTCGAAAAGCGCGGCTCCCGCAAGACCCGAACCCTCGCCACCTTCGACGAACCGCTCCGCAGACGCTTCGCGGGAGCCCAGCTCCCCTTTCGTTGGGTGCGACTGGCCGAACTGCCAGGAGAGAACTCGGCGGCGGCCCTGCTGGGCGCGATCGAGGCGGCGCAACCGGGCTTCAGCACCCCTCGCTGGGAGACCGTCGCCGGCGGCCAGGCCACGATTGTTGCGGCCGTCTTCAGAGAGGAGGTGCGTCAGGGGGAATACGAGGACGCCTGGCTCTTCGTCACCCGAGTCCGCACGGAGGCGGGAGTCTCTGAGCCCTACATCGTCCGTGGCGAGCGCCTCAGCCGTGCCGACCTTGAGGCGCGGCTTCCTGGTTCAGTGCGACTCGGCGAGCGTTGCGTCGCCCTCGCCGGACTCGGTGCCCTCGGGGGAGAGATCGCCATCGAGTTGGCGAAGGCGGGCGTCGGGCGGCTGCGCGGCCTCGACTTCGACACCATTGAAGCCGGGACGACTGTTCGCTGGCCAACCGGGCTGACCACGGTCGGGAGACTGAAGACGGGCTACCTGAGCGAGCGCATCCAGGTCGATTACCCCTACACATCCTTCGAGCCGGTGCTGATGCAGATTGGCGGCAGCGCCCGTGGCGGCTCGGAGGGACAAAGCGAACTCGACGTCCTCGATGCCTTCCTTGCCGATGCGGATCTTCTGATCGACGCAACTGCCGAGATCGGAGTTCAGCAGGCGCTCGCGGCATTGGCCTCGGAGCGCGAGCTGCCGGCGCTCTTCGTCTCAGCAACCGAGGGCGCACGCGGCGGTTTGGTCGCCAGGATCGACCCGGACGACGGCGGCTGCTGGATGTGCCTGCAACTGTCCCTCGAGGCGGGTGAGATCCCGCTCCCCGCCCATGCCGAACCGCTGACCTTGCAGCCGCGCGGTTGCAGCGACCTCACTTACAGCGGCGCGGGCTTCGATCTCCTGCCGATCAGCGCCCAGGCAGTGCGCGTGGCTGCTGCCACCCTTTCGCCCTCCGCCGAGGACAGGGGCTCAACCGTCTTCATCTGCTCCCTGGCCGAGGACGGACTCAGCCCACCGCAGTGGAGCGCCCATCCGCTCGCTCCCCGTCCGGACTGTCCGATCTGCGGGGAAGGGGAGCCGTGAGCGGGGTCCGGATCGGCGTGCCGGAGCGGGTGCTCGCCGCGATGCGCCGGGAGGCTGCGCGTTGCTACCCGTGCGAGTCGGGCGGCGTCCTGCTCGGCTATATCGACGCCGAGGACACCAAGCAAATCGAGGTCTTGAAGCAGGTTGGTCCGGGCCCCGACGCGCGTCACAAGACCCACCGCTTCGAACCCGACGGCAAGTGGCAGGCGCGAAGGATCGCCGCAGCTTACGAAGGCAGTGGTCGCATCGTCACCTACCTCGGCGACTGGCACAGCCACCCTCAAGGTGGGGGGAGGCCAAGCGATCTCGATCGCTCCACCGCCGCCAAGATCGCCGAGTCCCGGGCGGCCCGTGCGCCGCATCCCCTGATCCTGATCCTCCACGGCGGTCCGACCAAATGGGACCTGAGCGCCTACCGTCGCGGACGGCGGCGCCTTCGCAAGGCGAAGCTCATTCGCAGGGCGCGCTCATGAGACTCCCCTGCCACACACGTAAGCGGTGGCCGTCGCTTGAGGAAGGCGCTTCCAACGGAAAGGACAAGGATGGCCATTGTCCGCTTTGAGCCGGGAGCCCGCGCCCCCAGCGACGGCGCGTTCACTCTCGTCGGGCACTTCGGCGAACCCACCGGGTTCGTCTGCGAGTGCAAGGCGGGGGAGGAACTGCCGCCGACGCCGGTCGACGATCGCTTCGGGACTGTCCTCTGGTATGTGGAACAGCCTCGAGAATCCACCGCTCGCACGGCTGCCTAGCCTCACCTGACAGGTGATCCGCCAGGGTCCCCGAGCCTACGTAATGGCCCCTTCTCGGATGTCGCCCAGCTGAACCCCCTCTCACCTGGCGCGCCCCAACGCGGCTCTCCTCCGCTCAGCCGCAACTCGGCTCGCGCGCCAGCTCCCCCAGTTAGCCAGCCAACCCGACCCACCGCGCCGCCCGCATCGACAGACCCAGTAGATGCTCGCGATCGAGCAGCTGAGACGCCGGGTCAGGCGTGGGCGAGGCGCTACGGCTGAACCTGCCCTTCGGCCTCCATCGAGGCGGCCCGGCTCTCCTCACCCCAGTTTGGCCCCCGGCGAACGCGCTGCAACCCCGCGAGGGGGTTCCCCTTCGCCTTTGGCTCCGGTTCCGCGCGCTCGCTCGCAGGCCTTGTCGGGGCTCGTCAACCGAACCACCTCTCAAAGGAGGCCCGAGATGCAGGACATCAACCAGGTCGCGCTCACCGCCCGACTGACCCTCGACCCCGAGCTGCGTTCGACCCCGAACGGCACCTCGGTCACCACCCTGCGGGTCGCGACCCAGCGGCCCGGGGACCGGGGCGCGGCGTTCTACGACGTCGAGGTCTGGGGCAAGCTCGCCGAGAGCTGCGCCTCCTACCTCGCGAAGGGCTCCCGGGTCGGCATCGCCGGCCGCCTGGAGCACCAGGAGTGGAGCGGCGATGACGGCCGCCCGCGGCAGCGCAACTACGTCGTTGCCGAGCAGGTCAACTTCCTCGACCGCCCGGCCAAGGCCGAGCGGGACGGAAGCCATGAGGCACCGGCCGCCGCATAGCGGCCAGCGCCTCGCGGGGCGCCCGCCTGGGAGGGCGGGCGCCCCTTCTGCTTCTCGGCGAGACGACGACGATCTTGCCGCCTACCTCGACCTGCTCGCCGGCGCCGAGCCAAACAACGCGCTCCTTGAGGTCCGAGTGCGTCACCCCGAGCAGCAGACCATGCGCCGCTGGTTCGTCGAGGTCGGCGCCCGCGGAGGTCTCGTCACGCAGCTCCCTCTCGTCGCCGCTCGCGCCGACGTCTACATCGGCTGCGCCCCGCGCCAGATGCTCGCTGGCACCCGCGAGGCTGTCGACGGCGCCTGGGTCGCCTGGGCCGACGTCGACGGCCCTGACGGCGCCCGACGTCTTGCCGGCTTCGTCCCCGAGCCGACCCTGATCGTCGCATCCGGCTCGCCCGGCGCAGCCCACGCCTACTGGCGCCTCCCGCGCCGCGTCGACGTCGCCATGCTCGAGGAGCTCAACCGCCGCCTCGCCCACGCCACCGGCGGCGATCCCGTCTGGGCGGCCACCTCGATCCTCCGGCCTCCCGGCACCCTCAACCACAAGCACAACCCGCCGGTGTCGGTCCAGCAGCTCGGCGGCTCTGGCGTCGTATACGAGCCGGTAGACCTGCGTGACTCGCTGCCGCCGACGCCGCTTCCCCCTCCGCGCCTCCCGCACCAGCCGCGCTCTGCCACCGACGACCCACTGCTGACGATCCCCCCGCGCCTCTACGTCGAGCGGCTGCTCGGCGTCGAGGTCTCCCGCTCCGGCTTCGTCTCCTGCCCGCTGCACATCGACCGTACCCCCAGCCTCAAGGTCTACGAGACACCCGAGCGCGGCTGGATGTGCTTCTCGGCCCGCTGCCGCCGCGGCGGTTCGATCTACGACCTCGCCGCCGCCCTCTGGGGACTCGGCACCCGCGGCCACGACTTCCTCGAGCTCCGCCGCCGCCTCCTGCAGACCTTTCCGCCGCGTGGGAGCGTCAGCCAGACAGCCGGTGCTCCACTCGATCGAGGATGCGCATCAATAAACTTGCGGTCGCGACTGCCTCCGAAGCCTCGGTGACGTCGTTGTAATCGACTTCTCGGTGACCGGCTGGGTTGCGCAAAACGGCGTAGGCACCCTGGAACAGGTTCATCGTGCCGACCTGCTCTCCCCTCACGGCAGTCGTATCGGTCAGCGGGCCCTCAGCCCGGAAGGCCTGGGTCATCAGGTCGACACCGACCACGTCGTCGCCAAGGCCAGAAAGCGACCGCACCCGCACCTCGACCGCCTTCATCGCCACGAAGACCGCCTGCTCATACTCGCCGAGCAGAAACTGGCGCCGCGCTGGTCGCTCGATCAGGGGGTGCAGGGAGAGCTCGAGCCGTTCCACCGCGCGGACGGTTTTGACGCCCTGCGCGAGCGCTTCGCGTCCGCGCTCAGTGACGAAGATCGCCGCGTCAGAGGACTGACTGGGCGTCCTCGCGATGAAGGCATGGCCCCGCAGCCAGGCAAGACCTTCGGCGACGGAACTGGCGACCGGCTCGCGATACTTGAGCAGATAGTTGTACTCGTTCCACTCCTTCGCATCGAGTAGGTCCTGAAGGATCGCGAGACCCCGCTCATCAACTGGGAGCGCCTGGACTGCCTCGTCTGAGATCTCGAGCATCGATCTATGATCGGCAAATAGAGAGAAGGCCAGTTGCACTTCGCCGCTGGGCAGACTATCCACCGGTTGTCTCTCAACCCCTCGGATGCTGAATGCTGATCCCCGAGCTCTCAGGCAACGAACACCGTCTCCTCGAGATTGCCTACCGAGGCTTTCGCGAGAGCGCGTCTTGGCCCACGAGTTCCCACGTAGACAGTGTTCTCGACCATGACTATGCGGTTGACTTTGAGACCGCCCTGGCCGGCCTGCCGGCGACCATCGTGATCCCGATCCATGGATATGCGGATCAGTCGCAGGTCAAGCTGACGGTCGCGGGTCTCAGCTTGGTTGAGGCTGCCGGCCCGGACCTGGCGAACTTCCTTGCGCTCCTGCGCGCCGCCACCGAACGCGAGAGCAATGCGACGCCAGGGCCGGACGAGGTTGCGGAGGTGAAACTGAGCCAGGAGGACGAAGTCCAGATCTGGGGCCGTCAGCTCGGCCACGATGAGCTGGCGCGTGTCCTGGAGATCGCCTATGTAGAGGGCATCAACGCCGGCGCCGGCGGGCTCAATGACAACGGACAGTGGTACCTGGGGTTCAACCGTTGGCTTCGTCCCTACCGCGGAGTCGAGACGATCGACGATTACGTGGCTCGACGTCCCGAACCGCCAACCCCGGACTGGGCCGCTCCGCTCGCAACGACTCCCTACATCTTCATCCTGATGCCGTTCGAGGCTCCCTGGTCGAGCGAGGTGAAGGATGCGATCGATGAAGCCTGCCGAGAGGTATCGCGTCAATTCGAGGGGTTGCGCTGGGAGCGGGCCGATGAAATTACCGAAACGGGCAGGATCACCGATCAGATCGTGGCCGCCATCGAGAGGGCCGATGCACTGATCGCGGACATCACGGCAACAAATCCAAATGTCCTCTTCGAGCTCGGCTACGGCGACGCCCTCAGTAAGTCGATCATTGTCCTCAATCAGCAGCTCGACCAAACGCCGTTTGACATCAAGGATTGGCGCCAAATCGCATATGACCTTGGCGACCTCGCGATGCTGCGCCATTCCCTCGTCGATTTCGTCGTCGCGACTCTTCGGAGGCAAGGATTTCGGCCCCGAGCGCTGCGAGCCGAGAGCTGAGATGGACGCCCGTGTCAAGGGGCGGTTGATGTCTTGATGGTGTATTCACGGCGATGGTCCTTCCGCTGGGGTCGGGCGGCCAATTGGCAGGGATCAGCGTGGTCTTGTGGCCGCGTGGCGATCTGGGCCAAGGCACCTGGGGCGCAACTGGAGCGGCAGGGTCACCTTCAAGGAGGACCACGAGCTGATTCGCCACGGCCCCTGCCGCTACGTCCGCCACGCGATCTACAGCGCCATCCTGACGATGTTCCTCGGCACCGCGATCGCGATTGGCACGCTGGGGGACTGATCGGGCTGCCGCTCGTCCTGCTCGGCTTCTGGCTGAAGCTCGGCCAGGAGGAGGCGCTGATGAGCGAGCACTTCCCGGCCAAGGAGGCCTCCTACCGCTCGCAAGTCAAGGCGCTGGTCCCGGGCTTGCTCTGAACACCCCCCGCTGCTCGCCGCCACGCCACAGCCGACAGGAATCCCGGCACCCCCGATCTCCCCGTCTTGCACCCGGCTTGCGGGCCCCCGGCATAGTGGCATGCCAGGGCCCCGCCGACCCGCGCCTCAGGCACCGCAACTGGTCTGCACCAGCACCCTTGAGCCGCGCGGCACCTCCGCGCCGGGCGCTGGTTCCTGCAGGATGATCCGCCCGTGGGGCGGAATGCCGGCGCATAGGTTGCTGAGCGCGGTGTAGCGCACCCTGAGATCTCGCCGCTTCAAGCGGCGGTTGGCGGTGGCCGGCTTCAGTCCCCTGAGTCTCGGCACGGAAACCAAGGACCCGCTCGACCCCACCGTGAAGCTGGCCGAACCGGTGTCGAGCTCCTGCGTCGCGAACTCCGGGCCAGGGGACCGGTTGCTGGCCCTCGGCAGGCGGCGGGCAATAGGGGCCTCGCTGCAGATATACGGTCACGCGATAGGTGCCCTTGCACCAACCCCCAGCCGGTGGCGCCAGCGTGATCTGTTCCAGCGCTCCAGCCGTGCCGCTGTCGATCGCCGGCGGCTGAGCTGCCGCGCAGGAGCTCCCGCTCGCCAGGCGGGGCGCTGATCCCGACCCGGTATTCGATCGCCATCACGCCTTCGTGGCCCGGCGCCTCGCGCAGGGTGAAGGTCAGGGTGAAGACGGTGAGCTCGCTGCCGGAGGTTGGCTGAATCTGGGGGTGGGTGAGCTCGCTGCTTGGAGGGCTCGTCGTCCCCGGGGTTTCCGGGGAAGGCGACACCGTGCCGGTCGTCGCAGTCCCCACTCCGGTAGCCGTTCCGCTTCCCTGTCCCTCGGCGACCCCTGCCAACGCGGCCCCGGCGAGCACCGCCAGGATCAGCACAGTTCCATGACGGAAGCTCATCGGTCGATCGTACTCGCGCCCCGACTGACCGGCCGCAGATTGCCTTCATGTCCATGCCGGAGCCATTCGGAAAGGACCATCCCTTTCCGAAACGAGCCGAGCGGGGGAGACGGCGGCGCACGTGGCGTGGCCTGGGTCTTTCCGGGACCTCCTCAGCCTCTCCAACCCCCCACCTACCCCTCCACCCCTACCTCTCTCCCTCACCACCACCCCGACTCCCGCCACGCCCCCAGCAACCCCCAGCCTCTTCCAGACCACCCCTCCCGGTGTCCCCCCAGCCGCCCTCCAACGCCACCGCCTCCCCCGCTCACACACTTGCACTTGCAAGTGCGCCTGGCGCGAAACCGCCGCCGGATCGACAGCTCAGATGTGCTCACGCTGGGAAAGCTCGGCCACGGTCAGGAGGCCTACTACCTCGATTCGGTCGCCTCCGGGATCGAGGACTACTACGCCGGCGAGGGGGAGGCGCCGGGCCGCTGGATGGGCTCTGGCTGCGAGAAGCTGGGGCTCTCCGGGGAGGTAGAGGCTGCGCAGCTGCGCCGCATCCTTGCCGCCGAGCACCCGGCAAGCGGCGAGCCGCTGGTCTCCCTGCGCGGTGGCCGGCGCATCCCCGGCTTCGACCTCACCTTCTCCGCGCCCAAGTCGGTCTCGCTGCTGTGGGGGCTGGGCGACCCGGCCACCCGCCGCGCCGTGCGCGAATGCCACGAGCGCGCCGTCGCTGCCGCCCTCGATACGTCGAGTGCGAGGCGGCCTTCGTGCGCCGCGGCGCCGGAGGCGCCGAGGTCTCCCACGCCAACGGTCTGATCGCCGCCGCCTTCCCCCACCGCTCCTCGCGCGCCGGCGATCCCCAGCTCCACACCCACGTCCTCGTGGCCAACCTCGCCCAGGGGCCGGACGGACGCTACTCGGCCCTGCACGGCTCCCACCTCTACCGCCAGGCGAAGACCGGCGGCTACCTCTACCAAGCCCAGCTGCGGGCGGAGCTCTCCCGCCAACTGGGCCTCGACTGGCAGCCGGTCCGCCGCGGCGCCGCCGAGCTGGAGGGCTTCGCCGACCACGTCCTGCGTGAGTTCTCCCGCCGGCGGGCCGAGATCGAGCGCGCCCTCGCCGAGCGTGGCCTCGACTCCCCGCAGGCAGCCCAGGTGGCGGCGCTCGACTCGCGCCGCGCCAAGGAGTACGGGGTCGGCACCGAGGACCTGCACGAACGCTGGCGGGCGCGCGGGCGCGAGCTGGGCGCGGAGCTGCCGTGCATCGGCATCGCACGCGAGGCAGCACAGCCAGCGGGAAGGGAGCCCGTCCCCGAGGAACTTGCCCGCGCGGTCACCGCCGAGCGCTCCCACTTCGACCGCCGCGAGGCGATCCAGGCGGTCTGCGAACGCTCGCCGGCGGGGGTCGACGCCGCCCGCGCCGTGCAACTCGCCGACGCCTTCCTCGCCTCCGAGCACGTCGTGCGGATCACCGAGGGGCCGTTCGGCCCGCGCTTCACCACGCCGGAGATCCTCGCGATCGAGGAGCGCCTGATCGGCAGCGCCGAGGCGCTGCGCGGCGCCGGCCGCAGCTGCGCCTCCGAGCAGATCGCCGCGGCGGTAATCGAGCGCCGCGCCTCGATCGGCGCCGACCAGGCCGAGATGGTGCGCCGCCTGCTCAGCGACGGCGACGGCATCGCCCTCGTCGTGGGCCGCCCGGGCACCGGCAAGACCTACGCGCTGAACGGCGCAGCCGAGGGCTGGGCGGCGGCGGGCATCGGGGTGCGCGGCGCCGCGCCCACCCGCGCCGCCGCCGCCGAGCTGGAAGCGGCCGCCGGCATCCCCACGGTCAGCGTCGCAGCGCTGATCGTGGAGCTCGAGAATCGCGCCGCCAACCCCGACGGGATCACGGCGCTGCCCCGCGGCGGCGTGCTACTCGTCGACGAGGCGGCGATGGTCGGCTCGCGCTCCCTCGCCGCCCTGCACGAGCACGTCGAGGCCACGGAGGGCAAGCTGGTCTTGGTCGGCGACCACCGCCAGCTCCCGGAGCTCGAAGCCGGCGGCCTCTTCCGGGCGCTCGCGGAGCGCACCGACCCGATCGAGCTGGTCGAGGTGCGCCGCCAGCGCCTCGCGCTTGACCGCGAGAACGTCGAGCTCCTCCGCCAGGGGCGCGGCGCGGAGGCCTTCGAGACATACCGCGAGGGCGAGCGGGTGGTGATCGCGACCGACCCCGACTCACGCCGGGAGGCGATGGTCGCCGACTGGTGGCGGGCGTCCTCTGGCGGCACCGAAGCGATCATGATCGCCAAGCGCAACTCCGACGTGGCCGAGCTGAACGCCCAGGCGCGGGAGCTGCTGCGCGCATCGGGCGCGCTTGGCGAGCGTCAGATCGAGGTGGCGGGAGAACCTTTCGCGGTCGGCGACGTGGTGCTCACCCGCGTCAACTCCACCGCACACGGGGTCGCCAACCGGATGCGTTGGCGCGTCACCGCGATCGACGCCGAGGATCGCATCGAGTTGGAGCGCTTCTCCGACGGCCGCCGCGCCATCCTCGACCGCGACTACCTGGAGCGGGTCAACCCGCAGAGCGGCGCCCCCGCCCTGCAACACGGCTACGCGGGGACGATCTACGTCGCCCAGGGCCAAAGCGTGCAGCGCGCCTTCATCGCCGCCGAGGCGGCGATGTCGCTAGAGGAGTTCAACACGGCCCTCTCGCGCTCGGTCGAGCAGACCCGGATCTACGCCGTCGCCTCGCCGGAGCCGGCGCGCCTGGAGATCGCGCCGCGCGAGCCTGAACGCCCCGACCCGCTCGACGAGCTGGTCGGCTCGATGGAGCGCCCCACCGCGCAGCTCTCCGCGCTTGATGAGGCCCGCGCCGCGCCGCTTCGCCAGCTGCCGACCTCAGAGCTCCTCGCCAGCAGCTCCGAGCCTTTGGTCGAGGCCGAGCTGGCCGAGCGCCGTCGCCTGGCCATCGCCGCCGCCCGCGTCTCCCCTCCCACCTACGTCCGCGAGGCGATCGGTCCGCGTCCCGAGCAGCCGCGCGGGCGGGCGGGCTGGGAGCGCGGCCTGACCGAGATCGAGCGCTACCGCCAGGCGCACGGGATCACCGACAGCCGAGAGGCGCTCGGTGCCGAGCCTGGCTCCGGCTTCGAGCAGGCAGCCTATGAGCGCGCTCACAACCGCCTCGCCGAGGTGCAGCGCGAGCTGGGGCATACCGAGCTGACCCACGAGCTCGCCCACTCGATCGAGCTGGCGCTCTGAGCGCCCCCGGGGGCGAGGCCCTCGCCCCGCCGGGCTTGGCGACCAGCGGCTCATTGTGGCACGCGGAGCGTGCTTTGTCGCCGCTCTCATGGTCACCCAGCCCCACGGAGCGAAGCCTGACGACAGCAACCCCCGGCGGGCCCAGAACGCCGATCTGCTCGAGCAGCTGATCGCCTCTCACGGATCGCTGCTACAGCGCCAAGCGGCCAAGCACAGCAAGCGGCCGGCCGACGCCGAGGACGCCCTGCACGACGCCTACGCCCTCTTCCTGGTGCGCTACCACGGGCGGCTGCCGGCCCTGCCCTATCTGATGACGACGATCAAGCACTGCGCCTGGGCGATCTCCCGCCGCACCGATGCTCGGCGCGAGCGCTCCGTGCAGGAAATGGCCGGCCCTAACTCGGACCTCGACCCCTGGGGACTGATCGCCGCCGTCGGCCGCGAGCCCGCCACGCTGGCCGAGCGCCACGAGGAGGCCGAGTGCCGACGGGCGGCGATCCTCGCCCTGAAGCCCGACGAGCGGCGGGCGCTGCTGCTGCTCGGCGCCGGGCTGAGCTACAAGGAAATCGCCGAGCTGAACGCCTGGAGCTGGACCAAGGTCAACCGCTGCATCGCTGAGGGCCGCGCGGCGTTGCGGCGCCACCTGGACGATTAGGGCAGCCGCTCGATGGTCGTCACCATGCCGAAGGCGAGCGCGATCTCGATCCACTCCGCCGTCCCCCTGCTGGCGCGCACGGTGTGGAGGCGAGCGATTCCCTCAACCGGCGCCAGGCTCAACTCGCGGGCGCCCTCGAAGTCCAGGATCGCCGGCCCGCTCTCCGCCTCGGGGCTGCGGATGCGCTCCAGGCGGGCACAGAAACCCACGTTGAACTCCGCCCCGGGGCGGTGCACCATCACGCAGAGGTCGCAGTCGAGCCACCCCCGCAGGACGGCGAGCAGCCGCGTGAAGCCGATTCGCTCTGAGCATGCCTCCATTGCCCCCTTGAGGCTCCCGCGGCGAAAACTCTCCCCCGCCGTCCTAAACGCCAGTCGCCTCCTTCGCGAAGCGCATCGTTTCGTTGGATCCTTCGTCAAGGTTGGATTTCGCGGAAAAGTGTCAAGGCCGGTCTTCCTCATCAATTACTCCTGGCACTGGGACGGCGAAGAACCGGGAGACGCAACCCTTTCTGCGTAGTTTGCGGGATCGCGCGCACACCGCCCCTGGTGCCAGCGGGCGCCAGGGGCTAGGTTCGCGCCCAGCGACCGGGAGAGACAGGCCCCGCGGAAGCCAAGCGGGAAGCGGTCTCGAAGGTGGCGCGAGGAGCTTCTACGCGCGAAGGCTACGCGCGGGCAGGCAACGAGCGTCGCCCCCGGTCGTTTTTTGATTGCGCGCCGGGCCAGACCCGGTCCGAGAGGAGGAGATCCGATGGCGATCGAGTTCTACGATCAGCACTCACCCCGCCGCAACCGCCGCACAACCGGACGAACTTCTTCCTCGGGCCGCCCATGGCCCAACTCGGGCATCTGGGCGACGGCTTGGCGCACCATGAGCGATCCTTCCTCGGATGTCCGTACCTCGCGAGGGGCTGCCTCCTCCCACGGGTAACACCACTCTTCCAGGTGCCCGTCGGGCGCCCTCCACCGGTAGGGTCCGAACACGTCTGTGAAACGGCGGTCCTCCCAGTTCGCCTGCGGGAAGGTGATCGCGGTCGCATAGGTGCCGGGTGCCTCAGCTTGGGCTCCACCCCCGCACAGCGCTCGGCCTCCGCCAACGGCCGACCCAGGAGCGAGGCTTCGTAGCGAAGTGGCGTTCCCACGTAGCCGACGATCAGCTCCCCGGCCGCAACGCCGACACGCGGGGCGAACCCCGCCGCCTCCCACTCACAGATCTGCCGCGCGGCGGCGAGGGCTTCGCCGAACGGATCGCCCGAGCCGAGCTCTGCCGCGAAGAGAAGCGTCAGCTCCCCGCCGCGACAGCCAGCTGCAATCGCATATCCCTCGCGCAGGGCCGAGGCGTCCATCCGGGAGAAGAAGCTGTTGAGAAAAGCGAGGGTCTCGGCAGGGTCCAGGCCGGAAGAGCGGGCCTCGAAGCACTCCATGCGCGCAACGAGCACAGCTCCCTCGACTTCCCTGCCGATCACCGGCACCGATGCCCAGCCGGAATCGAGCTGGCCGTCGACTGTGCGCTCGCCAGCCAAGAAGAAGTCTTCGAGCGAGTCGAAGCCCACCACGCTCTCCTACCCGGCCAGGCAGTAGGCGAAGACGACGAAGTCCTTGCGCGCCGCGCCGCCGAGGTCGGAGTTGAGCGTCACGAACCACTGGCGGAACTTCGGCACCGGGCCCGATTCGACCAGCGAGACGTGCTGGCCGGGGAAGACCCCGTCGCTCCTGCGCAGCCGCAGGCCGCCCGAGATCAGCCGTTCGCCGCGCCTGCAATCCGCGTGGCCGGTCGCGTAGTTGAAGACCCCGTCGTCTGCCGTGGCGTCGGTGTCGACGATCCTGCCGAGCCGCAGGTGCAGCCGGCCCAGGTTGGCGGCGCGCACCGCGCCCGGGGCGATGTCGACGGAGTGGACGCTGTCGCGGCCGAGGCCGTAGGCGATCGCCTCGCCGCCCAGCGCCACGAACAGCGCGATCAGGGCGACGATCATCGACGGTGAGGGTCTGCGGGGCTTGATCTTCATCTGGGCGATTCCTCCTTGGGGTCGGGACCGTGATCGAAGCAGGGCGGGCCTACGGCCGCACCCGGATGTAGCGGCTGGGCGAGCGCCCCCACATAGGGGTAGCCGTTCTGCTCGGGGACGAGCGCCCAGAAGACGAACCTGGTGGGCCGCCCCACCGGCGAGAAGGCATAGCCGACCCGGAAGCGGCCGAGCGCGTCGGTGCGGGCGCGGCGCACCAGGAAGCGCCGCCTGGCGCCGGGCACGGTGCCGCTGAGGATCACCACCCGGCTGGCGTTGCGGGGGCCGGGGATCGCCCCCGAGAAGTAGACGCGGCGGTGGGCGCGGGCGCTGATCGCGCTGCGGCTGAGCCGGAGGGTCGAGCCGGCGCGGACCTGAAGGGCGAGGTCGGCGGTGGTCTGAAAGGCGCCGTAGCGGTAGCCGACCCGGATCGCCCGCGAGGGGCCGCGCGCCAGCTTGAAGGAGAAGCCGCCGTTCTGGTTCGTCGTCGCGGTGCCGATCAGCCGGTAGGGGCTGCCGGGCACTTCGGCGTGGGCCTGCCACGCAGACCTGCGCCCCGGCGACCGGGTTGCCGGCGGAGTCGCGCACCCGCCCGCGGATCAGCGCCCGGCTCGCCGAAGGAGAGGGTGCGCAGGCTCTTGCCGTTTGCCGGCGAAGCCGGCGCCGATCGTCTAGCCCGCCGCCGAGCGCCGAGCCGGGGCAGAGGCTTTCGACGAGAACCTCGCGCGATTGGCAGGCGGAGTTGGGGGTGCCGCTCTGCGCGTAGTCATAGACGCAGACCGAGACCGAGTTGGCGCCGTTTGCGAAGGGCGGGCGTTTCGGTGTTGAGGGCGTAGGTCTTGGCGAAGCTCGGCGGGCACGGTGCGAAAGGCGCGAGGTGAACCAGCCGGGGAGCGGGTTGCAGGCGGCGGAGAGGTCGTCCCCTCCGGCCGCTCCGAGCCGTTCACCGCGATCTGCACCGACAGCCAGCCCCGCTCCCTGATCGGCGGCGCCGATTTCGAGCGTCTGGGGGCCGCGCAGTTCGGCGCCGCTCAGCATCGAGCCGCCGATCTGAAGGCTCGGCGGCGCCACGTCGGTGAGCTCGATCCGCACCTGCTTTACGTAGGTGTGGGCGCCGGCGGCGGTCCCGACGCAGCGGTCGCCTTCGTTTGGCTGGGTGCATTCCAGCCGCGCCACCAGGTAGCGCCAAGTCACCGGCCGGGGATCCCCGTGCTCGTGGCCGCGGTCGTCGTTGACCGTCTGAAAGGCGAGGCTCTGCCCGGAATCGGGGGAGACGACGAGGTAGCCGTGCTCCGCCGTCTTCTGTGGCGAGGCGGCTGTAGACGGTGCCGCCGGTGATGTAGGTGCCAGGCGGGGCCTGCCAGACCCAGGCGCCGTAGGCGCCGTGCAGGGTGCCGGTTTCCCCTGGGCCGAGGCGGTGGGTGATCTCCAGGCCCGGCGCTTCGGGGCCGCAGTCTTCATGGGAGGCGTAGTGCGTGGTGGTGGCGGAGAATCTCGCATCGGGCGCGCCGGGGTAGAGGCCCGGCGAGCAGTGGGCGACGATGTAGCTGCCGGCGCGGGCGGAGGCGGCGAGCACGGCGCAGGCGAGCAGCGCCGCCGTGGCGACAAGGACGGCGAGCCGGTGGCGAGCTGCGGCGGGT
>CAVROX010000001.1:0-107100 GCA_963722965.1 uncultured Solirubrobacterales bacterium | reverse complement strand
CGCAGGTGTATTGGGAGGGGGCGCCGCTGATTTCAGACTCTGAGATCGCCCCGGTCCCGTCGACGACCACGGTCTTGTAGTTGGTGCCGTTGGTGTTGCCGTAGAACTCATCGGTGAACTGGTGTTCAGAGCCGACGCCTTTGCCCAGGTCAAGGACGCCGCGGACCGAGTAGAGCTCCAGCGGGGAGGGCAGCCAGCCGCCTTTGGCGGCGCAGGCATCGGCTGCTTCTTTGACCGAGTTGACGGCCGCGTTTGGCTCGGCGTCAAAGCAAAGGCCGCGGATCAGGGTGCTGCCCTGCGGGCAGGAGGCTGCGTGTTCATCGACGGTGTTGGCGTTTTGGGCGGAGGTCGCGTTGGCGGCCTGGGGGACGGTGCCGAGGGCTCCCATGTTGATGTTTTGGCCGGTGATCGTCGCTTCGGCGATTTTGGAGCTGGTCACCGCGCCTTCGGCGATCTTGCCGCCCGTCACCGCCTTTGCCTGCAGCTGGCGGGGGCCGACCGAGTTGCGGGGGACCTGGATCTTCACGGCGGCGTAGGCGCTACCCCCGAGCACCACGAACAGGCACAGCGTGGAGACCACGTTGGCGTAGGTCAGCTTGCCCTCTAGCTTTGCGCTTCATCTGCTTCTAGCTCCTTGCTCTTGGGAAGGGATCAGGATCGGTGTCGGCGCGCGCAGCTTACTGGCGCTTGTGCTTCTTTGCCTTGCAGGCGGTCTTGGTCTTCACCTGTTGGGCAGACCGACGTTCCGTTTTGGCCGTTCAGCTGCACGGCGATCACCGGCTTGGCGGCGCAGAGGCTTTCGGTGTTTGAGATGTAGCCCTGGGCGCCGCCGAGCAGGGTGAGGCGGAAGTGGCCGATCGGCACGTCGGGGATCACCGGGACGACCGTTTTGAGGCGCCCGCCGGAGATCGTCGTCGATTCGCCCTCGGGCATCACGGTCACCTGGCCGCCGAGGATGAAGACGATGTGGGGCAGGACGTTTTTGCCGCTGGCAAATCCCGAGACCGCGTAGGCCGGTCCTTCGAGCGGCTTTTCGAGCAGCGGGGTTTCGTCTTTGACGTAGCCGATCGGCTGGCGCCCGGCGCAGTGTTCTTTTTCAAGCTCGGCCTTGGAGCAGAGGTTGCCGAGGTGGCGCTGGTCGATCTCAAAGGATTTCGGCAGGGTGACCGAGACCGATTTGAGGTTGGCGTCCCCGGCGGTGGTGTTGAGGTCGAAGCTGCAGGGCGGGGTCCTTGCCGCGAGCGGTGGAGCGGTGGCCGCCGAGCTGGGTGACCGTCATCTTGGGGGCGAAGGGAAGCGTCAAGCAGTTGACCGCGATGAAGTGGAGAACTGAAGACGGCCGCGGTTCCCTGGTCGCCGACCCCTTCGGAGACCGACTGGAATTCGGAGCAGTTGGTCGGGTTGATCATGAAGTTCGGCTTGTTGATGTTGACCCGGATTTCGCGCATCCGGATCGGGATCCCGCCGATGATCTCGGGCACGGTTTCTGAGTCGGCGATCACGTGGGCATCGAGCGGGTCGATGTGGAGGGCGACGCGGACGACGACGGTGCCGTAGTCATAGGGGCCGGCCAGCGCCGGGGTGATCGCGGCCAGGCTGAGCGGCGCGCCCTGGAAGGGGCCGGCCAGATAGATCTTGCCGACCGCGTGGAAGGGGTGGGATCCCGGCCCGGCGGCGACGTTGGAGGTGCCGATTTCACTTGAGACGGGGACAGCTCGGTTCGGCCTGCTCGACTTTGCCCAGGGTGTTGGCGGCGGCGAGGATGTCCGCTTCGGGGCAGTAGGTGACGCCGTGCAGGTTGGCGGTCAGGCCCGGCGGCATCGTGAAGTTCAGCTTGCCCAGGTACTGGTCGCCGTCTTCGCGGTTCAGCTTCAGGGTGAAGGAGGAGAAGGCGCCGGCAGCGGGGTTGGAGGTTCCCGCTTCCAGGCTCGGGTGGAAGGGGCGGATCTGGCCGGGGCATCGGGTGCCGTGGGGGCCGGATTCGAGGCCGAAGATCTGAGCTCGATTCCTGTTCGGCGAGCGATCGCGTTCCATGGGAAGAACTCGCCGTTGATCGTGTAGATCGTGCAGGCGGTCGGAGTCGCCATCAGCGCCCGTTCAGAGGAGAAGAGGTGCAGCTGGAAGTCTTCGAAGGGAGCCTGGGGCAGGTTTTCGAAGTACGCCGTCAGCTGACCGGTTTCGGGGTTCGGTTTGAACGAGCCGACCAGCTTGGCGTTGATCCCGAAGCCCGAGGCGATCAGGAACAGGCGGTACTGATCGCCGGGCTTCGGGTTCGCCGATGTAGACGGCACCTTCGAGGCGGCCGGTAGGGCCTGGGTGCCGATCGAGAAGGTGCCGATCTTGGAGTTGATCGGGGCATTCGGCCGGACCCTCGGAGTCGAAGTTGGCCTGGGCTTCGGTGCACATCGGTCTGGCCGTCGGCGGCGTCGGGATTGATCGTGAACCCGGCGGAAGGGTCACGGTCGCCGACTTTGAGCTCCGAGAGGGCGAGGCGGCGAAGCCCAGGAACTGGGGAGCGCTCAGCTCGATGTTGAGTCCCGAGGGCGCGTCGGTTTCGGTCGTCGTCGGGCTCGCGTAGAGGACCGGATTGAAGACCTCCAATCGCATCCGGTCGTCGCCGGGTAGCTCGGACTTGCCGTTGAGAGGTTGCTCTGGGTCCTGGTAGGTCTGGACTTCGAGGGTGGTCGTGAGCGGTGCCCGGTGCAGGTGGTCGGGTTGTCGGTGAGCGGGTGAACGGGATCGCTCGAGCCGGGACCGGCTTCCGATGCAGCTGGTGTCGGTCAGCCCCGGGGCAGTTGGCGGGTTCGCCGGGGCGCCTTTGGGGAAGCGTTCGGTGTCGTGGCTTGCTTCGGCGGGGAAGCCCCAGAAGGTCAGGTCGGCGCCCGCCAGCGGCGTCAGCTGGGTGATGTCTGAGACGGTGAAGCGAAGCCCGTAGTCGCGACCGGTGCGCACCGCGACCGGGATCTCGATCGGGATGTTCAGGGTCGGCACGATGAAGGCGAAGAGCGCGGTCTGATTGGTTCGGGGGTTCAATGTCAAAGATCGGCGCGGTGCCAAGCAGACCAGACTTGTCATAGTATGGTGATCAAGCCCAGCCTGGGAGTTGGAGGGGCACTGGTCGAGGGCGAAGTCCGAAGAGGTACAGTGGGTGACGGCGTTGGGGTTGCCGAAGATACCTTCGGGGGCATTGAAGATCACGTTCTGGGCAGCCTCGGGCGCTCCCGGGTTGTGGAGGGTGAAGGAGGTCGAGAGGTCGGGGTGGCCGCCGGCGCTTGCTGTCGAGGTGGTGGTGGTGAAGGAGTCGATCGCCTCAGAGGCCTGTGCCGGGGCGGAAGCGCCGCTGCTGTCAAGAGGCTTACCGCGACACAGAGCGCGGCGCGCAGGGCGCGACGGGGCGCGGCACTGGCGGCGCTTTGGGTCGGCGGGCTGATGCTCTCGATCTCCTTGCTGATCTGCGTGACCATTCGCGGCTTAGCCATGGCGGTGGGCCTTGCGGTGGTGCTTCCCACCATGGCGGTGGGCCTTGCGGTGATGCTTCATCACGCACTCGCCGTGCCTTTTTAGAAACCCCTTCTTGCATCTGGTCGGCGTCTGCATAGAGTTGCCGCCCGGAGTGCCGCCGCGGTCGAATTGATTGTCAGGTGGCGTCGGGGTCGGCGACCGGGCCCGTGGCACTCATCGGAGGCCTTGCACGGATGCGGCGGCGGCACCTGACAAAGCCGCCAAGCGAGCGAGCGTCGTAGATCTTCACCTGGTGCCGTTCTGGTCTGAGGAGACCAGAGTATCGCGGGTGAAGAAATAGGCATCGGTGCCATCGGCGTGCACCAAGCAGGCTCGAGTCGAGGGCGTTGGTGCCGGTGGAGATCAGCTCGATGCAGCCTCCCGTCGTGTGACAGGCGACGATTTCGCTTTCCTGCTTCTGCGGCGACCACTCGTAAACGTCCATCTTTTCGTTGAGATCGCGATCGACCAAGCCTTCGGTGGAGTTGAAGAAGACGCGGCCGTCGTCTGTGAGGCTCAGGCCATTGGAGGCCAGAGTCGCATCGCCGGTCGCCTGCTCGCCGGTCGGATTGCAGGAAGCGCATTCGAGCGTGTCGGAGAGCGCGTCGTAGCGGAAGATCTCGGGGTGGGCGGCGTTGTCGTAGCCGGTCAGCGGCAGGGTCGAGGTGAAGACGGCGTCGTTGCCGAGGGGGTTGACCTGGAAGTCGGCGGTGTTGCGGGTGTCGGGCGCGCTGACGCTGTCGAGGACGAGCGGGGTTGTCGGCGCTGGGGTCGGCGGGTACGTCGCCGGTCCATAAGAGGCGACGTCGGTCAGGCCGGGGTTGGAGACGACAGAGTTGCCGGAATCCACGGCGAGGCCGACCGAGCCCGAGGTGGCCCCAGGCTAGTGCTGCTGGTCGGCGCGCCGACCGGATTGCCGGAGGAGTCGAATTCGACCACGCGGTTTCCCTCGTCGACGTAGACGTGTCGTCGGAGGGATCGACCGCAACAGCTCTAGGAGGGTTTGGGGTCGAGCGGTCCGAGATCGGTGCCCGAGGAGCTGTAGACCTCGGTGGTGCCTTCGGCGCCGGATCACCGCCACCGTTGACGACGTAGACGTTGCCGCTCGAGTCGACCGCGATGCCGGTCGGGGAGATGGTCCGGTCGAGAATTGCTCGTGATCGGGTTGCCGCGGCGTTGAAGAGTTTAGACGCCGCCGAAGTAGACCGGTGACGTAAAGGTCGCCGCTGTGGGGTCGACTGCGACGCCGGCGGGGTAGCTAGCGCCGACTGGATTCTCGCGAGATGGGCGCCCGTGGGCTTGAACTTCTCGACGGCTGTAGTTCGATAGTTCGGGGACGTAGAGGTCGCCGTAGATTGGGACGGCGAGCGGGTCGTTGTCGACCGCGATCCCGACAGGGGAGATAGTAGAAGCCTTAGTTTCCGCCGGAGCTGGTCAGTTTCGCCATTGGTCGGCGCGAATTCGTGACCGGGTGGCCGGAGGAGTCGAACTTGTCGAGCCAGCGCCGCGCCCGGCCCCGCTGCCGATATCGAAGACGTAGATGTCGCCAGCTGGAGTGGTCGATCGCGACACCGGCGGACTTTCAGAAGGAGACCGAAGGAGCGGAGGAAGCGGATGGACGGGTGGCGGGAGGGCGCGTTGGCGCTCGACTCCAGCGTGGCGACGAAGTGCGGGCAGTCCCTGGCCGGGGCGGGCGACGTAGAGGTTGGGTGCGTTCTGGACGCCGTTCGAGAGCCGTCGAGCTTCTCGGGGGAGAGGAAGTAGATCGTGCCGTCTCCGGAGGCCACTCCGCCACCGCCGCCGACCGCGACGTCGCCGCAGTTTTCTTCGGATCCGGTCGTGTTCCAGTGGACGTGTTTGGTGTTGGAGACGGGGTCGCAGGAGGCGTTGTCGCCGGGCTGGCCGGCTTCTTCGGTTTCCCCTTGGAGATCAGGGTCGAGCGGGTTGCCTTCTTCCCACATGTAGATGTCGGCGCCGCTGTGGGCGGTGTCCTGGCCGGTGAGGTGTTCTTCAGAAGAGAAGAAGACCTTGGAGCCGTCGGAGGTCATCCCGTCAAAGAGGACCCCTTCGAGTGGCTCCGGGGTCAGTTCGATCGTTTTGGATGGAGTCGTCCGACGTTCATGTAGAGATGCCAGTACTTGGCGTTCCCTTCTTCAGAGACAAGCTGGCCGATCAGGATGTGGGAGCCATCGGAGGAGATATCTAGCTCGCCGATCCGGAGCCGGTCATCGTCTCACCTTCGCTGGGGGTCTTGGAGACGACGTGGGTTTCTTCGGTCTTCAGGTTTCGGTCATAGATGGAGATGTCGCCGTTGTTGTTGGCTTCGGGCTCAAACTGGGATTTGGAGCCAAAGATGAAGTGTTCCCCGTTGGCGGAGAGGTCCTTGCCGATGTAGCCTTCGGGCTTGGCGGTGGGCTGGGGGTTCGAGCCGGCCATGCCCTGGACCAGTTCTCCGTTTGGAATGTGGATCGGCTCCCCGGTTTCGGTCTAGCCGGCGGAAAGCATGGCGAGCAGATTTCTTCTCCGCCGAAGGCAAAGGTGTCGAGGCTGGCGTCGGCTTCAAGCAGGGTCGAGCCGAAGGGGCCTTTGGCGAAGGGGTCGTTGGCGGGGATGCCGACGTACTTGGTCGTCCAGCCGTTCTGGCCGCGGGTCGCGATGTAGGGGTCGACACCATGGTTGGTCGGATTGCCCGTTCCAGGGATGCCGCCGTCGTGGACGCCGTAGAGGACCTGGGAGGGTTTTCGGCGTTGGGTAGCCGCCGAAGGGGGTCTCGCCCGGCGACCAGGTTCGGACTCGACGTCATAGCCACCGGTGTTTGGAGCGGAGACGAGCTCGTAGGCACGGCAGTCGAGCAGCAGCGCGGCGCCGGTCTGCTGGCGCACGTGGGCGTTCGGGCAAGGGTCGTTGACCGAAGGGATGAAGGGGAACGTGGTGAAAGTGTGTTCCGGACCTGGTGTCCCACCGGCCGGACTAACTGAATTGGTGGCGAGGACGCGGTAGTGGTATGTGGTCCCCGCCGAGAGCCCGCCAAGCAACGCGCTGACCCCCTGATAGGAAGTGCTCGAGCCGATATCAATGTCAGAAGCGGTAAGGGAGGCGCAAGGATCAGGGGTGGTGGAGCAAACGCTGGTCCCGTATTCGAAGTGGTAGGTGGTATCAACGCCTCCTGGATTGATTTCGGCATCCAACACCGCTCTGTCGGAGTGAACTTCGCTGACCGAATCGGTGATCAGCGGAACCGAAGTAAGCGTCTTGAATGTCAGGTCATTGCCGAAGCTAGTCCCTGCGCTGTTAGTAGCAACGACGCGATAGTGATAGGTGGTGAATGGACTGAGGTCAGTTAGATCAAAAAGGAGCTGGGTGTTGCCGCTCGTCGATCCCGCGTCAACTCCAGGGGGCGCCGTCGTCGTTTTGCCGTAGGTCGTAGTGGTGCCGTATTGAAAGTAATAGTGGGTGTCGTCGCCTTTTGGGTCAAGGGACCCGTTCAACGTCGCGCCCGTACCGGTCACATTTGTCGGGGGTTCAGTGCTCAGTCCAAAGACATAGCTCGGACTAAACGTCTGGTCGGGTCCAACGCTGGTCCCCTTCGCGTTGGAGGCAACCAGGCGGAAGTGGTAGGTCGTATTGGTGGTAAGGCCGGTGACATCGGCATGGACATCGGCGGGCGCAGAGAAAGAATTGCCCTCTGCGCAAGATGCACTATTGCCGTAGCTGGTGCTTGTTCCATATTCGAAGTGGCAGTCGGTGATTTCTCCGCCTCCAAGCGGGTCGATGTGGCCATTGAGGGTGGCGGAGGTGGAGGCCAGGTTCGACGTAGGCAGGGCGCCTATGCCTGGAACGATGAACGCAGCGAACACGTTGACGAGGCTGGTATTGTCGTCAGCGGCATAGACGGTGTGCGTCGCTGGATCGACCCCCAGACCCCAAGTGTTCTGCATACTTTCGGTGGTGAATTCGTCGACTGGAGCACCCGATGATTCGAGGTGTTCGATGTGATTGTAATTCGAGACGTAAATATCGTTGTCTGAGGTATCAATCGCGATGGTATCGGCTGAGCCGCTAGAATCGACAATCGGATTTTCGGTTACGGGGCTGCTGAGAAGGTTCGGTATTATTAACAACTGGAACGATCGGATTGAATTTCTCAACCAGCCCTGAGCCGACTACATAGACGTAGCCAGCTGAGTCAACCGCTACACCCGTAGGACCGCCAACTCCACTACCAAACTCGCTTTGATATTTGCCTTCGGAGTTGTAGACGTCAATTTCGCCATGGTACAAATTGGCAATGAGAAGATCGTGGTTGGTGGGATCAACCGCAATGCCGAACGCACTGAGCGTGCCTGGACCTGAGAGAGTGCCTTCACCGTTAATCTGGCCACCGGTCCCGAACGATGTGATCAGATTGCCGGAAGGATCGAACTTGTCGACCACACCATGGCCAAAGTCAGCGACGTAGAGGTCTCCATTTGACTCGTCTAGCGCCAACCCCCATGGCGTTGCAAACGACCCTGCTGGGGTGGTGGAGCCGTTGATCTGACCGTTCGCTCCGAATGCTGTGACAAGTTCACCGGAAGAGGGGTTGAATTTATCGACCAGATTGTTACTTGTATCGCTCGTGTAAACGTCGCCGCTTGTCTGATCAAACGCGAGGCCGAGCGGGGCATGTAGCGCCCCGCTGCCATCGAAAGATTCCTTGTATTCGTACTTATACTCAGCGGAAGCAGGGGCGGCCGTGAGGGCGAGGGTGGCAAGGGAGACACAGAGCGCGGCAAAGATGACCGCCGTGCGAGGCGGAGAGGCCGTTCCCGCACTGAGCTGTTTCGCCTCACGGCCCACATACCCGCCTCTGTTGAGCTTGCCTTGCACCGTGCCCGGGCGCCTTCCCTGGATTCCCAACACCTAACCCACCACCCTCGCGTGAGACCGATGGCGCTTGCGCTTGGCCGCCTTGCCGCACGGCGTCCCCAAGTTCTGATTCTGGTTCTCGGTGGCGCCGTTTTGGCCGCTGAGGCGCGCCAGCACCTTCTGGGGCACCTTGCAGAGGTTGGCGCTGTTTTCGAGGAGGCCCTTGTTGCCGCCGTCGAGGCTCAGGGTGAAGTTGGAGACGGGGGCGTCGGGGACGGTTTCGAAGCTGTGCGAAGCCGCCGCCGGGGACGGTGTCGATCCTGCCGACGAGGGCGATGTCGATCTGGCCGTTGAGGGCGGCGACGATGTCGGGGAGCTTGTGCCCGGGGAGCGGTGAGCGCAGGTAGACGGGGCCTTCGAGCGGGCTTTTCGAGCAGCGGGGTTTCGGCCTTGGCGAAGCCGATGATCGGAGCCCGGCGGGCACTTTTCGCCGGGGGTCGTGCCTGCGGCGAACTGGACCTTGGTGCAGGGGTTCTTGATGTGGGCGTTGTCGAGGATCTCGGAGGGGGGCAGGGTGACCGTGGTCGCGGGCGATGTTGGCTTCGGCCCGCCGGTGGCGGTGAGGGTCGGCGTGCAGGGCGGGGTTGCCGGCGCGCTTGGTGGAGCCGGAGAGCGTCAGTGGCGAGCTTGGGGGCGAAGGGGAGGGCGGCGCAGTTGGCGACCTGGAAGTGCGAGGTGAGGTTCGCCTGAGCGCCCTGGTCGCCGGTCACCTGTGGCGTCGACCGAGAAGGGATCGCAGTTGGTCGGATTGAGGGTGAAGTTCGGGCGGTTGAGGTTGATGCAGGATCGAGCGCAGGCGCAGCGGGATGCCCTCGAGGATCTGGGGCAGGGGATCGGAGACGGCGGTGATCTGGGCGGTTTCGGGGTTGACGTGCAGCGCCGCTCTGACGACGACGTTGCCGAGGTCATAGGGGCCCGAGAGCGCCGGGGTGATCACGGCGAGGGAGAGCGGCGCGCCCTTGTAGGGGCCGGCGAGGTAGACCTTGCCGGGGACGTAGACGGGGTGGGTGCCGGCTCCGGCGCCGGTCGTCGCGGTGCCGATCTGGGAGGCGGCGGGGCAGCTGGGGTTGGCCTCCTCTTCGAGGCCCGAGTAGCTGGGTTCGGCTGCGGCTGCGAGCGCCGCGTCGGAGCAGTAGGGGATGCCGGCCAGGGTGGCCGAGAAGCCCGGCGGGGTCGTGACGTTGAGGCCGCTTAGGTTCTGGTCGCCGTCGTTGCGGGTCAGGTCGAGCGAGAAGGGGGTGTGGGCGCCGGCGGTGTTGCCGGCCGACGCGGCCTGGAAGCCGGGGTTGAAGGGACGGGTCGGGCCGGGGCAGGCGCGTCGCCGTTCGGGACCGGAATCGAGGGTGAAGAACTGGGTCGAGGTCTGTTCGGGAAGGACTGAGTCCCAGGGCGTGAAGGTGCTGTTGACCGGGTAGGTGCCGCACTGGGTCGGGGTGGCCAGGAGGCCGCGTTCGGAGCCGAAGAAGTGCATGTTGAAGTCAGTGAACGGGCTCTGGGGCAGGTTCTGGAAGGAGATCGACGAGCTGGCCGGTCTGCGGGTCGGGGTGACCGTCCCGGCCAGCTTGACGTGGGCGGCGAAGCCGTTGGCGACGAGGAAGATGCGGTAGCGGTCGCCGGGCTTGGGTTGACCGAGGTAGACGTAGCCGGGCAGCGGGCCGGGGAGGGCGGAGCTTTCGATCGTCAGGCTGCCGACCTTGGAGAATTCGGGGCACTGGGCTTCTTCCTCGGTGCCGAACCGCGCTTCGGCTTCGGTGCAGGCGGTCTTGCCGTCGGCGGCGTTGGGGTTGATCGAGAAGCCCGGCGGCAGGGTGACGGTCGCTGCCGCGATCTCGGATGGCGAGAGGGATCGGTCGGGCTCAGCTCCTGGGGGACGCTGAGGTTGACGTCGAGGCCCGAGGCCGTGTCGGTCTCGGTGGTGGTCGGCTGGGCGAAGAGGCTGGGGTTGAAGCTGAGCTGGTCGCAGCCCGTCATCTGCGGCCAGGGGTCATTGGCGTGTTCTACGCCGTCATCGTAGGAGAGGACGTCGAGCGAGGAGCTGAGTGAGGCAGCGCAGGTGGTCGGGTTCTGGAGGAACGGGGTGAGCGGGCTGTTGGAGGCGGCAGGGGGGATTTTTGTGTTAGCACGGCTCACGAATAGTACTCGGGTCGTTGGTGCTAGGCGAGCCGTTCGCATTGCAGAGCTGGTCGTTGTAGGCGGTCAAGCCTCCCTGCGGGTTAGACGGCGGGTTGAGGCGCAGGGGGTCGTGGATTGGGTCGGCCGGTACCCCCCACAGGTCCTCTGGAAGCGCTTTTAGCGGGAAGCTACCCCGTGGTAAATCGAGGTAGTGGTTGAGTCGAGACCGTAGTCGCCGCCGGTACGGGAACTCAGCAGCGTGAACTGCGGAGTGTCGAAGAACCAGATCTTGAATGCGAGCAGGCCGGCGACATCGGGCGGAGGGACCACATTGTAGATCGCGGTAGCGAAGCTTTCGCCACTTGCCCCGTTGCCCACGACACGTAGACGATGCCGATTTGGGAATCGATCGGGCAAGTGTCGGCGGAGAAGTCTGCGATCGAGCACTGCGGCGTGGCGCTGGGGTTGCCGATGAAGCCAGCCGGGAGATGGACGGTAGCGTCTTTGGCATCCTCGCAGTTGCAGGCGCTTTGGCTATGCTTGAGCCAGGCGGTTTTCGACCGAGAACTCACCTCCAGATCGGGATGGCCACCGGCCTGGGTATTCCCTGGCACAGCGGAGAAGGAGGTGATCGGAGTGTTGGCCTGCGCCGCGGCAGGGAGCAGCCCCATCATCGTGATAACTGCGCACGTGACGGCGGCCGGGAAGCTGGTTCGGGCGATCATCGGCCCACCCTCCGTTTGGCGTGGGCGACTGCGGGCGTGGTGGCGCTCTTGGGAGCGTTTGCCGTGCACCTTGTCTTTGTGATGCTTCTTGTGATGCCTCGCCGATCTCTGAGGCGCGAGGTTGCCGCCACTGCCGAGCGCAGCGGCGGTGCCGGTCGGGAAGGCGGATGGAGGCGAGCTGCCGGCGCCGTGGCACTCGTCGGCGGCGGTGCAGGCCGGCGGCGGCGCGGGGGCGGGGAAGCCGCCGCCGGAGCGGGCGTCATAGATCTTGTAGAAGAGGCCGTTGTGATCGGCGGGGACAAGCGTCTGGTCGGTGCCGAAGTAGACATCGGTGCCGTTGGCGCTGACCCCGATCAGCCCAGGGGCAGCCGCGAAAGAAAGAACGCCGCCGCTCTGCTGGGTCGTATCGCCGGTACCCGGGGTGATCAGCTGGGGGCGACCGTCGACGTACTCATAGACGTCCTCGAGCGGTTGGTGTCGGCGTGGACGAGGGCGTCTTCGGTGCTGAAGAAGACGCGGCCGTCGTTTGTCATGAAAAGGCCGTCCTGGCTGCCCAGCACGTTCGATGTCGGCGGTGCACCGCTGGGGAGACAGGAAACGCAGACGATCTTGCCGGTGGAGGGATCGTATGTGTACATCTCGAGGTGGCCGTGCTGTTGTACTGAGACTGGGCAACCTGGCTGCCGGTGACGAAGGCCATGTGGCTGTCGTCGGGCGTGACCTCCATCCTCGTGATCCGCGGGCAGTAGTTTTCGAAGCTGTAGTGGTCGGTGAAGCAATAGCGTAGGACCGGTGAGGGTGGTCACCTACTGAACCTGACCGTTGCGGTAGTCGTAGAGGTTCTCCTGGTTGGGAATCCGTGGGTGCCGTCGAGTTGCTCGGGCGAGGAGAAGTAGATGTCGCCATTTTCGGAGGCGATGAAGCTGTCGGAGAGGCAGTTGCCGCCTTGAGAGTGCTTCGCAGCTGACAGTAGAACAGCTGCGTTAGAGGTGGCGATGCCGCACTTGGTCGTGAAGGCGCCGTTTTGCCTGGAGGCTGCCGTGTTACCGGGTTCGCCTGTTGCCGGCGCCGTTGTTGCCCTTTGAGATCAGAGTCATCGGGTGGCTTCCTCTTCCCCGTCTGACCACATGTAAAGGTCGAGCTGCGTGTCGGGGTCTTCAGTGGTGAGCTGTTCTTCGGAGGTGAAGTAGACCTTCGAACCATCGGCAGTCATGCCGACGTAGTCGACATCGTGACCCTGCGGAGACGTCATAGGTCACCGTGTCGTCGACGCGCATGTAGAGGTGGCTGGGCTGCATCGGCAGCGCCGACCGTCGCTGATAGTCAGCGCCGCAGGGTCGGAGTCGAGCAGTTGGCGGACCCGCAGGGCCCGGTGCCGCCGGCGGCGATCAGGATGTGGGAACCGTCACTGGAGACGGCGGGGATCTGCGAGGGGGTCGCCGGCCTGGTCGTCAGGCTCGCTCGGGAATGTTGCGCCGGCGGCGGTTTTGGAGGCGACGGCGACGGTCTCGGCGGCGGTGTCGTTGTCGTAGACCGAGCCGGGGGCGGTGAGCTGGCCGCCGGGGGCGAAGACGTTCCACTCGCTGGCGAAGACGAAGTGGCTGAGGTCGGAGGAAGCGGTGACGTCGCCGGAGCAGTCGTTGCGCGTCGATGTCCGCTATTCGGACGTATCTGGACCCAGGGACAGTCGAGCGCGTGCACCCCGCCGGGGGCACGACAGTTCGCCGGTCCATGTTCAGTGGACGTAGAACTCGCCACGGCTGTAGATATTGAGCCGGTGGGTAGCTCCCGGCGGGGACAGCGCCGAGATTGGTCGGCCAGCGGTCGAGGGGGCGCCGTCGGCACTCCAGACGTAGGGGGCGTTGGAGGCGATCGGGGTGTGCGTTTTGAAAGTCCTCCCTCGAAGTTGCTTCTCGACGCTCTGGTTGCCGTCGTTCAAGTCGAGGAAGGTGTCCATGCCGGGATCGGTGAGGACGCTCGTTTTGGATCGCGTTGGAGCCGGATCAGCCGTTGCGACAGGTCCGACGCGCATTCGTTCAGGGCCCGCGGTCAGCAGATCCCGGCAGGCCCTGCGGCGGACCGCCGTCGACCGCAGCCTGGTTGGACGGGCAGGCCGACATATCGGCTGACCCAGCCGGTGTCGGTGCGGGTGGCGACGTAGAGGTCGCCGGTGCCGTCGATCGGACTGCCGCCCGGAGCCGGGGATCGTCTGAAAACAGCCCCGTGTAGGAGAAGCGCGAAGGGCTGGTAGCGTAGCCGGTGTTGGGACCGTCAGGGTAGAGCTGGGTGCCGCCGGCATTGCCAGGCGAGACGAGCTCGTAGGCGCGGCAGTCGGGGAGGTAATTGGCCTGGGTCTGCTGGCGGACGTTTTCGTTGGGGCAAGTTGGTGGGTAGAAGTTGAAGGTGTGATCTTCACTTGCGGTCGTGCCATCTTCGTTTTCTGCGACGAGGCGGTAGTGGTAGACGACATGGGGGGTCAGGTCTTCGAGGTGGACTCCGATTGGCTGATCGGTGTTCGCGGCGGCTCAAGTGACCCATCGGGAACTGGCGCCACTTGTCCCTAAGTTGACCGTTGTGCCCGTATTCGAAGCGATAGCTGGTTTCTAGACCGTTGGGATTGACCTGGGCAATGAGATCGGCGGTTGTGGCGGTCAGGTTTGCAGAGGCGAGCCCGTCGATTGCCGGAGGCTGTGTTGTGCATGAACGTCTGGTCCAGGCCTTGGCTTGTGGCACCGGAGGCATTTGTGGCGACCACTCGGTAGTGGTCCATGGTGCCAGGCGAGAAGCCGGTCACCGTTGCGGTGACGTCTTGGGGTTCGGTGAAGTTCGAGGAGGCCGGATCCGGGGTGCAGGGCACGGAGGAGCCGTAGCTCCTTTCGAAGCCGTATTCGAAGTGGCAGCTGACCACGTTGCCACGACCGGCGGGGTCGATATGGCCGGTCAGGGTGACGCTTGATTCGGAGGCGTCGGTGAACGGGCCGGTCGTGACGATCGGCCGAACATCGCCAAAGACGGCTACGTCGTTGCTGTTCGAATTGGCGACGTAGACGACGTGGGTGCCACCATCGACCCCCACACCTTGGGAGCCGGAAAGCTGGCCGCTACCGAAGGAGTCTTCCGGTTCGCAGGGTCCATTAACCGGCGGGTTGCAGTCACTGTAGTGGTCGACAGCCGACCCAGTGTCAAGGTAAAGTTCCTGATTTGAGGGGTCGAAGGCAAAACCGGTGACCGGCGAGGGGAACGCACTTGCGCCGTAATAGGTTCCAGCCGGATCGACCTTCAGCCACGGCACCCCGTTTGCGCCAAGGTAAGGACCAATAGGGGTCCCCTGGGGACTGTACTCCCAGACGTTGTTAAAATAATAATAATTACCGCCGACGAAAAGATCTCCGTTCGGTCCACCGACGCCGACACCCCAGATTGAGCCGCGGCCACCGAAGGGCCCAAAGTCCGCGTCGGAGCCGTCCTTCGTCCCGCCCGGCCCCCAGCTTGGGATGATGTGACCCGAGGAATCGAACTTCGAAACCAGATTATCGCCGGGGTCGCCAACGTAGACGTCACCTTCGCCACCGGGGTAATTGTCTACTGCGAGGTATGTCGGAGAAATGAAGCCACCAGCACTTGAGGACGAGGTGCCGGGCTGGCAGGTGTCACCAGACGCAGCGGTGCAAAGGTCTTTTTCTGCTTCCGTCGCCCCGAGCATTTCGACCTTAGTCTTGTTGACATTTTTCCCGAACATGAGCAGAAAGTTGCCAGCGGAGTCGAACTTCTCGATTCTGTAGTTGCCCGGATCGGTGACGTAGATGTCGTGGCTTGCTTGGTCGACTTCGACGTCTGTCGGGCCCGAGAGTGCGTTCTCGCCGGAGCCAGTGATAGTGGAGTTGAAGGCGTGGGAGATGATGCCGAAGCCGAGGAATTGATCGGAGCCATCGCTCTCGCCATTGGCGTTTGCGGCAACGAGCCGGTAACGGTAGGTCGTTGTCAGGAAGCTGAGCCCGGTAAGGTCGGCGTGGACATCCGCGGGGGCGGAAAAGGAAGTTCCCTCGACGCAGGGGACGCTACCGCCCGAGCTGAGATTCGAGAAGCCGGTGGATTTGAATGCGGAGGTGGTGACGTATTCGAAACGACAGTCGGTGATTGGCCCACCTTCGGCCGGATCTACATGACCGGTGAGCGTGACCGTGGACTGTGCATAGTTGGAAGAAGCCTCGGCGCTGACGTCGGGAACGATCGTCCTCACGAACACGGCTACACTGCCGCTTCCCGTGTTGGCCGCGTAGACAGTGGTGGGGGTTTCTGCATCGACGCTGAGGCCCTGGGCGCCGCTCAGGACTTCGGAGCCGAAGGTGTCAATCGGGGCGCAGCTTTCACCACAATTCAATGCAAACTGACTGACGGAACTCCCGGATTCATCGACGTAGAGGTTGTTAGACGAAGGGTCGATGGCGAGACCGGATGCTTCACCTCCATCGAGCGTTTCGGCGAGGTCTTCACCTGTATCGGAGAACTTCGTCACATTCGGGCTGCCGTCCACCTTGTAGAGGTTGTCTTCCGAATCTACGGCTAAGCCGGACGCGGAGGATCCGCGCGGGTAACCGAAGGTGCTGTGCAGTGTGCCGTCCTGTTTGTACCAGTCAGTTTCTGCGCTCAGGACGAAGAGGTTGCCGGTGGGATCGACGGCGATGCCGTAAAGGGGTGAGAATCCGGTGAGCAGTCCGCCGCTACCCCAGGCGGTGACGAGTGCGCCTTCGGGGGTGAACTTGGAGACGTCTCCAGTTGAGGTGTCGCCGACGTAGACGTCGCCGGCGGACGGGCCGAGCGAGCCGTCGACGGCGACGAAAGTCGGCGCCAGGAAGGCCCCGGGGGAAGAACCCGCGGCGCCGGGTTGGCAGGTGTCTGCGGGGACGATGCAGAGGTTCTGTTCGGCTTCGGTCCCCGAGGCTTCGACTGCGGTCTCGTTGACTTCCTTGCCGATGATCCAGATCAATTTGCCCGAGGAGTCGAACTTCTCGACGCTGTAGTTGCCGGGGTCGGTTACGTAGATGTCGTGAGCAGAGGTTCCGGCGGAGTTGTCAACCGCGGTGTCGCTGGGGTTGGAGAGCGGATAGGGGTTCGCGGGGGTGGAGGCGGCGGCGCCAAAGGAGGCCGTGTGGAGGTATGCGACGCTCGCAGACGCGGGCGCAGCGAAGAGAAACGCGATCACGACCATACCGGCTGAAGCTGCGCCGATGCAGTTCCGAATCCTTTTTTGATCCAAGGAGGAGCGTGCGTGCGTCGCGGCGTTCACTGGTGACTCCTCCCGTGGTGCTTGCGATTGTGGTGGCGGTGGGGCTTGATGCACTTGCCGTTGCGCCTGACGAAGCCTTTCTTGCAATGCGTCGTCGGCGGCGGGGCGAGGACTGGCGCGGAAGCCGTGGTGAAGGTCTGATCGGGCCCGGCGGTGGCGCCGATCGCGTTGGTAGCGACGACGCGATAGTGGTAGGTCGTTTCGGGGATCAAGCCGGTGAGCGTGGCGGCGGCCGGATGTGCTGCGTTGTCGGAGCCGATCGACGCGCTCTCGGGGGTGCTCGAACCGTAGGCTGAGGTGCGCCCGTATTCGAAATGGTAGGTGGTGTCGCGGAAGCCGGGACGGATGCTGGCGCTGAGGGTCGCGGTCGTTTGACCTATATCTGAGGCCGAGCTGGCAACCACCCCCGGATGATCGGGAGTGGTGAAGGAACTGTCAGGCCCATAGGTGTTGCCGGCGAGGTTGGTGGCAATGGCGCGGAAGTGGTAGGTGGTCGCCGGCGTGAGACCGGAGATTTCGACCCTCACAGGGTGGTCGACGTCGTCGGAACCGATCGATTCGCTCGGATAGGTCCGTGATCCATACGAGGTCGTCGTCCCGTACTGGAAGCGGTAGATGGTGGGGGCAAGGCTGGGATTAATCTGGGCGTTGAGCGTCGCAGAGTCCTCGCTCAACCCCGAGGAAAAGGTTTCGTCGACCAAAGGAAGATTCGGTATGGTGGTGATCGTCTGATCTCTGCCGGAGTTGGCTCCTTCGGCGGTAGTGACAAGGATGTTGTAGTGGTAGGTCGTCTCCGTTTGCAGGCCCGTAAATTCGGCGGTCACGTCGGTGGGGCCGGCATACGGAGCTGGGGGGGAGCAGGGTACACTCTGACCGTAGGTCGGAGAAGTCCCGAACACGACTTGGCAGCTGGTGATATTCGCGCCGCCGGCGGGGTCGACGTGGCCGTTGAGGGTGGTGGTGGTGGTGGTGGCGGTGCTTTCCCCTGCGCTCGAGGCCAAGCCGGTCGTAACTTGTGCTTTCCCAACAGGGGGGGCGACAAGGACATTGCCGCCCCCGGTGTTGGCGACGTAGACAACATGAGTTGACGCATCGATCGCAATGCCCTGAGCACCGTTGAAGCTTGCGCTAGTGAATGACTCGGCCGAGGCGCAACCCGCGCCGCAAGTAAAGCGATTGATGGCGCCGCCGCCCTGATCGACATAGAGGTCGTCGTTGGAGGGATCGACAACGAGGCCAGTAGCGTCACCTTCACCGTCGACTATGCCGGAAAAGCTAAAGAGATAGCCCCCGCCAGGCGTGACCTGCTCAACGTCTGGATAGCCCAGCACGAAGTACAGATTGCTGGCTCCATCGACGGCGATGCCGGCCGGCAGAATACCGTATCCCGAAGAGCCCGTATTGAAGTCGGTGATAAAGCTGCCATCCTGTTTGAACTTGAAGAAGTTAGTGTTTGCGTCAAAGGCAAAAAGGTCGCCGCTTGTGTCGATCGCAATACCAGCAAGGGAGCCAAAGGGCCCGTCTTTGGCAGTCGAGCCGTTGAGCTGACCGCCGCTACCCCAGCTGGCGATCAGGTTGCCGGAGGAGTCGAACTTGGAGACGAGGTTGTCACCGGTGTCGCCGACGTAAACGTCTCCCGCGGAAGGGCCGGTGGAGCCGTCCACCGCGACGAACGTAGGGGTAGTGAACGCCCCGGGCGAGGAGCCAGAGACCCCTGCTTGACAGGTGTCGCCAGAGGCAGCGGTGCAAACGTCGGCCCCAGTCGTCTGATCGACGCCTTTGCCGAACATGAGAATGAAGTTGCCCGAGGAGTCGAACTTCTCGATGCGAAAGTTGCCGGGGTCGGTTACGTAGATGTCGTGAGCAGACGTTCCCGCGGAGTTGTCGACCGCGGTGTCGGTGGGGTTGGAGAGCGGATAGGGATCTGCGGGGGTAGAGGCGGCGGCGCCGAAAGAGGCCGCGACGATGTGCCCGGCAGCGGAAGCCGGCGCCGGGGCGGCGGCGAGGGCGAGGGCCCCTACTGCGGTGAGAAGCGAGGCGAGAAGGGGGCGAGGGGCTCGGGAGCGAGCGCTCATGCGGGGGCTCCGGGGGTGAGGGCGAGGGAGGTGCTGTAAGCGAGGGTCCCTAGGGCGGTAGCGGTAAAGGGATCGGCGTTAACAGCAATAGCGGTGGAGCAGCCCCGCGGGGCCCGGGCGAGGGATTCGGAACGAGTACACGCGAGCCGGAGGCCGTCCGCACTGCTGGTAGCTAGCGTCTTCCCGTCAGACAGAACGGCGGTTGCTAGGACGGAGCGGCCGCGCTGGGGTGCGGCCCCGGCGCCGGAAAGCTCTGCGGAGCCAGAGCCGCCCGCGTCACCATCAGGAACTCGGACAGGACGAGCTCCCATTGTCGGGGCACTCCCGGAGGGACAGTGCGCAGAGTCTTCGACAATTGGGGCCGAGGCAACAAACTGGAGAAGGGCAGCGATTTGAGTACTGCCTGCGTCGATGCGGATCCCTGCTCCTGCCCTGGTTCGCCCCATTGCCTTGTTCTCTCTCGACATCCCCTTCACCGGTTCCCAAATGCTCGTCCTTGGGAAGCCGACTCCTTGGCTCTGTCGGTTTCTGCTTTCCGCTCCTGTAGACCACCGGCTCCCTGGTGCCTGATCCGATGCCCTGGAAGAGCAAAGCAGGCTCGAATGCAATTGTCAAGTGCGTTACTTTTGGAGCTACATGTCCAAAATTGATGCCGCGACGTCAAAGCCCATCACGGAGCGGTTTTCGACGGTCCCTAAAATCCTTAACATGTCACGGACGTTACTTTGGGGCCCCATATCGTGGCACGCAGTGCGCCCTCCCCCAGTCCGATCAGCCGGAGTCGCTCTTTCCGAAGCTTCCACACGGGCGAAGCGGGAGAAATGCAAGCGAGGTCGCCTCCCATCAAAGAGAACGCCTGATAGGCGCGATGATGCATGCGGTCAAAGTGCACGGGTACCCGGCGACGAGCGTGAGGGAGATCGCCTCCCTGGCCGGGGTTTCCAACTCGACCTTCTACAAGCAGTTCGATTCGCTCGAGGACTGCTTCATGGCCGCTTTCGATTCGATCGTCGCAATGGATGCCGAGCGAGTCAGGAGCGCCTTCGAGGCGGAGTCCGGGTATAGAAGGCAGCTCCGCGCGGCCTTTGAGACCTACCTGAATATCGCGATTGATCACCCCGATTGGACCTACCTCGTGGTCGTTGAGTCGCTGCGATTGGGAGCAACCGGTGTCGCCGGGCGCCAGCGGGCTGCAGAAGTCTATGAAGAGCTTGTAAGCGATGCATTGACCGATCCGGCCGAACGGGCAACGGTCCCGGAGTTAGCCGTCCGAGCGATTGTCGGCGGGATTCGAGGGCTGGTGCAAAGCCGAATCAGGAGCGGGGGGCTTGAGGAGCTGCGTGATCACATCGATGAGCTGCTGGATTGGGGCCTCTCCTACCGCCAGGTTGGGAGCCCCACCCTCCCGGGTATCGCACAGATAAAACCGCGATTACCGCCAATTGGCCAACCTGCGCCAGACGAGCTGTGGGACGAACAACCCGACAGCATCCGCGATCGCGCCAGGCTGACTCAGCGCGAGCGGATGGTGCGGGCCGCCGCGATGGTGGCGGCAGAAAATGGCTACGCAAAGCTCAGCATTCCGGCGATCACCGGCGCCGCCGGGGTCTCCAATCAGACCTTCTATGAGCATTTCTCAAGCGCCCAGGAGACATTTCTGGAGGCGATGGACGTGATCCAACTGCATGCCGCAACCAGGGTTGTGGCAGCTGTGGAACTCCCCGAGAGTTGGGCTGAGAAGCTCGTAGGGGGACTAGCGCGGCTCCTGATCTTCCTCGCCGATAACCCTCTGATCGCCAGACTCCCGTTCATCGAGGCGATCGCGGCCGGACCGGAGGGACTGGACCGAGTCGAGACGCTTGTCGATGGGCTCGCGGCCGTCTTCGACCTAAAGAATGTTCCACCTGAGCTAGGGCACCCCCTGCCGGACGTAGTCGTGGAGGCGATCACCGATGGTATCTACGTTGTACTCCAGCGCGAGGTAGCTGAAGGTCGGGCGAGAGCGCTCCGAGAGCTGCTACCGGACATCGCGTTCATCGCTCTTGTTCCTTTCGGCGGGCGCTAGAGAATGCAACGACCCAATGTTGGTAATCGGTCCGTCTCGAAGATGGAAGGCGCTCCGGACGCCGGAGGGAATCCGTCGGCCGGAGTCGCATTCCACACTGCCTGGCGCTGAAACAGGGAAGAACAGCGCCGTAATCTCAAGTCAACCCGTGCCCGGCTCTTCGGCCGATCTGGGGCAACTGAGGATGGACGGTGGGAAGCCGCCACCCGAGGCCCAGATAAGCAGAGTAGTGTCAACTTGTCAAGGCAATTACTTTGTCGCGCGCGCCCGATCGTTGGGAATGTGAGCGCGGCCCTTGCTTTAGCGGCGGCGGTGACTGCCTGGCGGATCAGGCTCTCGCCAGTTTCGGCGATCGTGTCCTCGATCGAGCGAGGTGCCCAGCCGAGCGTCTCCCTCGCCTTCTCCGACGACCGTCCGATTGCCAGGCCCTCTAACCGAGCGAATGTTGGGGTCAAACAGCGCCGTGGCGCGCACGAGCAGATCGGGGACGGTGAGGACCGGCGCCTTCGAGGCCGCCTCCCCAAGGCGCTCGCGAAGGACCGCGCCCATCGCGGCCATCCAGAGAACCTGGGTGGCCGCGATGAAACGCTCGCCGCTGGCTGAGCCGAACCGGGTTCACGGAGACCATCAAATCCGGCCAGCCTCAGCGGGCCGCACGTCAACTCGGGACGGGGTAGCCTCCCGGAGAACGTGCTACGCGACCTCGCGCTTTGGCTCAGACCGCCAGGGTGGCCGCTTTTGCCCGACGCGGCACGGCGTCGGACGTTGTTGCTGGCGTGGGCGGTGATCCTCGCGCAGGTCGTGTTCCTCGTCGGATGGGTGCTGGCTGGCGCTCTCGAACCTCATTACTCGCCGGTTCGCCAGTACATAAGCGAGCTCGGCCGGGACGGGGCGGCGAACCCCTGGATCTTCGCCACCTTTGTCGGGATTTGGGGATTGGGCTTCATCGCGCTCGGGGTCGCTCTTGCGCCGTCGCTGCGCACGCGGCCCTGGCCGCTGGCGATGCCATTGATGTTCGCGCTCGCCGGGCTGTGCGCGATTCTCGTCGGGCCGCTGCGCATGGACTGCTCGCCCACGGTGAGCGCCGTGTGCAAGTCACGCGAAGCTGCGGACGCGCTCTCATGGCATCACTACGCGCACGAGTGGCTGAGCCTCGGCATCGACATCTCGCTATTGCTGACGGCCTTCGTCTTTGCCCGCTCGGCGTGGCCGAGCCGGCTCGCGCGAATCGTTTTGAGCGGCGCTCTCGTGTTCTTGGCCGCATGGATGGTCACGTTTTTTATGCACGACTCGTTTGTCGGCTACCAGGGGCTCGAAGAGCGCCTGTGGGCGCTCTTCGCTCAACTCTGGGCTCTGCTGTGCGCGACGGTGCTGATCCTTGAGGCGACGCTCAAGCCAGAGGCGCTGCGGGAACACGAAGCTTCGATCCAGCGCCGTGGGCTGGGCGAGGCCGTCGGCGTCGATCCAGCGTAGTCCCCGCAGTTGGCTTCAGCTCAAATCGACACTGATAACCCCTGTTTGGCAGCGCCGGGGCCAAATCCAAGTCTTTCCATGATTTGCGGGGTTTTTCGAGTGGGCGGTGACGGGCTCGAACCGCCGGCCTCCTGCTTGTAAGGCGGGGCAGCAGGGGACGGCAATGGGCCGAGTTTTTGGCTTTCCGCTGCGGTATCCGACGGTTCCTTGATATGCGACCTGAGCGGACAGATCCCGCCGTTTACCGGCGTTTACGCCCGTTTCGGGCGCAGAATCCGGCTCTGCGCCCAATCCTGTCTACCCATCACCACGTATCCAGGAAACAGGAAAGCGGCGTTAATCGATCCGTCAACCAGGCGCTCAGCGACTCCCGCGCCTGTGGTGGCGCTTGGCCCTCTTCGGCTTCTTCGCCTTGCAGGCGGTCTTGGTCTTCACCTGCTGGAAGATCGACTTGCCGTTTTGTCCGTTCAGCGCCACAGCGATAACCGGCTTTGCTGTGCAGAGGCTTTCGGTGTTTGAGATGTAGCCGTGGGCGCCGCCGAGCAGGGTGAGGCGGAAGTGGCCGATCGGGACGTCGGGAATCACCGGGACGACAGTTTTGAGGCGCCCGCCGGAGATCGTCGTCGATTCGCCCTGGGGCATCACTGTCACCTGGCCGCCCAAGATGAAGACGATGTGGGGCAGGACGTTGGTGCCGCTGGCAAAGCCCGAGACCGCGTAGGCGGGGCCTTCGAGGGGCTTTTCGAGCAGCGGGGTTTCATCAGAGACGTAGCCGATCGGCTGGCGTCCGGCACAGTGTTCGCGTTCGAGCTGGGCCCTCGAGCAGAGGTTGCCGAGGTGGCGCTGGTCGATCTCAAAGGACTTCGGCAAGGTGACGGTGGCCGAGGAGAGGTTGGCGTCCCCGGCGGTGGTGTTCAGGTCAAACCGCAGGGCGGGGTCCTTGCCGCGGGCAGTGGAGCGGTGGCCGCCGAGCTGGGTGACCGACATCTTCGGGGCGAAGGGCAGCGTATGACAGTTGACGGCGATGAAGGGCGAGCTGAAGGAGACGGCGCTGCCCTGGTCCCCCACCCCTTCGGAGACGGTGTGAAATTCAGCGCAGTTGGTTGGGTTGATCATGAAGTTGGGCCGGTTGATGTTGACCTCGATCGAGCGGATCCGCAGCGGGATGCCGCCGATGATCTCCGGCACCGCTTCGGAGTGGGCGACCACGTGAGCGTCAAGCGGGTCGATGTGGAGGGCGACGCGGACGACGACGGTGCCGTAGTCATAGGGCCCCGCCAGCGCAGGGGTGACGACGACAAGCGAGAGCGGGGCACCCTGGAAGGGCCCGGCCAGGTAGAGGTGCCCTGTGGCGTGGAAGGGGTGGGTGCCGGGACCGGCGGCGACGTTGGAGGTGCCGATTTCAGAGGAGGCTGGACAGCTGGCCTCGCCCTGCTCGGCCCTTCCCGGGCTGCGGGCTGCCTCGGCGATCTGGGCGTCTGAGCAGTAGCTGACGCCGCCGAGGTCGGCGCTCAGACCCGGGGGCATGGTGAAGTTGATGTGGGCGATGTTCTGGTCGCCGTCTTCGCGGTTGACCTTGAGCGCGAAGTTGGAGAAGGCGCCGGCGGTGGCGTCGGCGGTGCCGGCTTCAAGCGTCGGCGCGAAGGGGCGAACCTGGCCCGGGCATCCTGAGCCGTGGGGGCCGGATTCGATACTGAAGATCTGGTTGGTTTCCTGTTCGGAAAGGCTCCCGTCCCAGGGGAAGAACTCGGCGCTAACGGGGTAGACGCTGCAGGCGGTCGGCGTCGCCATCAGGCTTCGTTCGCCCGAGAAGAGGTGCAGCTGAAAGTCTTCGAAGGGAGCCTGGGGAAGTTCGGGGAATTCGGCGATGAGGCGTCCGGTTTCGGGGTTCGGCCTGACCGAGCCGACGAGCTTGATATTCATCCCGAAGCCCGAGGCGGTCATGAAGAGGCGGTACTGGTCTCCCGGCTTGGGTTCGCCGAGGTATACGGATCCTTCGAGGCGCTCGGGCAACGCCGGAGTGCCGATCGAGAAGGTGCCGATCTTGGAGGTGTCGGGGCACTGCGCCGGGCCCTCCGTATTGAAATTGGCTTCGGCTTCCCTGCATTCAGTCTGACCATCGGCAGCGTCGGGGTTGACGTTGAAGCCTTCGGGCAGTGTGACGGTGGCTTCCTTGATCTCTGAGGGCTCTGCGGCCTTGGTGAGAAACTGGGGCGATTTGAGGTCGAGGTTCAGCCCCGAGGCGGAGTCGGTCTCGCTGGTCGTCGGAGACGCTTGCAGTACCGGTCTGAAGACCTCGTTTTCGCAGCCTTCGATCGGGGGGTAGGTGGCGTTGGCTGATGGGTGGTGAGCGGGGTCGGCGTAGGTTTCGACCTCCAGGGTGGAGGTCAGCTGATGGCCGGTGCAGACGGTCGGGTTATCGATCAGAGGCTCAGAAGTGATGCTGGAACGGGTTGGGTTCGCGATGCAGGCGGTCCCTTCTTCTTCGGGACAGCCGGTCGGCTTTGCCGGTTCGCCTTTGGGGAACCGTTGGGGATTGTGGCTTTCTTCAGCCGGGAATCCCCAAAAGGTGAGCTTGGCGGCGGCCGGGGGGCGAGCTGGGTGATGTCTTTGACGGTGAAGCTGAGGCCGTAGTCGGAGTTGGTGCGCACAGTGACGGGGATGGTGATCGGGATGTCGAGGATGGGGACGACGAAGGAGAAGCGGGCCGTTTCGCCTTCCTGGGGGACAATGAGAAAGATCGGAGCCGTCCCAAGGAGCTTGTTTGGTTCACCCTGATAGTTGGCGCGGATCGTGATCAGGCCTGCCTGGGAGTTGGGCGGACACTGGTCGAGCGCGAAATCAGCGGGCGCGCACTTCGTGATCGCATCGGGGTTGCCGAAGAGGCCGGTCGGAGCGTTGAAGAAGACGTTTTGGGCGGCTTCTGGAGCACCTGGGCTTTCCAGGGTAAAGGAGGTCAAGAGGTCGGGGTGGGCACCGGCCTGGGGGGCCGAGATGACAACAGCGGTCGCAGAAACGGTCGCGCCAGAGATCGCGCCGGCGAGTCCAACCAGATCGCCGCTGCGAACATCGCTCAAGGTCGGCAGGTTCGCTTCTTCGCCGAGCACCGACCTCGCCCTCCGGTAGGTGGTCGAGGGAGAGACTTCAACGTTATCGATCGGCCCTTCGCGTGTTTCGATCGTGAAGCTTTCACCGACAGGTTCGCCCTGCACGATGCCGGTCGCCGCGGTTTCACCAAGCGGCACGCTGGATTCGACGAGGGTGGTCTTGAAGGATTCCACCCTCTCTTCGGCGGAGGCAGGAGCGGCGAGGGCCAGCGCCAGCACGGCCGCCGCAGACGCCACGACGCCGGGGTGGAGGTGTTGGTGGCGGCGGATCATGTGTGACCTCCGCCCTTGTGATTGTGTTGTTTGCGGTGCTTGTGTCTATGCCGGTTGGGCTTGCGTACGCAGTGGTCGCGCTTATTTATATAACCCCGTTTGCACCCCTTGGATCCTCTTTCATATTGGGCGGTCCCTGATTCAGTGCCGATTTGGAGCGGCCCGGGAGTCGGGCTTGCAGCGCCGTGGCACTCGTCGGAGGATTTGCAGGTGACTTCGGGGAAGAGGTAGGGGAAGCCGCCGCCTTCACGGGCGTCGTAGATCTTCATTGTGGGGCCATTTTTGTCCTGAGGCGCAAGGGAGTCGCGGGTGAAGAAATAGACGTCTCTCCCATTGGCGTCGACGCCCAGCAGACCGGAGTCAAAGGCACCTGTGCCAGCGGAGATTAGGGCGAGGCAAGCACCAGCAGGTTTGTTGTAGAAGGGGCTTTCGGTGGTGCAGTTTCCGGTGCCCAGACCCTCCCACTCATAGACGTCGCCCCTGCCGTTGGTGTCGGAGCCGACGAGCTGATCGGCTGTGTTGAAGAAGACACGCCCTTCGTCGGTGAGGCTGGTGCCGTCGGAGGCGAGCGAAGCATCATTGGCTGAAGGTTCACCGGTGGTGGTGCAAGAAACGCAGGCGAGGCCTTCGGTGGTGGCGTCGAAACGGAAGATCTGAGGATGACCCGCGGTTTCTTCTTCACCGCCCGCGAGGGGGAGGGTGGAGGCAAAAACGGCGTCCTCCCCATTGGGCGTAAGTTGGAAGTCCGCCGTGTGGCGGGCTTCGGGCGAGCCTACGCTGTCGAGGACCAGGGAATTGTCGATTCGCGGGTCAGGGGCCAGAGTGGCAGGAAAAAGCGCAATCGCGGTGCCGCCAGCATCGGTGGCGTAAAGGCTGCCTTCGGGGTCGATGGCGACGCCACTGGTGACCCCCTGCGGGCGCAAGGTTTCAATGCGGCTGCCTGATGAATCGAAGCGGGCGATCTGTTCGCCCTGAAAGCCGACTTCCGATTCGTCGACATACACGTCGCCAGTTGATGAGTCAACGGCAATGCTGTGCGAGCGGTTTGGGTCGAGGATTTTGACAAAGGTGCCTTTGGAGTTGAAGACTTCAGTCTGACCGAATAGACGGGTGACGTAGACCGTTCCGTCAGTTGCGACAGCAACACTGCTGGTGGCGCCTTCGCCGAAGGTGGAGAGGAGGTTGCCGGAGGAATCATAAACGCTAACCCCACCTGGGGAAAAGGTTGTGATGTAGAGGTGGCCGTTGGTGGGATCGATGGCAACCCCAGTGGGCAATTCGAGTCCGCCGACCTGGCTCAGGTACTTGCCGGCTGAGTTGAATACATCAATCACCCCATGGAAGAGATCAGGGACGTAGAGATCACCGTTGGATTGATCGACGGCGATCTGACTAGGGATGCCGTAGGGCGGGTAGTCTTCAAAGGATCCGGCCGGGGTTTCGACGCCAGTAAGCTGGTTCGTGCCGGCACCGGCACCTTCGGTGAAGTTGACAGGGCTGCCGGAGGAGTTGAACTTCTCGATCGTGTTGGTGGCGGCGTCGAGGACGTAGACATCTCCAGTTGATTGATCAACGCCAAGTCCAGTGGCAGCGGTGAAGGAGCCGAAGTCGTGGTCGAAGGAGCGGCGCAGCTTTGGCGGATGCGGGGCATTGAGGGCCGACTCCAAGGTGGTGACGTAATGGGTCGCGTAGCCATCGGCGGGACTGGCGCGGTAGAGGTTGGGGGCATTGGGGGTGCCATGCCCAGAGCCCTCTAGCTGCTCGGGGGAGAGGAAATAGATCGTGCCGTTGGCCGATGAGACCCCTCCCCCACCACCGATCGCGACGGCACCGCAGCTCGCTTCTTCGGGGTTGGCGGTGTTCCAGTGGAGATCGGCGGAGTTCGCCACCGGGTCGCAGGCGTTGCCGTCGCCCTTGGAGATCAGGGTCAGCGGTTTGCCTTCCTGCCACATGTAGATGTCGGCACCTGTGTGGAGTTCGTCTTCGTGGGTGAGGTGTTCTTCGGAGGAGAAGAAGACCTTGGAGCCGTCGGCGCTCATGCCGTCGAAGAGGACACCTTCTTTGGCGCCTGGGGTAACGTCGGCGGTGCGGACCGAGTCGCCGTTGTTCATGTAGAGGTGCCAATACTTGGCGCCGTTCTCTTCTCCGACGAGCTGGCCGATGAGGACGTGGGAGCCGTCGGCTGAGATGTCCAGCTCGGCGATACCATCAGAGGAGCAGTTGGTCAGGCAGGGGAGATTTAGGTAGGGCGGATCTTCGTTGCCCGGCGCCTTTGAGACGACCTTGGTTTGATCGGTCTTCAGGTTGCGGTCATAGATCGTAATCTGGCCTTCGTTTCCTTCGGGCTCGAACTTCGAGGTCGAGCCAAAGATCAGGTGTTCCCCGTTTGCCGAGAGTGGCGTAGCAACGTAGCCGGCTGGTTCGGCATTCGGACCGGGGTCAAGCGAGCCGGCCATGCCCTGGATCAGCTCTCCGTCCGGCAGGTGAACGGGGATGCCGGTGGAGCCGTCGGCAAAGCACGGCGAGCAGCTGCCCGGGCCTCCAAAGGAGAAGGTATCGAGGCTTGAGTCAACACCCGTAGGGGTTGAGGAGAAGGGCCCGGCTGCGAAGGGGTTGTCGGCGGGGACCCCGACGTATTCGGTCGACCATCCTTCTCCTCCGCGGACGGCCACATAGGGATCGACGCCGCGGTCGGTCGGATGGTCGGTACCGGGGATGCCGCCACCGTGGACGCCGTAGAGGACGCGGCCTTCAGCTTCGGGGTAGGCCCCGTAGGGAGCCTGTCCGGGAATCAGATTTGACTCGACGTCATAGCCGCCGGCATTGCCAGCAGAGACCAGCTCATATGCTCGGCAGTCAAGGAGGCCGGCAGAGCTTGTCTGCTGTCGCACGTGTGAGTTGGGACAGGGTTCGCCTGGTTCCTTGACAAATGTGTGTGTGGTAAAGGTCCGATCGGCCCCATAGGTCGTGGCTGTGACGTTTTCAGCCACGAAGCGGTAGTGGTAGGTGGTACCGGCAGCCAGGCCGAGGACGGGAACGGAAGCTTCCACATAGGCCGTGCCGGCCCCGGCCAGGCCTGCCAGCACCGGGGTGGCGACGCATGGGTCGGGATGAGTCGAGCATGCAGTGGTGCCGTATTCGAGGTGATAGACGGTGTCGCCGGCTTCGGGGTTGACCTGGGCAGTAGTCCGGGCCGACTCGGTGTGAACAGCGGCAACCGACTCGGCCTGGATCCTGGGGGCGCCGGGCGGCGTGGCGAACCGCTGATCTTCCCCAAGGCTGGTTTCTCCGGCACCGTTTTGTGCAACGACCCGGTAGTGATAGGTCGTAACGGGCTGAAGACCTTCGATGCCATCGTGAAGTTCGGTGGGCACGGGCCCATGAGGGGAGGCGATTTCGCGGACAGTGGTTTCGTGGCTATAGGATTCGGTTGTTCCCCACTGGAAGTGGTAATGGGTAGAGGTGCCGTCGCCGAGCAGAGACGCGTTCAGGGTCGCGGTGGCTCCCGTCAGTTGGGTAGGCGGCTCTGTGGTCAGGCCGATGACCTTGTGGGGAGTAAAGGTGGTGCTGGAACTTCGAGCGGTACCTGCCGCATCAGTGGCGGCGACGCGGTAGTGATAGGTGGTCTCGGGCGTGAGGCCGGTGAGCCCCGCGCTGACTTCGGCTTTTTGACCTGAATTCGGGACGGTTGCCGGCTGGCACGGGACAGAGGTTGCGTTGGCCCAGCCGTCGTTGCCCTGAGCGGTGGTTTCGACCGATGCCGTGGCGCCGCCCGGGGTTAGGGCGGACGAGCCGGCACTCAATTGAGGGACGTTATGGCGAGCCAGGGCACCGGTGAATTCGATCGTGTAGGGGCCGCCTTCGGAGCCGGTGACTTCGACGTTGCCGGAGCCGATCGCGGGGAGGGCAGTGAGGGCGCTCTGGACGGTTTCAGCGGTCGCGTTATAGGGAAGGTCGGCGGTGAGAGAGACGCGGCCGACGCTGGTGGCTGCTTCAGACATGCCGACGTATTCTCCAAAGGCATAGGCGATGGTTGTTCCGGGAGGGATGCCTTCACCTGAGATTTCCTCCCCAGGGATAAAGGCGCCACTGGATACGGCCACGGACTGAAAAATCGAAGGGAAGCCGGGGTAGAGTTCGCCGCTGCCGGTGGCGCCGGTCTTCTGGCCTTCGAAGGTGAGGTCGAAGTTGCCTCCGGTAGCTCCGGCAAGGGTCAGGGCCTGAACCTCATTGGCCTGGTCGGCCTTGAAAGCGGCGTCGCTCAGATAGGAGAACTCACAGGCGGTAACTTCGCCGGCGGCGGCGGGGTCGACGGTGCCAGCGAGAGTGGCTTCTGTATCGGTCGGGCCGGGGGTGGCCGGGGTGGCGCTGACGTCTGGGAGGAATGGAGCAGGGGTGAATACGTCAACGCGGTGGTTGCCGGGGTCGGCGGCATATACGACTTCTGAGGATTCATCGATCGCCAGACCGGTGGCCCTGCCGAGTTCAGGGCCGCCGAAGGAGTCGGTGGCCACACAGGGGGCATCGGAGGCTTCGCAGGAGGTGTCGTAGTGGCGGATAGGCGCACCTGCGTCGGCGACGTAGAGCTGGCCGTTGGAGAGGTCTGAGGCCAGCGCGGTTGGAGGGCCGGTGAAGCCTGGGCCGGTGACGCGGCCGAGATCGGTACCGGTCGGGCCGAACTCGTCGACGGTGGCTCCCTGAGCGGCGAAGACGTTTTCGTCTTGGCCGAAGACGACGCGGCCGCCGGGGACGGAAGAATTGGGAATCGGCGAGCCGAATTGACCGAGCTCCAAGCCCCCGCCAGCGAATAGGTTGCCGTTGGGGTCGACGGTGAGCGAGCGGGGGTGGGATTCAACGTAGACTTGGCCATTGCTTTGCCAAGCGGTGATGGGAGTTCCGTGGGAGTCGAACTTGGCGACGTGGACTTCGTATTCATGGTATTCAAGGTCGGAATAATATTCGACGTAGACATCGCCAGCTGAAAGGTCACCGGAGTTGTCGACGGCGAGATAGACGGGGTCAAACGATGCGGTACCGGGTTGACACTCTTCGCCGGGTTCGCTGGTGCAGATGCTCTCGGCCTGGAGTTCGGCGGGGGTAGGCGATTCGCCGAGCGCTTCCTTGGCTTGGATCGCCTCGGCCTCTCGCCTGTTGACTCCTTCGCCAAACATGAGAAGGAATTCACCGGACGAGCTAAATTTCTCCACGCGGTGGTTCTCAGGATCTGTGACGTAAAGATCGTGGGTGGACTGATCGACGGCGACGTCGGACGGGCTGGAGAGGCCTTCACCCTGGGGACCGTTGCCAGTGCTGGCAAGGGCGTTGGTTCCCGAGCCGGCAAAGGAGGTGGAAAAGACATGTCCACTCAGTGCGGAGGCTTGGGGGGCGAGCAGAAATAGTCCTGTGACAGTCAGCCCCGCGACTGCGCACACAACCCTGGCAAGTTGAACTTTAAGCTCGGGCCGCATCAATGACCCCCTTCCTTGTTCACGCGACTAGCTCGAGTGCGATGGTCCCGCTTGCGGAGCTTGTGGCAGGGGGTCTGAAGAACCGGATTCTGGTTTGCAGTCTTGCCGTTCTGGCCGGTGATGGCGGCCGTTACGTGGAGGGTGTGGGAGCAGAGGCCGGGAGAGTTCTCGATGATGCCCTTGCGGCCGCCGTCGAAGCTGAGAACGGCTTTGGTGATCGGTGCGTCGGGGACGGTTTCGAAGGTGGTGCGAAGGCGACCGCCAACGGAGTCAACGCGGCCGGCGAGGGCGATGTCGATCTGACCGTTGAGGGCGGCGACGACGTCGGGGAGGCCGGCTGCGCGACCGGTTGTGCGGAGATATATCGGTCCTTCGAGGGGCTTCGCGAGGAGGGGCGTCTCGGCCTGAGCGAAGCCCAGGATCGAGGAGGATGGGCACTTTTCACCCGGGTTGTGACCTTCGGCGAACTGGACGCGGGTGCAGGGTTGATTGATGTGGGCGTTGTCGACGAGCTCGGTGTGGGGCAGTGTGACCTGGGTACGGAAGATGTTGGCTTCGCCCGGCTTGGCGGTGAGGGTGGCGGTGAGGGCGGGGTTGCCGGCCTGCTTGGTCGAGCCGGAGAGACGGATGGCGAGCTTGGGAGTGAAGGCGAGGGTGGCGCAGTTGGCGACCTGGAAGTACTGGTTGGAGGTGGACGTTGCGCCTTCGGAGCCAAAGACCTCAGCTTTGACTTCGAGCGGCTTGCAGTTGGTCGGGTTGAGGGCGAAATTGGGTCGGTTGAGGTTGACCAGGATCGAACGCAGACGCAGGGGAATCCCTCCGAAGATCTCCGGCAAGGGGTCGGAAACCGCGGTTACCTGGGCGGTTTCAGCGTTGATCTGCAGGGCGACGCGGGTCAGGACGTTGCCGAGGTCATAGCCACCGGAGACCGCCGGCGTGATAATGACGAAGCTGAGCGGGGCGGCTTTGTAGGGTCCGGCGAGGTAGACCCGACCGGGCAGGTAGAGGGGGTGGGTGCCGGGGCCGGCACCAGCAATCACTTCGCCGACCAGACTCGACGCGGGACAGCTGGGAGCCGCCAGCTCGGTGAGGCCGGAGTGGCCTTCAAGCGCAGCGGCGACGATCGCAGCCTCCGGGCAATAGGTGAGGCCCTTGAGAGTCGCGGTCAGGCCGGACGGCGTCGTGACGTTCAGGGCGGCGAGGTTCTGTTCACCGTCTTCCCTCCTCAGGACAAGCGAGAACGCGGTGTGCTCGCCGGCGGTGTTTGCGGCAGCCGCGGCCTGGAAGCCGGGGTGGAAGATGCGGGGCCCGTTCGGACATGGGGTGCCATTGGGACCTTCGTCGATGGTGAAGAACTGGCGGGAGACTTGGCTTGATATGGCGGAGTCCCAGGGCGTCCATTCGTTTGTGACTTCATAGGTGCCGCACTGAGTGGGGGTATCGAGCGGGCCGCGCTCGGAGCCGAAGAAGTGAGCGTTGAAATAGGCGAACGGAGCCTGGGGGAGGTTCTGGAAGTCGATCTCGATCTGCCCGGTGGCAGGATCGGGGGTGATCGTCCCGGGCAGCTTAACGTGGACACCGAATCCGTCGAAGACCAAGAACATGCGGAAACGGTTGCCGGGTTTGGCTTCACCGAGGTAGACGGCGCCGAGGAGAGGGCCGGGCAACACCGGGGTTTCAACCAGGAGCGTGCCGATCTTGGAGTCTTCGGGGCAGTGACCTGCTTCGGCGGAGGCGTAGGCGCCCATCTTGGCTTCGGATTCAGAGCAGGTCTGCTTGCCGTTGGTGACGTTGGGGGCGAGAGAGAAGCCGGCCGGAAGGGTGATGTGCGCGGCGCGCAGCTCAGAGGGGGATGGGACGGAGGGGCTCTCGAACTGGGGTATGGTGAGCCGAAATTCGGCGCCCGAGGGACTATCGGCAGCGGTCGTCGTGGGGGCAATCGATTGGGAGGGATTGAAGGAGAGCTGGTCACAATCCGTCGTGGGCGGCCAGGTGGAGGAAGCGTGTGATTCACCGCCGTCGTAGGCAAGGACGTCGAGCGAGGATTGCAGAGAATTGGCTCCGCAGGTGGTGGGATTCTGGAGGAACGGTTCTTGGGGGCTGTTAGATGAGACCGGGCCGCCGGGGCCGCCGGGCTCGGTACCCGCAGGGCCGCCAGGGAAGCTACCGTACGGACACAGCTGGTAGTCCGTGGCGAGATTAGCGGTGCTTGGATTCCCGTCTTTGTCGCAGAGGAAGGGGTGCTGATGGGCGCCGAGCCCAGGCTGAGTAGCCGGGACCTGCCCGAAGCCAAAGCGGAGAGCATCGTGTACGGGCGCCGCGGGGATGCCCCAGGTGATCTGCTGGAAACCGACAAACGGGGCGAAATGGTTGATACCGAAGGCGGCAATATCAAGTCCGTAGTCACTATCGGTGCGGGTACTGACGTTCTCAAAGGTGGGGGTGTTGAGGAAGCCGCTCTTGAAGCCAAGGAGCGCAGGCTGATCGGGAGGGGGTACGAGATTGAAGAGGGGAGCAAGGAATTCGGTCGCTCCGCCCGTTCCCGTGGTCGCCAGAGTTGAGACCGAGACCCTGGCAACTCCGAGCTGTGAGTCGACGGGACACAGGTCAGAGGAGAATTCAGCGATGTTGCACTGCGGAGTGGCATGGGGATTGGCGATGAGACCGGCGGGGAGATGGGCGATGACGTTCTTGGCGTCGTTGCAGTCGCAGGGATTGGGCATATCGTTGTGGCCGGTCAGGCTGTATTCGAAGTCGAAATCTGGGTGCCCTCCGGCCTGAGTGATCGAGGGCAGGGCGTTGAAATTGCTGATCTGGACGCTGGCGGACGCCGACGCCACGTGTAGGAGCATCCCCACCACGAACAACCCCACCACACCGATGGCCCCTAGACGAGGCGTCGAGCACAAGGGCCTCGCCACTTGCTCGGGGCAAGGTGCTGACAGGCTCATCGGTCTGCCTTCCGGCCGTGGGCATGTCGGCGGTGATGGCGCCTGTGCTTTGCCCGCTTGTGGCGCTTCCTGCCATGACGAGGAACCGCGCTGGCGTTACCGCCGCTCAGGTGGGCCGCCGTGCCCTGGGTGGGAAGCGCCGGAGCTTCGGTACCGGGGCCGTGGCACTCTTCGGCCGCTTCGCAGGGCGGAACGGGTGGGGGCTGAGGGAAGCCCCCGTTGGTGCGAGCGTCGTAGAACTTCAAGAAGTCGCCGTTGTGATCTTCGGACAGCAGGGTGTCGAAGGTTGAGAAATAGACATCGCTACCGTTGCCCGATACCCCTACGAGGCCGGGGATCTCCTTGGAAGTAATGAACGTCTGTGTGCTCAGAGTGGCAGTGCCGGTGCCCGGCGTGATGAGCTGTGGTCGACCATCCACGAACTCATAGACATCCTCGGCCTGGTTGGTATCTGACGGAACGAGGGATTCGGTGGTAGAGAAGAATACGCGGCCATCATCGGTAAGAAAGCGTCCGTCCTGGGAGGCTTCGACGTCGGCCGTAGCGGGACGACCGTTGGGGTTGCATGAGTCGCAGACGATGGCGCCGGTGGCGGGTGTGTAGGAGTACATCTCGAGGTGGCCGGCGTTATCGTAGGAAGTAAGACGCGAGGCAGTGACAAAGGCCATATGGCTGTCGGTCGGAGTTACCTCAATGCGGACGATCGGTCCGTTGCTGAGGGTCGTCACGTATTGCACCCGCCCTTCGCGGTAGTCATAGAGGTTCTGCTGGTTTAACACGCCGAGGTCACCATCGAGCTGCTCGGGTGAGGAGAAGTAGATGTCACCGCTGCCCGAGGCGATCGGGCTGTCCGAAACGCCGTTCCCCGCTGTGCCGCCGCTTCGTAGAAGGTAGGATGCTGCCGAATAGACGGTCACTCCGCAGCTTGTCGTCCATTCTTCAATCGGATCGCAGGCCGCCGTGTTTCCCGGTTCCCCTGGGTTGCCCGGATTATCCCCCTTAGAGATCAAGGTCAGCGGATGCCCATGTTCTTCACCTTCTTCACTCCACATATAGAGCGCTGGACCACCGTGGTCGACGTTTTCAGCGGTGAGGTGTTCCTCAGAGGTGAAAAAGACCTTGGAGCCGTCGGGGGCCATACTGAGGAAATTGACGCCGACATTTTCGCCGGTGGTTTCATTGACGGAGATTTCTTTTGTGACGGAGTCGCCGACTCTCATATAGAGGTGAATCGGCGTGTCGGTGTAGCGATAGCAATCAGCCTGGAAGAAGTAAAGGCACATTTCGGTGGGAGCGGTTGCGGTGGAGATCAGGACATGGGTCCCGTCAGTGGATATCGCAGGGAAGCGGAGGAACTCTTCTGCGCCACCGGGCGAGTAAGGCGGTCCAGCGGGGTTAGTGCGAGCAACCGGGGCAAATGAGGGGTCCTGGGGAATCGGCTGGCCGCTCTTGAGGCGGGAGATCATGGTGACCTTGCCGGTGGCGAGATCTTCGTCATAGGCGGAGCCCGGGGCCTGGGTGAGACCAGCCGGTTCTTCGGATTCGGAGAATGAGAGGCTGCGAGAAGAGAATATGAGGTGGGAGAAATCGCCGGACGCGGTGACTTCCCCGGAGCATTCGGCGATCGCCCCAAGGTAGATGGCCGGATATCCGGAGGATTCGTACTCCGGACAGCTCAGAGCAGCGGTGGCACCGGGAGTGGATTCGAGACTGGTGGGGAGGTGGGCGATGAGGCCGCCATCGGAGTCCCACATGTACGGCGCGTCTGACGGCTGGTCAGTAGCGACGTTGCTGTCGCTGGTCGCGCTGTAAGGTCCCGCGAGGCACATATCCCCAGTTCCGTCGTTCCAGTTGAGGAATCGACTCATATCGGAGTTGGTGAGGACCGAGTTCTGAATGACAGGACCGCCCGGAGCGTTGTTGACGGGGTCGGTAGGAGGACCACCGTCGCAACCGGTTACATCGCCCGGGAGGCCTACGTAGCTGGACACCCAGCCGCTATTGGTGCGGGTAGCAACGTAGAGATCGCCGGCGGTATCGATCACATTGGTGCCTGGAAGGGCACTGAAGGCACCGGTGAAGGAGAACCGGGACGGGCTCGTGGCAGTACCGGGGTTCGGACCATTGGCGAAGAGAAGGGTGCCGTTAGCGTTGGAGGGTGAGACGAGCTCATAGGCGCGGCAGTCGGGAAGGTAGACGGAGCCTGTTTGCTGCCGCACTCCGGAGTTTGGGCAGTTGGGGGGGGAGAATTCGAAGGTCTGGTCTTCGGTGACGACGGTCCCCCATTTGCTTTGAGCTCTGACGCGGAAGTGATAGGTGACCCCGTGCTCAAGGTTGCCAATGGGGACCTGGACGGCCTGGCCAGAAGTCCCTTCCAGCGGCTCCGGGCAGGGGGCGATCTGGGTGTAACTCACAGAAACGCCGTATTCGAATTCGCAAATGGTTTCGAATCCCTCCGGGTTGATCTTGGCATGGAGGACGGCAGACGTCGCGGTGACTTCCGAGGTGGCGAAGGCTTCGATCGCCGGAGCGCGATAGGTAGTGAATTCCCTTTCTGGGCCGTCCGTCGTACCGTATTTGTTGCGCGCTACAGCACGAAAGTGGTAGGTGGTGTTGGGGGCGAGGTTTTCAACTCCCGTGCTGATTGCTTCGGTCTGACTTCCGACCGGAGGGGCTGGAACGACGCCAGGAGGGGCGGGCTCCTTGTGGCCAAAGTTGGAGGAAGTTCCGTATTCGAAGAAGTATTCGGTTTCGATCCCGGCTTCGGCAGTGAAGGAGCCGTGAAGAGTGGCGCTTATATTGGCGACCGCGGTCGCTTCTTCGGTTTCAAGGTCGGTGACCGCCGGCGGGGTTTCGAATTCGCGGTCGGGGACGTCAAGGGTCCCGGTCGGGTTGGTGAGAACCAGGCGGTAGTGGTACGTGGTGTTGCCGCGAAGCTCTTGCATGAGGTCTGCATGGACTTCGGTCGGCGGTTCGGATGCGATCGGGTTGGTTTCGGTTCCGATCTCGTGGCCTTCGGTGTCAAGGCAGGGTTCGCTGCCAAGCGTATATTCGGTATCGGTGCCGTATTCGAATCTGCATTCGGTGATCGGACCGCCTTCGTACGGGCCGACGCTGGCGCCCAGGGTGACCGAGTCGCGGGTTAGGTGTGAGACGGGCCGATAGGTGAGGGTGGGATATTCGGGAGTACGGGTGAAAATATCGACCGCCGGAGCTTCGATGCCGGGATCGATATACAGATCGCCTTTGGAGTTGGTGGCAATATTTGCAGGACCATTTCCGAATGCAGCTCCCTGTTCGCTTCCGGAGGTGTCGGTGAGCTGGCTGAGGAAGCCACCGTAGGGATCGAATTCGTCGACGCCGACGAAATTGATGCTGACCAGGACATGACCTGTGGTCGGGTCGATGGCGACGGCAGCCGGTTCATCCTGGAAGCCGCCGGGCGCTCCGGCACCGGTGAATTCGCGGACGAATTCGCCACTGGGTTCAAACTCGTCGACGACGCGCTTGCCGCGATCCACGGCATAGATATTGCCCTTACTGTCTGTAGCATCGCTCCATAGCTGAACAAATGGGCCGCTGGGAGTGCCAGTGAGTTCATTGCCACTGATGTAGGGCGCATGGCCGGTGAATTCGTGGTTGGTGCCGTTCGGTTCGAAGGCTCGCACGCCGTCGACGCCGCTGACATAGATGCGCCCGGTCGATGGGCTCGAGTTGTCAGTGGCAACCCTGAGAAAATAGGATTCACTGAAGGCACCGAAGTTGAGCGATTCGAGCAGGGGACCGGTGCCATCTTCAAATACCGAGACTGTTTCACCATAGGAGCCGTAGAGGTTGCCATTGACGCTGTCACGGGCGAGGGAGCGAGCGTAACCCCCTTCTGGTTGTTCGCCGATCTGGGTGGTCGAAGGGTATGGACCGTACTCAAAGATGCCTTCGTGGTTGGCACTCCAAACGTCGTCAGATGAGTCCACCGCTAGGCCTTCAGGGTAGAACTCCGTGATCTCGTCGCCGAAAGTATGGGGAGGTGGGAAGGCGAAGGCGGGAGGGGCGGTGAGGGTAAGCGAGGTGACAGTGGCGAGGAGCGCGACAAGGAGGACGAGGCGGAGTCGGGGTGTCATGCGGGGGCTCCGGTGTGGAAGGAGGCGAGAGTGAGGAGGCCGAGGGTAGCGGGGGACGAGGTGCCCTCCGCGAGGGCAGGTGGGTCGACGGTGCTGGCTGCGCCGGAGGGGGTGTGGGGGTCGAGTGCGGCTGAGTGAACAGGCCTCCCGCCCGACCGTTGGGGATTGTCAGCCGCGGTCGCTGTGGGGGCGCTTGGCTGCGACGCGGGCTCGCCGGGCGCCCTATGGGGAACAGCAAACCGGCCTGAACCCCGGATGCCAGGGCGGCGGAGGGTGATTGGGCGGGGGCCGTCGGGGTCCGGCGTGCCTCCCCCCAGGCGCCCTCGGCCGGGGAGCGCCGGTGGCGGCCAGCTGCAGAGGCCCGGCGGTGTCAGAGCGGGAGAGCCGGGGGGTGCGGAATCGGTGGACAGTGCGACCGTGGCGGATCGCCTGGCACCTAGCCGATCGCGTGGAATCGCCCCTCGCGTCGTCGATCACCGATATTCCCCTCTCCCCTACCGCAGGCTCCCTGGAGGCTCACGATAGCGCGCGAGCCCCAGCCGAGCCATTGGCTCTTCTCCTCCGCAGCTTCCCTGCGGGCTCCCGCGCAACATCGAAACCGAAACGCTGCGCCTCCTGGAAGCCGCCAGTAACTGCAAAATTAGAACATAGATCAACCGTGATGTCAAGTACGCGGCCCGATTAGACTCTCTCGGGCTGCCGATGTTTGCTCAGGCCGTCCCTGGTGAGAGGGAATGTTGCCCACGCGGCGCGGCCGGGGTTCGAGCTGAGGCGAGCAGAGAGAGCGCCCGCCACAGCTCGAAACCAATTAGGCCAGACTTCCCGAGCACCTCGCCTCCGCCCGCTGAGCCCGAGACAAGGACGAACGATCACCCCGCCACCCCCGGGGTAGTAGCTGCGCGTGGGTCTCGTCCCTACGGCCCGCCCTCCGGGCGAGCCTCCACGACGACACCCACGCGACAACCATCCCAACCAGAGTTCCTGACCCACCGCTACGGTTCGTTCACTGATGACCCAGTGTTGCGAGGACCGATTGAGTCCGGGCAATACACATCGGTCGACTACACCCAGGAACTCACCGACCACGGCGTCCTTGCCTCCGTCGGCTCGGTCGGCGATGCCTACGACAACGCGATGGCCGAGAGCTTCGTCGATACCTTCAAGACCGAGCTGATCGCAGATCGCGTCTGGCGCTCTCGCACCCAGCTCGAGCTGGCCGTCGTCGAGTACATCGCCTGGTTCAACAACGACCGGCTGCATGAATCCCTGGGCGATCTCTCTCCCGCTGAGTTCGAGGACCTATACGTTGCTCCGGGAGGTCAACTGATCTCCCTCTCATGAAAGAAGGACCCAACTAAACCGGTCTCCGTGGTACCTGGTCCGGCTCAGCGGGGCTTGAGCCGTCTCTGGGTCGGGCGTATTCACAGGGTTCAGTTTGACGCTCGAATCGGTCGTCCAGAGGCTCCAATCGGCACCGATTCGGGCACGAGTCGGGCCATGGCCGTTGCGTTCTGGAAGGCGGTGGTCGGTGCATTGGTTAGCCGCGCTCGTTGTTGCCTGCTCAACGGACATACGACCGCCTTCTTTAGAAAGCTCACCGGAGTGCGGGCGTTATTCCGGCGAAGGATCCAGAGGCGCGCAGCGCTATCGGCGATGGCGCACCGCGCCAGATACTCACTCGACCCGCGACTTCCCTTCCCGGCCCGCGGGTCGAGTCTTGAAGGACGAAACTCGTGTCCGGCCCGGAATCGCTCGTTCTGCGTCCTACGATTCTCAGGGCGCGGGGCGTATTCGGGGTGTCCCGTACCCCTGGGTGCTGTGGGATGGCGTCCAGCGCTTCGCCGCAACGCCTGAGGGGGACTTCTGGGCGCTTCCAATCCGCTTCCATAGGCCCTTTGTTAGTTGCCTTGAAGGCCCCACAACCAAGCGCACAAATGGCTCAGTAATGGCGATTCCGGGGAGTGGGCGGTACTGGGCTCGAACCAGTGACCTCCTGCTTGTAAGGCGGGGCAGCAGGGGACGGCAATGGGCCGAGTTTTTGGCTTTCCGCTGCGGTATCCGACGGTTCCTTGATGTGCGACCTGAGCGTGCATATCCCGCCGTTTACCGGCGTTTACGCCCGTTTCGGGCGCAGAATCCGGCTCTGCGCCCAATGCTGTCTACCCATGGCCGGGTATCCAGGAAGCAGGAAGCGGCCTTAATCTGATCCGTCAACCAGGCGCTCAGCGACTCCCGAGCCTGCGGTGGCGCTTGGCCCTCTTCGACTTCTTCGCCTTGCAGGCGGTCTTGGTCTTCACCTGCTGGAAGATCAACTTGCCGTTTTGTCCGTTCAGCGTCACGGGACGACCGGCTTTGCTGCGCAGAGGCTTTCGGTATTTGAGATGTAGCCGTGGGCGCCGCCGAGCAGGGTGAGGCGGCGGTGGCCGATCGGGACGTCGGGGATCACCGGGACCACCGTTTTCAGCCGCCCGCCTGCGATCGTCGTCGATTCGCCCTCGGGCATCACGGTCACCTGCCCGCCGAGGATGAAGGCGATGTGGGGCAGGACGTTGGTGCCGCTGGCAAAGCCCGAGACCGCATATGCGGGGCCTTCGAGGGGCTTTTCGAGCAGCGGGGTCTCATCAGAGACGTAGCCGATCGGCTGCCTGCCGGCGCAGTGTTCTTTTTCGAGCTCGGCCTTGGAGCAGAGGTTGCCGAGGTGGCGCTGATCGATCTCAAAGGATTTCGGCAGGGTGACCGAGGCGACTTCAGGTTGGCGTCCCCGGGGGTGGTGTTGAGGTCAAAGCGCAGGGCGGGGTTCTTGCCGCGAGCGGTGGTCTTGTGGCCGCCCAGCTGGGTTATCGACATCTTGGGGGAGAAGGGTAGAGTTTCGCAGTTGACCGCGATGAAGGGCGAGGAGAAGCTGACCGCAGTGCCCTGATCGCCGACCCCTTCGGAGACCGTTTGGAATTCAGAGCAGTTGGTTGGGTTGATCATGAAGTTGGGCTTGTTGATGTTCACCTGGATTTCGCGCATCCGGATCGGAATGCCACCGATGATCTCGGCAGTGCGTATCGGGGTTCACCGTCCGCTCGCGAGCCGGTCGCAGCGGATACCTACAGGCGGATGAGGCGTCTAATTGCCCAATCTTGACTCGTTGCTGCCTTCGCGTGGTTGCGAGCGCTTCGGCGCATGTCGCCCGCGCTCTCGGTCTGGACCCAAACATGGGTTCAGACCGCAATCTGAGGCCTCGGAATCCGAATCTACGTCCCCGCTGGGATCAGCAAGACCGAGCAAGGTGCTTGGTGCACAACTCGCTCGCTGACGCTGCCCAGCGCCCTGATTCCGTGCAGACCGCGCCTTCCGCAGACGATCAGCGAGGACCCTCGCCCGCGGGCAGCCTCGATGATTCCTTGAGTTGGGTGTCCGGCCGGCTCGGTCAATGCAGGCTCCTCGTCTATTAGCTTGCGGATCTCGACAATCTGAGCTTCGAGCACGGAGCTGCGCTCGGGGTGGGTCCCATCCACCACATGGACCAACTCAAGGGACGCGTTGACCCCCACTGCGATTGACGCGGCCGTACGGGCCGCGGGCCAGGACCCAGGCGAACCGTCGCTGGCAAGCAAGACGCTCCGTGGGAAACCTCCTGGATTCGGTGGCTCTCGCGCGATCAGCAGCGGGCGTTGTGTCTCATGGGCAGCCTTGCTTGCCGTGCTACCGATCACGATGCCAGCGGCGCGCGAGTGATTATGGCTTCCTAGGACTAGGAGGTCGTAATTCTCGCTTTCTTGGAGGAGGACATCGACCGCATGGCGCCCTCTCGCTAGCTCGATCGATGTTGGAACCCCGGCGTCGCGCGCAAGCTGGGCTGCCTCCTCCAAGCTCTCCTGCAGCTCCACTTTGCTGTGCTTGGGTAGGCGGAAAGTCGTGTAGACGGCAAGAAAGTGAAGCGCGGCCCCGACGGTCGCGAGCGCGATTGCCTGTCGCGCGGCCTCGGTGCTCGCTGGTTCGCCTTCAACGCCGCAGAGAATGCTGGGGAATGGTGCGGTCGTGCTGCCTCACTTTCGATTCGGCAAGTGGAACCATCATGGCAGGTAGCGGGCCATGGCGAACCCCCGCAGGGAAGTGTAGGGTCCAAAGAGTTCTCCGCACACCAGGATGCGACCGCGGTCATCGCCAACGGGAGTAGGAGAGCGGCAAGACTCTTGGGCGGCTTCGACAACAAGCTCGAACCCCGGAAATGAAACATGGGCGGCCAAACCGAGCGAAAGTGAGCAAACCGAGCCGAACTGACACGCGCTCCTGGAGTTCAAGCAGGAGAAGTGGGTGAAAAAATGGAATTGCCCAAATCCAGGTCCAGCTTGCTCGGTTAGTTCAGCCGGCTCAGCCGCCACCGTCGCTTGACCCGGCCTGGGCGATGGTGTCAGCGCAGCTGGCGCAGCGAGCGGCGCTCGAACAGGATCTTGTCGCGGTGCCACCTTCTAGCGGGACGCCGGATTCGCACTCGGCCACCGGGCGAGCGGTAGAAGTCCCCCTTTGCCCTCGCGGCGCGCCCGGATCCCAGCTCCAGGTAGTAGTCGAGTGAACCCTCGAGCTCACGGCGCGGGCGATACCCCGACGCCGTGCTGGCGATGTTGTCGGCAACCACCGCCGCCTCAGCCTGCGCCAGCACCCCTGCCTTCGGCAGCCTCGCACCGCCCGCGAGCTCGATCTCGGTGACATCGCCGATCGCGTGCACGTTGTAGTGCACGCTGAGGCTAAACGGTGCGGCCCGGATCCAACCATTCGGGCCCGCTAACGCAGAGACCGCGATGAAGCCAGGAGCGCGATGTGGGGGAACGGCGATCAGCAGGTCGAACGGCTCGCTCCCGTTGGTGAACCGCGCCTCGCGCGCAGCCGGATCGACCGACATGAGGACGCGGTCTGGCTGGAAGCCGATACCGCGGCGCTCCAGCGTTGCGGCGACGCGGTCGCCGACATCGTTATCGGCCGCCGGGATCGGTCGCGGCTCGGCGCTAATGACATCAACCTTTGAAGGCGCCTCGCAGCGCTTATGCAGGAAGTCGTTGATAAGAAAGGCCGCCTCGTAGGGGGCAGCAAGGGACCGATAGGGGGTCGCCACGACCGCGATCAGCACCCGACCGCCGCCGAAGGTGACAAGGGCGTCACGCAGGCGCTCTGCATCGGGGAGCGTGTAGAAGCCATGGCCCGCCTCGGTAAGCCCGTCCACCGACTCCGGGGTGAGGGTCGCCCCGGGGGCCAGGACCAGCTGGTCGTAGGGGATCTCGCCGGAAATTGTCGAGATCGCACCCCGGTCGAGGTCCATCCCCGTCACCTCGGCCTGGACGAGACGGATGCCCCGCTGCACCAGGCTCTGTAAAGGGCGCGAGACTTTCTGGGGCTGGCGCTTGCCGACCGCCACCCAAGGAAAAGACGGGGGGAAGTCATGGTGGGTCTTGCGGTCGACAAGGCAAATGTCGAGCATGCCTTGGTGCCTGGCGAGACGGCGGGCGCAGGCGAGACCTCCCAAGCCGCCGCCCACGATCACGACCCTTGTCTTGCCACCAGCCATCACCTTGGGCACAAACCTCCGAACGAACACATTGCGCACAGAGCGAACTCCCGTCACCGTACACCCCCGCCGCTCGGCTGGACACCGTGCTCAGCCCGGATCGCCGTCCGTGGTATCTACTGAGGGAGCCGCCCGAAGGCTGGCGCGATTGCGGCGGAATGAGCCTCGCGTTAGGGGCCGGCTGGGCAAAGCGTGGATATCGAAGTCCAGAGCACATGCGCATCACAGCGGCGCGAGATCTCCACGAGTTGCGCCTAGTGCGCCGGCGCCTCGGCCTCGGGATCGACGATCACGTGGGTGACCGGCAGGTGGGTCTCCTGCCGCACCCGCTCGACGACACCGTGTTCGAGAGCGGGAGAGAGATCCGGCGGGAGGGTGCCGATGATGATCTCATCCGCCGCGAAGACGCGCAGCGCATCCTCCAGGGCCACGTAGGGGTCGGGGTCCCCTACCTGGCCGCGGGCGCGCAGTCCAGCCTCTTCGAGCGCACGCAGGGAGAGCTCCATCCGCTGGCGCGCATCCTCTAACGCCGCGTCGACATCGGAGGTCCAGCGCGCGGCAGGCGAGCCCGTAAGGGCGGGGGTGACGAGGAGGAACTCGCTCCAGTCCCCTCGAGAGCGACTTTTTATCTCAGCAGAAGAGCGCGCGCCGACGGTTTGGTTACAGAGCACCAGCACACGGTGCTTGTCGTCTCGACCACCTGAGACTTCGGTTTGACCGGCTAGGGTCCCGCGGGAGCTTCGCCAGGCGAGTACGGAGACGAGACCGAGCATCGCGATCGCCCAGATCACGCCTACCAAAGGTCTAGTGATCAGATCCACCGCGACCACCGAGGTAGCCAAGATCACGAACACCAAGACCCAGCGGAAGACATCGCGCTCCGATCTCAGTGGGTTGTGCAAGTCCGCTCCTTTGCCCTCTGTGGTGCGATTGATTATTCGACCAGCCGACCCGAAAAGCAAGCGAAGCCCAGGTGCTTCCTTACAAAATCGGTAGCTTCCCCGGATTTCGAGGCCTACTCCCGAGCCTACGGTTCCTGCCATGACCGAACGTATGAGCGCCAAGCGGTGTTCCGTGGCTGGAGAGGCGGTTGAATGATGCCGCGCGCCGTACACACCGTCACCATTCCGGCCGCGCTCGAGCAGGCGTTGGCGCTTTTCGAGCCCGCTCGCCGGCCCGAGGAGGTGCACGTCGACCGCGGCTTTCTCGATCTCTTGGGAAAGCGAGATCCCACGGGAGCCCATCCCGGCCAACGGTTGATGCTGAGCCGCGTGCTGCCGCTGGTCTACCAACGCCTGTGGCGCCCACTGGGCGCTCGCCTGCTGATGGGGGTGAGCGGACCGGGAACGCGCGAAGAGCACCGGATCGCGCTGACGATGCTGTCCATTTCGCCCGGCGATCGGGTGCTCGACGTTGCCTGCGGACCAGGATACTTCACCCGCGATTTCGCCCGGCCTGCGGCTGATGGGTTGGTCGTGGGCATCGATGCCTCGGCGACGATGCTTGCCGTCGGCGCCCGGGACACAGAGAGCGCCAACGTGGCCTACATGCGCGGGGACGCCTGCGAGCTGCCCTTTCGCGACTGCTGCTTCGACGCGGTCTGCTGTTTCGCCGCGCTGTATCTGATCGAGCATCCGATGCGGGCCCTCGATGAGATCGTCCGCGTTCTTGCGCCGGGCGGCAGGGTGGCGCTGCTGGCCAGCTGTAATCGGGGTCTTGTGCCCGCCCGCATAACGAACGCGGCTGTGCGAAGACTCAGCGGTGTGCGGATCTTTGCCCGCGATGAGTTGAGGCAGGCGTTGGCCGATCGCCGCCTAATCAGCATCGAGCAGCGCGTGAGCGGTTTTGCCCAGTTCGTCTCAGCACGCAAGCCGAGCTGAGCGCCTTGCTCGAGCCAGACGAACAAGCGGATAGCTATCATCCGAGGGAGGAGCGGCCGGGCACGCCGCCAGCGGGCGCCGAACGCCGTGAGGTCGGCGGCGATCTGCTCGTAGGTGCGGATCGCCCCGTCTGAAGCCGCGGCAGCGAGCTTGGTGCCGTCGACCGCGATCAGACCGACGTCGAGGATCCCGGCCTTGCCACAGAGCCCCCAGCACCTGTCCGAACAGGTCGGCCAGGGCCTCTTCATGGCGAACGCGAAAGCGAGCGATCGTCGCGTGGTCGGGGGCCTGGTTTGCGCAGATCACCCGGAAGGCGACGTCCTCGTGGCAGCGGCGCTCGATTCCGCGTGAGGAGCGCTCGCCGACCGCGTAGGCGTAGGCGAACAGCGTCACCATCATCTTCGGATCGTGGGCGGCGCGGCCGTGGCCGTCGGCGCGATAGGAGGCGTAGAACGGCTCCAGATCCAGCTCCGCCACCGCGTCGATCACAAACCAGGCGAGGTGGTCCTCCTCGAGCCAGTCTCGGAGGTCCGGCGGCAACAGCATCGGCTGGTCACGGTCACAGCTGAGGAAGTTCTGAGGCATGCCTCATTTTCTCGGCCCAAACGGACCGAAAAGCGAGGGGTTTGCGCGACACCCTCCGTAGGGGCGTTTTACTGCACCAGGGATAGTGTGCCCACCGTTCGGAGTGAGGTGATGCCAGAGAAGCCGGGGTCTGCGCGGTGTCCGCATGTCCGACTGCGCAGCAAATGCCGCCAAGCGGAACCGAGGTCGAGCCTCAGGTCTCCGTGAACCAGATCCCCCTGCGTGCCACCTTGGGCGCCTCCTGGCCGATCGCACGCGTGAGCAGCCAGAGGTCCCCCAGGGCCGGGTGGAGCATCGGCTTCCCGCTGGTCATCAGGCCAACCGACAGCGCGCGCTCGGGGTCGGCCCAGCCGAGCACGTTGGTGAAGCCGAGGTGGCCGAATGCCTCCTCGGTGTCGGGACCGAACAGGCTGACCGCCCTGGCGCCCAACATGAACCCACTGGCGTGGCGCAGGGGAGCCACCAGGGAGAAGTCGATCTCGCGAAACGCCCGCTCGGATGTGGCGCGGCGGATCGTGCGCGGCTCGAGGATGCGCACGCCGTCGAGCTCGCCACCGGCGCCCAACAACTCGAAGAAGCGCGACAGCTCGTTGGCGGTTGTGACGACATTGCCGGACGGAACGATGCCGGTGAGGAAACGCGGATCGTTGGAGCGGACCGTGATCACATCCGGCGGGAGGCCCAGCGCATGCTCGAGCACGGTGGACAGCGGCGGCAGCGCAGGAGGGCCGGTGGGGTAGCTCACGCAGACACGCTCGACGTCCTTCGGGCTGACGCCGTAGTTGCCCCAGCGAAAGCCGAGCGGGTCAAGGATCTCCTGCCCCAGCACGGCGCGAATGTCCCGGCCGGTCACCCGCTGCACGATCTCAGCGATGATGAAGCCGCCCGACACCGCGTGGTAGGAGAGCAGCTTCCCGGGGCGCGAGCGGGGTTTGGCCGCGCACAGTGTCTCCAGCTGGAACTCCCGGTCGCCAAAGCGGTCCAGATCGAACGCGTCAGCCGGCATGTTCGGCACCCCCGCACGGTGGGAGAGCAGATGCTCGATGGTAATGGCCTCCTTGCCGTGGGCAGCGTACTCGGGGATGTACTCGCACACACGGTCGTCTACATGTAGCAGCCCGCGCTCGTCGAGCAGGTGGGCCACGACGGCGGTCATCGCCTTGGATGCGGAGAAGATGACGAACGGCGTCTCGGGCGTGGCCAGCGTGCGCGCCGCGTCCTGTCGGTCGGACGGCCCGTTGCCGCAGGCATGACCAATCGCGCGGTCGAGCACGACCTGACCGTGCCGACGCACGCAGAGAGCGATCGCCGGATAGAAGCCACTGAGGTACAGGCGCTCCACTCCGGCCCAGATCCGCTCGATGCCGGTGGCCGCCATACCCAGCGCCTCGATGTCGACCACCTCGTCAGAGCGCGTGCTGACCGCCCCGAGGTCGCGGGGCACCCGAATGCGCCGCAGCGGGTCGGGCACCAAAGGAAGGCGCGGGATTGGCGGGGTCGGGATTGTCTCTAGCGAGATCACAGACGCCACGCGTGGCGCATGTGGGTCGCGATGCCGAAGTCGGGGTCCGGCTCCCAGCTCGGCCAGCTCGGCAGAGAAAAGCCGCCGACCCGCGGCGAGGAGAGGCGTAGGCGGAAAGGCTGGAGCGGCGCGAGCCGCTCCAGCCTTTGGTCTCGCAGAGCTGCGAGCGATGGCTCTCCGCCCTCTGGCATTGGGTCGAAGAGCATTGCCCAGCCGATATGCCTGTAGAGGGATTCGTCGACCTGCTCGAGCTCGAGGAACGATGCGTCGAGTGGCGTCAGGCGGTCGCCCACGGGAGCCTCGCGGCCTACTCCTTCTTGCCCGACGCCCCAGCGCCTCACCGGCACTGTGCACGACGTTGGTCAGGAAGTCGTACTGCGTCTGGACCAGCCTCTCCGACATCTCGAGCGCGGAGTCGATGACTTCCTGCCGTCTGGAGGGGTTCTCGCCATGCGGTGGCAGCGCCTCATCGACGGACTCCATGAACTTGCGAACCGCCTCGATCGCTTTCTTCTGGCTCCCCCTGACCTGCTCGAGCACCTGCTCGGACAGCTCGGTGGTTCTCTCAACGGTGTCGCGGCCGGCTGCATCCTTGGGCTTTTCGGCTGCGGTGGGCATTTTCGCCTCCTCGTCGTTGCTGGACCTGCACCCAGGGATGACCCGATGCAGCTGTCTTCGTCACAAATCTATGACGCGTTCCTGGCCCATTTCATCGGGGAAAACCCGCGCTTCGACTAGGGACTTCGCCGGTGAAGGTCCTCCGAGCCGGTTTCCCCCGCTGGTCCCCCGTTGAACTCGTGACATTCGCCTCAATCGGGTAGGGCCGAACTTTCCAGCGGCCTTGGCGGCCGATAGGCTCCGCCTCAGCCGTGAACAAAGAGCAGACAGGACCGCCCGAGGTCGAGATCGTCGCGGCGGGCGTGGAGCGACTCGACGAGGTGGAGTCGCTTTGGCAAGCGATGCATGAGCACCACGCCGAGGTCGCTGGCAAGGTCCGCGAGATCGCCCCGCTGCGGGCGGCGGCGGAGTCCTGGCGGTGGCGCCGCGGTGAGTTCGAGCGCTGGATGCAAGCCGGTGAGGCCTGGCTCCTGATTGCCGAGCGCGAGGGTTTGCCGGTCGGCTTCGCGCTCTTTCGGATCTGCCGGAGCGAGTGGAGCTTTCAGACAGACGAGAAGGTCGGGGAGCTCGAGGCGCTCTCGGTTGAGCCCGAGCTGCGGCGCTGGGGAATCGGCTCACTGCTGATGGAGCGGGTCGAGCAAGCTCTGGTTGCCGCGGGCATCAACTTCCTCGGGCTCTCGCTGATCGCCGGCAACGAAGATGCAATGCGTTTTTACGAACGCTGGGGAATGGCCCCTTCGCACGTCCGCTGCCTGGGGCGAACGCTCCCGGCGCCGGCGCTCAGAACTCCTAGGAGCTCTCGCCGCTGACCCATTGTTCGGCGGCCGCGCGCTCGGCGGTGGGGAAGATCCGGATCTTGGCCGGAATCATCCACCCGAGGGCCTTGAGGTCATGGCCGATCCACTCGACATCGGTAACCACGGCCATTAGCTGATTCCGCTTGTCTGAGCTCGAATCGAGTCTGGCACCTAGTTTGTAGAAGGTGGCATGTCAAATCCGTAGCTTCTCCGGATGGGAGCGCGCTCCTGCGGACGTAGGGTTGCCGTGTGGCAGCTCATCTGACACCGCTGGATGCAGCGTTTCTGGAGCTTGAGGAGGCCGACGAGTCGGCCCATATGCACATCGGCTGGGCGATGGTCTTCGACGCGCTGCCGCAGGGCGGAGCGCCCTCGCTCGAGGACTTGCGAAGCCAGACCGCGGAGCGGCTCGAGCTGCTGCCCCGTTTCCGCCTCCGGCTCTCCTCGCCGCGGGTCGGCAGCTTCTCCCTGCCGACCTGGGAGCCGGACCCCGACTTCGACATCGCGACTCACATGCGCCACGCGACCCTCCCGGCGCCGGGCGAGGAGGCCGAGCTGCTCGAGTGGCTCGGCGACTTCTACTCCCACCGCCTCGACCGCGCTCATCCGCTCTGGGAGACGACCCTGCTCGACGGGCTCGCGGACGGCCGCTGGGCGCTTGCGACGAAGGTGCACCACTGCCTTGTCGACGGGATCGGCGGTGTCTCGGTGGCCGCCGTGCTCCTCGACACCGAGCCCAACCCGGCCCCCGGCTCGTGGGGCCTCGCGGCGCCTGCCGGGGACGAGGAGGCGGACCGCGGCACGCCGTCGAGGCTCTTTGGCGCGCTGAGCAGCGGCGTCGACGCCGCGCTGCATCCGCGCAAGCTCGCCTCGGTGCTGTCCCGATCCAGGGCGCTGGCCGAGATGGTCATTCGCGAGGAGCTGATCGGGGCGGCCCACACCAGCCTCGACCTGCCGATCGGCGGCACGCGACGCCTCGCCGCTGTCGATGTGCCGCTCGAGTACCTCAAGCAGGTGAAGCGCGAGCTGGGCGGCACCGTCAACGACGTCGTCCTCGCCGCCACCGCCGGCGGCCTGCGAGACCTCTTCGAGCATCGCGGGGAGGGCTCGAGCGTGGACAGCGTCCGGGCGATGGTCCCGGTCAACCTGCGCCAGGCGGGTGAGGCGCTCGAACTCGGCAACCGGGTCTCCTCGTTGTTCGTAGAGCTGCCGGTCGCCGAGCCCGATCCGCTGCTTCGCTACCGGAAGACCGTGGCGGCGGCGAAGGAGCTGAAGAGCGGCGGTCAGGCGACGGGTGCGGAGACGTTGATCGAGGTTGCCGGGGCGGCGCCGCCGCTGATCCACAGCGTCGTGGCGCGGCTGGCGTTCACGCCGCGGCTGTTCAACATCACGATAACCAACGTCCCGGGGCCGCCGACGACGCTCTACGCGTTGGGCGCGCCGATGCGGCGGGTGGTGCCGCTGGTGCCGATCTTCACCGGCCACGCCGTTGGCGTCGCCGCAGTCAGCTACGACGGCGAGCTCACCTTTGGGCTCAACGGCGACCGCGGCACCGTGCCGGACCTCGACGTGCTCAGGGACGGCATCGAGGAGTCGCTCGCCGAGCTCGGGCGCCTGGCCGGCTTCGATCCCGTGCCGGCGGGGCGAGCGCCCGATCGCGCCGCCAGAAGCGGAGCCTAGTCCGGGCGCATCGCCGCTTCTCCTCCTAGGACGCGGCCCGCTCGGCCTGAAACCGGGCCTTCCATTCCTCGCGGTCGAACCGTGCCGCCTCTGTTTCGGCGAGGAACTCTTCGAGCACCACGATGAAGCGCCCCCGGGCCTCGAGCTGAGGCAGGTGACCGATCCCCTCGAAGACCTCGAAGCGGCTACCCGGGATGCTGCGGTGGGCGTGCTCGGCCAGATAGAGGCGATCGGCGGCGTTGACGCGCTGACCACCAGTGCCGATCACCGAGCGCACGGTTGCCAGGAATGCGGCGCGGCGCTTGGGGTCGGCCAAGGACGCATAGCCTCGCGCGTAGGCCAAACGACGACGCGGGTGATTTCGGTCGGAGTCCGACGTTGAATGACCTCGGTGGCCCGCGTCGTGACGTCACCATTTCCCACCCGCCTCAGTCGCTCGAGTTCACCTCGCTCGGGTCGTCGCGAGGATTGGACCCCGGAGCCAGGCGCCGCTGCCCTTTGGCGGAGTACGCAAGTTGCAGCCGCATTCCGATGAGCTGTTGGTACCCAAATGTGGTACCCAAGTTCGAACCGGGGACGGGTTGATGGCGGGGACGAGCCTAAAATCCGCTTGAGAACTGGATTTCCGGGGAATGGGCGGTACTGGGCTCGAACCAGTGACCTCCTGCTTGTAAGGCAGGTGCTCTCCCAAACTGAGCTAACCGCCCCAGGGCAAATATTTCGGCTCTGTCAAGCCGTTTTGGCGAATCGATCCGGAGGAACCGGATGGGGCAGACTAACGCCAGAATCGCGCTCCCTGCCCATTGCTGCCAAATCGAGCCGACTCAAACTCTGAGATGGGGCACCTGCTACCTCAACCGCGGTCCCTGGGGGGAGCGCCGGCTGAATCCGCCCGTCCCGTGGATGGCGCCTGCGGGATGGCGCCCGCAGGAACTCGAGAGCTATCCGGCCCCAAGCGCGAGCACCGGCAGGCCTGCCTGCGAGGCCGGCTCACGGAAGCGGCGGTCGCCGGTGAGCACCACGCCGCCGAGCTGCACCGCCAGCGCGGCGTAGGCAGCGTCAAAGGCGCTCAGCGAGTGGGCCATCGCCAGCGAGAGCGCAGGCGGGACGAGGCGCTCGTCCATCGGGTGGAGATCTAGGACCTCAAGGGTCGAGAGCTCGGTGATCGCGGCCATCGCCGCGTCGCGATCGAGCTCACCACGGTTCACTCGCTTCCAGAGGGTAGTTGCACACTCGATCAGTAGCAGGTCGGGAGCGTGGAGCTCATCGCCCGATTCGCTAGACCGGACCAGCGCCGCCCGCGCCGCACCCGATAGGGACTCCTCGACGTAGAACGCCACCATGACGCTGGCGTCGAGGACGATTGCGGCCATCGGCCTAACGCTCGCGGTCTTCGCGGATCAGCTCGGCGGCTGTGGGGGAGCCGCTGGGCAGGGGGTGTTGCTGTCGAATCCGATCGGCGCCCTTCAGGAGCTCTTCAAGTGAGACGCCGGGACGCTCTGGGAAAAGGGCACGACGCAACAGCTCGATCGTCTCCGCGCTGAGCGAGCGCCGTGCTGAGGCCGCGTCGCGACGCAGCCGCTCGTAGAGCTCGGAAGGAACGTCTCCGACATAGATTGTATGCGCGCTACGGTGAGAGAGATGCTGTCAGCGACGCTATACAACGACCCCGCCTGTCCCTGGGCCTACTCGGAGGTCCCCGCGCTGCGAGTTCTGGAGTGGCGCTACAGATCCCAGCTTGACTGGCGGCTTGTGCTGATCGGGCTGACCGAGGACGCCTCGCAGTACGTAGCTCGCGGCTACACCCCGCTGCGCGGCGCTCTCGGCCAGCTCGCCTTCCGGCGCTACGGGATGCCGTTCGCGCCGGCGCCCAAGGCGCGCATCAGCGCGACCGCGCGCGCCTGCCGCGCGGTTATCGCGGCCAGGCTCGCCCAACCCGGCAGCGAGTGGGCCACCTTCCGCACGCTGCAGCTGGCGAATTTCAACAGCTCGCTACTACTCGACGAGGACGCCCAGCTCGCCGAGGTGCTGCGCGAGGTACCGGGGATCGACGCGGATCAGATCATCGCCCAGGTGGACTCGCCGGAGGTGAGCGCAGCCTACGAGGCAGATCACACCGAGGCTCGCTCGGCGGCCGGCTCGGCCGCCGAGCTCCAAGGAAAGACCGCAGCCACCGATGGCCCGGTCCGCTTCACCGCACCATCTGTCGTGTTCGAGTCAGACGGCCAGCGTTTGGTCGCAGGCGGGTTCCAGCCGGTCGAGGCCTACGACGTGCTGATCGCCAATCTCGATCCGAGGCTGGATCGAGAGCCTCCCCCGGAGACGCCAGCGCCGCTGTTGGAGCACTTCCCCGAGGGACTGACGACGCAGGAGGTCGCGGCGCTCCTCGCAGGCGGGAACAACGCGCCCGACCGGATCTCCGCCGAGGCCAAGCTGCTTGAGCTCCTCGCCGGCGGCCAGGCCGTCCGCGAGCCGTTGGGCGACGATGCCCTGTGGAAGCCCACATGAGACCCCACCTATGCGCCGGCCTTGCCGCGTGGTGGGGCGCCTTCCACTCAACCGACCCGTGGCGCCACGCTCTGCGCTAGGCCGATGCCCGCTAAAGCCACTCCGTTACTGCACAGAGAGGACACACCTTTCACTGGAACATCGTGAGAGCAGCAGTACCTCGGGGGCACCGGCTCGCACAAACGGGCGGGCACAGCCACCGCGATGCCGACTACGACAAGCTGCTCATAGGAGAACCTCCCCATTGTTCTTCTGAGATCTAGATATGGAGGCCGAGCGAAGCGAGGCCGTCGAAGATCCCGGTTGAACGCATAGAGAAGCCGACCGCCGTCGGGAGAACGCCGTCGCTGCTTGCCCCGCAGAGGGCCAAGATGAGACCAGCGTCTCCCGGCGGTCGGAGGCACCTGAAGCGGCCACAGGGAGTGGCGCGGCCAAGCGCCCAACTATGAGCATCCGCAACGGTACCTCCCGGCCGGCGCTAGTGGAAGCGATCCGAGGAGGAAGACGATGGAGGAGACGTTCGGTGGTATCGACTGGGCCAGCGAAGAGCACGCGCTCTGCGTGGTCGATGGGAGCGGGCTGAAGCTGGAAGGTGAGTTCTTCAACCACGACGAGGCGGGGATCGAAGGGCTGATCGCCCGGATGGGAGCCCTCGGCGTGGTGAGGGTGGCGATCGAGCGCCCCGACGGCCTGCTTGTCGATCGGCTGCTGGAGGCCGGCTTCACCGTTTTGCCGATTCACCCCAACAAGCTGAAGGCGACCCGGCCTCGCTATGAGGCCGCCGGCGGCAAGTCCGACGGTTTCGATGCCTTCGTCTTGGCCGAGCTGGCGCGCACCGACTCCCATCGCCACCGGGCGCTTTGCCCGGACACCGACGAGACCAAGGCGCTGCGCGCGCTGACCCGCACCCGCGAGGACCTGGTCGGCGCCAGGGTGCGGCTCGCCAACGAGCTGCGGGCGCAGCTGGACGCCTTCTGGCCCGGGGCGGCGCGGGTCTTCGCCGACGTCGACAGCCCGATCGCGCTGGCCTTCCTGGAGCGCTACCCGGCGCCGGCCGACGCGAAAGGTCTCGGCGAGCGGCGCCTCGAAGGCTTCCTCGCCCGCAACCGCTACTGCGGCCGGCGCTCGGCGGCGGAGCTGCTGGCGCGGCTGCGGCAGGCACCGGCAGGTCGCGCCGGGGCCCTCGAGGCCGAGGCGAGACGAGGGGCGGTGCTCGGCTTGGTGGCGGCACTTCGGCCGATCGCCTCCCAGATCCGCGAGCTCACCTCCCAGATCGCCGGCGCGGTGCGCGCCCATCCCGACGGGCAGGTCTTCCTGCCCCTGTTCAAGGACCCCAAGTCGGTGATCACCGCGGCGCGGCTGGTCGCCGAGATCGGCGACGATCGCTCCCGCTACCCGACGCGCGAGTCCCTTGCAGCCGACGCCGGCATGGCGCCGGTAGCCAGAGAGTCGGGGAAGCGCAAGGTCGCCGGCTTTCGCTGGGCCTGCGACAAGCGCCTGCGAGACGCGGTCGCCTGCCTTGCCAACTCCACGCGTCACACCCATCCCTGGGCTCACAGCGTCTACAGCGATGCCCGCGCCCGCGGTCTCGAACACCCTCACGCGATCCGCGTCCTCGGGCGTGCTTGGCTGCGAGTTCTCTGGCGTTGCTGGCAGGACGGAGTTCCCTACGACCCGGCCAAACACGGCAACTTGCAAAGACTCCAACCCGCGGGGGGTTGACACAGGAAGTCTCATGTCGGGTGTGGAGCGGGCCGAGACCCGGTCGCTGGTCCGCGAAGAGGTCGAGCGGGTTCTGGAATCGTGGTGCTCCAGATCGGACTGAAAGCAATGCCGAGCCCAGGCACTGGCGTCGTATGTCCCCGCAAAACCTCATCGCGATCAGGTGTGAATATCCCGAGAGTTCGGCCCCAGGCGCACTTCCGGATCCGCCAGGTGGAGCGAGGGGGCCGAGGCGAGCGGGGTCGTGCGAGAGGCAGCGTCCGATCTCTACCAAATTGCTACCATTTTGGGATCAGTAAGCAGATCGCCGTTCGACTTCCAGACGATCTGGTCGATTTCGTCGACCAGATCGTTGACTCTGGCACCGCCCGCAGTCGGGCGACAGTTGTCACCCGTGCGCTTGAGCGCGAGCGGCGGCACGCCCTGGCCGAACATGATGCCCGGATCCTCGCTGGCAGCGGTCCGGACCCAGAGCTCGCGGGACTCGCTGAGCACGCCGCGAGCCTGTCGCATCACCTGACCTGATGCGGGCCATCCATGTGGCGCAACTCGACAAGGCTCGGCCCGTGTTGATCCTCACCCGTGAGCTTGTGCGGCCGCATATGAGGACGGTTACAGTCGCGCTGATCACCACCACGATCCGCGGGCTCTCCAGCGAGCTTGGCGTCGATGCGGCGAACGGCCTCACCCAGCCCTCGGTCATCAGTTGCGACAACATCACCACCATTCCCACCGATGCACTGGGAGAGCAGATCGGGGTCTTGCTCGGCTCTCAAGAGCCAGCCCTTAGCCACGCGATCATCGCCGCGCTCGATCTCGACTGAGCGTCACATTCGATGACAGCGAGTGGACGATCAGGACCGCGGCGCTCCCGGCGGGCACCGCTGACTGATTAGAGGCGCGATGGGACCTCGGTCAGCGCTGAGCGGGAGGCACGGGAGAGCTCGGGAACCAGCTGGGGGGCCTCGGTGGAGGCGATCTCTTCGAGGAGCTGGCGCATCCGGGCGAGGCGCTCGGGGCCGTAGCGCTCGGCCCACCGGGCTTCGATTTTGGCGAAGAGGCCGTAGCCGACGCGCTGGGCTGCTTCCCCCTTCGCGGTGAGGCTGATCAGCTTGGCGCGGCGGTCGTCTGGGTCGGGGATGCGTTCGACGTAGCCGCGGTCGGTGAGGTCGTCGACGACCTCACCGACGGACTGCTTGGTCATCCCGGCGAGGGTGGCGAGCTCGGTGAGCCGCATACCGTCCTCCCGCACAAAGCGAAAGACGCAGCCATGGGTCGGACGGATATCGCTGTAGCCGGCCGCTTCGAGATCGGCGCGGAACTCGACCAAGAGAGCCTCAAGGGCGATATCGAGGAGGCCGGAAAGGGGGATCTGCTCGGTTGGGTTGGCGTCGGGAGACATGTAGTAAGGAGACCTGATAAGTTCCCCTGGTCAGGTAGCCTGAACAGGGCACCTGACGAGATTGTACCCAACGGATTGGAGCCTCAGATGAAATCGGCAACGAACCGCAAGTGGTGGACGCTCGGCGCGGTCTGCGTCGCCACCTTCATGTTGCTGCTCGACATCACCGTCGTCAACACGGCCCTACCCGCCATTCAGAAGGACCTCGGTGGCAGCTTCACCGACCTGCAGTGGGTGATCGACGCCTACGCGCTCTCGCTGGCTGCCCTCGTCCTCACCGCCGGCTCGCTCGCCGACCGGCTCGGCCGCCGTCGCCTCTTCGCGATTGGCCTCGGCATCTTCTCGGCCGCCTCGCTGCTCTGCGGCCTCTCCCCCGACCCGACCTTTCTGAACATCGCTCGCGGCCTGCAGGGAATCGGCGGCGCAATCATGTTCGCGGTCTCCCTCGCCCTCGTCGCCCAGGAGTTCCCCAGCGGCCCAGAGCGCGGCATGGCAATGGGCATCTACGGGGCGACGATCGGCATCGCCGTCGCGATCGGCCCGCTGCTCGGCGGCCTGCTCACCGACGGCCTCGGCTGGCAGTCCGTTTTCCTCGTCAACGTCCCGATCGGGCTGGCGGCGATCGCCGTCACCTACTGGAAGCTGGCCGAGTCCCGCGATCCCAATGCAACCCGGTCCGACTGGGGCGGCCTGCTCAGCTTCTCGACTGCGCTCTTCCTGCTGGTGCTGGCACTGGTGCGCGGCAACGCCGAGGGCTGGGGCAGTAGCCAGATCGTCTCCCTCTTCGCCGGCGCCGCGGTGCTGCTGACGGCCTTCGTCGCGATTGAGATGCGAGTGCGCGAGCCGATGCTTCCGCTCTCCTTCTTTCGCCGCCGGGCATTCACCGGCGTGCAGCTGGCGGCCTTCGCAGTCTCCGGCTCGATGTTCGCCCTGTTCCTCTACCTGACGCTCTACCTGCAGAACTTCCTCGGCTTCTCGCCGATCGAAGCCGGCCTCCGCTACCTGCCGATCACCGTCGGCGCCTTTGTCGTCGCGCCCCTTTCGGGGATCGCCCTGGCCCGGGTCCAAGCTCGCTACCTGATGAGCGCTGGCCTCGCCCTCACCGGCCTCGGGCTGGCGCTGATGGGCGGCCTGGGCGTGCACTCGCAATGGACCGCACTGCTGGTCGGCTTCATCGTCAGTGGCATCGGGGTCGGACTGCTCAACCCGGTCATCGCCGACGTCGCCCTGAGCGTCGTCCCCAAGGAGCAAAGCGGGATGGCTGCGGGGATCAACGACACCTTCCGCCAGGTCGGGATAGCCGTCGGGATCGCCGCCTGGGGGGCGATCTTCCTCGGCGTCGGCGCCTCCAGAGCGCAGGAAGTCGCCCCCGCCCTGGGACACGCGCAGGCCCGCGGCCTGGTCGAAGCGACCTCTTCGGGGGCGTTGTCGCAAGCGCTCTCCGCGGTCCCCTCGGGGGCTAGCGCGCTCACCCGCGCCGCCGCCGAGCAGGGGTTCATCCACGGTCTCAACGTGATCCTCCTGCTCGGGGCGCTCCTCTCTTTCGTCGGCTCGCTGCTGGCCCTGTGGCTGGTGCGAGAGCGCGACATCGAGCGGGAGACGCTGATCGGAACGGAATTCGAGGTTAGCCCGCAGTCCGGTGCAGCTGCGACTGAGGCGGGCCGCGCCTGAGCCAGGCTCAGACTCGGAAAGGCGGGAGGGCGAAACCGGCACGGGAAGGCGGTTTGCGGTAGCAGGCTTGTAGTCGACCGGCTGTCCGTCTCTTCCCACATGGGTACGTTGGCCCCCGTCGAGCGCGAGCTAGCATCAAGATCCATGCGCGGGATGAGCGGGATGGGAAGTGGCAATGGGCTGAATAACCGCGTGATTACCTCGCACTTCCAGCACAGCCTGTCGGTCCAAGAGCAGGCTCTGCTCGGCGGACTTTTGATCCTCGCAGCGCTGCTGATCGGCGGCTGGCTGGGGGTCAGGCTCCTCCGAGAAAACCGACCTGGCCGAATAGATTCAGGGCAAAGCAGCGGCACCCAGAACGAGAAGCACTGGCCCGAGGCTCGCGCCCGCCGCCTGCTGCGGATCGGCTTCGGAGCGCTTTGGATCCTAGACGGCATCCTGCAGATGCAGTCCGCGATGCCGCTGCGTTTGACCGGACAGGTGATCGCCGAAGCCGGCGCGGGAAGCCCCGTCTGGTTGCAGGACGTGCTGCGCTGGGGCGCGACGATCTGGAATAACCATCCGGTCACGGCTGCGACCGCGGCGGTCTGGATCCAGATTGGGATCGGGGTCTGGTTACTGGCGGTCGCGCGGGGTCGGTGGTCAAGGCTCGGCGGGCTGATCAGCATCGGCTGGGCGCTGAGTGTCTGGGTGCTTGGCGAGGCAATGGGCGGGATTCTCGCCCCGGGGCGAGCTGGATGTTCGGAGCGCCAGGCGCGGTGCTGTTCTACGCGGCCGCCGGTGCTCTGGTCGCGCTTCCGGAGCGCAGCTGGCGTGACCGGCGGCTCGGACGCGCTGTTTTGAGCTGCTCGGGGGTCCTGCTCCTCGCGATGGCGGTTTTGCAGGCATGGCCGGGTAACGGCTTTTGGCAAGGCAACGGTGGGGCCCTGCAGAGCATGGTCACCGAAATGGCGAGAACCCCCCAGCCCCACGCGCTTTCGGCGCTGCTCGGTGACGTCGCTGGCTTTGTTGGTGCCTACGCGGTCCTCCTCAACCTGTTGGTGATTGCGACTCTGGGCTTGACCGGGGTGGCCTTCCTCAGTGGCCGCGTCCGCCTCATCCGACCGGCGCTGGCGGCGATCGCGGTGCTCTGCCTCGCCGATTGGGTGCTCGTCCAGGACCTCGGTGTTCTCGGTGGGATGGGCACCGACCCCAACAGCGCGCTTCCCCAATTGCTCCTCTTCCTCGCCGGCTACCTAGCCTTCGTTCACCCACCCACCCCCCTTCCCGACGCCGAGCCCGATACCCACCGCCTGCGCGCCTCACCGGTTTCGCTGAGGCTGCCCGCGCGGGTGCTGGCGCTCGTCGCTGCGCTATCGATGACCGCCCTGGGGAGCGTGTCGTTCGCCCTGGCAGCGATCAATCCAAACGCCACGACACTTCTCGCTCAAAGCATCGACGGGCCCACCTCATCGGTGGGCGGCTTTTACCGACCGCCTGACTTCAGGTTGATCGACCAGCGCGGAGCGCCCGTCACCCTGAGCGGGCTGCGGGGCAAGGTGGTTCTGGTCACCTTCCTGGACCCAGTCTGCAACGTTGACTGCCCGATCATTGCCCAGGAGTTCAAGCAGGCCGACCGCCTGCTCGGCAGCGGCGCCCAGCGGGTGGAGCTCGTCGCGATCGACGCCAACCCGCTCTACCGCTCGCCGTCTGTGCTACGGGCGTTTGACCACCAGGAGCAACTCGAAGGTCTGCCCAACTGGCTCTACCTGACCGGCCCAACCGCAGCGTTGCGTCGGGTCTGGAACACATTTGGGATCGAAGTCTCGGTGCCCCGGGGCGGGGCGATGGTGGTTCACCCCGATGAAGCCGCGATCCTCAATTCCCGCGGCCAGCTGCGCTGGAATTCGGGCTTTGACCCCGGTCCGGGGACATCGAGCACCGAGTCCTCCTTCGCGGTCACCCTGGCCAATGCCGCCAGTCAGGTGCTGCGCGAATCGCGCTCCTGAGATGAGCGTTCAAGCAACGCTTAAGGGCCGCCGCTCCTCCGGGTCGCGGAGAAGGTCACAGCTTGCCGGCATCATCATCCTCAGCCTCGGCCTCAGCGCCTGTGGGGCAGCCGCCCGTCCGCGCCAGCAGGCTCCTCAGGGGCCCCAGCTTGCTACCTCGCTTCCCACCCCCAGCGGAAGTTGGGCCGTGGTTCCGGTCGGGGCACGCTCAGGGGAAAACCACTTCTGGGAGCTCTTATGGCAGGGCAGCGGCAGCGCTCGCTGGTCCCTGGTTACGCCACCGGGAGTCCAGGATAACGGCGGCCTCGCCCTCGCCACGGCACCGCGGGGGGCACTGATCGCCGGTTTCCTGCCGAGCATCAACCTCCACTTCTCCCCCCTCGCAAGGAGCGCTGATCACGGCGCAAGCTGGGCGCCCCAGCTGCTCCCCCAGCCGCTCACCACCGGCCCAGACTCACTCGCCACCGGCGGCGATGGGACGGTCCTTGCTCTGATCCCCCGCCACGGTGGCGAAGTGCTCAGACGGGCGAGCGCGGGCGCATCTTGGACCACGCTGATTTCGGCTGATGCACTGTCCCGGCAACCGTCGACGAAGGGCTGTGAACTGCAGAGCATCGACGCGGTAAGTGTCGGCGCTGGCGGGCGGGCGCTCGTGGGCGGCAGCTGCCAGCTTCCCGGACAAATCGGCGAGTATTCCGCGAGCCACGGCAGCTGGCGCCGGGCCGCTCCCAACCTTCCCCTGGCCCTGCGTGGCTACCCCGCCGCCGTCTTGCGCTTGACCAGCAGCTCGGCCGGCGCGTTCACGTTGATCGATCTCTCCTCCGCGCACGGCCAGGATCTGATCGCAGCCTGGAGCAGGGACGCCGGCAAGCGATGGCAGGAGATGCCGCCGCTGGGACTGAGCGCCGGCCAACACCTGATCAGCGCCGGGCCCGGCCCGCGACAGCGAGCCTACGTGCTGGCGGGCAAGGGCGGGCGGGCCGGCAGGCTTTGGATCAGCGCCGGGCCCGGCTCGGCCTGGCGGGCGCTCCGCCCACCGCCGCCGGCGACGAGCGCCCTCGCCCTCACCGGCGGCGGTGGTGTCATCGCGCTCGCCGCCGCCGGTGGGACCATCGATGCCTGGCAACTTCGAGCCGGCGGGCGCGGTTGGCACCTGGAGCAGGTGATCCGCGTCCCAATCGGTCAACTTTGAATGCGAAGACGTAGCCCGGCCCGCTACCGATGGACCGCCACCCGCACCGAAGCCAAGCGGCCCGATCAATCGGGGTGGCCAAGACGTAGCGGTCGCCTTATGCTCTAGTCGACGGATCTGCGCGATGCTCAATTCGCTGACCACACCGTTGGATTGGACTGGTGGTCCGGCGCTGCTTTGGGTCTTGGGCGCGGCGCTCCTTTATTGGCTGGGCGGGCGCGGGCGGAGGCGGCCCGTGCAGCCGGCCGATCGTTGGCGCACGGCCGCTTTCATCGGCGGCCTCGCGGCGATCTTGGCCGCGGTCGACTCGCCGATCGACGACCTCTCCGACAAGCTCTTCTGGGTTCACATGATCCAGCACATCTTGCTGATCTCGGTGGCACCGCCGCTGCTGGCGCTGGCTCGACCTTGGAACCGGATGTGGCGGGGTGTTCCGCTCAGCTACCGACGGGTCGCGAGTCGCGAATTGGTCCGCAATCCAAGAACGGCGCCGCTTCGCCGCTTTGCCCTGTTCCTGGGCGGCGCGATCGTCTCCTGGCTGATCTTCAACGTGAATTTTGTCGCCTGGCACCTCCCGGTCCTATACGACGCAGCGCTGCGCTCGGAACTGGTCCACGCCCTCGAGCACCTCACCTTCTTCGCGACCGCTCTCCTTCTGTGGACCCGCGTCATCTATTCACCGCCGTGGCGCTCCCCGCTGAGCGAGCCGGGGAAACTCGCCTACCTGCTCGGCACCGTGTTGGTCGGCTGGGTACTCGCCATCGTCCTCGCGCTGGCCCCTTCGCCGATCTACTCCTCCTACGCTGAGCTGGCGAGCAGACCGGGGCATATCTCGGCGCTCACCGACCAGCAGTTAGCGGCCGGAGTGATGTGGGTTCCGGGTTCGCTCGCCTTCATGATCGCGATCGTCGTGATCGCCTACCGATGGCTGGAGCCTCGTGAGTCACGCGTGCAGCCCATCGCCAGGTCCACCGCAGCCGGGTGATCTATCAGCGCCGTCGGCCCGGCCAGCCTTGGAGGACCTTAGATCCGCTCAAACTGACTCCAATCCTGAGCGCCAAGCCGATCGGCAGCTGGCCCTGCCCGAACCGGCGGCTGGTGAATTTGAAGGGGCACTCGTCCGCCCGGGCTCCTTCGCGGCCCAAGACTGCCAAGCTCCCTGTCGTCTCGGAGTTGGCGAGGGCAGACGCCGAAGCTTGCCTACAAACGTTCCGCCTCGATCCTCGCCCGTAAGCTATCTGGGCTGCAGTTTTCTGAAGCTCAAGTGGAGGGCAGCATGTTTCCCGCCGAGCTGATCACCCGACTTCACCGCCGCTGTACGTCGTGACCGCGCCAGCGGTTGAGGAGATCTCGATCACCGCGGGCTCGGCAGTCCGCTGGCTGGGTTGGAGGACCTGCCCGGCACCCAGGTGGCGGGGGGTCGGGACTTGAGCCCCAAAATCACTCGCCGCGCCGTCCAGATCACGCTCGGTCTGATCTGGCTCCTTGACGGCGTCCTGCAGTTCCAGCCCTACATGTACTCGCGGGAATTCGTTGCGGGGACGATCGAACCGATGCTCTCGATGCAGCCCACCTGGGCCGCGCACTCGATTCACTGGGCGGGCCAGATCGCCAGCTCCAACCTGACCGTCTGGAACACGATCTTCGCCCTGATCCAGTGCGCGATCGGGCTCGGCTTGCTCTACCGGCCCACGGTCAAGCCGGCGCTGGCGCTCTCCTTCGGCTGGACCCTGGTGGTCTGGTGGTTTGGCGAGGGCTTCGGGATGCTGCTGATGGACATGGGCTCGCCGTTCAGCGGCGCCCCCGGCGCGGTCCTGCTCTACGCGGTGATTGGCCTGCTGGTCTGGCCCAGCGCGAGACGGGACAGCCGCTCGCCCGCCGCCTCCGGCCCGTTCGGCGAGCGCGGAGCTCTCGCCGTCTGGTCGGCGGTCTGGGGCTGTTCGGTGGGGCTCTGGATCGCGGTGCTGGTGCGCCCGGTGTACTCGATCAGCGGCAGCCTGCTCGAAGCTTCGGGGAACTCGATGCCCTGGCTGGCCAGCCTCCAGCGCTCGCTCGCGACGACGCTGGAGGGTGATGGCAAGGCGATCGCGGCGATCCTTCTCGCCGTTTCACTGCTCCTCGCCGTCGGCGTCTGGACTCGCTGGCGCCAGCAGACATTGATCCTCGGCGTCCTTCTTTCGCTCGTCTACTGGATGCTCGGGCAAAGCCTCGGCGGACTGACCACGGGCAGCGCCACCGACCCCAACGTCGGGCCGCTCTTCGTCCTGCTCGCCTTCGCGATCTGGCCTACCGCGCCGGCGGGCAATCTCGCTGCCTCGCCGCGTTCGCGGCAGTCGCGAGTCGCTGCCGAGACTGGCATCTGGGTCGGTTGACGGCTCGTTTGGAGGATCAACTGACCTGGTTGGGCACCTCTCGCTTTGAGGATGTCTACTGCTTTGGAAGTGGATGGAGCTAGCGCTTCTCGGCAGCAGGAAGCCGGCGCTAGCGCTCCGCGATCACGGGACCCAAAGCGCCGAAACGCTGCGCCTCTTCGGACCGATCAGTCGGTTGGGGCCATAACGCGCGTGACCGAATCGCCGACGAAGCAGGGCTTCTCATTTCCCTCGACCTCGAGGGTGAAGCGGGTGATGACCTGCCACCAGCCGCCGCCTTTCTCCTCGACCGAGACGACCTCGGCGCGAGCGCGAACCCTGCTGTCGACGGGGACAGGGGCTGGGAACCTGATCTTGTCCCATCCGTAGTTGACGCCCAGCGCGAAACCGCTGGCATCGATCAGTTCACCGCGGAAGCCGTCGACCAGCGAGAGGGTGAGATTGCCATGGGCGATCGTCGTCGCGAAGGGACTCTCGGACCTGGCCCGCTCGACGTCGACGTGGATCCACTGGTGATCGCCCGACAGATCGGCAAAGGCGTTGATGTCTGCCTGAGTGACGGTTCGCCACTCGCTCGGACCGATCTGGCGCCCGAGCAGCGCCCGCATCCCCTCAACACCCTTTACCTCGACCGGAACCATCGGTTGGGAGTCTAGTCGGGCCTCAGCGAGCCCTGACCGCGGCGACCGTTTCCTTCAGGGTCTCCTCGGCGTCGTGGTGGGGCATCCAGTGCAGCTTCTTGCGCGCTCGCGAGGTATCCATCAGCACCGGGCGGCGGACCGCCTCGATCCAAGCGGCCTCGCTGGGCAGGAACGGGATCAACGCAAATGCCTCGGCGGCAGCGCCGACCGCGAGTTGCGGCGCCGGCAGCGCATGCCAGCCCAGGGCGTGGGCGAGGTCAGAGATCGTCAGCTCCCCCGGCCCGGCGAGGTTGTAGATCCCGGGCTCGCCCTCGCCGATCACCGCCGCGCAGAGCGCCGCCGCGACGTCATCATGGTGGACGAGCTGGAAGCGGACGCCCGGATCGGGCAAGACGGGCCGAAGCTCGGGCACCCTGCCCAGGGCCCAGCGCAGCGGGCCGGGGATCCTCTGGCCGATCGCGAGAAGGGGGATCAGGTCCAAGAGCAGCGTTGCCTGGGGTCCGGCGACGATACAGGGGCGAAAGACATAGGCCTCGGTGTCCGATCCGCGAAGCGCCTCGGTCAGCTCCGCCTCGACCTCCGCCTTGTGGGCGGAGTAGGGGTGGCGCGGGGTGCCGCGCACCGGCAGGTCCTCGCTCAGCAGCTCGGGCAGATCGCGGCCAAAGCCGTAGGCGGCGACCGAGGAGGTGTAGACGAGACGCTTTACCCCGGCGGCCGCCGCCGCCTCGAAAACGTTGCGCGAGCCGGTCAGGTTGACCTCCCGGCTCCCGCCGCGACCGGCGAGGATGACGAACGCGAGGTGGACGAGGACGTCGGCTCCCTCGACCAGCTCCGCGACCGAGTGCCGGTCGAGGATGTCCCCGCGGCGGTATTCCACTTTCTCGCCCCAGTGATACTCGGCGGGGTCAAAGCGACTGCGCGCCATCCCGATCACCCGCTCGACCTCCGGCGCGCGTTCCAGCGCCGCGATGAACGGCTTGCCGATCTCCCCGGTGGGGCCTGTGACGGCGACGGTCAGCAAGGGATGCGCCGCACGTTAGCGACCTCTGGCTACCCTGGTCGGGATGGGCGAGTTCCGCTATGAGGATCACCGGATCGAGTACGACTCCTACGGAGAGGGCGACCGGACTCTGGTTTTGGCCCACGGCCTGCTGATGAACCGCAGGATGTTCGACCACCTCGGGCCGGCGATGGCCCGTTGCGGGAACCGGGTGATCTGTGTCGATCTGCTCGGCCACGGGAGCTCGGAGCGCCCCGCCGACCTCCGCCTCTACTCGATGCCGCTGTTCGCCCGCCAGGTGGCCGCCCTGCTCGATCACCTCGAGAGTCCCGCTGCGGTCGTCGGGGGCACCTCGCTCGGCGCCAACGTCGCCCTGGAGTTGGCGACCCGCGACCCCGACCGGGTCAGGGGCCTGTTCATCGAGATGCCGGTTCTCGACAACGCGCTGGCAGCGGTCGCGGCCACGTTTGCCCCGATTTTGCTCGGCCTGCGGGTCGGCCGCCCCGCCTTCGAGGTCCTCTCGCGCCTCACCTCGGCCATCCCCCGCACCAACTACCTGATCGATATCGGGCTCGACCTGGCCCGCCAGCGTCCGGGGCCCTCGCTCGCCGTGCTGGAGGGGCTGCTCTTGGGCGAGACGGCCCCCCACCGCGAGCAGCGAAGCAAGATCTCCCAACCGGCGCTGATCGTCGGCCACACCCTCGATCCGCTGCACCCCTTCAGCGACTCCGGAATGCTCGCCGAGGAGCTGCGGAACGGGCGGCTGGTCGAAGCCAGCTCGATCCTCGAGTGGCGAATCAGGCCAGGACGGCTGAACGGAGAGTTGGCGGCGTTCCTCGACGAAGTCTGGGATCCCGCCTGAGGCCGGCGCCGCGTGAGGATGGGAGAATCGCCGCGTGAGATTTGAAGTTTTCTGGCGGGTCGTGGTCGTGCAGGCGGTCGCGGTGGCGGTCCTCTCGCTGATCTTGGCCGTGCTGTTTTCGCATGGGTTCTTCGAAGACTGGGGATGGCTGGTTGGGCCGGCCGCCTGGCTCTTGTGCTCGTGGTTTACCGCGCGCGTCGTCGGGCTGGAGGTCGCGCCGACCCTGGTCGGGGCGCTCGGGGCCGGGATCGTCAGCGCGATCGCCGTCCTCCTTGGGCAGCACTGGCTCGGCGCGCTGGTGGCGATCGGGCTGCTCGGCGCCTGGTGTGCGCGGCCGAGCGCCGGAGGCGCCGCTTGGACCTAGGGCTTAAGGGGCGCGTCGCGCTGGTGATGGGCGCCAGCCGCGGCCTCGGGCGTGCGATTGCGACCGCGCTCGCGCGCGAAGGGGCCCGGGTTGCGATCGCAAGCCGCTCCGCGGAGAGCCTCGCGCAGGCGGCTGGGGCGATCGGAGACCGGGCGAGCCCATTTGTTGCCGACACCGCTGACCTGGAGCGGATGGCGGGGCTGCCCGGCGAGGTCGCCGCGGCACTCGGACCGATCGAGATCCTGATCGCCAACAGCGGTGGCCCGCCCTTCGGTGGCGCCCTCGACCACGGACTCGGGGATTGGGAGCGCGCCTACCGCTCGCTCGTGCTGGCACCGCGGCTGCTGGCCGGCGCGGTCGTTCCCGGGATGCGCGAGCGCGGCTGGGGGAGGATCGTCGACGTCGGCTCGAGCTCCACCCGCGAGCCGATCGGCGCCCTCAACCTCTCAAACGCCCACCGCATGGCTGCGGTCGGCTTCCTCAAGACGCTCTCGCGCGAGGTCGCCGGCGAGGGGATCACCGTCAACACCGTCGCCACCGGGCGCTTTGGGACCGAGAGGCTCAGCGACAGCGAGGGCTCGCTGGAGGGGGCCGAAGCGGCCGCCCGCACGGAAGTTCCCGCCGGGCGCCTCGGCCGCCCCGAGGAGTACGGCGACCTCGTCGCCTTCCTGTGCTCAGAGCGCGCCGCCTACATCACCGGAACGGTGATCCCGATCGACGGCGGCCTGCTTCACTCAGCCTTCTGAGGGCAGCTCCCGCATCGTCGGGAAGAGGATCACGTCGCGCAGTGTCTTTGACCCGGTGAGGATCATCATCAGCCGGTCGACTCCAAGCCCGCAGCCGCTGGCCGGCAGCATTCCGTATTCGAGGGCGCGGACGAACTCCTCGTCGTGCTCGTGCGGGGTCTCCTCCGCACCGGACTCCTGGCGCTCTCGCTGGCCGACGAAGCGCCGGCGCTGTTCGATCGGGTCGTTGATGTCGGTGCCACCGCCGACGATCTCCATCCCGGCGACGATCCCGTCGAAGGCCTCGCCGAGGCGCTTTGGCTGCGCGGGGACCGGCTTCACCAGCGGCCAGATGTCGAGCGGCAGGTCGACGATGAAGGTCGGCTGGATCAGCTTCGGCTCGATCAGCTTCCCCTGCAGGCGGTCGACCAGCCCCGCCCAGTCTTCGCCCGGCTCTGCATCCTCCCCCAAGAGCTCGGCCAGCTCATCGCGGCTTGAGTTGACGATGTCAACGCCGCTCTCCTCCTCGATTGCCTGGCGCAGGTTGAGCCGCCGCCAGGGCGTCGCGAAGTCGATCGTCTCCCCCTCTCGCTTCACCTTGGTGGTGCCGAGGACCCGCTGGAGAACGTCGGCAATAAGCTCCTCGGCGAAGGCCATCACCCCGCGGTAATCGGCGCCGCCGACGAACCACTCGAGCATCGTGAACTCTGGGTTGTGCTGGGGAGACATCCCCTCGTTGCGAAAGAACTTGCCGAGCTCATAGACGTCCTCAAAACCGCCGACGATCGCCCGCTTTAGGTAGAGCTCGGTCGCGATCCGCAGGAAGAGGTGGCGATCCAGCGCGTGGTGGTGGGTGACGAAGGGCCGCGCCGCGGCACCGCCGGTGAGCCGCTGCAGGATCGGCGTTTCCAGCTCGACGTAGCCGCGCTCGTTCATGTGGTCGCGGATCGCAGCCAGGACCTTCGCCCGCAGGGCGAAGGTCTCGCGCGAGTGCTCGTTTGCGATCAGGTCAAGCTCGCGCTGGCGGTAGCGGGTCTCGGCGTCTGAGATGCCGTGGAAGAGGTCGGGCGGGTCGCGCAACGCCTTTGCCAACAGGGTGCACTCGCCCACCTCGATCGCGAGCTGCCCGCGTTTGGTCACGTACAGCTCGCCCTCGACGCCGACGATGTCGCCGATGTCAAGTTCCTCGATCCGCCCGTAGGCCTCCTCCCCGAGCGCGTCCTCGCGGGCGTAGGCCTGGATCGTGCCGGAGATGTCGCGCAGATCAAAGAAGGTGGTCTTGCCGTGGCTGCGCTGGCCGGTCAGCCGGCCGGCGATCCGGTAGGAGAGGCCGGGGTGCTCACCCGCGCCGAGGGAGGCCGGGTCATGCGCGGCGAGGATCTCGGCGATCGGGGTGCGGTCGGGAAAGGAGCGGGGATAGGGGTCAATGCCGGCGGCGCGCAGCCGCTCGAGCTTCGCCCGCCGAACGTCCTCGGTCGAGCCGGAGGGGACCTCAGCCATTGCAGAGATTCGCGCTCATGGCGCGAAGCCGACCGTCACCCGCTCGCCCCCCATGTAGTCACGAATCGTCCTCGCCCCACGCAGCAGCTCGCGCATCGCGGGACCGTGATGGGTGTCGTGCTCCATCGCCAGGCGCTGGCCGGGGCGCACCTCGGCGATCAGACCGCGGATCACGCCCAGCCCGTCGGGCCCGCAATCGCCCGTCACCGCGATCCGCGGCTCCCGCTGGATCTCGGGCGAGCGCTGATAGATCGTCGCGTCGGTGACGTAGGGAAGGTTGGCGAGGACGAGGTCGATCTGTTCAGCGCGCAGGCGCTCGGGCATTCCCTCCTCGACGATCACCTCGAGCTGCAGGCCGAGCCGCTGGGCGTTCTCGCCGGCGGCTTGGGCGGCCTCAGGGGAGAGGTCGGAGGCGCTCACGCGAAGGTCCGGGCGCTCGCTGATCAAAGCGAGCGCGATCGCCCCCGAGCCCGTGCCGACCTCGTGTACGCGGGCGCCCGCGGGCAACTCGGCGGCGACCCCGACCAGGAGCTCGGTCTCCCGCCTGGGGATCAGCACCCGGGAGTCGACCGCGACCTCGATCCCGCGGAAGCGGGCACGGCCAAGGATGTAGGCAAGCGGCTCGTGATCGGTGCGCCGGCGAACCCGCTCCCTGATCTCGGCGGAAAGCTCGGTGCTCAGCTGACCGGTGCCGTCGCGCGCCAGCGCCTCGGGAGCGATGCCGAGCGCATCGGCGAGGAGGGCCTCGGCGTCGGTGCCCGGCTCTTCGCAGCCGGCAGCCGCGATCGCCTCGGTCGCGGCGGCGAGCGCAGAGCTCACGGTTTCGGGCTCAGCGGACCGGCTCGGGGGCACCTGAGAGGGTTCCATCGGACGCCGAGGCTACCGCAGCGCCACTTCCCGCCGTGGCAAGCAACTCAGGCCTCAAGCAACGTGACGAGCAGGGCCTTCTGGGCGTGGAGGCGGTTCTCCGCCTGATCCCAGACGGCGGAGCGCTCCCCGTAGAGGACCGCGGCCGAGATCTCCTCGCCGGGATGCGCGGGGAGGCAGTGCAGGACGACGGCGCCCTCCTTGGCGCTGGCGAGCAGGTCGGCGTCGACCCGAAAGGGAGCGAGGTCTGCTCGGCGGCGCTCGGCCTGCTCCTCGTCTCCCATGCTGACCCAGACGTCGGTGTAGATCGCATCGGCGCCGCTTGCGGCGGCGCGCGGGTCATCGGTCAGCTTGGCGCCGTGAGCAGACTCGAGCTGGTAGCCGGGCGGGGCGGCGATGACCACCTCGATCCCGACCAGCTCCCCGGCGATCGCCAGCGAGCGGGCGACGTTGTTACCGTCGCCGACGTAGGCGAGGCGCAGGCCGGCAAGCTGCCCGAAGCGCTCGCGCAGGGTAAGCAGGTCAGCCAGCGCCTGGCAGGGATGATGGCGGGGGGTAAGCCCGTTGATCACCGGCACATCGGCCGCAGCGGCGAGCTCGGCGACGGCCTCATCGGAGCTGGCGCGGATCACGATCGCATCGACGTAGCGCGAGAGCACCCGTGCCGTGTCGCCGATCGACTCCCCGCGGGAGATCTGCAGCTCATCCCCGCGCAGGACGATCGGCGTTCCACCCAGCTCCGCGACCCCGACCTCGAAGGAGATCCGGGTGCGGGTCGAGGGCCGCTCGAAGAGGAGGGCGACGCTGCGAGCGGCCAGCGCCCCGCTCCCCACCCCCGCGCGCCGCCCACCTTTTAGCTCAAGCGCTCGCTCGAGCAGCTCGCCCAGCTCAAAGGCGCCGAGCTCTTCGCCGGTGAGGAAGTCCCGCTTCAAGCCGCGGATACTAAGCCCGTGCAGTTCACGGCGATCGCCTGGAACCTCTTTCACGGACGCGACAGCCCGCCCGACCCAGCCCTGCTCACCTGGCGCTCGCGGCTGCTTGGCTCAAGCGAGCAAAACGCGACCCACGTCCAGGTCAACCGCGGCCTTGAGGGGGAGTTTGCCTCGATCCTCGCTGCAGCCGAGTGGGACGTGGCGCTGCTCCAGGAGGCCCCACCGCGTTTCATGTGGCCGCTGGCAGAGGCCTGCGGCGCCGACGCCCACCGGGTGCTGACCTCTCGCAATCAGCTGGGCTGGCTGCGGGGGGCCGCGGCGCGCCTCAATCCCGACCTGATCGCCTCCGGCGAGGGTGGTTCCAACCTCACCCTGGTCCGCCCCCGGGCGGGGAGTCCGGGCGCGCCGCTGCCCCCCGACGGCGAGGAGGCCAAGCCGGCGGGGGGGTTGGGGGAGATCGTCGAGCGCCGGGAGGTGGTGATCCACCAGGGAAGGCCCGAGCGGCGGGCGATGGCGCTGACGCGCACCGCCTGCGGTCTGTGCGTCGCCAACCTGCACGCGACAAACGCGAACCCGAGGTTGGCGGGGGCTGACCTGCTGGCGGCGGCGGGCGCCGCCAGCGAGTGGGCCCGGGAGCGCCCGCTGCTCTTCGGCGGGGACTTCAACCTGCGGCCGGCCGAGAACCCCGAGGACTTCGAGCTGCTCGGCGAGCGCTACGGACTGCTGGCGCCAACGGACCCAGATTCCGTTGACCACCTGCTGGTCCGTGGCCTGCGCACGGTCCGCTCGCCCGCCCCCTGGCCGCCGCAGCGGCGTGAGCTGCGCGAGCGCAGCGGTCTTGCCCTGCGTCTGTCCGATCACGCCCCGCTGCAGGCGAGGTTCGCAACCACCACCAGCGGGAATTGAGATAGTCACTCGCAGCCGTGCAAAATTCGAGCCAGGAGACGACCATGATGGCTGACAAAAAACCAGCTTCGGGAAAAGCGAAAAAAGCCAAAGCCGGCTCGGGCACCGGCAGGAAAACCACGGTGCGCAAACCGGCGGCCGGGAAAACGGCAACCCGCAAAAAAGTCGGCGGCCCGACCCGCAAAACCGCCCCGCGGGGCAGCGCCCGCCCGACGAGCCCGCTCGATAAGAGCGTCGAGCACTTTCGCCAGAGCCTTGAGCGCAGCGTCACCCTGAGCCGCGAGCGCCTGCAGGAGGTAGTCGATGACGCCGTCAAGCGGGGGCGGATCACCCGTGGGGACGCCGAGAAGCTGCTCTCTGATCTCCTCAACCGCGGTCGCAAGCAGACCGACTCGTTGCTGGGAGAGCTCGAACGGCTGGTCAAGCAGGCGCGCCAGGAGGTTGGCGGACGGACCGAGCCGGTCCGAAAGCAGGCGACCCAGGCGGCGCGGCGTGCGCGCAAGAAACTGAGCTAGATGGGGCAGGCCACCGGTGAGAGGCCGGCGGCCCGCGGCGAGCTGCTCGAGGTCGAGATCGACTCGCTCGCCTTCGGGGGGCGCGGCGTGGCGCGAGCCAACGGCTACGTCGTCTTCGTCGCCGGCGCCCTGCCGGGGGACAGGGTGCGGGCCGAAGTGACGAAATCAAAACGCCGCTTCGCCGAGGCGAGGACGATCGAGCTGATCCGCCCCGGCGCCGAGCGGCTCCCCGACAGCTGCACCCACGGCGGTCAACCCTGCCCCGGGGCCCCCTGGCAGGGACTCCCGTATGAGGCGCAGCTCTCCCACAAGCAGGCCCTGCTCGCCGAGGCGCTGCGGCGGATCGGCGGTCTTAAGGGGTTCGAGCTCGAGGAGATCGAACCGGCGCTCCAGCGCTGGCGCTATCGCAACAAGCTCGAGTACTCCTTCGGCTCGGGCGAGCGCGAGGCTCTGATCCTCGGCTTTCACGCGCGCGGTCGCTGGGACCAGATCGTCGACGTCGAGGACTGCCTGCTCGCCTCCGAGCGCGGCAACGCGGCGCGAAACGAGGTGCGCGAGTGGGCCCGGCTTGAATCGATCGCACCGTATGAGGGCCGCGCGGGGACCGGGGTCCTGCGCAACCTCGTGGTCCGTGAAGGACGGCGAACCGGAGATCTGCAAACCCGCCTGATAACCGCAGCGGCCCGCTTCCCCAAGCCCCCCGTCGACCTCCACACCGTGATCGAGGGGCCCGCGGGCGGAACCGAGGGCCCGACCGGAGTGCTTGGCCGGGAGCGGCTGCGGGAGGAGCTCTGCGGGCTAGAGCTGGAGATCTCCCCCAGCGCCTTCTTTCAGACCAACACCGAGATGGCCGAGCGCCTCTACGCGCTCGCGGGTGAGTACGCGGGTCTCGGCGGCGGCGAGCGGGTATTTGACCTCTACTGCGGAATCGGCACGATCGGGCTGACGATGGCCGCGCGGGCGGGCGAGGTCTGGGGGCTTGAGATCGTCCCCGAGGCGATCGCCGACGCCGAGCAAAACGCCAAGCGCAACCAGATCACCAACGCTCGCTTCCGCGCCGCCAACGCCCGCACGGGGATGCGGGCGTTGGCAGAGCGGGCTGGCCGTCCCGATCTGGTGGTCCTCGACCCGCCCCGCGCCGGGCTCTCGCAGAAGATCGTGCGCCGGGTGATCGAGTGCGAGTCCCCGCGCATCGTCTACGTCTCCTGCAACCCGACGACGCTTGCACCAAACGCCGCCCAGTTGGTCGAGGCCGGCTATAGGCTGCGGCGCGTGAGGGCCCTCGACATGTTCCCCCAGACCCCGCACATCGAGTGCGTGGCGCTGCTGGAGAGGCCGTGAGCCGCGGATTCGGCGTCGCGGCCGGACTTGACCCTGAGCTCGCGCGAGCGCTCACCGCCCGCTGCGCGGAGCTCGGCTACGCCTCGATCTGGTCCAACGACCACCCTGCAGCCAAGGGCCTTGAGTCCCTGGCCGAGTTCGGCGCCGCGGCGGCCGGGATCGATCTCGGCGTCGCCGTGATCGCCCTCGACCGCACTCCGCCGGCGGCGATCGCCGCCGATGTGGAGCGCCTCGGCCTGCAGCCGGACCGCCTCTGGCTGGGGGTCGGCGCCGGCTTCTCCGCGAAGCCGGCGACGCGGATGCGCGAGGCCCTCCCCGAGCTGCGCGAGCGGCTGCCCGGCGTCCGACTCGTCCTCGCCGCGATGGGACCGAGAATGTGCGCTCTGGCGGGAGCCGCATACGACGGTGCCTTCTTTAATTGGATGACGCCGGCGTTTGCCGCCGGCGCCCGGGCTGAGGTGCAGGCCGGCGCCAGTGAGGCCGGCCGCCAGAGTCCCCCCGTCTTCGGCTACGTCCGCACCGCCGTGGGCCCCGACGCCGCCGCCCGGCTGGCCAAGGAGGAGTCCTTTTACCGCGACCTCCACGACGGCTACCGAAACCACTTCGCGCGGCTCCGGGCGCCCGCGGGCACGGTCGGGGTGGCCGCCCCTGACCCGGCGACGGCGCAAAGTTCCCTGGCCGCCTACACCGCCCTGGACACCCTCGTCGTCCGCGGCCTCACCTCAGCCAGGCTCGGGCCGCTGCTCGCCCTGGCCGAGGCCGCCGCCCCTGAGCCCGCTCGCGGCTGAGCTTTGCCCGCTCCCCACCGTCAGTAGGGGGGGAGGTCCTCATACCACTGACCGAGCATCCGGAACGCCCGCCAGAAGCGCTGCTTGGCGCCCTCCTCATCGACCGAATCGTCGATGTCTGGCACATGCAGCGCGTCGATCGTGGGCGTGAAGGCCTGGATCTCCCCCTCGCGCTCCTCGATTACCCGCGAGAGCGGCACCCCGAGCCCGTTGAGGGTGCGCAGCGCCGGCTCGCCCATCACCACGACGATCTTCGGCTGCACGATCGCGATCTCCTCGACCAGGCGCCGCACGCACTCGGTCGCGGCGAGCTCGGGCTCGGCGATCGGGCACTTGACGCAGAGGGTCCCGTAGACGACCAGCGGATCGATCCCCAGCCGCTTGAAGCTCTTCATCAGCGCGTTGCCGGCGCGCCCGTAGAAGGCCACCCCCTCCTCGATCTCGGAAATGGCCGGCGCGTACTTGAGCATGAAGACGTCGGCCTGCGGGTGGCCGGAGCCGAGCACCGGCATCAGCTTGCCGCGCGGGCAGTGCGGGCACCCCTGCAGTTCCCGCGTCAGCTGGTTGAGCTCGCGGATCGCCCGTTCCAGGTACTTCTCTCTGATCTCATCGTCGGTGATCGGCATCGCCGACGATCTCTTTGACGGGCCCGCCGCGGCTCCTCTCGGCTCGCCGGACTGCATCAGCTCTTGCTCGCCGAGCCCCGCTTGCGGGGGGCGGCCCCCACGCGCCGGCTTGGCGTCCGGGACGCGGCGCTTGGGAGCCTTCGGCCGCCCCGTCGTCTGCAGCAGCTTCAGCGCCTGCACGTAGACGAGGTTCTTGTGCTTGCGGGTGATGTCGGCGTCGCGCATCGCCTCGAGGAACTCCGCGGGTCCATCGAAGTCGTGGATCCGCACCCGCACGCTGCCGAGCCCCTGGGCGACGTGGCTGTCTGAGCCAGCGCCGGGAACGATCCGGTACTTGCGGGCAAAGCGCTCGGCCTCCTCGTTGAAGGCGGTCAGCGCAACCCTCGGGTTGAAGACCTCGAGGATGTCGATCTGCTCGACGATCTCGATCAGGTGCTCGTAATCGGGCACCGAGTGAAAGCGGTCAAAGGGGTGCGGTACGTAGACGAGCCCCCCCTGGCGCCGGATCTCGGCGATCGTCTCCGCCATCGTCATCCCGCGCGGAATCTCCTCGCTGAGGAAGAGCCCGATCACCTCACCCTGCTCGGCCGTCTTTACCTCCTCGGCGACGATCACCTTGATCTCGCCCGCCTCCGCGGCGATGCGCTGCGCCGCAAGCGCCCCGGAGAGGACGTTGTGGTCGGTGATCGCGATCGCGCCGAGACCGCGGTCGCGGGCGGTTGTGAGCAGCACCTCGACCGGCGTCGCGCAGTCAGGAGAGTGGTCGGTGTGCATGTGGAGGTCGACCTCGACCAGCCGGCGGCGCGATATGCGCCGGCGCAGCGCCGGATCACCGCCGGGGTCGTGGCGGCGGGCGAGGACGCGTCGGTAGATCGCCTCCAGCTCGCCGGCGACCTGCTCCCAGCTGCGCCCCGGGCCCGCCGGTTCGACCAGCTCGTAGTTGGCGGGAAAGTAGGCCTCCAGCAACCGCGCGGTCGCCGGCGAGCTCACCGTACGGGCGTCGAGGCGGCCGAAGAAGATCTCCACCAGCGGCCGGGCGAGGAGGGTGGAGAGGACCCGCTCCTGCGGCGCGTGGAAGGTGGCGACGTTGAGCGAGTGGGAGTGGCGCAGCGCCGCTGAGGAGACGCTCGGAGCAAACGGCTCGTGGACGTGAACGATGTCTGGCGCCGTCGCGCCCAGGAGCTTTTTGACGCGGTCGCCGCTGGCAGTAACCAAGACCTCGTGGCCGCGGCGCTCGAGCTCTTCGGCGACCCGCTCGACGTACTCGTTGATCGGGTTGCGGACCCCCCTTCGGAAGGGCGTGACCTGAGCTATCGAGAGGGGCTCAGGAGCTGACAACGGCCGGGGAATTGCCGCGCGCGTACTTGGCGATGAACTCCTCGGTCTTCTCGCGCGCCTCGTCGTCGGGCCGCTGGGTGTGCGGCGACTTCATCAGGTAGCTGCGGGCCCGTCGAGCGGGCCCGCGATGCCGTTGTTCAGCGCGAGCTTGGGCGAGGCGGACGGCGTCGATCACGATGCCGGCCGAGTTCGGCGAGTCCCAGACCTCGAGCTTCAGCTCGAGGTTCAGCGGCACGTCGCCGAACGCCGAGCCCTCCATGCGGATGTAGGCCCACTTGCGGTCGGTCAGCCACGGCGACGTAGTCGGACGGGCCGACGTGGACGTTCCCCGCGCCGAGGTCGTAGTCGAGCATCGAGGTGACCGCGTTCGTCTTCGAGATCTTCTTCGACTCGAGCCGCTCGCGCTCGAGCATGTTGAGGAAGTCCGTGTTGCCGCCGACGTTCAGCTGCATCGTCTTGTCGAGGTGCACGCCGCGCTCGCGGAAGAGCGCGGGAGCAGCGCGGTGGGTGATCGTCGCGCCGACCTGGGACTTGATGTCGTCGCCGATGATCGGCACGCCCGCCTGCTCGAAGCGCCTGTGCCAGTAGTCCTCGCGGGCGATGAAGACCGGCATGCAGTTGACCATCGCGCAGCCGGCCGCGAGGATCTGCTCGGCGTACCACTTGGTCGCCTTCTCCGAGCCGACCGGGAGGTAGTTGACGACGCACGTCGACCTTGGTCTCCTTGAGGATCCCGACGATGTCGTCGGTCTCGCCGGGCGCCTTCTCGACGATCTGCGAGAGGTACTTGCCGAGGCCGTCGTGCGTCATCCCGCGCGAGACCTTGACCCCGGTCTTCGGCACGTCGGCGAACTTGATCGTGTCGTTCGGGCGGCCCACATCGCCTCGGCGAGGTCGTCGCCGACCTTGCCCTCGACGACGTCGAACGCGGCGACGAACTCGATGTCGCGGACGTGGTAGCCGCCGAGGTTGACGTGCATCAGCCCCGGGACGAACTCGTCGTCGGTCGGCATCCTTGTAGTACTCGACGCCCTGGAGAAGGAGTTCGCGCAGTTGCCGACGCCGATGATCGCGACGCGCACCTTCTCCTCGGTGGGCGCGGCGCCGTTGCCCGCGCTTGCTCCGTTGCTCTCACTCATGGAAATGGAAGTCCTTCCTCGCTCGCGCTAGGTGGCAAAACACACCCGGCGAGGGCTGGGGTTACAGCTCCTCCGCCGGGCCGCCGCCGCCGGCGGCGGCCGCTTCCTTGGAGAGCTCGTTCCTGACATGCCATACGCGTTGGATCACGGTGACGATGGTCAACGCCGCGATCGCGTAGATCGAGGCGCCAGCAGCTCGAAGTGGCCGATTCCGGCGCCCTTTGCGAAGACCAACCCGATCGAAAGTAGCACCACCCTCACCGGTCGGGTCGCCAAGCCGACCTTGCACTCGACTCCGAGCGCCTCGGCGCGGGCCCGGGTGTAGGAGACCATCAGCGAGCCGAGTACCGCGACCACGCACATCGCGGCGGCGAAATCCTGGCCGGTGGCGGCGAAGTAACCCGCCACCGCGGCGAGCACGATGCCCTCCTCGATCCGGTCCAGGGTCGAGTCCAAGAAAGCGCCGAACAGGGTTCCCTTGCCCGACATCCGCGAGTAGCGTCCATCGAGCGTGTCCATCGTCGAGCCGACGATGAAGGCGACGCCGGCAAGGAAGAAGAGGCGCTGGGTGACGAGGGCCGCGGCGAGGAGGTTGAGTGCCAGACCGATCATCGAGATCGCGTTGGGCGTCAGCCGGGACTCGATCAGTCGATCGCGGGCATAGGCCCGGAGCTCCTGCCCGTTGCGGGCCTGGCGACCGTTGCGGCGACCGCCCGGAGCCCTGGGGGGCGCCGAAGATTCCATTGTCGTGAGGCTAGATGATCGCGTCGCAGAAAGTGTGGCTAGGCCTCGGCCTCCTGCGGCGATCGTGCCCGCCAGGACCATGCCTCCGGACGGGCGCGGGCGAGCAGGCGGGCGGCGAGCAGGGCCGAGGTCCCGGCGACCGCCCAGCCCAAGACGACGTCGGTCCAGTAGTGGTTGGCGGTGACGATCACCACCCAGGCGATGAGCAGCGGCCAGATCGCCCAGAGGGCTTTTGCCAGGCGCCGCCGGCAGACCATCATCCCGCTGCCGCCGATCATCAGGGCGAAGGCGCAGTGCATGCTGGGGATCGCGGCGAAGGGGTTGATGAAGAGCTTGGCCAGGCCGGAGTTGTGGTTGACGGGGGAGAAGGCGTCGACGGTATCGACGAAGCCGTGTTCGGGGAACATCCGCGGCGGCGCGGTGGGAAACAGGGTGTAGCCGATCAGCGCCAGGCCCATCGAGACGACGAACATGTTGCGGACGAAGTAATAGGACTCGTTGCGAAACAGGTATAGCCAGATCAAAAAGCCCAGCGCGATCGAGAACTGGGCGTTGAGGTAGATCTGGTTGGCGAACTCGATCAGCCAGTGGGCGGGTAAGAAGAAGGCCTGCAGGCGGGGCTCAAAGAAGGCGTGGATCGACTGCTCGAACTCGATCACCTGCGCACCGTGGGCGATCGCCACCGAGCGCTGGCCGTTGGCGATCCCGCGGACAAACTCATAGGCGAAGTCGACCAGGGCGAGGATCGCCAGCTGGCGGCCGGCGTCCCCCCAACCCTGGGGGAGCTTCGAGCCAACCTGAGCGAGAGCCCGAGACACGCGGGGGATTGTAATTCCCCCGTTAACGGGCCAAGGGCTAGGGTCGCGGCCGTGGGTGGAAACGACCGCAAAAAGGCGGGTGAGGGCGATCCGGGACCGCCTGCGGGAGATGTACGGGCGGCCGGTCAACGATCCCCATCGCCGGCCGGTCGCGGAGCTGGTCAAAACGGTGCTCTCCCAACACACGCAACGACCGCAACCGCGACCGAGCCTACGGGGCCCTGCGGGAGCGCTTCCCGACCTGGGCGCAGGTGCGGGACGCTCCGGTCAGCCAGGTCGAGGAGGCGATCCGGGTCGGGGGACTCGGCCGCCAGAAGGCGCCGCGGATCCAGGCGATCCTGCAGCGACTGGGGGAGCCGCCGGACCTCGACTGGACCGCGGCCGCGCCCGCGCGAGCAGTCGCTCGATTTCCTGCTCTCGCTGCCCGGGGTGGGGCCGGAAAACCGCCGCCTGCGTGTTGATCTTCTCCTGGGGGATTCCCGAGATTCCGGTCGACGTCCACATCCACCGGGTCGGCGGGCGGCTCGGCCTCTTCCCCGCCGACGCCAGCCTCGCGCGGGCGCACGAGGAGATGGCGGCAATCGTCGACCCCGAGGATGCCTACGAGCTGCATATGAACCTGATCCGCCACGGGCGCCAGGTCTGCCGGCCGAAGCCGCGCTGCGCCGAATGCGGGTTGCGCCGGATCTGCCCCTGGTACCTGAGCGCCAGTAGTATCCCCGCCGCCGGTCGGCGGGACTGACCCGGGGGACCGGCTCCAAACACCGCCAAATGAGCAAACGCACCTTCATCATCTTCGGGCTGGTGATCGTGGTCCTCGCGGTCCTCATCCCCTGGCTTGCCTTCCGATCGCGGGGCGACGCCGCGACCGGCGAGCTGAAGGTGCCCGCGAACCTGAAGGCCGGACAGGCGCTGTTCCAAACCAACTGCGGCACCTGCCACACGCTCTATGCGGCCGGCACCGACGGCAACTACGCGCCCGACCTCGACGAACTGCTGGCCCCGAGCGGGGCCCCGAGCGGGCCCACCGCGGCGACGACGATCAAGGGGATCGAAGCCCGGGTCCTCAACGCCCTGCAGCACGGCGTCGACACCACCACCACTCCCGGCCGCATGCCGGCCGGGATCCTCAACCCAATCCAGGCAAAAGAAGTCGCCGCATTCGTCGCCCGCACCGCGGGCGAGGGCTGATCCGCAGGCCGGCACCCGGCTGAGCACAGCCGCGCCCCCGATTCATTCCGAGCTAAGGTAGGTCTGCAATGCACCGCGGGTTGACGCACGTCTGCGATCTGCCATACTGAGACTCAGATTTTTTTAGCCAGTCATATCACCCTTGGAGGTAGCTAAGTGGGCAAGACGATCGGGATCGACCTGGGTACTACGAACTCCTGCGTCGCAGTGATGGAGGGCGGCGAGCCAACCGTGCTGGAGAACGCCGAGGGGGGCGGACCACGCCATCGGTTGTGGCCTTCACCGACTCGGGCGAGCGCCTGGTCGGAACCGTGGCCAAACGCCAGGCGGTGATGAACCCCGAGAACACGATCTTCTCGATCAAGCGCTTCATGGGGCGCAAGGAGTCCGAAGTCAAGGAGGAGGAGACGATCGTCCCCTACAAGGTCGTCGCCGGCCCCAACGGCGACGTGCGGGTCGAGGTCCGCGGCAAGCAGTACAGCCCGCCGGAGATCAGCGCGATGATCCTCCAGAAGCTGAAGACCGACGCCGAAGCGAAGCTCGGCGAATCCGTCGACAGCGCCGTGATCACCGTCCCTGCCTACTTCAACGACGACCAGCGCCAGGCGACCAAGGACGCCGGCAAGATCGCCGGCCTCGAGGTGAAGCGGATCATCAACGAGCCGACCGCGGCCTCGCTCGCCTACGGGCTCGACAAGGAGAAAGCCGACCACACGATCCTCGTCTTCGACCTCGGCGGCGGCACCTTCGACGTCTCGGTGCTGGAGATCGGCGACGGCGTCTTCGAGGTGAAGGCGACCGCGGGCGACAACCACCTCGGCGGCGACAACTGGGACAAAGCGATCGTCGAGTGGCTGGTCGCCGAGTTCAAACGCGACCAGGGAGTCGACCTGGCGGCCGACAAGAACTCGCTGCAGCGCCTCTACGAGGCGGCGGAGAAGGCGAAGATCGAGCTCTCCTCGACCCAGGAGACGCAGATCAACCTGCCCTTCATCACCGCGGTCGAGGGACAGCCCAAGCACCTCGACATCAAGCTCAGCCGCTCGAAGCTGAACGAGCTGACCGGCGATCTGCTCGAGCGGATCGTCGGCCCGGTCAAACAGGCGCTCGATGACGCCGATGCCTGCAGATCGACCACGTCGTGCTGGTCGGCGGGATGACCCGGATGCCGGCGGTGCGGAGACCGGGTCAAGGAGCTGACCGGCAAGGACCCGCACCAGGGGGTCAACCCCGACGAGGTGGTCGCGGTCGGCGCCGGGATCCAGGCGGGCGTTCTGGCCGGCGACGTCAAGGACGTGCTGCTGCTCGACGTCACCCCGCTGACGCTCGGGATCGAGACCAAAGGCGGCGTGATGACGAAGCTGATCGAGCGCAACACGACGATCCCGACCAAGAAGTCCGAGACCTTCTCGACCGCCGATGACAACCAGCCCTCGGTCGAGATCCACGTCCTGCAGGGCGAGCGGGAGATGGCGAGCGGCAACAAGAGCCTCGGCAAGTTCCAGCTCACCGGGATCCCGCCGGCGCCGCGCGGCATGCCCCAGATCGAGGTCACCTTCGACATCGACGCCAACGGCATCCTCAACGTCACCGCGAAAGACCTGGGCACCGGCAAAGAGCAAAAAATCGAGATCAAATCCGGCTCCGGGCTCTCCGAGGAGGAAATCCAGAGCATGGTCAGCGACGCCGAGTCCCACGCCGAGGAGGACCGCCGCCAGCGCGAGCTGGCGGAGGCGCGCAACCTCGCCGAGAACGCCGCCTACCAATCCGAGAAACAGCTCACAGAGCTGGGCGAGAAAGTCGACCCATCCGCCAAAGAGCAGATCGAGGCGGCGATCAAAGACGTGCGCGACTCGCTTGGGTCTGAGAGCGCTGAGGAGATCAACTCGAAGACCGAGGCGCTGACCGCAGCTTTCCAGCGGGTCTCTGAGCAGATCTATGCCGCCGCCCAGCAGGAGGCCGCCTCAAGCGACGGGGCCTCGGCCGCAAACGAGTCCTCCGAGGAGGAGGAGATCATCGACGCCGAGGTCGTTGACGAGGGCGAGGAGAAGTGAAGTTGCCTGCCGACGGCGAGCGACCGGGGGGCGGTCTGATGGACGAGGGACAGAGGGGGTCGGCGGCCGGCCCCCTGCAGCGCGATCGCCGGACGCCGCAGTCCAAAGGCCCGTCGATGAACCCCCCCTCCCCCCGGCCGCGGCGGGTGAGACAGCTGAGGGCGCCGAGGAACGGGCGCTTGAGGCCGACCTCGAGGGGCTGCTCAAAGAGCGCGACGATTACCTGGAACTGGCCAAGCGGACGAAGGCTGATTTCGAGAACTTCCGCAAGCGGATGGCAAATGAGGTTCAGGCGGCGGGCGTGCGGGGGAAGGGGGAGCTGGCAAGGGACGTCGTCAGCGCCCTCGATGACCTGCAGCGGGCGATCGAGGCCGCGGGGCTTGATCCGGAGGGCGACGCTGAGGATGGACTCTCACACGGCGTGCTGTTGATGTTCAGGAGCCTGCGCGACGCGCTCGCTCGCAACGGGATCGAGGCGATTGATCCGAGTGGGGAGCGCTTTGATCCGATGGAGCAGGAGGCGCTCTCGATGCAGGCGGTCGAGGGAGTCGAGCCGGGCACCGTGGTCGAGGTAGTGCAGAAGGGATATCGGCTCGGCGAGGTGCTGATCCGGCCGGCCCGCGTGGTGGTGAGCGAGTAGGGCGTGGCCGAGGATCTCTACAAGGTGCTGGGCGTCTCCAAGAAGGCGTCTGACGCGGAGATCAAGAAGGCATACCGGGCGCTCGCCCGCAAATACCACCCCGACCGAAACCCCGACGACCCGCAGGCCGAGGAGAGGTTCAAGCAGGTCCAGGGGGCCTATGACGCGCTGTCAGATCCTGAGAAGCGCAAGGAGTATGACTCCGGTGGGCCGTTTGCCGGATTCGCCGGCGCCGGCGGGCGGGGACCGTTTGCCCCCGGCGCGGGCGGGCCCGGCGGCTTCGGCGACCTCGGCGACATCTTCTCGACGATCTTCAGCCGCGGCGGGGGCCGGGGCGATCCACAGCAGGTGCGCGGACGCGACCTCGAGACCGAAATCCAGCTCAGCTTCGATCAGGCGGTCAACGGCGCCCAGATCAGCGTCACGGTGCCGAAGCCAGCCCGCTGCCCGACCTGCCACGGCAGCGGGGCCAAACCGGGGACCAGCCCACTCACCTGCCCGCGCTGCGAGGGCCGCGGGATCGACGCCCAAAGCCAGGGCTTCTTCTCGATCAGCCAGCCCTGCCCTCAGTGCGGGGGCTCCGGGCAGATAATCGAGGACCCCTGCCCGACCTGCGGGGGCTCCGGGCTGACCCAGCAGACAAAGCGCTACAAGGTCAACATCCCGGCCGGGGTCAAAGACGGGACCAGGATCCGCCTCGCCGGCAAGGGCGAGGCTGGGCCCCGCGGCGGGCCTCCCGGCGACCTCTACGTGACCACCCGGGTCACCCCGTCGGCCGTCTTCAAACGGCTCGATGACGGCAACCTCGAGGTGGCGGTGCCGATCACGATCGCAGAGGCGCTGCGCGGTGGAACGATCGAGGTTCCCACCCTGAACGGGACGAAGAAAATCAAGGTGCCGGCCGGGACCAAGCACGGGGCGGTGCAGCGGTTGCGCGGCGCGGGGGCACCCAAGCCGCGGGGACGCGGAATGGGTGACATCCGCTACCGGCTGGAGATCGAGGTTCCCGAGAAGCTGACCAGCGAGCAGGAGGAGGCGGCGGAGAAGCTGGCGGAGGCGTTCAACGGCGCCAACCCGCGCCAGGCGCTGATGCGCGAGGCGGCGCGGCGATGAGCTCCTCCAACGGCAGGCGGCGCCTGGAGGTGGCGGCGGCGGTTGACGCCGAACGGGGAGTTTTCATGATCTCGGTCGCCGCCGAACTGGCCCAGATGCACCCGCAGACGCTGCGCATGTATGAGGCGCGCGGGCTGATCTCGCCGAAGCGCTCGGCCAAGAACACGCGCCTTTACTCCCAGCGCGACGTCGAGCGGCTGCACCGAATCCAGCAACTGACCGCCGAAGGACTGAACCTCGCGGGGGTCGAGCGTGTCCTGGCGCTCGAACGGCGCCTGGCAAAGCTCGAAGGAAAGTTCTAGGGGCCGAGCAGATGCAACCCGACAGGTTCACCGTCAAGGCTCAGGAAGCGGTCGCCTCCGCGCAGGCACTGGCAGCCGAGCGCCGAAACTCCGAGCTGAGGCCCGCGCACCTTCTGGTTTCGCTTTTGCGCCTGACAGACGGACTCATCGTCCCGATCTTGCAGAAGCTCGGCGTCGACGTCGACGCCCTCACCGCCCGCGCGGTAGCGGCGGTCGAGGATTTGCCGAAGCTGGGTGAGAGCGCCGAGGTGCGCCCCTCCGCGGACTTGGTCGGGGTCCTGCAGGCGGCCGAGAAAGAGATGGCGGCGCTCGGCGATGAGTACATCTCCACCGAGCATTTCCTGCTGGCGCTGAGCGAGCAGGGCTCAGCCGTCGCCGACCTTCTCCCCGACCGCGGCTCGCTGGAGAAGGCGATCGGCGAAGTGCGCGGCCCGCACCGGGTCACCTCGCCCAACCCCGAGGACAGCGTTCAGGCGCTGGAGAAATTCGGCCGCGACCTGACCGCCGAGGCGCAGCGGGGAAGGCTGGACCCGGTGATCGGGCGCGATGAGGAGATCCGCCGCGTGATCCAGGTCCTCTCGCGGCGGACCAAGAACAACCCGGTGCTGATCGGCGACCCCGGCGTCGGCAAGACGGCGATCGTCGAGGGGCTGGCGCAGCGGATCGTCGATGGTGACGTACCCGAGAGCCTTCGCGACCGGCGTGTGATCGGACTCGATATCGGCTCGCTTTTAGCCGGCTCCAAATACCGGGGGGAGTTCGAGGAGCGACTGAAAGCGGTGCTCTCCGAGGTCCAGGAGGCCGAGGGTCAGATCGTCCTCTTTCTCGATGAGCTGCACACGATCGTCGGTGCGGGTGCCGCGGAAGGCGCGGTCGACGCGGCCAACCTGCTGAAGCCGATGCTGGCGCGCGGTGAGCTGCGCGCGGTCGGCGCAACGACGCTCGATGAGTACCGCAAGCACATCGAGAAAGACGCCGCGCTTGAGCGGCGCTTCCAGCCGATCCTGGTCGGCGAGCCGGATATCGCTGACACGATCGCAATCCTGCGCGGGCTGAAGGGGCGCTATGAGGAGCACCACGGGGTGAGGATCGCCGATTCGGCAATCGTCGCCGCGGCAACCCTCTCAGAGCGCTACATCGCCGACCGCTTCCTCCCAGACAAGGCGATCGACCTGATCGATGAGGCCGCCTCACGGCTGAAGATCGAGATCGACTCGGTGCCGACCGAGATCGATGAGGTCCTGCGCCGCGAGCAGCAGCTGGAGATCGAGCGCCAGGCGCTAAAGAAAGAGAGCGATGATGCCTCGCGCGCCCGGCTGGAGGCGATTGAGTCCGAGCTGGCCGAGCTGCGCGAGCGCTCCGCCGAGATGAAGGCGCGCTGGCAAAACGAGAAGGATGCGATCGAAGCGATCAAGGATGCGAAGGCGCGGCTGGAGGAGGCCGGGCGCGAAGCCGAGCGAGCAGAGCGAGACGCCGACCTCGAGCGAGCGGCGGTGCTGCGCTACGGCGAGATCCCCGAGCTGGAGAAGACCGTCGCCGAGCAGCAGGCCCGGCTGGCCGAGCTGCACACCGCTGGCGGCTCGATGCTGGCCGACGAAGTGACCGAGGAGGACGTCGCCGAGGTCGTCGCCAAATGGACCGGGATACCGGTCAGCCGCCTGATGGAGGGCGAGGTTGAGAAGCTGATCCACATGGAGGAACGCCTGCACGAGCGGGTGATCGGCCAAGACGAGGCGATTGGCGCGGTCTCCAACGCGCTGCGCCGCTCCCGGGCAGGGCTCTCTGACCCGGGCCGGCCGATCGGCTCCTTCCTCTTCCTCGGCCCAACCGGCGTTGGCAAGACCGAGCTTGCCAAGGCGCTGGCGGAGTTCATGTTTGACTCCGAGCAGGCGATCGTCCGGCTCGACATGTCCGAGTACATGGAGAAACACACGGTGGCGCGGCTGATCGGTGCCCCTCCCGGCTACGTCGGCTATGAGGAGGGCGGGCAGCTGACCGAGGCGGTCCGTCGGCGCCCCTACGCTGTAGTCCTGCTCGATGAGATCGAGAAGGCCCACCCCGACGTCTTCAACACGCTGCTGCAGATCATGGACGACGGGCGCCTCACCGACGGCCAGGGGAGGACCGTCAGCTTCACCAACACGGTCCTGATCATGACCTCCAATGTCGGCAGCGAGAGGATCGTCTCCGAGACGATCGACGAGCGGATGCGCGAGCAGATCGAAGAGGTGCTCGCCGCCACCTTCAAGCCGGAGTTCCTCAACCGGATCGACGACACGGTGATCTTCCACCGGCTCTCCAAGGAGGACATCGGCCGCATCGTCGAACTACAGGTGAGGCAGCTGATCGGGCGGGTGCACGAGCGCGGGATCGAGGTCCAGCTCAGCGAGGGCGCGCGCACCCTGCTCGGCAACCTCGGCTACGACCCGACCTACGGGGCGCGGCCGCTGAAGCGGACGATCCAAAAACAACTGGTCGACAGGCTGGCGCTGAAAATCCTCGAGGGTGACTTCAGCGAGGGCGATTTAGTCGAAGTTGATCTCGATGGTGGAGAATTGGAGTTCAGCGTGCAGTCTTAAGTCTGCTAGGTCAGACTCCGAAATATAGACAACCGACCGATCGCCCGAGACCAACGATGAGAACCCCCATTCGCCTGCCCGAGCGGCTGCGCTCGCCGCTTGCCGGCGTACACCTGCCGCGGAAAAGGCGTCCTTCCCTGCGGGGCCCCGAGCAGCGCCTGATCGCGGTTGCCGACGCCGCCAGGTTGCCGTTCGAACGGGCCGCCTGGGCGCTCGAGCGGAACCTGATCTGGCCGCTTCAGAGGCGCTTCGCTGACTGGGACACCCCGCTGCGCGGGCTGGCGATGGGCGCGCTCGTGCTGCTCGCCGCCGCCGCCGGAGTGGCGGGATTTTTCTGGGCGACGCCCGGCGGCAACGGCGCCTCGCTCGCCACGCGGGCGCCCCAGATCAACGGCTCGATCGCCTCCAAGCCGCCGGCGCGCGCTGTGGAGCCGCATTCGAGCCACGTCCTGCACGGCGTCCCCCCCGTCTTCTCCGCCCGATCCCTGAGCGGCGGTGCAGCAAAAGTTGCAAACGAGAAGGCGGTGCGCTCGCCGTCGGTGGACCCATCTGCCGCGCGCGCTGCCGCGGGGAACCCCGGCGCCTCGATCTCCTCCGCGGCGGGGATCGTCGGCAAACCGGCTGGGCCGGCGGCCCTCGCGGTCGCCAGGCGCTTCTCGGATGCCTTCGTTCTCTATGAGACCGGTGCGGGGGCCACCACGGTCAACGCGGGGCTCGCCGCCACCGCGACGCCGGCGCTGGCCCAGGCGCTGCTGCGCCGTCCCCCGCGTCAACCTGCCACCGTCAAGGTGCCGCGAGCGAAGGTGCTAAACGTCGTCGCCGGGCCCTCCAGCGGCGGGGTCTACACCGTCAGCGTCTCCCTGCTGCGGGTCGGGCTGACCAGCGAGCTGCGCCTCGAGATGGAAAAGGCCAAGAACGGCAGGTGGCACGTGACGGACGTACTCGGCTGAGGATGGGGCGCCTTCGCGACACCCTCGCCGCGGCCGCGGTCTTCGCGGTGCTGGCCGCGCCGGTTGCCTCAGCCGCGGGGGCATCGGCTCCCTCCAGCGCCTCCGCCACGGAATCCCCGACAGCGCCGGCGAGCACGACGAGCGCCCCCGCGCCCGTCGTGCAGGGCAGCACGCTGGAAGCCCCGCCGGCCATCGCCAAACCGCCCGAGCCGGCCGGCAACGGCGGCACCTCGGCGGGCGCGCAGAAGGGGGCGCGGACCCAGACTGCGCCGCCCAGAGAAGCGAGCGGCGCCGAGACGGCTCCCGGACCAAGCTCAGCGCCAACGCTCTCGATCTCCTCCGTCCCCTCCTCGACCTGCGCGGCGGCCGGCGTGCCGCCGGTTTTGGTGCCGATATATGAGCGGGCGGCTGCGGCTTACGGGCTCGGCCCGCAGGGGCCCGCGGTGCTGGCGGGGATCAACGAGGTCGAGACCGCGTTTGGCACCAACCTCAACGTCTCAAGCGCCGGCGCTGAGGGATGGATGCAGTTCATGCCCTCGACCTGGGCGATCTACGGGGTCGACGCCAACGGAGACGGGGTGAAGGACCCCTACAACCCCGAAGACGCGATCTTCGCCGCCGCCCGCTACCTGAGCGCGGCCGGAATGCCGGCCAACACCTACGACGCGATCCTCGCCTACAACCACGCCGATTGGTACGTCGCCGAGGTACTGGCCAACGCAAGCTGCTACGCGCCCGTCTTCGGCAGCGGCGCGACCGGCGTCTCATCGGCGCCGCCGAGGCTGCAGGTGCTGAGTTGCCGCCCCGCCCCCGCCGAGCGCCACGAAATCCCCACCCGCTACCTGAGCGCCTTCGAGGACGCCGCCGCGCGCTACGGCCTCGGACGGCGCGGCGTCTGGGCACTGGCTGCGATCGCCCGCCTTGAGTCGAACTTCGGCCGCGGGATGGACAGGCGCGAACTGGGCCGGGCCGGTCCGCTCGGCCTCGAACCCAGCGAGTGGAAGCAGTACGCGGTCGACGGGGACGGGGACGGGCGCATCCGCCATTCCGATCCGGCCGACTCCGCCGCCACCCTGGCTCGGGAGATCTGGGCCCACGGCAACCTGCGCGCCGGGGTCTTCGCCCACAACCAGGCCGAGTGGTACGTGCAGGCGGTGCTGAACGAAGCCAACCGCATCCAGGGGCGCTGCAAGGTCACCTACACCGACTGGTCGATCGCACTGCCCGCCGCCGCCGGCAGCTACGTCAACCCCTTCGGGCTCAGCTCCAACCTGGTCACCGGGCGGGTCGACCAGGGCGTCGACTTCACCGGTACGGGCCCGATCGTCGCGATCGGCGATGCCCGGATCCTCGCCGCCGGCGCCCCTGGATGGCCGGAAGGCGGCGGCGTCCTCTACCAGCTCCTCGACGGCTCCCTCAAGGGTCAGACGATCTACGTCTACGAGGGAGTCGACGCGACCGTGCAGGCCGGCCAGACGGTCAAAGCGGGCCAGCAGATTGCGACCTTCCGCCCGGGCGGCTCGATCGAGACGGGCTTCGCCGACGCCGCCGGGGTGCCGCTCAGCCACGCCGAATACTACGAGGGCAAGGTCACCAGATACGGGCTGCAGATGCTCTCCCTGCTCCAGGACATCGGGGTCTGAGGTCCGCCCCCTCGGCCGCCTGCCCGGTCAGCTCGCCGCTCGCGTAACGTAGGGGCCGAACCCCCGCGAGACGAGGAGAGGGACATGCCCACATATGTGATGCTCACCAATCTCACCGCCGACGGCGTCCGCACGCTGAAGAACAACCCGGGGCGGGTGGCCGAGGTCAACAAGGAGGTCGAGCAGATCGGCGCCAAGGTCCTGGCGCAGTACGCGACGCTCGGCCAGTACGACTTCGTCACGATCGTCGAGGCGCCGGACGCAAAGACGATGGCCAAGGTCTCGGTCGAGCTGGGCTCGCGCGGAACGATGAGCAGCCAGACGCTCACCGCGCTCCCCTCCGATCAGCTCGCCGACGCACTCTAGGGCGAGCTTGAGGGTCTTGGTCGTGGGCGGGGGCGGGCGCGAGCACGCGCTGGTACGGGCGCTCGCGCGCTCGGGCGAAAGTCCCGAGCTCCTCTGCGCGCCCGGCAACGCCGGGATCGCCGCCGAGGCCACCTGCCTGCCGGAGATCGGCGCCGCGGACGTCGCGGCGATCGGGGCGGCGGCTAAGAGGCGCGGGGTCGACCTCGTCGTGGTCGGGCCAGAGGCGGCGCTGGTCGCCGGTCTCGTCGACGCGCTCGAGGACGCCGGGGTGCCGGCCTTCGGTCCGAGCGCTGCCGCCGCCGAGCTTGAGGGGTCGAAGTCCTTCGCCAAGGAGCTGATGGGGGAAGCCGGCGTCCCAACCGCCTCCCACCTGCTGCTGCGCAGTCGCGCCGATGCCGAGGAGCACCTCGCCCAGACCGCCTATCCGGCAGTGCTGAAGGCCGATGGACTGGCCGCGGGCAAGGGGGTGATCATCTGCAGCTGCGAAGCGGAGGCGCTCGCTGCGGCCACGCGTCTTCTTCAGCGAGCGGCGCTTCGGCGAGACGCCGGTGGTGCTGGAGGAGTTCCTCGAGGGCGAGGAGCTCTCGCTGCTCGCCCTCTGCGACGGCGAGAACGCGAGGTGCGCTGGCGCCCGCCCAGGACTACAAGCGGATCTTCGACGGCGACCAGGGGCCGAACACCGGCGGGATGGGCAGCTACTCGCCCGTGCCGGGCTTCGGGCCCGCCGAGGTCGAGGAGATCCGTCGACGCCGTCCACCGGCCGGTGCTAGCGGCGATGGCGCGGCGCGGGCGACCCTTCCACGGCGTCCTCTACGCCGGGCTGATGATCGGGCCGCGACGGCCCCAGGGTGCTCGAGTTCAACGCCCGCTTCGGCGACCCCGAGACCCAGGCCGTGCTGCCGCGGCTGCGCTCTGACCTGCTTGACCTCTGCCTGGCGGCGCGCGAGCCGGGCGGGCTGGCCGGAGCGGAGGCCGAGTTCGGCGCGGACTGGGCGGTGACGGTGGTACTCGCCTCGGCCGGCTACCCCGAGTCCTCCTCGCAAGGGGACGTCATCCACGGCCTCGCCGCCGCCGCCGGGCTGGCGGAGATCACCCATGCTGGCACCGCCGAGCGCGACGGGGAGATCGTCACCGCGGGCGGCCGGGTGCTGAACGTGACGGGCCTTGGATCGACCCCCGCCAAGGCGCGCGATCGCGCATACGATGCGGCCGGCCGGATCTCCTTCGAGGGAATGCAGATGCGGTCTGACATCGCCGCTCGAGCAGTCGAGCGGGCCGCCAGCCAGTCCACCTAGGAAGGAAGCATGAGCGAGATCTCAGAGGAGCCGCAACCGAGCACGTCGACAATGCCCGCTGTGGAACAGGCCTTCGAGGAAATTGCGGTCGACGAGCCGCTGGTCGGGATCATCATGGGCTCCAAGAACGACAAGCCGAAGATGCAGCCGGCGGGCGCCGCACTCGAGGACGCCGGCATTCGCTATGAGGTGCGGGTGATGAGCGCCCACCGCGACCCCGAGCTGGTCCGCGAGTACTGCACCAATGCGCGGATGCGCGGGCTGCGGGTGATCATCGCCGGAGCCGGGATGTCGGCGGCGCTTCCGGGTGTCGCCGCCGCCCACACCGAGCTGCCGGTGATCGGTGTACCGATCCTCGGCAAGAGCCTCGGCGGCCTCGACGCGCTGCTATCGACGGTTCAGATGCCGCCTGGAATTCCCGTTGCCTGCGTGGCGATCGACGGAGCCAAGAACGCCGGAGTCCTCGCCGCCCGGATCATCAACTGCTGATGATTGCCCGCTACACCCGGCCGCAGATGGGCGAGGTCTGGAGCCCGCAGCGAAAGATGGAGTGCTGGCTTGAGGTCGAGCTGGCGGCGACCGAGGCGTGGGCTGCGGAGGGGGTCGTTCCCGCGCAGGCCGCTGCGGCAGCACGGGCGGGCGCCGCCTTTACCGTCGAGGCGGTCGCAGAGCGCGAGCGGGTTACCGACCATGACGTCGCCGCATTTGTGGACGTCCTCGCCGGGTCGGTCGGCGAGCACGGCCGCTGGATCCATTTTGGGCTCACCTCCTCCGACGTGCTTGATACCGCCCTTGCGCTGCAGCTTCGCCAGGCGGGTGAGATCGTGCTCGCCAGCGCGCGAGCCTATCGCGACGCCCTGATCGAACGGGCGCTCGAGCAGCGCGAGACGCTCTGCGTCGGCCGCACCCACGGCGTCCACGCCGAGCCGACCACCTTCGGCCTGCGCCTCGCCGGCTTTGCATTCGAGGCCGACCGCAACCTCGCCCGCCTCGCCGCGCCTTCGACCAGCTCGCCTATCGGCAAGCTCTCCGGCGCGGTCGGCACCTACGCCTCGATTCCACCCGCGGTCGAGGCGCGGGTGATGGAGCGGCTCGGACTGAAGCGCGAGGACCTCGCCACCCAGGTCCTGCCGCGCGACCGCCACGCGGCTGCTGACTTCGCGGATCGCGATCGCCGGCGGCGGCTCGAGCGCTTCGCGACCGAGGTGCGAAACCTCCAGCGCACCGAGGTGCGCGAGGTCGAGGAGCCCTTCGCCGCCGGCTCAGAAGGGCTCCTCGGCGATGCCCCACAAGCGCAACCCGATCCGCAGCGAGCGGATCACTGGCCTGGCGCGAGTCCTGCGCGGCTACGCTCAGGTCGGCTCTGGAGAACATCGCCCTCTGGCACGAGCGCGACATCTCCCACTCCGGCGCGAGCGGGTGATCCTGCCCGACGCGACGATCGCCCTCGACTACATGCAGGACCTGGCGGGGCAGGTGGCGGCGGGGATGACGGTCCACGCCGAGCGGATGCGGGAGAACCTCGAGCTGACCCACGGCGCCCTGTTCAGCCAGCGGGCGCTGAGCGCCCTGGTCGAGTCAGGGATGAACCGCGAGGAGGCCTACCGCGTCGTCCAGGAGAGCGCCCAGCGCGCCTGGGACAGCGGCGCGCAGTTCCGCGACCTGCTCGCCGAGGCGGCCCCCGGCCTTGACCTCGACGCCGTCTTTGACTACGACGCCTACCTAACCCACCTGCCGGAAGATATTTGAGCGGCTGGCGGGGCTGCGCTCGTGAGGTAAGGTCCTCGCGTGGTCCTCTACACCTGCGGACAGAAGACGCACGGCGGAGGCCTCGGGCACCCGTGCGGGCGAGCCGCCAAGGCGCTCGAGCAGGCCGGTTATGAGTACGAGCTGAAAGTCGTCGGGGGCTACCGAATGATGCCCTGGACCTGGGGCAGGCGAAACGAGGAGCGAGCTGAGGTCAAGAAACTGAGCGGGACCAACGAGGTCCCGATTCTCCTCCTCGACGATGGCGAAGTGATCTCGGGCTCGGGGACGATCGCCGGCTGGGCACGCGAACACCCAGCAGCGCGGTAGTCCCACCACCTCCTCTCCGCTCAAACGGGATCTCAGGCGGCAAGCAGGTCGCGCTCGCGCGCGGCGTGACGCGCGGTGAGGACGATCGGGGTGCCGGCGCGCGGGGAGAGCGTTACGTTGCGCCGCCTGACCCGCTCGGGGGCGCTGCTTGCCTTATGCAGCTCACAGCGGCTGAGCACGGCGCGCAGCGCGATCCGCATCTCAAACTCGGCGAAGGATGCGCCGAGGCAGCGGCGGATGCCGCCGCCGAAGGGAATCCAGGCGTAGGTGTCCGGGGGCTGTCGAGGAAGCGCTCGGGGCGGAAGGCGAAGGGCTCGGGGTAGACGTCGGCGCGGGTGTGGGTCAGCCAGATCGCCGGGGTGACGTCGGTGCCGGCCGGCAGCGAGAGACCCTCGACCTCGAGGTCGGCGGCGAGGCGGCGCCCGGCCAGCGGCACGACCGGGCGCAGGCGCAGCGACTCGGCGATCACCGCGCGCAGGTAGCCCTCCTCGCCGGCCTCGATCGAGTCGCGCAGGCGCGCGAGCGGCGTCGGGGTGGCGCAGCAGCAGGTCGAAGGTCCAGGCCAGCGCCGTCGCCGTCGTCTCGTGGCCGGCGAGCAGCAGGGTCATCAGCTGGTCGCGCAGCTCGGTGTCGCTCATCGCGCTGCCGTCCTCGAAGCGCGCCGCCATCAGCATCGAGAGGATGTCCTCGCGCTCGCTCGAAGCTGCCGCTCGGCGCGACGCTCGGCGATCTCGGCGTAAAGCAGCTCGTCGACCGCCTGCAGCTGCTCCTCGAACTCGGCCCACGGTCGCCCCGCCGAAGCGCCGGCTGGCGAGCACCGATCGAGCTGGGTCAGGGGTGAGGCGGTCTCCTCCAGGACCTTGGTGAGCACGACGCGCAGCCGCCCCAGCCGCGCGCCATCGGCCACGCCGAAGACCGACGCGCAGGATCACCTCCAGCGTCACCGCCTGCATCCGCGGGTGGATCGCGAACTGCTCGCCCGAGCGGCCAGGAGTCGATCTCGGCGTCGACGATCTCCTCGCACGATCGGCTCATAGGAGCGCATCCGCTCGCCGTGAAACGGCGGCAGCATCAGCTTGCGGTGGGCGAGGTGCTCGGCGCCCTCGAGGACCAGGAGCGAGCGCGGCGCCGACGATCGGCGTCAGCAAAGCGTCGCGGCCGGGCGGAAGGCCGTGCTCGCGCTCGGTGTAGAGAGCCTTGATCGCCGCGGGGTCGGAGATCATCACCATCGGGCTCTGGAAGCCGAGGAATTTGACGCTGAAGTTGTCGCCGTATCGCTGCCGGCACTCGTGCAGAAACGGCAGCGGCCGGAAGCTCCAGCGCAGCGTCTGCATCAGTGGGCTGCTCTTCGCTTGCGGCGGCAGCATCGCAGGGGAGGATCGCAGACAACCGCCGCGGCGGTCCTCCGCTTCGCCGATGGTTAGCATCGCCCTAATGCCGTCGGTCGCCGAGATGAAGCTCCACTCCTCGGGGAAGGTCCGCGAGATCTATCGAGTGGGAGCGACGACCTGCTGATCGTCGCCTCGGACCGGATCTCGATCTACGACGTGGTGATGCCGACGCCGATCCCCGACAAGGGCAAGGTGCTAAACCGGCTCTCGGAATTCTGGTTCGAGCTGACGGCGGACATCGTCCCCAACCACTTCGTCTCCGACGATGTGCCCGACGAGGTCGCCGAACGGGCGATGCGGGTGCGCAGGCTCGAGATGTATCCGGTCGAGTGCGTCGTGCGCGGCTACCTCATCCGGCTCCGGCTGGAAGGAATACAGGGCGGCGGAGCGGTCTGCGGCATCGAGCTGCCCGCCGGGCTGCTGCGAGTCCGACAGGCTGCCCGAGCCGATCTTCACGCCGGCGACCAAGGCCGAGATCGGAGACCACGACGAGAACGATCGACTTCGAGCGGGCGGCGGAGATCGTCGGTGACCGGGCGCTGATGGAAGAGCTGCGCGCGGGTCTCGATCGACGTCTACAGCGCGGGGGCCGAGCACGCGGCCGAGCGCGGGATCATCCTCGCCGACACCAAGTTCGAGTTCGGCCGCCACCCCGGCGCCGAGGTGGTGCTTGGCCGACGAGGTGCTGACCCCCGACTCCTCGCGCTTCTGGCCGGCGGACTACCTACGAGCCCGGGCGCTCGCAGCCCTCCTTCGACAAGCAGTACGTGCGCGACTGGGCTGATCGAGCCGGCTGGGACCACACCCCGCCCGCGCCCGAGCTGCCGCCCGACGTCGTCGAGCAAACCCGGGCCAAGTACATCGAGGCCTACGAGCGGATCACGGGGCACTCCTTCTGAGGGCACGGGTCCTGATCCGGCCCAAGCAGGGGATCCTCGACCCGCAGGGCAAGGCGGTGGAGCGGGCGCTGCCGGCGCTCGGCTTCGAGGGGTCGAGCACGTGCGGGTCGGCCGCATGGTCGAGCTGGACGCAGAGGATCCCGAGCGCCTCGCGGAGCTGTGCGAGAAGCTGCTCGCCAACCCGCTGATCGAGGACTTCGAGATCGCAGAACCTGTGATCTGGGGAGTTCTCCAGTTCCCCGGTTCCTGCGATGAGCGGGACGCGCTGCACGCCTGCTCGCTCGTCGGAGAAGCACGACTGATCTGGCACGCGGAGCGCGATCTGAGCGGGATCGACGCGGTCGTGGTCCCCGGCGGCTTCTCCTACGGCGACTACCTGCGGGCGGGTGCGATCGCCCGCTTCTCCCCGGCGATGGAGGCCGTCGCGGAGTTTGCCGCGCGCGGGCGGACCGGTACTGGGAATCTGCAACGGCTTCCAGGTGCTCTGCGAGGCGCAGCTGCTGCCGGGGGCGCTGCTGCTCAATGAGCAGATGCGCTTCCTCTGCCGCCAGGTCGAGCTGATCGCGGCCGGCGCGCTCGCCCTTCACAGAGGGGATCGAGAAGGCCACAGAGCTCTCGATCCCGGCCAAGCACGGTGAAGGGCGCTTCTGGGCGCCGGAGGCGATGCTCGACGAAATCGAAGCCGCGGGGCAAGTCGCCTTCCGCTACGCGGCCGGGACAGAACCCGAACGGCTCGGCCCGCGACATCGCCGGCGTGCTCAACGAGGCCGGCAACGTGCTCGGCCTGATGCCCCACCCCGAGCACGCGGTCGACCCGCTCACCGGGTCAACCGACGGGCTGAGGATTTTTCCGCCGCCCGCACAGCAGCCGCCAATGCCTGAACGATCCGAGCCCGCCAGACACCCTCTCCCCGCCGCGGAGGGCGCGGCCGAAAACCGCCACCGAGAGCTCGGCCTGAGCGACGCCGAGTACGAGCTGATCTGCGAGAGGCTCGGGCGCCGGCCAAACGAGGTCGAGCTGGCGATGCTTCAGCCTGCTTTGGTCCGAGCACTGCGCCTACAAGCACTCGCGCAAGCTGCTGCGCACAGCTGCCGACCGAGGGCGAGCGGGTGGTGATGGGCCCGGGCGAGAATGCCGGCGCGGTCGACTGTCGGCAACGGTCTACGCCGTCGCCTTCAAGGTCGAGTCCCACAACCACCCGAGCGCGGTCGAGCCCTTCCAGGGGGCAGCGACGGGGGTCGGCGGCATCCTGCGCGACGTCTTCGCGCTCGGCGCTCGGCCGATCGCGATCCTCGACTCGCTGCGCTTCGGCGAGCTGGACTCCGAGCGCTCGCGCTTCCTGCTCGACGGCGCGGTGCGCGGAATCGGCCATTACGGCAACTCGATCGGGGTGCCGACGGTCGGCGGCGAGATCTACTTCGAGGCGCGCTACGAGCACAACTGCCTGATCAACGCGATGTGCGTGGGCCTGGCGCGGACGGGCCGAGATGGTGCGCGCCGCCGCGGTCGGCGTCGGCAACGCCGTCGTACTGATCGGCGCACTCGACCGGCCGCGACGGGATCGGCGGCGCCTCGGTGCTGGCCTCCGCCGAGCTGGGCGAGGGCGATGAGGGCAAGCGTCCGACGGTACAGATCGGCGACCCCTTCGAGGAGTCCAAGCTGCTTGAGTGCTGCCTGGAGCTGCTGGGGACGGGCCTGCTTGGTCTCCCTGCAGGACCTCGGCGCGGCGGGTCTTAGCTCCTCGGTCGGGGAGATGGCCTCAGCCGGAGGGGTGGGCATCGACATCGACGTCGCACGGGTGCCTCTGCGCGAGGCCGACATGGAGCCCTTCGAGATCATGGTCTCCGAGTCCCAGGAGCGGATGCTCGCGCGTCGTCGAGCCGGACCGCCTCGCCCGAGGTGCTTTCGGTCTGTGAGAAATGGCAGACGGGCGCGGCAGAGATCGGCGCCCTCACCGCCAGCGGCCGGGTCAGGGTCCTGGGCGGCGAGGAGGTGCTCGGCGACATGCCGGTCGAGGCTCTGGTCGACGGCTGCCCGCTCTATGACCTCGCCCCGGCCGAGCCGCAGAAGTGGACCTACCGCAAACCGGGCCACGCTGTCCCCGGGCGCCGCGGGCGAGGAGATACTCCTCGCCCTGCTCGCCTCACCCAGCCTCGCCTCCAAGCGCTGGGCCTTCGAGCAGTACGACTCGGTGGTCGGTTCGCGCACCTTGCGCCGCCCCGAGTCCGCCGACGCCGCGGTGCTCAAGATCCCCGAGGCGGGAGCCGCGATCGCCGTCTCGATCGACGGTAACGGCCGCCGCGTCGCCTGCGACCCGCGCGCCGGGACGATCGAGGCGGTCCTGGAGTGCGCTCAGAACCTCGCCTGTGTCGGCGCCGAGCCGCTCGGGTTGACCAACTGCCTCAACTTCGGCAACCCCGAGAAGCCGACAGGGGCCTGGCAGCTTGAGCGATCGGTCAGCGGCCTCGCCGACGCCTGTGAGGCGCTCGGCATCCCCGTCGTCGGCGGCAACGTCTCCCTCTATAACGAGGGGCCCGAAGGACCAATCTATCCCACCCCGGTAATCGGCATGGTCGGCGAGCTTCCCGACCCGACCCGCACCCTCGGCAGCGCGTTTTTAAGGGAGGGCGACGCGATCGGCCTGATCGGCCCCTTCCTCCCCTCCCTAGCCGGCTCGGAGTTAGCCAAGCTGCGCGGTGAGCTTGATCTGGGCCTTCCCCAACCGGATATCGCCGCGGTCGCCGTCGCCTGCGTAACGGTGCGTGAGGCAATCCGCGCCGGCCGCCTCCGCTCAGCCCACGACGTCAGTGACGGCGGCCTGGCCTGCGCCCTGGCTGAGTCTGCGATCGGGTCCGGACTTGGCTGTCGGGTCGACCTCGCCCCGCTGCTCGCTCGCGGCTGCTCGCTCGAGGAGGCCCTCTTCGGCGAGGGCCCCGGCGGCTTCCTGCTGAGCGGCGATCGCGGCGAGCTCGAGTCGCTGGGAGCGATCGTCCTCGGCGAGGTCGGGGGCGAGGAGATCCGCCTCGGCGGGCTCTCCGTGGCGCTGGCCCGCGCTGAGCAGGCCTGGCGCTCGCTGCACCCCTAGCGCGGAGGGCGCGGTTGGTAGGCTGCGAGGGTAGGCAGTCCGCCTGCGCGTCACGTCCTTTCTCCAGACGAGGAAAGCGCGCCCTACCCAACTTGACCGAGCGGCCACCCACCGACCGCGACGGCCCGCGCGATGAGTGCGGGGTGTTCGGCGTATTCGCACCCGGCCACGACGTCGCCCGACTCGCCTACTTCAGCCTCTACGCGCTGCAGCACCGAGGCCAGGAGTCGGCCGGCATCGCGACCTGCGAGGGCGGGCACATCACCACGCTGCGCGACTCCGGGCTCGTCTCCCAGGTCTTTGACGAGGAGAAGCTGCGGGCCCTGGAGGGAGACATGGCGATCGGCCACGTGCGCTACTCGACCACCGGCGGTGGCTCCTGGGAGAACGCCCAACCGGTCTGGCGCGACGACGGTCGCGAGCTGGCGCTCGCCCACAACGGCAACCTGACCAACGCGGTGGAGCTATGGAACGAGCTGAAGGAGCGCGGGATCGACTTCCGCGGCACCTCGGACTCCGAGATCATCGCGGCGCTGCTCTCCTCCCACGACGGGAAGTTCATCGAGGACGCCGTCGCCGAGGTGATGCCGCGCCTGCGCGGCGCCTACTCCACGGTGGCGATGACCAAGCACGCGATCGTCGCCTTCCGCGATCCGCACGGGGTGCGGCCGCTCTCGCTCGGGCGCTTGGGCGAGCGCTTCGTCGTCGCCTCCGAGAGCTGCGCCTTCGACATCATCGGGGCGAAGCTGATGCGCGAGGTGCACCCGGGGGAGATGGTCTCCCTGACCGAGCGCGGGTTGGAGACCCGCCAGGTCGTCCGCACCGGGCGCCCGGCGACGTGCGTCTTTGAGCACATCTACTTCTCCCGGCCCGACAGCCGTCTCGAGGGCAGGGTGCTCCAGCAGGTGCGCGGGCGGATGGGTGAGATCCTTTGGCGCGAGGCGCCGGTGGAGGCCGACCTGGTGATCTCTGTGCCGGACTCCGGCAACCCGGCGGCGGCGGGCTTCGCGCGCGCTTCGGGCCTGCCCCGCGACGACGGATTGATCAAGAACCGCTACGTGGCGCGCACCTTCATCCAGCCGGGGCAGGAGCTGCGCAAGCACGGGCTGCGGCTGAAGTTCAACCCGCTGCCGGAGATCGTCGCCGGCAAGCGGATCGTCGTCGTCGATGACTCGATCGTGCGCGGCAACACGACGCGGCAGATCGTCGGCATGCTGCGCGACGCCGGTGCGAGCGAGGTCCACCTGAGGATCTCCGCGCCACCGATCCGCCATCCGTGTCACTACGGAGTCGACATGTCGACCCGCGAGGAGATGGTCGCTCACAACCGCACCGTGCAGGAGATCGCCGACGAGCTCGACGCCGACTCTCTCGCCTACCTCTCGCTGGAGGGCGTCTACGAGGCGATCGGCACCCCGGCCGAGGACCACTGCGACGCCTGCTTCACCGGCCGCTACCCGCTCGGCGACGCCGCGGAGGCGAACGGGAAATTCGCTCTGGAGGAGATCACCGTCATTCCGGCTGCGCGGTAGATGAGCTTCCGCCTCGTGGTACTGGCCTCCGGATCGGGATCCAATCTGCAGGCGATCCTCGACAGCCGTGCACGGGCGCGACGAGATCGAGCTGGTCGGGGTCGGGTCCGACAAACCCGCGGCGAGGGCGCTGGAGCGCGCACGGGCAGCTGGAGTCCTGACCGCGGCCTTCCCAGCGACGGAGTTCGCCGACCGCGAGGCCCGCGACCTTGCCCTGGGCGATTGGATCGAGGCGCGCGGCGCCGACCTGATCGCGCTGGCCGGTTATATGCAGCTGTTGAGCGCATCCTTTGTCGAGCGCTTTCGCAACCGCATCGTCAACATCCACCCGGCGCTGCTTCCCGCCTTCCCCGGCCTTGACGCGATCGGCCAGGCGCTTGCGGCGGGTGTCACGGTGACCGGGGTCAGCGTCCACTTCGTCGACGAGGGCATCGACACCGGCCCCGTCCTCCTGCAGCGGGAGGTTCCGGTGCCCGCCGGACCGAGACCGCGCGGCGCTGGAGGAGGCGATCCACGCCGTCGAGCATGAGCTTTACCCGGAGGCGATCCGCATGATCGCCTCCGGCAGGGCTAGGATCGACCGGTGCGAGCCGGGAATGGTCATCGTCGATGAGTGAGGCTGCGGCGGACACCCGAACCGAGGCCGCGAGCGACGGCGCGATCCGGGTGCGCCGAGCGCTGATCTCGGTCTCCGACAAGACCGGCGTCGCCGACTTTGCCAAGAGCCTTGCGGCCCTCGGAGTCGAGCTCCTCTCCACCGGCGGCACCGCCGCGGCGCTGCGCGAGGCCGGCCTGGAGGTGACCGACGTCTCGCGAGTTCACCGGTCAGGAGGAGATCCTCGGCGGTCGGGTGAAGACGCTGCATCCGCGGCTGCACGCGGCGCTGCTGGCGAGGCGCGATGACCCCGCCCACATGGCGACCCTGGAAGGCGAGGGCATCGAGCCGATCGACCTGGTCTGCGTCAACCTCTACCCCTTCGAGGCGGCTGTCGCCGGTCACCAGGTCCCGGCTGAGGTTGCGATCGAGAACATCGACATCGGCGGCCCGACGATGATCCGCGCCGCGGCCAAGAACCACGCGGGCGTCGCGGTGGTGGTCAAGCCGGAGTCCTACGACGCGGTCTGCGCCGAGCTGGAGGAGAGCGGCGGGGAGATCTCCGCCTCGACCCGACACTGGCTCGCCAACGAGGCCTTCGCCCAGACGGCACGCTATGACGCGGCGATCAGTCGCTGGTTCTCGGCCGAGTACGAGGAGTTCCCCGAACACCTGGCGGTTGCCTACGAGAAGGTGCTCGACCTCTCCTACGGCGAGAACCCCCACCAGCGCGCGGCGCTCTACTCGGAGGCCGGAATCCGCAGCCACGTCCTCTCGCGGGTCTCCAAGCTCCACGGTCGCGCGCTCTCCTTCAACAACGTGCTCGACCTCGACTCCGCGCGGCGGCTGGTCGAGGACTTTGAGGAGCCCGCCTGCGTGATCGTCAAGCACAACAACCCCTGCGGGGTCGCGGTCGGCGCCGACGCGCTCGACGCCTACGAGAAGGCACTCGCCTGCGACCCGGTCTCGGCCTACGGCGGCGTGATCGCGCTCAACCGCCCGATCGGGGTGGCGCTGGCCGAGGCCCTGCACGAGAACTTCGTCGAGGTCCTGATTCGCACCGGGCTATGAGGACGGGGCGCTCGAGGTGCTCCAGCAAAAGGAGGCGATCCGCATCCTCTGCGGCGAGGAGCGCCGCGCGCCCGACCCGGTCGAGCGCGACGCGAAACGGGTGCTCGGCGGCCTTCTGATCCAGGACCGAGACGGCGACCCCGAGCCGCGCGAGCTGATGGAGGTGGTGACGAAGACCGCAGCCCAGCGAGGAGCAGTGGCGCGACATGCTCTTCGCCTGGACCGTCGTCCGCCACGTCCGCTCCAACGCGATCGTGATCGCCAAGGACGGCGCCACCCTGGGGATCGGCGCCGGGCAGATGAGTCGGGTCGACTCGGTGCGCCTGGCGGTCGAGAAGTGCCGCGACGCGCGCGGCGAGGAGGCCGGCGCCCTGCTCGCCGGCTCAGCCGTCGCCTCCGACGCGTTCTTTCCCTTCGCCGACGGCCCCCAGGCGGCGATCGAGGCTGGTGCCACAGCGGTGATCGAGCCCGGCGGCTCCAAACGGGACGCCGAGGTGATCGAGGCCTGCGACTCAGCTGGGGTCGCGATGGTCTTCACCAAGCACCGCCACTTCCGCCACTGATTGCCTCCCGATCCTCCGCTATGAGAGGGCGTGGTTGATCGCTCCTGGCAACCGCCGCCATGGTTGCTGATGGCGGTGGCTGGCCCGCCAGCTCTGATCGAGCAGTCCCCCGGTAAAACAGAATCCGAACCACGCGGCTAGGGTCGAAGGCGACCGAGTCTCGCCGAGCCGCTAGCGGGATCGCTCCGCTGCGCCCTGCTCGCTGCCCGTTCGGGCCCTGTTCCTTGATTTTCTGTTCGTGCCTCCCATTTCTTTGTAATTGTGCCGGTGAAATCGACTCCAGGCGATCCGGCAAACCGTCGGCTCTCGGCATAATCGTCGCCGGCGGGTACGGCCACCCGCGGGGAGACGGTGTTCATGTGATCCCGCTGACTGCGCTTGGACACCTGAGCCTCGCCAAGGGAGAAGTGCCCCCGCCGGGACTCGAACCCGGGCCGCGCGGCTTAAAAGGCCGCCGCTCTAACCAACTGAGCTACGGGGGCAGATGCCTAGTTTTCGGCTCTAGGAAGCCGTTTCCTCGACCCTCCGCTGGGTGTCGGATGGCGTCTTTGACTGACGATCCGGGGCTTCGCTGCCCATTGCTGCCCAATCAAGTGCGGCATCGAACGCCTTGCGATGGGCTCCGGAGAGTCGGCCGCGGCGTCTCACGGCCCTAGCGTAAACCCGAATCGGAAACGAGGGGTCCGCCCATCCGCCCTGTTCGGCGACGTAGACGGGATCATCACCAGAGGCGAAGCGGAGCGAGGCGTAGGTGCGCCGCAGGGAGTGGGGCGAGACCCGCTCGCTGATCGCGGCGATCCCGAGTTTGGCGAGCTCGGGGTTGGCATTCCCGATCGCCGACTTGAGCCGGCGGCCGACGTTGTCGGTCGTCTGCCGGTTTCCGCGCCTGCCGACGAAGACCGGGTCATCGGGCCCGGTGTGGAGGCTGGTCGCGGCCAGCGTCCAGAGCTCGGTGACCAACCCCGAAGGGAGATCGACCTCGCGCCGGCCGGCGGCCGTCTTTGACTCGCGCACAGTCAGGGTCTGAGTAGCCAGATCGAGGTCGCGCCAATCGAGAGCGCACAGCTCTCCGACCCGCAAGCCCGCTCCAGCGAGGGTCGCGAGAACGGCACGGTGGCGTTTGGGCGCGCCATCGAGCAATGCCAAGAGCTGCTCGGGCTCGACCCAGGTCCGCCGAGGCGCGGACTCCTTGACGCGGCGGCGACCGCCTCGGGAAGCCGCCGGGTTACTGGGAAGTAGTCCGTAGTCGACGGCGACATCGAGTATCTGGGCCAGCCGCTTGAGGGTCTTGTTGATCTGCGATGGGGCCAGCTTGTCTTCCCGCACCTTGGCGAGCTTGTAGCGATCCACCTCCGCGATGGTGATCTCCACCAGCGGGTGGTCCTTGAAGAAGGGCAGCAAGTGATAGGTCAGCGCCCACTGGTAGTCCTTGATCGTGGCCGGGCGGAGTTCGGGTCGCCTCGTGAGAAGCCATTCGGAGGCGAACTGGTGGAAGGAAGGCATTGCGGGTGCGGCCTCGGGGGTGTCCGGCTCGTGGGCTCTCCAGGTGCCCCGCTCGACGTCGGCCAGGATGTGGCGCAGCCTTTCCTCTGCCTTACAGGTGGGACCAGCCTTCCGCGGTGGTGCCAAGCGTCTCGTAGTGGCGCTCGCCGTAGGCGCGGAAGCGGATGGCCCAGGCGCGACCGTCTTTGGGCTCGACCACCTGTCCTGTCGGTTTGCGCGGCAATTGAGCCTCCTTTCATCCTTCTGCCGAGAAGCAGGAGATCAGTTGACGCCTTGCGTCTCTCTGACCGGCAACAGGGGAACCTTCGCAGCTCGCGGGCGGCGGCGAGCAACCGGGCGCCGCGGGGTTGGACGTGGGGGCGGCTCGCCGAGCGGCCTCAACGCCTTGACGGCAAGAGCGGGGTCAAAGCGAAGGCGCGCGTTGGGCCCACTTCCCAACCTGACCGCGCCCAGCTCGGCGGCGTGAGATTAGGAGCCCAGGAGCGGTCCATGCCGAAGCGTCGAGCCAGCTCGGCGGCGTCGATCAATTCGGGAGTCCTGGGCTGATCGTGATGCTGTTGGGAGCTCGGCGACTCGCACGGCGATCGCCTCGACCAAGTCCGCGTCAGGGCGACCACGATTCGGTGTCGCCCCGGCTACCACTTGATTTCAAAATAGGCGCCACTGGGATTGCCCCGGCCAGCTCGGCGATGGCCGCCCACCAACGCCAGATGGCGATCGCGAGACCCGCGGCGAGGGATCACGCCACGGAGATCCCGGGCGCAGTCGGGGCTTAGAGAGGGGGCTGGGCCGGCGGGCGCGGTCGGGGCCGCGAGGGCCGCGCCTGGTGAACGAAGAGGAGGGCGGGCACGAATCAGCCCTCCCCCAGCCCGCCCCTCGGCGGCCAGATGCGGACGATCTCGCGCCGGCGCGCTTGGCCTGGGGTTGGATCACGACGGCCTCGCCGGTCCGCAGGCGCTTGAACTGGTCGGGCTGGACGAGGAAGTCGCGCTGGCGGGTGCGGGTCCCCTCGCCGCTCGGCAGGCCGAGGCCGTGGCCGTCGACCCGCTGGGTCGTCGCCCAGGCGGGCTCGGTGCCGGCCATCCGCGCCAGGCGCTCGGCGGAGTCGGGGTCGCCGATGCGGTGGGCGACGGTGAACGCGACGTTGGAGAGCACCTGCTCGGTCAGCGTGTCCGCCGCGCCCTCGGCGGCGCGCGCAGGTCGGCGAGGCTCTGGGTGCCGAGGACGAGCTGAGCGCCGGCGCGAGCGGGCGCGGGCGAAGAGCCGGGAGACCTGCTCGGCGGACGAGCGCGGCGAACTCGTCGATCAGGACGAGGCCGCCGGCGCCGGCCGCCCTGGCGGGTCGGCGGTCAGGCCGACCAGGTCGATGACCAGCGCCGCGCCGAGCAGCTTGGAGGCCTCGGGGTAGCGGTCGGCGTCGAGGTGAAGTAGATGACCTCGCCGCGCGTCGAGGGCGGCGGTGAGGTCGACCTGCTCGCCCTCGCCGAGCGCCGGGTCGAGCCAGGGGCCGAGCCCCGACTCGGCGAGCACGGCGAGGCGGTCGCGGCCGCCGCCGAGGTCGCCGAGCGCGCGCGGGCGTGAGAGCCGTCGACGTAGGCGTGGACGCGCTCCGCAGTCTCGCCGCCGACCCTGCGCGGCGAGGGCGTCGAGGCGCTCGGGGTCCATCGCCGCGACCAGCCCGGAGAGCGTCGGCGGCCACTGCCCGGCGGCCTGCATCGTCGCCAGGGCGTGGCCGAGCAGGCGCTGGGTCGCGATCCGTAGTGCGGCTCGGTCCACTCGTGGGCGGCGAGGCACTTGTCGACGATCTCGGTCACCGAGCCGTGCGCGAGGGGTTGTAGATGTGGGGGCCCTTGGGGCTCCAGGCGCTGAAGCGGGCGCCGACCTGCGCGGCGCTGGAGGCGACGGTCGAGCGCAGGCGCTCGTCGCCTTTGGGGTCGATGACGATCGCGCCCATGCCGCGCAGGATGTAGGCCTGCACGACGGCGGCCTGGGTGACGGTCTTGCCCGCGCCGGTCGCCCCGGCGATGAGGCAGTGGACGCCGTGGCCGGGGCTGCCGATCGGCACCCGGCAGGTGCGGCCGTGGCTGGCGACGCCGATCGCGAGCCGGCCGTTCTTGACGCGGTTCTCGTCGGGCACGGGCGCCGGCGAGGCGCGAGGGGCCCAGCGCAGCGGGCCGAGGGTGTCGCGCATCGCCCGCGCCTCCTCGCCGCCGCGCTGCACGGCCTCGGCGTGGTCGCGAGCGCCGAACCAGACGGCGGCATCGTGGCGATCGCGAGGACCAGGCCGACGTGCCAGTCGACGAACCAGACAGGTAGGCCAGGGGCGCCCCGACAGCGCCCAGGTCCAGCGCAGCCCGCTGGCGGCGGAGGGCGACGAGGACGATCGCGCCGAGGCCGACGCCGATCAAAGCGGCATGGCGATCGCCCAGAGGTGGGCGCTGATATCCAGGGCGACGTGGCCCTGAGCCCGCGTCATCGCGGCGGCGCCTCGAGAGGATGCGACCCTCTCGGCGCGGCGATCTTGGCGACGGCGCGCTCGACCGCGCGGCGGGTCGGGCCCGGCGCGCAGTAGTAGTGGACCTCGGCGAGCCCATTCGGCACCGCGCCAGGCGCGGATGATCGCGAGCAGGCGCCGAGGCGCCTTTGGGGTCAGCTCGACCTCCACCGCGATCGGCTGGATGACGCCCGTGGCGCTGCGCATCTCGGTGTCCTCGGTCGGGCCAGCTTGGTCACGCACCGACGAAGTGCGCTCCCGGCGCCGGCCTCCCTGCGTCCTTGAGCTGCTTGGCCACGCGCGCCCCCAGCTCGACGCGGCATCAGGCTCGACCGACTCGTCGGCCGAAGGACTGCGAGGTCGGGGCGGTGCAGGCGGGGGTGCGCCGCTGGGCAGCTCGCCGAGCTTGGCGGAGGCGATCGGGCGGCCCTCGAGCGCTCGAGCAGGCGCAGCTCGCGCTCGGTGAGGATGCGCTCGGGGCCGAACTCTCGGCGAGGAGCGAGCGCGGCGGTGGCGCAGCGCAGCCAGTGGTCGACCGCGCCGGGAGAGACGACGGCGAGGGGAAGCCCGAGGCCGGCGTAGCGCAGCCCGGCACGGGTCGCGCGCAGCAGGCTCGGCTCGTGGCGCAGGAGGTCGAGGCGCTCGAGCAGGCCGCGTCGATGCAGGCGGCGACGCGGCGGTAGGCGGCCGCCCGGCCGACCCCGAGAGCGGCCATCACGTGCTCGATCGAGACGTCCCGTGGCGGCCGACGAGCGGATCAGCTCGCGGTCGCGGGCGGGTCCCTCGAGGCCGTGGAGGACCTGGACCGTGAGCTGTCCGGTGGTGGTGGAAGTCGCCATTGCACCTACAAGACGTAAGCGAGAGCGATTTCGTCCCCCTTTTCTGTTCAATACTTTCTCGTCGCGCAGGGGAGCCGTGCCCGTTGCGGGCAAGCACTCGGCAGGGTCGGGCCACCAGCAGAGCGACGCGCGAGGCCAGCAGCAATGCGCCCCGCAGCGTGACACCCGTTCCGAAGACGAGCACGAGTTCCCGCCAAGTCGGTCGTGACGCCGTCAGGGTGGGCGCCGTACGTTGGCACCGCCTCATTCGTACGCGAC